>CAZDQW010000017.1:0-50515 GCA_964507845.1 uncultured Megasphaera sp.
CATTGGTAGTTATTTATCGATGGTGATGATAGACGGTAAAGGCTTGAAACATGTCAAGCCTATACCGTCTTTTTCTTTTATCAATTCTAACATATTCGACAGTTTTTACGCAGTCTAAAGCCTATATATCGAAGATAGTACCCGATTCGATGGAACGGAATGAGTTATGCAGGTGTTTTTCGCTGCTGATGCGTAAATTCTATGTGCTTGGCTCTGTCAAGTCTGCGGAGTGGTTTTCTGTGTTTTGACCGTTTGTTTGGTAAAGCCGTGCAGTACTTTGGGCTGCTGCATATCTGGAATAGGAGTAATTAGGAGAAAGCCGGAGAAAGGAGCCTCATAAGAAGGCGATTGGAACGGCGGTTATAGACAGCAAACTGTTTTGCGAAGTCTTCCAGAGAAAAAAACGGTGACAGGAGTAAAATCGCTTCTGATCTTCCCTGCGGCTGCGTTCCGACTTGCCGTTGTGGCGGGGCGTGTAGGGACGGATGAGTTTGCGGCGGATACCTAACTCAGCGGCGGTGGCTTCAAGGAGGGCAAGCAGATTCTCTTGCTGTTGGCAAAACGATTGGTAGACGAAAAGCCGTTGTCTGTCTGGAAGCACTTCGCACGGATGCCCCGGCGGGCATACTGCCTGACCAGCTTGTTCGGAAAATCGGCAGAAGAAAAGGCAGACTGTCCCGGACAGATCATCGGCTGGCAGGGTTTGGACCTGTACGTATTTTTCTTTGTTTGACGGAGGGAATCTGCCCGGTTTCCGCATGACTCGGAAGAGGCTTTCCCGTCGGCGGAGATAGCCTTTTCTCCTTGATATGGCGCCACAGTTCCGCCATACCGAGGCGGGGATTTCTGCGCCGCATAATCAGGATGAGAGGTATCTCTTTTTCTGTGTGCCGGTTAGGATGACGGCGTGGGCGGCGGGACAGGCAGGCCAATGACAGCGGAGTGCCGTCTCAGCGTTTCTTCCGGAAGCAGATAATTGATTTTTTGTTAGAAAAGGTCGGGAAATAGATTGGATTTTTGAATAGTTTCTGTCATAGGTGAACAAAAAAGAAGAAAAGTGATTGAGATAGATATATATGGAATAAAAAAAATGCTTATAAAAGTTTAAGCATAGACGGGGGGGGGGGGTATAGTAGGTGAAGGAAAATAGCGATATAATTATAATAAATTATTACTATACGCAAAGATTACCATAACGTAAAGAGGGTCAGGATGAAATCAATATTAGATATCATTGCAGAAGGAACGAACGGGAAAAGTTTTAAAACACGTAAGTATGAATTTGAAGGTATTGAAATGCCCCGATTTGACTATGACGATCATCCCTATCGTATTGAATGGACGAGGATGGGTGAAACAGACCGGAGCAGCAAAGTCAGGAATTTAAAAGAAAAAGCCGATTGTATCAGCCGTAGTCAACCGTTATTCAAATATTTTCTGGATGGTTCCAGAAGGACGTATAAAGTAGACGATATTGTTTATAGAAAACAAGTATATCCGATTATTGCAGGACAAGTAGGCGTAGGCTGCTGCGTCAGGGAAAATCGGGAAATGAGGCCCTTATATTGTGACAACGAGCCGATGTTTGAAAGAAAGCTGGTCATTACGCTGCCTCAACTGGCTAAAAACAGTGATTGGGTGAGTGACGACGTATATTTTGGCGATTTGCTGCAAAAAATTAATAAGCAGTTGCAGCTGGAAAAGGATAAGAAAACTATACGATTTGATGAAATCATAACGTATCCTACCAATATAAGTAAAGACGAGAAAATCGAGAACAAAGGAATAGCAAAGATTCAGGATTATATGGTGCGGCGAGAAAAAAACATGGTAGCCGAGTTGGTAAAAAGAAAAAAATTGTCCGAGAAAAGGTATTTGCTGAAAGATGGTTCACTCGAATATCAAGTGATTGATATGAGTGAAAAAGAATTAAGAAAATACAGAAATAACTATCGATATGTTGTCGGCGCATCGAAATCGTTTAATCCGGCAATGTGCGTCGTAAAAAATCAGGAAAACATATCGAGCCAAATTGCCGAGCTGCCGGTATATTACAGGACGCCGGTGCAGATGTACTATTCAGAGAGAATTGGAGATATGCGGTTTGCCGTGTGGTTTGTCAGAATCCGCTCGCCAAAGTATACGTCGAATGCCTTTGACGGAGTATTAAAATTGGAAAAAATACTGGTGACGGATCAGGAAATAGAAGAAGGAATAGACTCCGATGAGGTAGATGTAATTACCGGGAATATTATCAACGAACGGAATCCCGTATGTTACGGCGCCGACTCCCGGTGGGCCAACCACCTGTATCCCGTTTATGCGACGGAAAGATTCGTGAAAAGCCGGTATTTGGGGTATACGATGTTTTTAAATTTATTTTAAATTAGGTGATCAGAACATGAACAAAATAATCGGCAAAGTGCTGGCGACGGAAAAAAATCCGTCGACGATGGAAGAGTTTTATTTTTGGACGAAACCGGAGTTAATTCTCAATCCCTTTGACGTTGTTAAAGCGGCGCATATTGGCGGAAGCAGCACGTACGGCGTTATTGAAGAAATTTCCCATATTACCGACACGGCGAATTTTTTGGCCGATTATATTTCCAATGATTTCGGCGACGTCGAGGCCGCGCCGGCAACGTACCGCATCGGCATGAACTACGTAAAGGCGAAAATTATTGGGAATACTGAAAATTTATATACGCCGGTCTTAAACGGAACGCCTGTTTCCCTGGCGTCCAAAGAGGAAGTTTCCTGGGCCCTGGGGTTATCGACGATCAAACATCCTGTTCCCTGCGGATATTTGGAAATGTATCAAGGCGTATCGGACGGGGAAGAAATAAAAATCTGCGTGAATATAGATACTAAATTTTTAATCGGCCCGGAAGGGGCGCATTTGAATATATCGGGTATTTCCGGACTGGCGGCCAAAACGTCTTACGCTATGTTTTTAATGAAAAGCATCCAGGACAAATGCCTGTCGGCGCAGGAAGAAGAGGATGAAGAGGCCGATGAAGATGCTGCCTTTGTTATTTTTAACGTAAAAGGCAAAGATTTGCTGGCTATTGATTTGCCCAATGAATTTGCCGGCGCTGAAAAACGGGAAGAAGTGCATCAGCTGTATAAAGACTTGGGGATGAGGACAAAGTCCTTTCAGCAGGTACATTATTATTATCCTTATTCTACGACTCATGTATGGAATACTTATTTGGAACGGGAAGAAGCAGAAGAAAACATCCGGCATGGAAAAGCCCGTATGTATCGGTATGAGTACAGCAAGGATAAAGATAATTTGGACTTAATGTTTGCCGGTCTTGACGATCCCAACCAAACGATGGATTCCATTCTTAACTACATTATTTCCGGCAGAGGAAAGTTCGGCCAATTGGACAGCTGGGAGGAGTTTCTCAAGGAAGTAGGGCGCTGCGGTACGGCAGGAGCTAATACGGATAAGGAAATTACCGTTCAAAGTTGGAGAAAGTTTGAGCGAATTGTCAAGAAATCAATTTACGGCAACGATATGTTCGGCAATATTAGAGATGAAGGTCATGATGTCCGGCTCAGCGACGCGCTGGGCAAGATTCGAAAAAACGAAGTGCATGTCATCGATATAGCCAAATTAAACGATGACATGCAGTGTTTCGTATTCGGCGATGTGATCCGGGCCATTTATGATTTGAAGCTGAGCCAGGGCAGTGATGACTACACGCCGCCGTCCAAAATTATCGTATTTATTGACGAACTGAATAAGTATGCTTCTTCCGACGCGCCGAAGTCTTCTCCTATTCTGCGGCAGATCCTCGATGTGGCGGAAAGAGGCCGGTCATTGGGCGTTATCTTATTTGCGGCGGAACAATTCAAAAGCGCCATCCATCCGCGCGTTGCCGGCAATTGCGCGACTATGGCATATGGCAGAACGAATGCCATTGAAATAGCCAAAAGCGATTACCGTTTTATCCCCAATATTTACAAAAGCATGATGGCGCGGCTGAAACAAGGTGAATATATTATCCAAAACCCGGTGTTCCGCTCGCTGCTGCATATAAAATTTCCGGAGCCGATTTACAAACAGTTTAAGTCGAAGTAGGAGTGAAAGAAATGGCCATTATTGGGAAAAATGTCATCGAAAATTTGACGACGGGAATGTACGAAGATCTAAAAATTATTTATCGGGAATATATCCAAAATGCAGCGGACGCTATCGACAAGGCCGTGCAGGAGGGATTGATTCAAAAAGAGGACGCTGTTATTGAAATAGATATTGATAAGAGTAAAAGATGGATCTGCATATGTGACAACGGAACAGGAATATCCCGCGAGGCATTTAAAAAAATCATGAGCAGTATTGCCGACTCAGAAAAAGATAAGACGAAAGAAAAGGGATTCCGCGGCATCGGCAGACTGGGAGGGCTGGCGTTCTGCGACACGCTGATATTTTCCTGCACGGCTGCGGGAGAGGCGTATCAATCTATCTGTACGTGGGATGCGAAGAGATTAAGAGAGATTTTAGCGGATAGAGAAAATAACGTGGAAGCCGCTGAGTTAGTCGAGCTTGTTACGTCCTATGAAGAAAAACCATGGGAAGAGGAGGAACACTTTTTTTGTGTTGAAATGCTGGATGTGACGGACTCTGCCGCGGACCAGCTGTTAGATGAAGATGAAATTAAAAAGTATTTACGAAACGTTGCTCCCGTACCGTATGATACAGCAAAGTTTATGTTTGCAGAAGGAATTACCCAATACGCGGAGGAACAGGGGTTTACTATTGATACGTATCCGATTACTGTCAACGGCGACAGACTTTACAAACACTATGTCAACGCGTTGTACGAAGGACAGTCTTCCAAAGATAGAAAACGGTGTGATGAGTTACAGGACGTAGCGTTTGAAGTATTTAACAATGCCAAAGGGGAATGTTTGGCCTGGATGTGGTACGGCGTTTCCCGGTTTGAAAAACAAATACAGTCAATTAATCCGATGAGGGGAATCCGGCTCCGGAAAGGCAATATTCAAATCGGAGATGAGAACTGCTTGTCCAAGTTGTATAAAGAACGGCGGGGTCCCTTATATTTTGTCGGAGAAGTATTTGCCGTACACCCGGATTTAATTCCCAACGCGCGAAGAGATTATTTCAATATCAACGATACATGCAAAGAATTTGAAGATGCTTTGAAGCCCTTATTTAAAGAGACCTTTTATGAGATCTACCATAAGGCGAATGAGTATAAAAAGGCATTGGAACAACAAGATGAACTGGAAAAAGCAGAAATCGATTATGAAAAGAGGGATTCTAAGAGGGATTTTATTGATGCGGAAGAAAGAAAAAATACGGAAAGACTATTAGCTGAAAAAAGAGAAAAAGCGGAAAAAGCGAAAAGAAAGCTGGAAAAACTAAAGAAAGATGATACAAATCCCGTCCTGCAGAAAATATACCGAGCTTACGATAAAAAGAGGGAAGAGCGGCAGGAGAAAGACAGGGAAGCAGCAAGCGGCAGCGGGCGCCAGAACAGCGGGTATAAGGACGACAAGAATGGGAAGAAGAAAAGGCAATATCTGACGAATCAATTGCCCGCATTGAATCGGAAGGAACAAAAATTAGTGAGCCGGATTTATAAAGTGATCAAACAGATGCTTCCTCCTGATGAAGCCGACCTGGTTATTAAGAAAATACAGGAAGAATTACAATAATGAAACGAAAAATTTTGCTGATAGAGCCTAATTATAAGAACAAATACCCGCCTATGGGAATTATGAAAATTTCTACGTATTATAAAAGGCTGGGAGATGAGGTTACTTTTTTTAAAGGCGATTTGCGGGAACTGGTGCTTCGCGATACTTTTGAGATGCTGAAGGAACAGTTATATGCCAATGACGACACTGTTTTCTGGGAACAATATGCGCCGGAGATCTGCCGGTTTCTCAAAAAAGGCAGCGTGTCGCTGATAGAGGATATACCGGGATACAAGACCAATGCGATTATTGCGAACTTATTTAAGTATTATCGGAATTTCTACTTCCACCGGCGGTATTTTGAAAAACCATTCAGAAAATATGACAGGGTGGGCATTACGACGTTATTTACGTTTTATTGGGATATTACGATAGATACTATCAATTTTGCCAAAAAATTGTGCAAAAACGAAAAAGACGTCATGGTCGGCGGCGTCATGGCGTCTATCCTGCCGGAACGCGTCTATGAAGCAACCGGCATCATGCCTCATGTGGGGACGCTGCATACGCCGGGAGAACTCGACGCAGGCAGCGACATGATTATTGATTTGCTTCCTTTGGATTATTCCATTTTGGAAGAAGTGGATTACCAATATCCGGCGGCCAATGCCTACTATGCCTATATGACTCGGGGATGCGTCAACCGGTGCAGATTCTGCGCTGTGCCTAAAATTGAAAGCACGTATGAAGAATTTCTGCCTGTATCGGCGCAGGTAAAACGTGCGGAAGAACAATACGGGCCGAAGCGGGAGCTGCTGCTTCTGGATAATAATGTACTGGCGTCAAACCGTTTTCCTGATATTATCGAAGACATCAAAAAGGCCGGATTTACGAAGGGCAGCACCTATATTGCCCCTAATTTGTATGAAATCGCAGTCGCCAATTTAAGATCCGGCCAAAACGACAGAGGGTACATAAAATCATGCGTCAGGCAATTCAGAACATTCGTCGGCAAGTACAAAGGGGCGGACTGCCGGAAGGTATATTCCGTTTTGAAAGAACATCGGCTTCTTGAAGAACATACGGCGACGAAAAAAGCGATATTTGCTACCTATGACATAGTAAAACCTTATTTTGAAAAATTTTACGCCAATAAACCGAAAAAGAGATTTGTAGATTTCAACCAGGGAATCGATGCGAGATTGATAACAGAGGAAAACATGGAAAAGCTGGCGGAAATTCCCGTCCGTCCGGTCCGAATCGCCTTTGATCACTGGGAGTTAAGGGACACGTATGAACAGGCCGTGAGAATTGCCGTAAAACACGGGCATAAAGACTTATCCAATTACATTTTATATAATTTTGAAGATAAGCCGGAAGAATTGTATTTCCGATTGAAGATGAATGTTGATTTGTGCGAAGAATTAGGGGCGAGTATTTATTCGTTTCCCATGAAGTACCATCCCATCGATGATCCCCGGTTTTTTAAAAACAGGGATTACATCGGGAGGCATTGGAACAGGAAATTCATTCGGGCCATTCAGGCCATATTAAATTCGACGAAAGGGAAGATCGGCAAAGGAAAGGCCTTTTTCGAAGAAGCCTTCGGGCGGGATGAAGAGGAATTTAAAAAAATTTTGTGGATGCCGGAAACGTTTATTATTTACCGGCGGAAATATGATGCGGTACTGCGCCGGAGACTGGCCGGCGTGTATACGGCCGTGTCTCCCGGCGACTGTGATTTGGCGAACGAATGGTGGCGGCAGTTTTCCGGACTGCCTCCTGAAAAATTGAACAAAGCCAAAGAAATTATAGCGTTGAATCAATTTCATCCGGATGAAGCGGACTGCCGCGATGCGGAGATTTTAAACGTATTGTCCTATTATCGGATCGGCAAGTAGCTGAGAAGGCAAGAGAGATTACGGCGGCATAGGGATTTCGCGCGGCAAGGACAGGCTTCGTGCAGCTTAACGGCACGGGGCCTGTTTTTTTTGGCTGAAAACGGAGCAGCGGCGGCTTTATGGTACAAAATTAAGAACCACGGACTGGTATTAAATTTAAAACCAGATGACAAATCGGGAAAAGATGAGCTGCCGTCATAAGGCAGTATTGGCGGTATTATGGGAATATTTTATCGTCCGCACGGCAATTACGGGGTTTACAATAAACGGCTATATATTTTACTCATCGTCGGAATTGTTTACATATATCGCCGGGATTTGGTAATTTACAGGTATAGATATGTTCCGGAACACATCCATTACAGGTATTTTCATAATAAGGAGGGATAGGTTATGTCACAGCGAAGAATTTTATCTATTATCTTGCTTATTACGTTGCTGATTGCGTATTTGGATCGAGTCAATGTGTCGGTTATCGTGGCGGACAATGCGTTTCTCCAGGAAATGGGCCTGGCCGGCGACGCGGCGGGCGCAGGGCTGCTCATGAGTTTGTTTTTGCTTACGTACGGCATATCCAATATGTTTTTGAGCCCCATCGGCGATAAGATCGGCCCGAAAAAGGCCATGATGGTGGCCGTCGTTTTATGGATGGCGTCGCTGGCTATCGGCGGACTGGCGCCGACGCTGGCGGTGCTGCTCATTTCCCGCATCATCTTGGGACTGGGCGAAGGGCTTCATTGGCCTATGCAGAGCAAATTTGTAAAAAACTGGTTCCCTCCGGCGGAACGGGGAAAAGCGAACGCCACGTGGGGGATCGCGCTGTACTTTGGGCCGGCGATTGCCATGCCGTTTTTCGTCTTCGTCATCCAGAGCCTGGGATGGCGCGAATCCTTTGCCGTACTTATTGCCATCGGTATGATTCCTTTGCTCTTATTAGGCTATTTCACGTCAGACACGCCGGATACGCATCCGCGGATTTCAAAGGAAGAGCTGGCGCATATTCAGGAAGGCATGAAGGAAGAAGCGGCCAGCGAAGCGAAATTAACGGCAGCTTCGGCCTGGGAGAATATTAAGACCTTCGTGAAAGATTACCGGTACTGGCTTCTCGTCATCTACTATATCGGCAACTGCTCCATCTGGTGGGGCATTATTTCCTGGCTCCCGTCGTACCTGAAGATTGAACGGGGATTTACCTGGGCTTCCATGGGGATGCTGTCGTCCCTTCCCTACATATTGGCGACGATACTGTGCATATTCAGCGGGTATCTGGGCGACAAACTCGGCCGCCGGGGATGGCTTCTCGTTATCGCTCTCATGGGGCCGACGCTGGGCTTGTACTTAGGCGCCAATTCGGCGGACAACTTGACGGCGGCGCTGCTTATTTCCGTAGGCGTAGGGTTTATTTCCCTGGGCGTTCCGGCCTGCTGGACGCTGCTCCAGCAATTTGTTCCCAGCAAAGCCGTCGGGACGGGAGCGGGCCTTATGAACGGCATCAGTTCGGTCATTTCCGGATTTATTCCCCTGCTGATCGGCCTGGCCATCGACATGACGCACAGCTATTCCGGCGGTCTGATGATGTTGTGCGCCATCGGATTGATCTGCGCTTTGGGATGTTCCGTCCTGGCGCTGAAGAAATATTAGCATAAAAACAGGGAGGAATACGCTATGGCATTAAAAACGGGAAAAGAGTACATGGAAAGCATTCGGAAGATGCGTCCCAACGTGTACAAGTTCGGCCGCCTCATTGACGATGTGACGGCCGACCGGCAGACGAAGTATCAGATCGAGTTCATCGCCCGGTGTTATGACAAATCGTTCGACGAAGATACGAAAGATTTGTTTACGACGACGTCACACCTTACGGGCCGGCCGGTTCACCGGTGGAATTCCCTGATGAGGACGGCGGAAGACGTGATGAATGATGCGAAGATGAAGCGGGAAGAGTATCATATCTGCGGCGCGTGTCCTGCCGTAACGTGCGTCGGGTGGAGCGCCCTCAACGCACTCTGGTCGGCGACCTATGACTGCGACAAAGAGTACGGCACCGACTACCACCGGCGGCTGAAAGAATACTGGGTGTATATGGAAGAAAACGCCCTGGCCTTGTCCGGCGCCATTACGGACGCCAAGGGAAACAGGACGAAGAGAGCGTCGGAACAGCCGTATAAAAACGCCAATGTGCACGTAGAAGAAATTACCGGCGACGGCATCATCGTCAGCGGATATAAGGTGCAGATTGCCGGCGTATCTTCGGCCAACGAAATTATCGTCGTTCCGGGCACGGGCTACAAGGAAGAAGACAAGGAGTTTGCCGTAGCCTTTGCCGTTCCCCGCGACGCCGAGGGGATCACCGTCGTCGAAACCCGGCGGCCCAGCGATACCCGCGAGTGCGAAGACGGCTGGGACGCGCCCCATTCGGGAAACGGGACGGAAGCGTTTATCCTCATGGACAAGGTCTTTATCCCGAACCACCGCGTATTTCTGTGTCAGGAATATAAGTACGCCGGCAGATTTATCGCCAACTTCGCGGCTTATTACCGTTCCGCCATCGGCGGATGCGCCGCCGGCCAGGGCGATATTATCATGGGCGCGGCCCTGAACATGGCCAGGGCCAACGGCATTCCGGAAAAAGTATTCCGGGAAAAATTACTGCGCATTTCCATCAATAACGAGACGATGTTCGGCGTAGGCATCGGCGCCATCGCCATGGGCAGGAGCCATCCTTCGGGGGCCTGGATCCCGGATCCGCTGCTGGCTCACGTCAACAAGACGCTGCTGGCGACGCTCCCGTACTCGACCAAACAGGCGGCGTTCGATATTGCCGGCGGCATCGCGGAAACAGGCTGTTTCCCGTCGTATCTTGATTTTCAGTCGCCGGAGTACGGCCATAAGCTGAAGGAAGCCATGACGGCCGGCTGGAGCGGCGAAGACAGGGCGAAAATGGCCCGCCTGCTGGAATGGGTCACGTACGGCGGCGCCTGTACGGCCTTTATTCACGGCGGCGGTTCTCCCGACGGCGCCAAGTTGACGGTCAACGCCTATACGAAGTGGGAAGAACGGGCGCGGGACGCCTGCCGCATCGCCCATGTGGGCTGCGGGGACGCGGGAAAAGAATAATAAGGCACAATGACGGCTAGAGGAAGGAGGCGTTACGTATGAGCAGGTATAATCAGGTCACGGCGGATATTATTGAAAAATTGCGGAGCATCGTAGGGGAAAAGCACGTTTTTACGGACAGCGATAAGCTGGAAATATACAGCCATGACGAAGTCACCGACGAAAGGTATCAGCATATGCCGGAAGTCGTCGTCCGGCCGGGAAGCGCCGAAGAAATCGCGCAGATCGTCCGGCTGGCCAACAGGCACATCATCCCCGTCGTGCCGCGCGGGGCAGGAACGGGACTGGCGGCAGGCGCGTCGCCGTCCCTGGGGGGCATCGTCGTATTGACGGAACGGCTGGACAAAATCCTGGAAATCAATTCCCAGTTTTTATATATGATTGTCGAACCGGGAGTCAGGACGGTAGATGTCCAGAAAGCGGCCAACGACGCCGGCCTTGTCTATGCGGGAGACCCCTGCAGCAGCGACAGCTGCTTTATCGGAGGAAATATCGCGACGAACGCCGGCGGAAACAGGGCGGTCCGGTACGGCACGACGAGGGCGCAGGTGTACGCTGTCGAGGTGGTGACGCCGAAAGGCGATATCGTCACCTTGGGGACGCTGACGAAGAAGAACAGCACGGGCTATTGCCTGGAACAGCTCGTCATGGGGTCGGAAGGGACGCTCGGCATCATTACCAAAGCCTATTTGAAACTGGTTGCCATGCCGGTCATGCAGATCGACCTGCTGGGCATTTTCCCGGACGCCAAGAGCGCCATCAATGCAGTCATGGACCTGCTGAAATCGTCCGTCGATCCCGTTTCCCTGGAATATATGGACAACCTGGCCATCCGCGTCGTGGCCAACTATTTGAAGGAAAAACTGGTTCATCAGGACGACGGGGAATACCTGATCATTACGGTGGACGGAAATTCGGAAGAAGAGCTGGACGAAAAGATCGTGAAAGTAGACGAAATCTGCCGCCGCAACGGCGTTATAGAAACGATGACGCCGGACAGCAAGAAAATCTGGCAGATCCGGAAAAGCGTGGAAGAAGGGAACCGCGAGATCAGTTTCGTCCATATTTCCGAAGACACGGTGGTGCCGCTGGAAGCGCTGCCGGAAACGATGGCCGTTATCCCTCAGATCTGCCGCAAGCATAATGCCGTCGGCCACCTGATCTGTCACGCCGGCGACGGCAATATGCATTTGGCCGTTCTCCAGGGCGACATTCCGCTGGAAGAATGGCCGGAGCGGGTGGATCAGATCATGAAGGAGATTTACGACTACGTCTACAGCGTCGGCGGCGTCATGTCGGGAGAGCACGGTATCGGCACGAAGCGGCTCGAGTGGATGGAAACCTATACGGACCCGGTGCAGCTGGACATGATGAAAGCCATTAAGAAAGCGCTGGACCCCAACTTGATCATGAATCCGAATACGATATTCCGGGTCGATGGATAGGCGGAGGCGACTATGATTGAAATCAGATGGCATGGAAGAGGCGGCCAGGGCGCTTTTACGGCAGCCCGTCTGCTGGGGGCGGCCGCCTCCGTCATGGGAAACAAATATGCACTGGCCTTTCCGTCCTTCGGCCCCGAACGGAGAGGCGCCCCTGTGCTGGGGTTTACGAAAATCGACGATAAGCGGATCCGCAACCGGAGCATGGCGGCGACGTGCGATTACATCGTCGTACTGGACGCTTCCCTCCTGCAGCCGGACATATTCCGGGGGCTGAGGCCCGGCGGCGCCGTATTTGTCAACGCCGTCCGCATGGAGGAACCGTTCGGCCGGGAGAGGAACATCATCGCCGTTCCGGCAGAAGAGTGGGCCATGAAGGTGCTGCAGCGCCCTATCGTCAACGTAGCCATGATGGCGGCGCTTACGGCCTATACGGGCATTGTCTCGCTTGCGGAATGCCTGCGGGCCCTGGACCGGGAATTTAAAGAGCCTGTCCGCAGCCGGAACAAGGAGCTGTTTGAACAAGTATACGGCCGCATGGCGGAACGGTGCGGCAGAAAGGACATCATATGAATAAACCGGCAGCAACAACATACAGAGAACCGGGAAATATATGGGAAATGCCTGCCGGCGCTACCGTCCCGATCGGCTTATTGACGGAACCAAACGCCGGGTGGCGGAGCCGGCGTCCCGTTATCGATCTGGACAAATGCGTCCGCTGCCTGCGGTGCTTTATCTTCTGTCCCGACGGGGTCATCGACAAGAGCGGAGAAGAGCTGCAGATCGATTATCAGTTCTGCAAGGGCTGCGGGATCTGCGCGTATGAATGCAAGGCAGGGGCGATTTCCATGGTAAAAGAAGGTGGATGAAATGACGCGGAAAGACGTTCGGTTTATCAACGGCGACGAAGCCGTTGCGTTAGGAGTCCTCTTATCACGGCCTGCGGTCATTGCGGCGTACCCGATTACGCCGCAGACCATCACCGTGGAGAGGCTGTCGGAATACGTGGACCGGCAGGAGCTGGACGCGGAATATATACAGGTGGAATCGGAGCACAGCGCGCTGGCAGCCGTCATGGGCGCCAGCGCCATGGGTGTCAGGACTTTTACGGCAACGTCCTCGCAGGGACTGCTGTATATGTGCGAAGTGCTCCACTATATTCCCGGGTCGCGGTTCCCCATCGTCATGATGAACGCCAACCGCGCCGTAGCCGCGCCGTGGAGCATTTACGGCGACCAGAGCGATTCCATGGCCATGGTCAATACGGGCTGGATCCAGTTGTATGTGGAAGACGCCCAGGAAGCCCTGGATATGACGATCCAGGCGTATAAAATCGCGGAACATAAAGACGTTTTGCTGCCCGTCATGATCAACCTGGACGGATTTATCCTGACTCATACGTACGAGCTGGTCCAGGTGCCGTCCCAGGAAGAGGCCGACCGGTTCCTGCCGCCGTATGAAACGGACAACAAGATGAGTTTCGAGCGGCCCGTCAACCAGTCGATTACCGTAGGCCCGGACTGGCACACGGAGTACCGGTACCAGCAGCAGGAGGTCATATGCCGAGCCATGGATGTCATCGAACAGACGGACCGGGAATTTTGCGAATTGACCGGTCGGTCCTACGGCGGCATGACGGAAGGCTACAGGGCGGAAGATGCCGAGGCCGTGCTGATAACCATAGGCAGCATTACCAGCACGGCCCGCGACGTCGTCGACGAGCTGCGGGCGGAAGGCGTGCGGGCCGGCCTCGTCAAACTGCGCTGCCTGCGGCCTTTCCCGGAAAAACGGCTGGCTGAACTTGTCAAAGGCGCGGCGGCCGTCGGCGTTCTGGAAAAAGACATTTCCTACGGGTACAAGGGAACGGTGTATACCGATGTGTGCGCCGCCTTGGCCGGCGCGCAGGCAGAAAAACACTATCTGCGGAACTTTATTGCCGGCCTGGGCGGACGGGACATTCCGGCAGAGCGGATACGCCGGATGTACGAAACGCTGCTGCGCCGGGACGGCGAAGACGGCGCCGTCGATTTCGTGGATTTGAGGTGGAATACATGACAATTCGCTTTCAGGACATACCTAACGAAGAATTGTTTTACGGGCACAAAGCCTGCGCGGGATGCGGGTGCAGCGCGGCTGTCCGCATGGCGCTGAAAATATACGGGAAATATACGTTCCTGGCCCTTCCGGCGTGCTGCATGGCCGCCGTTTCCTTCAACTATCCTCATAACATGGCGTACCGGCTGAACGCCATAACGACTCCCTTTGCCGCCACGGCGGCCGTGCTGTCGGGAATGGCTGCCGGCGCCGAGCGGGCGGGACACAAAGAGTACCATGTCCTGGGTATTGCCGGCGACGGCGGGACGGCCGATATTGGCCTGCAGGCCTTGTCGGGGGCGCTGGACCGTAAGGAAAAATTTACCTATTTGTGTTATGATAATGAGGCGTACATGAATACAGGCATTCAGGAAAGCGGCCTGACGCCTTTCGGCGCCGTGACGACCACGACGACGACGGGGAAGAAGGTAAAGGGAGGAATGTGCAGGAAAAAAGATTTATTCGCCATTATCACGGCTCATGAGCCGGCCTATGCGGCCACGGCAAGCATCGGATATCCCCTTGATTTTTTCCGTAAGCTGGAAAAGGCAAAGCGTTATTCCAAGCAAGGAACGACCTTTATTCATGTTTTGGCGCCCTGTCCTACAGGGTGGGGCTATGGGACGGAAAAAACCATAGAGACGGCCAAGCTGGCCGTGGACTGCGGCATGTGGAACCTGCTGGAATACGAAGAGGGAAACTATATCGTAAACAGGCAGCAGAAAGATTTCTCGAAAATAGAAACGTACATCAAAAGCCAGAGCCGCTTTAAACTGCTGGACGACGGGGATATGGATCTTGTCAGGGCGGCGGCGGAAGCGGAATGGGAGCGGCTGCGGCGGTTATGGGGCTCCTGATGTACCGTTTTATGCAAAGGGGATGGTTATGGATAACGGCAGCGAAGTCAAAAGCATTTATCAGGAAGTATATGACAAAATAAAAGACGATATTTTGAGCCGGAAATACCTGGAAAACACCTACTTAATCGAACGGAAAATAGCCGAACGGCTGTACGTGAGCCGGACGCCGGTGCGGAACGCCCTGAAGCGGCTGGAAAAAGAAGGGTTTGTCGTGTATATCCGGAACCGGGGGATGAAAGTCATTTCGCTGGACGAGCAGCAGGTGAACGATATTTTCGAAGTCCGGAAAGCGCTGGAAAAAATCGCCGCAGTCAATTCGTGCCGGTATATCGAATGGAACGAGTTGGAGCGGCTGAAATACAATTTGGAAAAACAAATCCTGGCCGCCGAGGAGCAGGACTGGAACGCCTTCATCGACCAGGACATAGCGTTTCACACGATCCTGTGGAACGTCCAGAACAATAAAATCATCAGGTCCATGATGAAGGAATTCCGGAACGGCATGAAGCTCATCGGCATCCGCATTTTGTACGGCGATACGGGACGGATCGAAACGACGCTGACGGAGCATAAGGAAATTTATTACGCCATCCTGCGCAATAATCCGGAAGAAGCGGGGCGGTGCATGGAAAAGCACGTCCAATCGGTCTATGAAGCGGCCTGCGACTATTTGGCGGCGGTCCGCAAAGTAAAACTGATCAAGTAGCTGCGTGAGGACGGCGGTCCGTGATTTTTCATCCGCCCCGTCGCCTGCCGCCGGCGCGTGTATCTTGACAAGCGGCGGCGGCGGTTATACAATAGGTGTCATAACAGAGACAATGTCGAGGAACGGGAGCAAGTACTGCCATGACCCCCTTTTCAGCGAGCCGGCGGCGGTGGGAGGCCGGCATGAAGGCGCGGCGGGAATGGGCCCGGGAGATGCGGCCTGAACGAGCGAGTAGGAGCCGCCGGCACTTCCGCCGTTATGAGGGAGAGCGCGCTGTCATGCGCGACCGAGCCGGGCACAGAGCCAACCAGGGTGGTACCGCGGAATGATCTTCCTTTCGTCCCTATTTACAGGGGCGGAAGGATTTTTTTTGCGGCGGCATTGCCGCGATGGGAGGACACATAGTATGGCGGTTATTTTTTCCGGCATTCAGCCGAGCGGGGAACTTACGTTAGGAAATTATTTGGGGGCGCTGCGGAATTTTTCCAAGATGCAGGAGGGCAACGAATGCTACTACTGCGTCGTCAACCAGCACGCCGTTACGGTGCCGCAGGACCCGCGGCTTCTTCATGAACGGACGCGGGAGCTGGCGGCGATTTACATTGCGTCGGGCCTTGACCCGGACAAATCGACGCTGTTCGTGCAGTCCGAAGTGCCGGAACATGCCCTCCTGGGCTGGATCATGATGACCCAGTCCTACGTCGGCGAACTGGAACGGATGACGCAGTACAAAGACAAGGCGTCGAAGCGCGGCGATTCGATTCCCGCGGGCCTTCTCGTCTATCCGCCCCTCATGGCGGCGGACATCCTGCTGTACCAGACGAATTACGTGCCTGTCGGCGACGACCAGAAGCAGCACATGGAAATTACGCGCGACCTGGCGCAGCGGTTCAACAGGCTGTACGGGGAAGTCTTTACGATCCCCGATATTTACCTGGGCCACGACGGCACGCGGGTCATGAGCCTTCAGGACCCGACGAAGAAGATGAGCAAGTCCGACGACAACAAGACGGCGACGATTTATCTCCTCGACGCGCCGAAAGACATTGAAAAGAAGATCAAGCGCGCCCAGACGGACAGCGAAAACTCCGTTCACTACGACAGGGAAAAGAAGCCGGGCATTTCCAACTTGATCGAAATTTTCTCCGCCGTGACGGATCAGTCCCACGAAGCCGTTGAAGCGGCCTATGCGGGAAAGGGGTACGGCGCCTTTAAGAAAGACGTGGCCGAAGCGGTCATCGCGGCCCTCGAACCGATCCAGCAGCGCTACGTCCGGCTCGTAGCCGATCCGGAACTGGACGACATACTCGATAAAGGGGCGGAAAAAGCCCATGCCAAAGCGGCGGAAACGTACGATAAGGCCGTCCGCGCCATGGGCCTGTACCGGAAGTAAGAGGGACGGAGATGAGCCATTTCTTTGCCCTCCTGGCGCGGATGAAATTCATCCGCCGCTGGGGGCTCATGCACAACACGCAGGAAGAAAACATACAGGAACACGCCCTGCAGACGGCCATGATTGCCTACCATCTCTGCCTTTTGGGAAACAAGTATTTCGGCGGACGCTGGGACCCGCACCGGGCGGCCGTCCTGGCGCTGTTCCATGATGCGGCGGAAATCTTTACGGGCGATATGCCGACGCCGGTCAAGTACTTCAACGAACAGATGCGCAGCACTTACGGCGAAGTGGAAGCCCTTGCCAAGAACCAGCTTCTCGGCACGCTGCCGGAGGATCTGCAGGACCTGTACCGTCCCGTCCTGTGCGAGGCCGAAGCCGACCCGGCCTGGCCCATGGTCAAGGCGGCCGACACGCTGAGCGCCTACGTAAAGTGCGTGCAGGAACTGGCGGCGGGAAACCGGGAATTTGCCGACGCGCGCGCGGCGCTGGAGCGGCGGCTCAAAGCCTTGGGGCGGCCGGAAGTAGACAAATTCCTGGACGAGTACGTGCCGGGATTTTCCCTGTCCCTGGACGAACTGAACAAGCCGTAGCACGGAAATAAAAAGCCGCGCCGCTGTGTCGATACAACCAGCGGCGCGGTTTTTCTCTATCTCTTATATGTTGTTTGGATTCCTCGTTATATGGTCCAGTGATCGTACGTTTCCAGCTTCTTGTTCAGATACGCCAAGGCTTCGTTCATGGCATGGACGCGCCTTTCGAGACGCTTTTTCTCATCGAGGAGAATGGCTTTGCGGGCCGCATGGGTTTCGCGGCTGCCCTGGTAGTACAGGTCGAGGTATCGGACCAGGCTGTCGATGGAAATGTTTGCCGTCCGCATACACTTGATGAAGACGATAGACTGGCAGTTTTCTTCGGAATAATCCCGGTTGCCGTTTTTATCGCGCGGCACGTTGCGGATCAGGCCGACTCGTTCGTAGTAGCGGAGCGTATCGGCGGAAATGCCGTACAATTTGCTGACTTCTTTTATTTTCATGATAGAAATCCTCCCATAAGTCCGAAATAAATTGCTTATAGTATACATGATGAAGTTTGCTATAAGTCAAGGAAAAACAGCGGAAGGAAAAGGAAAGACAGCGGAAGGCAGGTGAAGACCATGAGGAAATGGAAAAAATTTGCATACGGCGCGGCAGCCGTTGCGGCGGCAGGACTTTTTGCCTGGTACGGCTGGTGCGGAGACGGCGAGGAAGCCATTGCTGCGGCGGCGAAAGAAGCGAGGCGGGCCGACGTGGAGGTCATGACGCCGAACGTGCGCCTGGAGAGGGCAGACGGCACGGCGGCGGAACTGCGGGACTTGTACAACGAAAAACCCGTCCTCCTCGTCTTCTGGATGCCCTGGAGCGACGACAGCAAGCGGCAGCTCGAGGAAGCGGCTTCCCTCTATGAAGAATACGGCAGGGACATGCATCTGATCATGGCGGTTCTGGGAAGCGATGCCGGCGAGGCCAGGGCCTATTATGAGGAGAAAGGCTATCCCATGCCCTTCTATACGGGAGAGATTTCCGCTGCCGGCGACCTCAACGTCTACGAAGTGCCGCAGCTGCTCGTCATCCGCCGCGGCGGCGCCGTATCGGCGCGGCGCAAAGGCTTCGTTCCGGCGCGGGATCTGGCCTATCTGCTGGCCCGGAGCAGGAAACAGCCGTAACGGGCCGGGCCGAAAGGGCTTGACGGCAGGCCGTGCGGCTGGTATGATAAAGAAGAAAAAGGAGCTGCACCGACAAACGGTACAGCCCCTATATATTGGAAGATGTAACCGCCAATAGCTGGGAAACTAGAGGGCGGTTATTTCTTTTGCAGAAGAAGAACCAAAACGATGAGAAGGAGTACGAATACGTTCATCTCGTTCATGGGCATCACCCCCGTTCCTCAAAGATGGATAGGGGCAATATAACCCCCTGCCGTTGTACGGCAGTACCTGACGGACGTATTGACGCGGTGTCAATAGGGTGGTTTTATGGAAAATCTGCGTCTCAGAGAAGGACTTGCAGGGAAAGGGAAAGAATCTGCACGGCCCTATTCAACACATAACGTTATAAAACGCTGGCAAAAGAGAGGCAGATTCGCTTTCCTAAAGTAAGTCTCTGGCTTTTGCGTTAGTATCTAACAACAATGTGCGTACTTGTTTTGTTTTTCCATATCGGTATAATAATCGTAATAAAGAAAATAATCAGTTTCACTGAAATGGAAAGGAGTCATTGCGATGCCAAAGAATTTCGGCGTTAAGCCGTACTTGTTTCCCATGCCGGTGTACATGATCGGCACGTACAACGAAGACGACACGGTCAATGTGATGATGATGGCCTGGGGAGGAATCTGCGCCGAAGATATGGTGGCGCTCAATCTGGAGGCCGAGCACAAGACGGCGGCCAACTTGAAGGCGCGGAAAGCCTTTACCCTGGCCGTCCCCGGAACGGATACGCTGCAGGAGTCCGACTTTTTCGGCATTGTCAGCGCCAACAAGGCGGCGGACAAGTTCGCGCGCACAGGGCTTCACGCCGTCAAAAGCGAAAACGTAGATGCCCCTGTCATTGCGGAATACCCCCTTACCTTGGAATGCGAAGTCGCCGATATGCAGTCCCAGCCGTACGGGCTGCGGGTCCTCGGGAAGATCGTCAACGCCCTTGCCGATGAAAAGGTGCTGGACGGCAGCGGCAAGATTGACGCGGGAAAACTGCAGACCTTTGTCTTTGACCAGATGCAGAACGGATACTACGCCGTCGGCGGAAAAGTCGGCCAGGCCTGGCACAGCGGCGCCGTATTCATGGACAAATAGAAACCTGCCGCGTCCATGGCTATGGAAACAGCAGAACAGTACATAAGAAAAAAGGGAGGAATTACCCTGGAAAAAATTACGTTGCCGAAAGCGTCTCACCTGACGTCTCCGAACCCGGTGTCGCTGGTATGCACCCAAAAACCCGACGGGTCGGCCAATCTTGCGGCCGTGTCCTGGTGGACGTATCTGTCCTATAAGCCGGACATGATCGCCTTTGCCATGGCCAAGACGTCGTACAGCGGCGAAATGGTGCGGAGCAGCGGGAACGTCGTTCTCACCGTTCCCGGCGCGGACATTGCCGACGCCGTCTTCGGCTGCGGCACTACGACAGGCCGCAGTACCGACAAAGTTTCCCAGTTCCGCATTGAACTCATGGCCGTGGAAGGAAGTCCCGTTCCCATCCCTGTCCACAGCCGCGTGGCCATCGTCTGCCGCCTGAAAGAATACCACGAAACAGGCGATCACTACCTTTATATCTGCGACGTGGAGCAGGTTTACGGGAACGAAGCCGAAGAAGCCTTGTTTGCCTGGAAGGGCTACGCCGAGATCCGGCCGATACCGTAAACGGAAAATCGGCGGGAGAAGCGCTGCCGTTTGATGAAGAAGGACGCAAAAAAAGAAGCCTGCGCGATGCAGGCTTCTTTTTCCTGTTGTGGTGGGAATAGTTGAATTCGAATCAACGACCTTCACGATGTCAACGTGACGCTCTAACCAACTGAGCTATACCCCCATGCAGTAAGTGCCACTCCTTGTGACTTGTATAGTATATCGTACTATGACGGCCTTGTCAAGAGAAAAAGAAGAAAGAAAAGAGGGCCGCTGCAGGTTTGTCAAACCTGCAAGACGGCGAACCTGCTCGGAGAATGGCGGCGAAGGAGCGCCGTCTCTTGACAAAGGGCGGATAAATCAGTACAATACGACTATATACATAATAATTTATGTTATATAAGATGCGATGAACAAGACGGCCTGCATCGGATGTCTTTCCAGCGAACCGGGGACAGTGGAAGCCCGGGAAAGGCGGTATGCCGGCGGATCACTTGGGAGCTCCGGCTGCGAAACAGCCGGCGGATCGCCCCGTTAACGGCGCAGAGCGGCTGCACGGCAGTCAGTAGGGTGGTACCACGGTGATTACGTCTTCGTCCCTTAGGGATGGAGGCGTTATTTTTTTTCATGCGTTAAGGAGGAAACAGAAGAATGGATTACGGCAAGACATTGCAGCTGCCTAAGACAGAGTTCCCCATGCGGGGCAATCTGCCGAAGCGGGAACCGGACATGCTGAAATTCTGGCAGGAACATCGGATTTACGAAAAACGGCTTGAGAAACGGGACGGCGCGCCCAAATTTATTTTGCACGACGGCCCTCCCTATGCCAACGGCCAGCTTCATATCGGCCATGCCTTGAATAAGGTGCTCAAAGACATTATTTTAAAATATAAGACCCAGCGGGGGTATTACACGAAATACGTTCCCGGCTGGGATACGCACGGCCTTCCTATCGAACATGCCGTCATCAAGGAAACGGGCCTGAACCGCCACGAAATGGCGCCTCTCGATCTGCGGGCCAAGTGCCGCGACTACGCCATGGATCGGATTCAGGAACAAAAGAAGGATTTCATCCGCTTTGGCGTCCTCGGCGACTGGGAACATCCCTACCTGACGCTGGAAAAGCACGTCGAAGTGGCGCAGATCGGCGTATTCGGCCAGATGGCGAAAAAAGGCTATATCTACAAGGGCCTGAAAACCGTGTACTGGTGCCCGAGCTGCGAAACGGCCCTGGCGGAAGCGGAAATCGAATACAAGGAAGATAAGTCCTTTTCTATTTACGTCAAATTCAAGGCCGTCGACGTGAGCCGTCACCTGCCTCAGGACGCCGACCCGGACAAGGCCTTTGCCCTGATCTGGACGACGACGCCGTGGACCATTCCGGCGAACATGGCTATCTGCGCCAATGAAGAACTGGACTACGTCTGGGTGCGGACCGGCGAAGAATACCTGCTCATGGCGAAAGACCTCGTCAAAGCGACGATGGAAGCCGGAAAGGTGGAAGACTATGAAGTCCTGCCGGAAGTCATGAAGGGCAAACAGCTCGAAGGCAGCGTCTTCGTCCATCCCTTTTACGCGGACCGCAAGGTGCCGATCCTTCTGGGTGACCACGTCACGCTTGAAGCCGGCACGGGCCTTGTCCACACGGCGCCGGACCACGGCGAAGACGACTTCAACGTGTGCATGAAGTACGCGTCGTGGGGCTTGAAACCGATCGGCACCGTCGGCGCCGACGGCTGCTACACGAACAAGGTGCCCGACTACGAAGGCAAATTCGTCTTCGACATGAACGTGCCCATCATCAAGCGCCTCGCCGAAATGGGCGCCCTCTTTGCCAAAAGCTCCATGCGCCACCAGTATCCCCATTGCTGGCGCTGCAAGAACCCCATCATCTACAGGGCGACGGAACAGTGGTTCTCCTCCATCGACGGCTACCGCCAGAAGGCTCTCGACGCCATCGATAAGGTCCAGTGGATTCCGGCATGGGGGCACGAACGGATTTACAACATGGTCCGCGACCGCGGCGACTGGTGCATTTCCCGCCAGCGCGTATGGGGCGTGCCCATCCCGATTTTCTACTGCAAAGACTGCGGCGAACCTATCATTACCGACGAGACGATCGCCCATCTCCAGGAACTGTTTGCCAAAGAAGGGTCCGATACGTGGTGGATGCACGATGAGAAAGAACTGCTGCCCGAAGGCTTTGCATGCCCCCACTGCGGCGGCAGCCGTTTCCAGAAGGAAAGCGACATCATGGACGTGTGGTTCGACAGCGGCAGCACCCATCAGGGCGTACTGTGCACGGACCCCGACCTCGACTATCCCTGCGAAATGTACCTCGAAGGATCGGACCAGCACCGCGGCTGGTTCCATTCGTCCCTTCTCACGTCGGTTGCCATCAACGGCTACGCCCCGTATAAAGCCGTCCTGACCCACGGCTTTACCGTCGACGGCGAAGGCCGCAAGATGAGCAAGTCCGTCGGCAACACCGTGGCTCCCCAGGAAGTCATGGAACAGTACGGCGCCGACGTCATGCGCCTGTGGGTATCGTCGGCGGACTATCAGGGAGATATCCGCCTGTCGCCGAAGATTCTGAAACAGCTCTCCGACGTGTACCGCAAGATCCGCAACACCTTCCGCTACCTTTTGGGCAACCTCAGCGACTTTGATCCGAAAACGGACACCGTCGCCTACGAGGACATGCAGGAACTGGACCGGTGGGCCCTTATGCGCCTGGAACAGGTCTATGAAACGGTGACGGAAGCCTATGAAAATTACCAGTTCCACGTCATGTACCATGCCGTGCACAACTTCTGCACCGTCGACCTGAGCGCCATATACCTCGACGTCATCAAGGACCGCCTCTATGCGGAAAAAGCCGGCTCCGCGGCGCGGCGCAGCGCCCAGACGGCCATGTATCGGATCCTCGACACACTCGTGAAGATCATCTCGCCGGTCCTGTCCTTTACGGCCGAAGAAGTATGGCAGAACATGCCGAAGACGGAAGGGATGGAAGAAAGCGTTCTCCTGACCGACTGGCCGGCAGCGCATGAAGAATACCTCGACGCCGGACTGGAAGCCCGCTGGACGGAATTCTTATCGTACCGCCGCGACCTGACCCGCATCCTCGAAGGAGCGCGGCAGGACAAGACGATCGGCCACGCCCTCGACGCCGCCGTCGCCATTTACGCTACAGGCAAAGACTACGAATTCCTCAGCCAATGGAAGGACCAGCTGGCAACGCTCCTCATCGTCAGCGAAGTATCCCTCGCCGAAGGCGGAGCGCCGGACAACGCCGTTCCCGGCGAAGACCACGGCGACATGAAAGTCGTCGTCACGGCGTCGGCCCACGATAAATGCGAACGGTGCTGGATTCACAGCGAAACCGTCGGACGGGATGCCGATCATCCGACGCTGTGCGCCCGCTGCGCCTCCGTCATGAAAGCGTAAAAAAACCAAGAAGGCTTACGGCCTTCGGCATACAACAAACCCGCCTTTCCTCACGGGGAAGGGCGGGTTCGTTTCGTTATGCGGTTATTTCCGGACGGACACCGCATGAAGTTCTTCGCCTGACGGCAGGAAGCCCGTAAAGGTCAGGGACGAATCATCGGCCGTCATGACGAGGTAATTGGCCGTTTCCGGCTGGGGAGCGACGTACTCGTCGAGGGAGTGGTTTTTCCACAGGCCGGGATAGCGGACGCTGCCGGCAACGCCGGTAATGATGTACAGGGGACCGGAGGGGTCTCGGCGGAAACCGCGGATATGGCCGCGGTCGCGGTACGTGTGGAGGTGCGCCGACAGGACGACGTCGACGCCGTACTCGTCAAAAAGGGGCATCCACGCCAGCCCGTCTTCGGAAAATCCTTCTTCCCGCGGCTCCGGACGGCTCTGGAAGCCGTACTGCAGGCCGTCTTTGTGCATGACGACGACTTTCCACTTCTTGTCCGTTCCGGCCATGTCGCGGCGGAACCAGTCCATCTGGTCGGCCAGGAGGTTCGGCTGGAACCGGGCCATTTCCGAAATCTGCGTGTTCAGCACGGCAAAATGGACGTCGCCGTAGTCAAAGGAATAAAACTGGTTTTTATAAGCCTCCGGCGCGCCGCCGGGAAGGGAAAAGAGGCGGACGTAGGCTTCGGGCATACGAACCTTCCAATCCAGGGTGTACGTTTCGTGGTTGCCCATGGCCGGCGCCGCCGGAATACGGCTGAGCATGTCTTCGCACACGTCGAACCAGGCGTTCCACTGGTACGGGTCTTCGCCGTTATCGACGAGGTCGCCCATGAAGAGGGCGAACTGGGCGTCGCCGTTGGCCTTCCACGCCGGGTCGAGGGTTTCGGCCCACACGCCGTAGTCGCTGGACTGGGAGTCGGGGAAAATGAGGGCCTTGAAGGACGTCCCTTCAGCCGTGCGGAACGGGCGCCAGGGGCTGCGCTTCGTTTCCGTGCCGACGCGGTACTCGTACTCCGTGCCCGGCGCAAGACCCGTTATGGTTGCGGCGTGAATGTACGTCGTCGCGCCGCCGTCCGTAAAAGCTTCGCTGGACGCTGCCAGGACGGCGCTTTCGTCATCGCCTTTTCGGCGGTACTCCAGGACGGCGCCGTCCGCCGGCCCTGCCGACTGCCACATGACCGTCCGCGACGTCGTGCTGTCGGCCGTAATGACCTGCCGTATGTTCATGACGTCGGCGCTGCCCGTCAGTTCGTAATGCGCCGCCGCGGACTTTGTCATGCGCAGGCTCTGCTGTACCACGGTCTTTGCGCCGGGAACGAAGAAATACGCCGCCGCGCAGGCCAGGACAAGAACAGGCACGGCAATCTTTATCCATGTTTTTTTATTCATCTATATTCCTCCCTTAAAGGAAAAGATCTCCGAAGAAACCCTCCCTTTTCGTATACGGAGTCATCAACTGCACGTTCTCCTAATCCGTATTATAAAAGAGAACCGCCCCTATGTCTAATGCCTCCCCTCCATGCCGAGATATGCGCGGCAGGTATGAATGGAAGGGACGAAGGAAACTATAATAATACAAATGCTGGTTCAATTTAATACAGAGGGATATAGTCAATTGCGTGAAAAACAGATATAATATAGGATGAAAATAACGTATTGAGGTTGATTATAAATGAATACTTGATACGAATATGATAAACTTTACTGCTTGATTCAGTCATTCAAGAGGGTCGGCAATTTTGCTCGGCGGTGGAAATCTGTACTGAAGTACTTTTGAAAATCTGTTTGGCGTGTCCTTAATACCGTTTTTGCAATCTTTGAAGATAAGTAGATATACAGAAAGAGGAGATTATGCAGGAAAGAGAGATACCTCCATTTGCACCTGTCTTAATGGAGTCAACAAGAGCAATTGGCTACAGCCTGGAGGCGGCAGTTGCAGATATTATTGACAACAGTATAGCGGCTAAAGCAGGAAAAGCAAAATTATTCTTTTTCCCGACAGATGCATATGTCTGCATTTTGGATGACGGCATCGGCATGGATGACAGGCAGATTGACAAGGCGATGCAGTATGGAAGCAAAAGTCCGGCAGATGAGAGAGAGGCAACGGATTTAGGCCGATATGGACTTGGACTAAAGACAGCGTCGCTGTCGCAGTGCAGAGTGCTTACTGTTGTCAGCAAGCAGGGAAGCAGCATTGCAGGAAGACGATGGGATTTAGATCATGTAAAGGAAACAGGCAAATGGTCGCTTCTTGTTCTGGAAGAAGAAGATATTGATGCAGTTCCTCGTATTTCTGACCTGAAAATGCAAAAGAGCGGAACATTGGTTGTTTGGCAGAAGTTGGACAGGCTGTTTATGGGAGAAAAAGAGGGAGAAAAGGTACTCGGCCGTAAAATGGATGAAGTAAGACAGCATCTAAGTTTAGTATTTCATAGGTATATTTCAGGAGATGATAAGGAAATAAAACGGCTGAAAATTTTTCTCAATCATGAAGAAATTAAAGGAGCGGATCCGTTCCTGCTGAGAAAAAGCACGCCGGCTATGGATGCGGAAACTTTTATGATCCTCGGAAAGAAAATTCTCGTCAGGCCGTATATTTTGCCGCATATATCCAAGATGACGGAAAAGGAAAAGGAAATGCTCGGCGGGAAAGAAGACATCAGAAAACAGCAGGGATTTTATGTTTACAGAAATAAGCGACTGCTGATTTGGGGAACATGGTTCCGCATGATGAGGCAGGGTGAGCTTTCAAAACTTGCCCGCATTATGGTTGATATTCCGAATGATTTGGATGATTTATGGACGCTGGATATTAAAAAGTCTCAAGCTGTTCCGCCGGCAGAGGTAAAAGAAAATCTGAAAGCAATTATTCAGCGTATTGCAGATAAAAGCAAGCATACCTGGACATACCGAGGGAAAAAAGAAACTTCGGATACTGTTGAACATATATGGACGCGGCTGAAAACAAGAAACAGGGGCATTGCATATGAAATCAACCGAAATCATCCGCTGGTTGAGCAGATACTTTCTGAAGCACCTGCAGTCCGGGAAAAGGTCGAATTGTTGCTGAAATATATTGAGAGAGGAATTCCGCTGAATCAGCTCTACGTTGATCTGAATAATGATGAAAAGATTGAGAATGATTCGGAAATAGAAGAAAGTGAAGCAAAGAAAATGATGGAGCAGATATTAGGCAGTTTCTCCAGCAGCATTCAGCGGTTGGAAATGCTTGAAAAGATGGAACATATCGCACCATTCTGCGAACATCCTGATTTAATACGAAAAATGAAAGAAAGAGAGAAAGTTTAATGAATAGAAGTGAAGTACTTAAAAATGTGATTTCTGCTTGTATCAATACAGAGTATAAAGATGTTCCCCCAACAGAAGAAGAGTTTAGAAAAACAGCGTATCTAATGCGGGAGAGGATGGCAGGATTCTATCCGGTCAGCGACAGTGAATTCGATGATATTCTGTCTGAGCTCAGAAGTTCTGTTACTGTCAGAATGGATGTAGGAATCTTTATTAATGATAAAAATACGCGGCATCAGTCATGGCTTCTGTCACGAAAAGCTGATTTAGACTTTTTTTTCTGGGAGCGTTATAAAAAGTATTTAGGGGAAATTAAGCATTGGAATCCGAGGGTTATTGCCTCGCTTGACAAAGTTTCCGATGAAATCGTTGATTTGCTTGGCGATCCGCAGAGCAAAGAATCTTTTCAAAGGCGAGGCCTTATTCTGGGGGATGTGCAGTCAGGGAAAACGGCCAACTATACAGCCATAAGCAATAAGGCTGCTGATGCGGGGTACAGAGTCATTATTGTGCTGGCAGGCATGATGGAAAACTTGCGGAAACAGACGCAGTCTCGCTTGGACGAGGAGTTTTCCGGCCGGAGAAGTGAATATTTCTTGGATCCGAAAGCAGGGATGGAAATCAAAAACGTGCCGGTCGGCGTCGGAAGATTCGGAGATCAGAAAAGGATCGCAGCCTTTACTTCTGTCAGCAAGGATTTTGATAAAAATATACTGAGAAGCAATAATTTGAATCTTGAAAGCGTTTCTGATCCTGTTGTATTTGTTGTTAAGAAAAATAAACAGATTCTCATGAATTTGATCAGATGGCTTTCCGGCAACAGCCGCAATAATGAAACCAAGAAAATTATGCTTCCTATGTTGCTGATAGATGATGAAGCTGATAATGCGTCAGTAAATACGAAAAGCGAAGATGACAGTCCCACGGCGATTAACAAATGCATCCGCCAGCTGCTGAAGGAATTTAATCGGGCGTCTTACTTAGGAATTACAGCTACGCCTTTTGCAAATATTTTTATTAATCCGGAAACAGAAGACGAGATGATCGGGGATGATTTATTTCCCAGAGATTTCATTTATTCGCTGGCTTCTCCAAGCAATTATATTGGTGCGGACAGAATTTTTGGAGAAGAATCTGATTATTCCAATGTGCTTATTCCGCTGCGGCAGGATGAGATGGAGCAGTTTTTCCCGTTCGGACACAAAAAGTCGTTGGAGGTAGATGCGCTGCCGCCGAGCATGTATGAGGCAATTGGCTACTTTCTTCTGGCCAATACGGTTCGTGATCTGCGGGGCGACAATTCTGCTCATCGTTCCATGATGATTCATGTCAGCCGGTTCACTAAGGTACAGAACAGTATTGTTGAAATTATCAATGAATGGCTTTGCCAAGTACAGTCTGATGTACGTAATTATGCAAAGCTTTCTGAAGAAGAACGAGAAGAAATTCCAACTCTGCATAAACTCCATAAAATATGGTGCAGGCATCATCTGGATGAAGCAAGCAAAAAAGATTGGGACGATATTTGCAGAAATTATCTGTATCATGCAGTTGCTCCGGTTGTTGTACGAGCTGTAAATCAGAAATCAGGCGCTGCAAGTTTGAATTATTTTAGTCATCAGAATGGAGGCCTTCGAGTTATTGCCGTAGGCGGAAACAGCTTGTCTAGAGGGCTGACCTTGGAGGGACTGATGGTCAGTTACTTCTACCGTAAGTCGCAGATGTATGATACGCTTCTTCAAATGGGCAGATGGTTCGGCTATCGGCCCAACTACGAAGATCTTTTCCGAATTTGGATTTCAGAGGAAGCGATTGATTGGTACGGATATATTACAAGAGCGGCAGATGAACTTAAGGATGAAATCTTCAAAATGCAGCAGGCAAATCAAACGCCCAAAGAATTCGGCTTGAAAGTACGTCAGGATCCGAATTCTCTGATTGCCACTGCGCGGAATAAAATGCGGTCAGCCGAACTGGTCAGCTGTCCGGTAACAGTTTCAGGAAAGCTGCTTGAAACGCCGAGGTTGAAAGCAGATTTGAATGTGCTGGAAGCTAATGAAGAAGCATTTAAAAAATTTGTTGATCAGCTTGAAAATTGCGGGACTCTTGATAAGACTCAGAAGGATTATTATTGGCGCGGTGTCCCGAAAGATTTAGTAGTACAGCTGCTGGATGAATTTGAAGCGCATCCTTGGCATTTATCATTCCAAGGAAAAGCTTTAGCAGAATATATTGATAAAAAAATGGACGATGAAACGTGGGATGCTGTACTTGTAACTGATGGAAAGGGCTCTGAATATCCTGGAGGCTTGAAATACGGAAGCAGAACTTTGCAGGTCAAGGCTACAGAACTCCGCAGCGTCATTGCTGATGACAAGATGATTCGGATCAGCGGAACTAAAGTAAGAGTCGGATCCGGCGGGTGCACTAAAGCCGGTCTTACGGACGAGCAGATTGAGATTGCTGAACAGCAGTTCAAGGAACGAAACGGTGGTAAACATGTGTCTGACAGTGCCTATTTAATTAAAGACCGCAGTCCCCTGCTGATGCTTCATATAATTGAAACAAAGCTGGATGAATTCAAGTCTGCAAACATCAACATTCCTCAATTTTTATTTGCTCTCAGCGTAGGATTTCCTGATACGGGCAAGAGCATTCAAACAGCTAATTATGTAGTCAATATGGTTGAACTTAGAAATTGGATGAATCCGGAAGAAGATGAAGATGAATGAGAATTACTGCTGAATATCTTCACGAAAAATGGAAATCGATTGATTATTATGACGGCGGTTTTATTCAGGCAGCAGCTGTGCATGCTATGGAGTGGCATATCGGCTGGAGAAACATAGATCAGAAAACGCTGGTGTTTTTATCTCCGTGCGAACCTGAGCTGTTGCCGTCATCTAAGTCGATTGCTGTATCAAAAGGCCTTCGTTCAGATAAAAGATGGACGCTTTCTTTTTCATTGTTGCGGATTGAACAAGATGGCGTTTTTGAACAGTTCTGTGCTGATTTGATTTCATACTCGCAGCACGCCGGTTCTGAAACTGATGTGCTGAAACTTGTCGCGAAAAGATTTAAGCAATGGAACAAGCTTCTTGCGCAACAGCGGAAATGCTTGATGGATGAAAACAATCGCAAAGGTCTGCTCGGTGAATTGATATATCTTTCCGAAGTGATTAAAAAAGGACGTTCCGTTCTTTCGGCATTAGAAGGATGGGTTGGTCCGGATGGAGCAGATCAGGATTTCGTTTATTCCGATGGGTGGCATGAAATCAAAGCAGTAGGAGTTAATGCTTCGTTCGTAAAAATCTCATCGCGCGAACAGCTTGACTGTAGCATTCCCGGTGAACTTGTCGTCATGAAAATTGATAAATGTGCACCTGAGCGAAGAGGCGGCATATCGTTAAGCGAACAAGTTGATGCTGTGACCGCATTGGTGCAGGATGATGAAAATGCATGCATGCTTTTAGAGCGAAAACTTCTGCTGTATGGATTTATTGACCTGCCTGAATATAGGAAACAGAAGTATTTTTATTCAGGACAGATAAAGTATCGGGTTGATGAAACCTTTCCGCGGCTGACTTCCGAGATGATGCCTCCGCAGATTGCAGGGGTACAGTATGTGCTCAGCTTGGCAGGAATTGAAGAATGGCGGATGGAGGAATAATCGTGGATGGGCAAGAGTTCAGAAAAGAATTTCTCGAAAGTGTAAAGGCAAAGGCTACAGCATCAGGCGAAGGATCCAGCGCGGCTTTCGTTGAATTAATGTCGCAGTCTTTGTTTGAAGAAGAACGTCTCCCTGAGATTACGCCTTCGTATTATGAAAATGTTACAGTTAAAAGAAAAAAGTATCGTGTTGACGGATATGCCTGTGACGAGTTTGATCATACTGTGTACTTGATCATTGCAGATTATGACGGAACCGAAGAGCGTACCATGGGAATAAAGGAGTCGAAAGTTCTGCTGAATCGGCTGGAGACTTTTGTTGATCAGGCGCTGCACAGCAGTCTGCATCAGGAAATTGAAGAAAGTACGCCGTGCGCAGACTTAATAGAGCAGCTCCGCCTGCAGAAAGATCAGGTAAGAAAATATCAGTTCTTGATTCTTACCGATGCCAGAGTCAGCAGTACGCTTAAAACCATTGATGAACGCACGATAGACGGAATACCGGCGGAATGCCAGATTTGGGATATTGACCGTGTATTCCGCCTGTGCAGTTCTCCGGAGGAAAAAACAATTGAAATTGATTTTACAGAATATGTTCCGGAGGGAATTCCATGTCTGGAAGCAAGTAGCGTATCGACAGCTGAATACGATAGTTACCTCTGCATTATTCCGGGAAAAGTACTTGCTGATATTTATGACAAATACGGAAGCCATTTGCTGGAAGGAAATGTTCGGTCCTTTTTATCTACTAAGGTTGCTGTAAATAAGAAAATCAGGGAAACGATATTGAAATGTCCGTCTATGTTTTTTGCGTACAACAACGGCGTATCAGCGACGGCAATGGAGGTACGGCTTGTTAAAACAAAAAGCGGAACGTATATTGCAGGCGTGCGTGATTTTCAGATTATCAACGGCGGTCAAACGACTGCTTCCCTTTCTAATACGCGGTATAAAGATAAAGCTGATCTGCGGGGTATTTATGTACAGATGAAACTTGTAAAAATCGGCGAAAGCGATTCGGATCGTTCTACTGAATTGATCCGCCATATTTCACGATCCTCCAACAGCCAAAATAAAGTTACGGATGCCGACTTTTTTTCAACACATCCTTTTCATGTCAGGATGGAACAGCATTCGCGCAGAATATTTGCTCCGGCTGAAGCAGGAACTCAATATGAAACAAAGTGGTTTTATGAAAGAGCTAAAGGACAGTTTTTTCAAGCTCAGATGCGCCTTACGCCTGCTAAAAAAAAGGAATTTCTGCTGCAGCATCCCAAGAACAAGGTGATTACCAAAACTGATTTGGCCAAAGTGCGGAATACATGGGATGAGATGCCGCATATTGTCAGTAAAGGAGCACAGACTAACTTTAAAAAGTTTGCTGAATTGATTGACGATGCATGGGTGAAAAATGCTGACCAATTTAATGAGCGTTATTTCAAAGAAACGGTAGCGCTTGTCATTCTGTTTAAGCATTTGGAGACGCTGATTCCCCAACAGTCGTGGTATCAAAATGGATACCGTGCCAATATTGTTGCATATTCCTTAGCCTTTCTTCACTATGCAGTTAAAAAGAAATTCAAAAGCAAGGAACTGGACTTAATGGCTGTCTGGAACAAACAATGCGTTCCGGAGATAGTTTCTAAAGTATTGGAACAAATATCTGAACAAGTATTTAGAAAGATTACTGATTCAAGCCGACGAACCATTAATGTTACTCAATGGTGCAAGCAGGAAGCTTGCTGGAAAAGTGTTCAGGAGATTGAAGTAATATTCCCGGAAGCGTTTGCAGATGTTCTTGTCAGCAGAACAGAAGTCAAAGCGGCGGAAAAGGAAGCCAAAAAAGACCAGCAGATACTGTCGGATGTTGAGGCGCAGAAAAAGGTCTTGGAGTATGAGGCCGGTCAGTGGAAGGAGCTTTCTGCGTTTGCCGAAAAGAAAAGAATGATGTTGCCTGAGGAAAAAATAGCGCTGAAGTATGCATGCCAAATTCCGAATAAAATACCCAGCGGTTATCAAAGCAGACAGCTTCTTTCTTTGCTGAAGCGCGCATTGGCAGAAGGATTTAAAATTTAACATGATAAGAAGAGGAATATTTTAATGTACTCAGTGGTAGATTTGTTTGCCGGTGCAGGCGGTTTGAGCCTTGGCTTTATGCGGACAAAAAAATATGCTGTTAAAGCGGCGTTCGAGAACAGTCCTTATATGCGGGAAACTTATATTAAAAATCATCCTGGAACCGAGGTGCTGGGCGATGTTTGCGATGCCGATTACAAGGACATAGAACGCAGATACGGAAAAATCGATGTGGTGATCGGCGGGCCGCCTTGTCAAGGATTTTCTAATGCAAACCGTCAGAGAAACCATGCAGTCAGTCAAAATAATCAGCTGGTAAAACAGTATCTGAGGGCTGTCTTGGAATTGCAGCCGAAAGCTTTTGTGATGGAGAATGTCAGCATGCTTCAGTCAAAAGTGCATCGTTTTTACATGGAGAAAGGCGATGAAGCAATTATTGCTGCATACAACATTCCGGTAAAGACAGTGCATCTGCAGCTTCTTGATTCAAAATTTATGTTTGACGGGGCGTTGCAGATTGTTCAGAATGAAAGTGAAATTGATAAATATCTCTGGCCGGAAAATGAGTATCTGCAGCTGAATGTAATATATAAAGCTTCAAAGAGTACGGCAAAGATGGAAAAGGCCCTGGCAAAGCATAAAAAACAATTGCTCCGCATAGGGGAACGCATTAAACTGCAGAATGCCGGCGGCTTCATTGCTGCTGAAGAAAGAAAGGCGTTCTGCGCAGTTGAAGACTATTATGCCGGAAAAATTTCAGCCGGTGATCTGAAAGTTGCTGCAGAGCCGTCCATTATGATTCAGCGCATGCTGAGCAAGGCAAAAGAAATTTTTTCCAACAATATTGCTGCAGATAAATATGTTCTTGAGAACGGCATAGCGGTGAAAATCCGTTCATTTGCAGTATATGATTATCTGAAAGGAATACTTGAAGCCCCTGAAAATGGATATGTTATTGACAGCGGCGTTCTTTGCGCAGCCGATTACGGCGCGCCCCAAAAGCGCATGAGGTTTATTCTGGCAGGAATTAAAAGGCAGATTTCTGACAAAATTGTCCTGCCGAAAGGAAAATACGGCAGAGAAGAGTACCGAACCGTAAGAGATGCTATCAGCGATCTCGAAGATGTTCCGCCTTTTTTTGACCTGAAAGATGATAAATACGGGATCAAAATTGCTCCTAAATCTGATCTGAGCGAGCTGGCCGGATCTCTGCGGGATTCCAGCGTGCTGAGGAATCATATTGTCACCAAGACAACAGAAACAGCTATGGAGCGATTTCGAGCTATAAAACAGGGACAGAATTTTCACTCTCTGAAGGAAAGTCTAAAGATGAATACTTATACAGATGTTTCACGAACGCAAAATACGATATATCTTCGTCTTAATTATGATGAGCCGAGCGGAACTGTGATCAACGTGCGGAAATCCATGTGGATTCATCCTGTGCTTGATCGGGCTGTCAGTGTCAGAGAAGCTGCACGGCTACAGACATTTCCGGACAGTTTTGTATTCTGCGGCTCAAAGGATAAGCAGTATCAGCAGGTTGGAAATGCTGTACCGCCCATTTTAGCAGAAGCTATTGCAGAGATGCTTGCAAAGGCATTGAGCGGCCATCAGTCTAAGGATGCGAATGAATATGGCGGATAATCATACTAAGGAAGAGCGAAGCCTAAATATGTCTCATATTCGCAGCACGAATTCAAAACCGGAAGAAAAAGTGCGCAAATACTTGTTTTCCAAGGGATTTCGATATAGGAAAAATGTTCGAACAATGCCCGGCAAGCCGGATATTGTTCTGCCGAAATATCATTCGGTCATATTTGTCAATGGCTGTTTCTGGCATAAGCATGATTGCCCGAGGTTTGCTTGGCCTTCATCTCATCAGGAATATTGGAAACCGAAGATTCTCAAAAATGCGGAAAGAGATGAAGCGAACCGCAAAGTATTGACCTATATGGGCTGGAATGTGATTACGGTGTGGGAATGTCAACTAAAAAAGAAAGTATTTGAAGAAACAATGCAGAAAGTTATTTTGCAGATCACATCAGGAAAAATGCTATAGTATTCTTTACAGGCGCATTTTCTTATCGAATACACTGAATAGAAAAGAGCATTCAGTGTATTCTTCAGAGATATTGAATGACAAAATTAGAACGAGAGGATCTATTTGATTCTCTTTGTTATCGCTGTGATGCAGAGGTGCGGGCCGGTTGCGGTAAAAATACAGAAATGGGGAAATTCACAGGGTATTACGATTCCTAAGAACATACTGGATCTGGTAAATGGGAAAGAAATAGAAATGTAAATAGTGCCTGCAGAGAACTTGGGACAGGCGCGGCGGCATGAAAAAAGCCTGCCGTCAAGGCAGGCGTAACAGGCCGATGCAGAGCCTACAGCGTAAGTTCCTCGTCGAGGGCGTCGAGGCAGGAGAAGAAGAGGGAGAGGCTTTTTCTGATGTTCGGGCGGGGATTTTTATGGGTGATGATGAAGGCCGACAGGGGCTGCGGCCCGTCGGTGAAGGGCTGGTACGTGACGGCGCCCCCTTCGGCGGCTCGTCGGGCGAAGAAGAGGGGCATGACGGCCCACAGGGCGGGGTTTCTGGCCATGATGGCAAGGGCCAGGTTGGCGCTGGCGACGAAGCTGGGGCGGACGCGGTCTTTGGGCCACCAGCGGTCATGCCAGTCGTCGAAGGGCTGCGGCCAGTTGATGAAGAGTTCGCGCGAGACGTCGAGCGAGGCCGGGTCTACGGGATTTTTTCCGGCGCCGGCGGGATTTCCGGCAAAGACGGCGACGAGGGGCGACTCTTTCCACGGGCGGCACGTAAGCTCCGGCGAGTCGGTGCGGCGCCAGCCGACGGCGACGTCGATGACGCGCTGCTCCACCAGGGGCGGGAACTCGTGGGCGTGCTCCGTGTGGATGAAGAGGTTCATGGACGGCGCATGGGTCAGGAGCATGGCGTAGAGCGGCGGAAAGACGAAGTCGTTCAGGATCTGGACGGAGCCTGCCGACAGGGACAGGCGCTCGCCGGCGCTCTTGAAGCGCTGCGTTTCTTCCCACACGGCGCGCCAGCGTCCGGCGATGGCGAGAAAATCCTGCCCCGACGGCGTGAGGGCCGTTTCCTTGATGCCCCGTCCCCGGTCGAGGAGGGGCACGCCCAGATCCGCCTCGAGCATCTGGAGACGCCGCGTCACGGCCGTCTGGGACATGTGGAGCTCATCGGCGGCCTTGCTGATGGTGCCGTATTTGACGATAGCCAGAAAGGCTTCGATGTCGTGAAAGTTCATACGATCCTCCGAGATGAAATATGCAGAAAACTGCTGTTTAAACTGATATATTCCTATTTTACATGATATTTCCCAGCCTGTACAATAGTAGTACCCCTAAGAGAAAGGGCGGGACATACCGGTCAGGATAAAGGAGGATCACTGTGACGGAAACGGTACTGCTGGACATCAGCATCATTTTGCAGATCGTACTCATCGATCTGGCTTTGGGCGGCGATAATTCCATCGTCATCGGCATGGCGGCGAAGAACCTGCCGCCGCATCTGCAGAAGCGGGCTGTTTTGTACGGCACGGCCGGGGCCATTATCCTGCGGTTCCTTCTGGCGTTCATCGTGTCGTGGCTTCTTGCGGTTCCCTTCCTCAAGACGGTCGGGGCCGTCCTGCTCGTTGCCATCGGCGTCAAGCTCATCGGCGCCCACGGACAGGACGAGGCCGTCCATGTGGAGTCGAAGGACTCCCTCGGCGGCGCCGTCAAGACGATTATTGCCGCCGACGTGCTCATGAGCCTGGACAACGTCCTCGGCATCGTCGGCGTGACGAACAACCACTGGGGCCTCCTCATCCTGGGGATGCTCATTTCCGTGCCCATTATCGTCTTCGGCAGCGCCGTGGTCATCAAGGTCATGACGCGGTTTCCCGTCCTCGTCTACGCAGGCGGCGCCATATTGGGCTGGGCTGCCGGCGGCATGATCGCCACGGATCATTATCTGGCCGCCTACGCTCCTGCGGCGGCGGCAAACGGCACGGCTGTCCAGGCAGGGCTTCTCGTCCTCACCGTCGCTGCCGGCGCGGCGCGCCGTCACGGCTGCTTCGGGAAAAAAGAAGGGGTAAGTGCATAGAAAAAAACTCCGAAACGGAAAAAGGCGGGCATGAGGCCCGTCTTTTTTCGTCTTGTCATATGCCTGCGGAGCATAAGAAGGCATTGAGGCAAAGTATTAGCTATTTCTGCGGAGAACCGCTACAATAAAGGCATCAGAAGGAAAGAGATACAGCATGAACAAGGAGGTACCCTATGAAATACGCCAAACTTGCCGGAAAGATTCAGCTTGCCCTGCTCGCCGCGGCCTTCGCCGGCTGCGCCGCCGTTTCCGCAGCAGGATCTGACGGCGCCGGCGCGGAGGGATTACGGCAGCCGGAAGTAAAAGGAGGAGACAGATTTATGGAAGAATCGTTGGTACTGACGCAGGAATGGGACAAGGTATTTCCCAAAAGCGATACGGTCAATCACCGCAAAGTGACGTTCCGCAACCGGTACGGCATTACGCTGGCCGCCGATCTGTACGAACCGAAAGGCGCGGAAGGAAAGCTGCCGGCCCTTGCCGTCTGCGGACCCTTCGGCGCCGTGAAGGAACAGGCTTCGGGACTGTACGCCCAGGCCATGGCCGAACGGGGATTCCTGACCATCGCCTTCGACCCGTCCTTTACGGGCGAAAGCGGCGGACAGCCCAGGTCGGTGGCGTCGCCGGACATCAACACGGAAGATTTCCAGGCGGCCGTCGATTTCCTGTCCGTGCAGCCTGACGTGGATCCGGAACGAATCGGCATCATCTGCGGCTGGGGCGGCATGGCCCTCAACGCCGCTGCCGCCGATACGCGCGTCAAAGCGACTGTCGCGTTGACGATGTACGACATGACCCGCGTGACGGCCAACGGCTACTTCGACGGGGAAAACAGCGAAGAAGCGCGGTATGAAAAGAAGAAGGCCATGAACGCTCAGCGCATTGAAGACTATAAAAACGGCACGTATGCCGCCGCTGCCGGCCTTCCCGACACGCTGCCGGCCGATGCTCCGGACTTCGTGAAGGACTATTATGACTACTACAAAACGCCGCGGGGCTACCATGCCCGGTCACTGAACTCGACGGGCGGCTGGAACGTGACGTCGTCTTTATCGTTCATCAACATGCCGATCCTGCAGTACGCCGGGGAAATCCGCAGCGCCGTATTGCTCATTCACGGCGACAAGGCCCATTCGTGCTATTTCAGCCGCGACGCCTACGAAACACTGACGGGCAGCAACAAAGAGCTCCTGCTCATTCCCGGCGCCGTCCATACGGATCTGTACGATCGGATGGACGTCATTCCCTTCGATACGATGGCGGAATTTTTCCGCAAGTACATGAACAGTAATCAATAACACGCCGAGGAGGATACGATCATGGATGCAAAATTGTTAGACGGAAAAATCGCCCTTATTACCGGCGCCGGTCAGGGCATGGGACGGGCGTCGGCGGAACTGTTCGCCGAAGAGGGCGCGTCGTTGATACTGACGGATATCAAAGAGGACGTTCTTCGGGAAGCTGTCGAAGCGGTCCGCCGCAAAGGCGCGAAGGCGACCGGCGTCCTGGCCGACGTCGCTTCGGCGGAAGATACGAAACGCGTGTTTGACACGGTCAGGGAAACGTTCGGCGATCTGGATATTCTCATCAACAACGCCGGCATCGGCGAGCAGAAACTCATCGACGATACGGACGACGAATGGCTCCAGCACGTCGTCGGCATCAACTTTGCCGGCCCGCTGCGCTATATCCGCCAAGCCCTGAAGATCTTCCTGCCGAAAAACGAAGGCGTCATCATCAACATGACGTCCGTCAACGGGGAACGGCCCTTCTGCGGCGCGGCGTACACGTCGACGAAGGGCGCGCTCAACACGCTGACGAAGAACGTTGCCATGCGCCTGATTCACACGAATATCCGCTGCAACGCCGTCGCTCCCGGCTCGACGATTACGCCCATGCATCTTGCCAATAAGGCGGGACAGCATCCCGGCGGCGAAGGTATGCTGCAGTACAGCCGCCATTTCGTGTACTTCCCCGGCCCGGAATGCGAAGCCATGGACCAGGCGTACGCCTGCCTGTATCTGGCCAGCAAGATGGGAAAAGCCGTCCGCGGGCAGGTTCTCCAAGTGTGCAACGGCGCCTTTTTATAACCTTCCCGGCACAGGCCGCCGCAGGCAGATGACAGGGAGCAGCGCCGCCCCGCATCGGGCATATAATAAAAGAAAAAATAGACAGATAAAGCCTTTGCTATCATTCCTAGCCAAGGCTTTATGTTTTTATGCAGCCATCGGCGCCAAGTATCAAGCATATATCTTGCAGGGCAAAGCCGGCTGAGCGGCCCCGGCGGGAGATGCGAAGGAAAGACGAAGGGCCGTCAGCTCTTGAAACGTATACTGCGAAGGAGACGGCCAGACTTCCTTTACGGCTGACAGCGCAGGGGCTGAACGCCGTGCAGGAAGCCTGTCCGTTTCTCATAGGCAGAGCGAAGAAATCGTATCTGCCGAACGGCCGTGAAAGAGGGAATCCTTTGCGGAACGGCAGGTTTCCATGATATACTGGAGCGGACAGACTGCGCCAGGCGCAGCAGCGGGAGGAGGAAACACCATGTTCAGACCGATGAGACGGGGACAGCAGGCTCTTGACGAAGCGGCGTGCCGCGCCGTGCTGCAGAAGGGAACGTCCGGCGTGCTGGCCCTGAAAGAAGGCGATGACGGCTATCCCTACGCCGTGCCCCTGAGCTACAGGTACGACGGCGGCAAGATCTATTTTCACTGCGCCAAGACGGGCCATAAGATCGACGCCGCCGCGGCTTGCTCCAAGGCGTCGTTCTGCGTCGTCGATCAGGACGTCGTCGTGCCGGAAGAGTATACGACGCGGTACCGGAGCGTCATCATCTTCGGCACGATCCGCATCATGGAAGACGGCGAAGAGAAGCGGGCGGCTATGGAACGGCTGGCGTTGAAGTATGCGCCCCATGACGAGGCGGAAAACCGCCGCGCCGTCATCGACCGAGCCTGGCCCGGACTGTGCGTCCTGGAGATGACGGTCGAGCACATGACGGGAAAAGAATCGAAAGCCCTGGCGGCACAGCGGCACAAACAGTAAGAACGGCGAAAGAGCGTCCCGCAGAGGCGCTCTTTTTTCGCGCGTAAATTGACAGGCCGTATAAAACGTGACATAATAAATTGAATATAGATACGTGCTTTTTGGCACATACGGAGGTTACCATGGCGGATAATCGGATTATTGCGGCGCTGGACGTTCATTCTCTGGACGATATGAAGTCCCTCGTTTCGGCGCTCGGCGAAAGCGTGTCGTTTTACAAGGTCGGCATGGAGCTGTTCTACAGCGTCGGCCCCGAAGCGGTGCGGTATTTGAAGGACGAGGGAAAGCAGGTTTTCCTCGATTTGAAAGTTCACGACATTCCCAACACGGCGGCCCAGAGCCTGCGGGCGCTGACGCGGCTCGGCGCCGATTTCATGACGCTCCACGGCACCGGCGGAAGAGACATGATGAAGGCAGCCGCCGACGCTGCCGCCGACGAAGCGGCAAAGCTCGGCATCAAGAGGCCCCGCCTGCTGGCCGTGACGGTGCTCACGAGCATGGACGAGACGGCGTGGGAAGAAATCGGCGGAAAGTACGGCGTAGCCGATACGGTGCGCCGCCTGGCGGCTCTCGCCAAGGAAGCGGGCGTTGACGGCACGGTGTCGTCGCCGCAGGAAGCCGCCGCCGTGCGAAGCGTAACGGGGCCGGATTTTCTCATCGTCACGCCGGGCATCCGCCCGTCTTTTGCGGCGGCAGACGATCAGAAGCGGTTCACGACGCCGGAACAAGCGCTCAGAAGCGGCGCCACCCATTTGGTCATCGGCCGTCCCATTACGAAGGCGGCGGACCCGAAGGAAGCGGCGCTGAAAATTACGGAAGAAATTCAGGGGGTATGACAAGATGATGACAGAAGCGGAAGTAAGACAGTTGCTCGTAGATACGAAGGCCGTGCTCGAAGGCCATTTTCTCCTGACGTCGGGGCTTCACAGCCCGCTGTACGTGGAAAAGTTCAACGTCCTCCAGCATCCGGAATATACGGAAACGCTGTGCCGGGAGCTGGCGGCGCGGTTTGCCGACAAAAAAGTGGAAACCGTCATGGGGCCCATGACCGGCGGCATTCTCCTTGCTCATGAAGTGGGAAAGGCCCTCGGCACGCGGGCCATCTTCACGGAACGGGAAAAAGGCGTCATGACGCTGCGCCGCGGGTTCCGCATTGAGCCGGGCGAACGGGTTCTCATCGTGGAAGACATCGTCACGACAGGCGGCTCCGTTCAGGAAGTCGTCAACGTCGTCAAACAAGCCGGCGGCGTCATCGTCGGCGTCGGCCTCCTCGTGGACCGCAGCGGCGGCACGGCGGAATTCGGCGTGCCGAAAGAAGACGTACAGGCTCTCCTGCACCTGACGGTGCCGACGTACCGTTCCGACGACTGCCCCCTGTGCCGCGACGGCGTTCCCATGACGGAACGGGGCAGCCATCATTTGAAATAGGAGGGAAAAAGGCGCTATGGATTTGTTATCGCTGATTATACCTTTTCTGATGGTCGGCCTCGTGTCGTCCGTCTTCGCCCGCTTAACGGGCGTCAACATGAGCATGTACGTCCTCATGATCTACCTGTACATGGGCGCAAAGCCCGGCGAAGCGATTATCGCCATGCTGCTATTCAACGGGTTCACGTACTTTACGGTGTATTCGCAGCAGCACACCATGACGATGAAGACGTTCCGCATCTTTCCGGGGATCAAGTTCATCATTCCCCTCCTGGGAACGGTGATCCTGGCGGCGCTGAGCCCCTTCCTGGGCATCGTCTTTTTCATCATCATCTTCCTTTTGGAAACGTTCGCCAAGATGTACGCCGACATGAACCCGAAGGTGCGGCCGGCGAAAAAGGAACTGTTCCGCATGATTGCCATTGCGGCCGTATTGGCCGCCGCCGGCGTCCTTGCCGTCTCTCTCGTTCCCGAGCAGTCCTACTACGTCGTCGCCGGCGCCGCGATCCTGGCCTATGCGGTCCTCATGCGCCTGTCCGGCAGCCGCAGCCGCTTTGAAAGGTCGTGGGACGGCATCCTCTACGGGTCGGCCTTCGTGACGGGCCTTACGGGCATCGACGCCACGGACTGGCTCATGGCCATGCGCCGCACCAGGGAATCCATCCTTTCGCGGTGCTATCCCATCGTTATCAACGCGGCCATGATCGTCGCCCTTATCGTTGCGTACGGCGCGTACCGCTATTTTGCCATAGGCGCTCTCTTTGCGACCATCGGGGCGGCGCTGGGCATCCGCTTCTTCGGCCTGCCCGAACACAGCACGCGGGGCTCCTTTTCGTCCGTCACACTGGCTCTCGCCGTCGTGGCGGCCCTCATCTTCATGCTGGCCCAGCCGGCGCCGACAGGCATTATGGCCGTGCCTATGGGCGAAGACAGCGGCGGGCTCCTAAATTTCTGATTCTGAATTTTCCCGCGGACTTGTCCGCAAGATGACGCAGCTTCCTAGGAGGCTGCGTTTTTTTGCCTTTATACCGGATACGTGGTACAATAAGCTATACGGAAACGATGAAAAGACACTGCATGATACATCCATGCCGGCGCGGCGGAAGCCGCGCGGAGAGGGGGAGGATTGATGAAAAAGGCAATAGCGGCGGCGGCCGTGCTGTGCCTTGCGGCGGCGGCGCTGACAGGCGCGGCGGAACCGGCCGGGGCGGAATCGTACCGTCCTGCCGTCACGATCCGCACGGACGGCCAGTCCCTGCCGGGATACAAGCTGACGGCGCGGCACGGCGGCGCGGCGAAAGAAATTATGGTCGATGCGTACGAGCAGAACGGCATCGTCATGGTGCCCCTGCGGCAGACGGCGGACATGCTGGGCTACGCCGTCGCGTGGGACGCGGAAGCCAACTGCGCCGTTATCGAGACGGGCGCGGCGTATATGAATATCTATCCCGGCGTCGATATGTACGAACGGATGGGCACGCTCAAGTCCGTCAATATCAACCGCATTTACCAGTTTGGCGCAGGGCCGCGGAGCATCGGCGGCATCCTGTACGTGCCCGTCCAGCTCTTTGAAGCCTTCTACAACGACGTGTACGCCGAAGGCGGCGGCACGGTCATTTCGCCGCTGGAGATGTACATCCCGGCAGACCGTGACGATGAGTGACGGGAAAAATCCCTTGACTTTACGGCAGGGGACAGATACAATAAAGAAAGAGAAACAGGCGGCCCCGGCGGCCGCTTTCCTGAAAATATGTACCTTTAATATAGTCCGGAGAGGCTAAAAAGGGACATCTGTTTGCCATGCGCGCGATGTGGATATGACCTTTGCCTTTCGGCAGAGGTCTTTTTTTATAAGGAGGATTCAATGGTCAGTATCCAAGGAAAAAGCCTGTTAGGGCTCAAGGGGATGCCGAAAGAGGAAATCGAGCTGATCCTGCGGACGGCAAAGAAGATGAAAGCCGTCGTCAACAGCAGCGACAAGAAGCTCTCGCTCCTGAAAGGGCGCTCCATCGTCAATATGTTCTGGGAACCGAGCACGCGTACCCGCGGCTCTTTTGAAATGGCGGCGAAATACCTGGGCGCCGACGTCATCAACTTCACGCCCAGGGGCAGTTCCATCCAAAAAGGCGAAAGCTTCCGCGACACGCTCCTGACCGTCCGGGCCATGGGCGTCGACGCCGTCGTCATGCGGCAAAAGCAGGAAGGGTCGCCGTGGTTTGCCCAGCGGTGCGTAGGGCCCGTCATCATCAACGCCGGCGACGGCGCGCACGAACACCCGACGCAGGCGCTCCTGGACTTGTACACCATTCAGGAAGTGAAAGGCCGCATCGACGGGCTGAAAGTCGTCATCGTCGGCGACATCGACCACGGCCGGGTGGCGCGTTCCAACATATACGGCCTGAAGACCATGGGCGCCGACGTCCACGTCGCAGGGCCAAGGACGCTCCTGCAGCCGGAGATCGCCGCCATGGGCGTGACGGTCCACTACAATATCGAAGAAGCCATCAAGGACGCCGACGTCGTCAACGTCCTGCGCATCCAGAAGGAACGGCAGGGCATCGGGTTTTTCCCCAGCGCCGGCGAGTACAATTCCCTCTACGGCATCAACAAGAAACGCCTGGCTCTTGCCAAGGACGACGTGCTCGTCATGCACCCGGGCCCCATGAACCGGGGCGTCGAAATCGACGCCGATACGTGCTACAGCAGCTGCTCGGCCATTCAGGAACAGGTGAAAAACGGCGTGTCCGTCCGCATGGCCGTATTGTATTTGACGATTATAGGAGGCGATGACGTTGACATTGCTCGTTAAAGGCGGCCGGGTCGTCAATCCGGCGCTGGAACAAGACGAAATCTGCGATATACTCATTGAAGACGGCAAGTTCAAAGCCGTAGGGAAAGATCTTCCGGCAGACGGGGCCGACGTGTTCGACGCGTCGGGGCTCGTCGTCGCGCCGGGATTTATCGATATGCACGTCCACCTGCGCCAGCCCGGCCAGTCGGGAAAGGAAACGATCGCCACGGGGACGAGGGCGGCGGCGGCCGGAGGCATTACGCGCGTCGCCACCATGCCCAACACGAGCCCTGTCATCGACAAGGCCATCATCGTCGAAGGGCTGAAATATAAAGCCGAACGGGAAGGCGTCGTCAAAGTCGAGATCATCGGCGCCGTTTCCAAGAACCTCGAAGGGCAGGAACTTTCCGCCATGGGAGCCATGGCCAAGGCAGGCGTCGCCGCCTTTTCCGACGATGGCCTTTTCGTGGAAAATTGCGACTTCATGAGAAAGGCCATGGAATACGCCGGCATGTTCGATAAAGTCATTATCGACCACTGCGAGGAAACGGAACTCGTCAAGGGCGGCAGCATGCACGAAGGCGTCGTGTCGAACGAGCTGGGCATCAAGGGACGTCCCGCCGTTGCCGAAGACATTGCCGTCGCCAGGGACATCCTCCTGGCGGAAGCGACGGGATCGCCCGTCCACATTGCCCACATCAGCACGAAAAACGCCGTCGACATGGTGCGGCAGGCCAAGAAGAAAGGGCTGAAAGTCACGGCCGAAGCGACGCCGCAGCATATGATCCTGACGGATGAAACCGTGCGGACTTTTGAAACGCGCTTTAAGGTCAATCCGCCCCTGCGTTCCGCCGACCACTGCGCCGCCGTCGTCGAAGGACTCCGCGACGGCACTATCGACGCCATCGCGACGGACCACGCGCCGCACGAATGGGAAGAAAAGGATCAGGAATTCAACCTGGCGCCCAGCGGCTTCGTAGGCCTGGAAACGAGCGTCGGCGCCGTCCTGACCCACTTGTACCATAAAGAAGGCATCAGCCTGATGACCATCGTCCGGGCCATGTCCACTGCGCCGGCCAAGATCCTGCGCCTCGACGCCGGCGTCATCGCGCCGGGAAAAGACGCGGACCTTACGATTCTCGATCTCGATAAAGAATGGACTGTCGACGCGGCGGCCTTTTACTCCAAAGGCAAATCGTCGCCCTTCGACGAAATGATATTTACAGGCAAAGCCGCCGCCGCCATAGTGGACGGCGTCGTAGTCATGAAAGACGGGGAGGTCTTACGATGAAAGGTGTTCTCATACTGGAGAATGGACAGCGGTTTTACGGGCACGTGCTGACGGAGGAGCCCTCTGTCGGCGAAGTCGTGTTCAACACGGGCATGACGGGGTACCAGGAAACGTTTACGGACCCGTCGTACGCCGGGCAGATCATTACGATGACGTACCCCCTTATCGGCAACTACGGCCTCTTTCATGAAATCGAGCAGGCCGACCGCCCCTACGCGGCAGGCTTCATCGTCGGCGAGCTCTGCGACGAGCCGAGCAACTGGCAGAACGAAGGGGCTCTGGCGACGTTCATCCGGACGCACCACATTCCCTGCCTCTACGGCGCCGACACGCGGGCCATTACGCGGGCCATCCGCAGCCAGGGCGTCATGAAGGGCGTCATCGTGCCGGAAACGATGGACGAAAACGCCGTGCAGGAACTCTTCGACACGCCGCTGGAAACGCAGCTCGTGCGCCAGGTGACGGCGCGGCGCATCGGCCACATGGGGGACGGCCCGTACCACGTCGCCGTCATGGACTACGGCGCCAAGAAGAACATCCTCCGCGACCTCGTGGCCAACGGCTGCCGCCTGACCATTTTCCCCGCCGAAACGAAGGCCGAAGACGTCCTGGCCGTAAACCCCGACGGCATCTTCCTGAGCAACGGGCCCGGCGACCCGAAGGACGTGCCCTACATCGTCGAAGAAGTGAAGAAATTCATCGGCCAAAAGCCCATTTTCGGCATCTGCCTGGGTCTTCAGATGCTCGGCCTTGCCCTGGGCGGCACGAGCCGCAAGCTTGCCTTCGGCCACCGCGGCGCGAACCACCCCGTCAAGGACATCCGCACGAACCGCGTTTATATTACGTCGCAGAATCACGGCTACGTCATCGACGAAGAGTCCCTGCCGGACTGCGCCGTCGTGACGCACCGCAACCTGCACGACAACACCCTCGAAGGCTTTGAAGTGCCGGAACAGCGCATCATGTGCGTCCAGTACCACCCGGAAGCATCACCGGGACCGACCGATAACCTGTATTTGTTTGCACAATTTGTCAAGATGATGGAGGAACAGTAACATGATAGAAGGATTGAAGAAAGTTCTCGTTATCGGGTCGGGCCCTATCATTATCGGACAGGCTGCGGAATTTGACTACGCCGGCACCCAGGCCTGCCGCGCCCTGAAGGAAGAAGGCATCGAAGTCGTCCTCATCAACAGCAATCCGGCGACGATCATGACGGACGAAGACATTGCCGACCGCGTATACATCGAGCCCATTTCCCTCGACTACGTGACGGAAGTCATCGCCAAGGAACGTCCCGACGGCCTTCTGGCCACCCTGGGCGGGCAGGTAGGCCTCAACATGGCCGTCGAGCTTGCCGAAGCCGGCGTCCTCGACAAATACAACGTAAAACTCCTGGGCACCCATCTGTCGGCCATCAAGGAAGCGGAAGACCGGGAGCTTTTCAAAGAAGCCATGCGCGACATCAACCAGCCCGTGCCGGAAAGCGACATTTTCGAAGACGTGCCGTCGGCCATCGCCTTTGCCGACAAGATCGGCTACCCCATCATCGTGCGGCCGGCCTTTACCCTCGGCGGCACCGGCGGCGGCATCGCCCACGATGAAGAAGAACTCTTCCTCATCGCCACCAGGGGCATCAAGCTCAGCCCCATCAACCAGATCCTCGTCGAACGGTCCGTCGCCGGCTGGAAGGAAATCGAGTACGAAGTCATGCGCGACAAGGCGGACAACTGCATCATCGTCTGCAACATGGAAAACATCGACCCCGTCGGCATCCATACGGGCGACTCCATCGTCGTGGCGCCGAGCCAGACCTTGAACGACCTGCAGTACCAGATGCTGCGCACGGCGTCGCTGGCCATTATCCGCCGCCTGAAAATAGAAGGGGGCTGCAACGTCCAGTACGCCCTCGATCCCAACAGCAACCAGTACTACGTCATCGAAGTCAACCCCCGCGTCAGCCGCTCGTCGGCCCTGGCCTCGAAGGCGACGGGCTACCCCATCGCCAAAGTAGCCGCCAAGATCGCAACAGGACTGACCCTCGACCAGATCACCAACGCCGTGACGGGAAAGACGACGGCCTGCTTTGAGCCGACTCTCGACTACTGCGTCGTCAAGTTCCCCCGCTGGCCCTTTGAAAAATTCGCCCTCGCCGACAAGACGCTGGGCACGCAGATGAAGGCTACCGGCGAAGTCATGGCTCTCGACAGGACCTTTGAAGGCGCCCTCCTGAAGGCCGTGCGGTCCCTGGAGATCGGCGTCAACTACGTGTCCCTGAAAAAGCTGGAAACGAAGTCCCTCATCGAAATCGCCGAGCTCCTGAAGCAGCAGGACGACGAACGGCTCTTCGTCATCGTCCAGGCCCTGCGCATGGGACTGAGCGCCGAAAAGATCCACCTCATGACGGGCTACGACATGTGGTTCCTCAGCAAGCTGAAAAATATCGTAAAACTGGAAGAACGGCTGAAAAAAGAAGGCCTGACGAAAGACACGGCGGCCCTTGCCAAGCGGTACAGCATGCCCGACGCCGTCATCGCCGGCTTTACGGGCATGACGGAAGACGCCGTCCGCGCCTTCCGGAAAGAAGCGGCCATCGCGCCGACGTTCAAGATGGTCGATACGTGCGCCGCCGAATTTGAAGCGGAAACGCCGTACTACTACTCGTGCTGCGCCGCCGAAGACGAAGTGCGCCCCCTGGGAGACAAGAGCGTCGTCGTCATCGGTTCCGGCCCGATCCGCATCGGCCAGGGCATCGAATTTGACTACTGCTCGGTCCACTCGGCGTGGGCCCTGCGCAAGGCCGGCATGAACAGCATCATCATCAACAACAACCCCGAAACGGTCAGCACGGATTTTGACACGTCCGACAGCCTGTACTTCGAGCCCCTGACGGTGGAAGACGTCATGGCCGTCATCGAAAAGGAAAAGCCTGTGGGCGTCATCTGCCAGTTCGGCGGCCAGACGGCCATCAACCTGGCGGCTCCTTTGGCGGCGCGGGGCGTCAAAGTCCTGGGCACGTCCGTCGAAGGCATGGACCGCGCCGAAGACCGGGAACGGTTCGACGAGCTTCTGGCCAAGCTAGACATTCCCCGTCCCGACGGCCGCATCGCTACGAGCGACACCGAAGCCATGCGCGTCTCCCAGGAACTGGACTTTCCCCTCATCGTCCGCCCGTCGTACGTCCTCGGCGGCCGGGCCATGGAAATCGTCTACACGGAACAGGAGCTGGAACGGTACCTGCGCGAAGCCGTCATCGCTTCGCCGGACCATCCCATCCTCATTGATGAATACATGGTCGGCCGGGAAGTGGAAGTCGACGCCGTCGCCGACGGAACGGACGTCTACATCCCCGGCATTATGGAACAGATCGAACGGGCCGGCGTCCACTCCGGCGACTCCATCGCCGTCTACCCGCCGCAGCACCTGGATGACGCCATGATCGAGCAGATCGTGGACTACACGACGCGCATTTCCCTGGAACTGCAGGTCAAAGGCGCCGTCAACATCCAGTTCGTCGTCTCGAAAGGAAAGCTCTACATCATCGAAGTCAACCCGCGGTCGAGCCGGACCGTGCCCTTCCTGAGCAAGGTCACCCATTTCCCCATCGTCGAAGTGGCGACCCGCATCGCCCTCGGCGAAACGCTGAAGGACATGGGCTACGGCAGCGGCCTCATGAAGCCGAAAGGCCACGTCGCCGCCAAAGCGCCGGTCTTCTCCTTCAGCAAGATCGGCCTGGCCGAAATCGCCTTGGGGCCGGAAATGAAATCGACAGGCGAAGTCATGGGCATCGGAAAAACGTACTCCGAAGCCTTGTACAAAGCCGTCTGCGGCGCCAAGATGCGCGTTCCCGGCGGCGGCACCATCCTCATTACCGTAGCCGACAGAGATAAGGAAGAAGCCCTCCAGCTGGCTCTGGGCTTCAAGGATTTGGGTTACCATATCATCGCCACGGAAGGGACGGGGCGGTATTTTATGGAACACGGCATGGCCGTCGACATCGTCCGCAAGATCCACGAAAGCGGCCAGAACATCGCCACCCTCATCCGCGGCGGCAAGATCGATCTGGTCCTCAATACGCTGACCTTCGGCAAACATCCCGAACGGGGCGGCTTCAACCTGCGCCGCATGGCCGTCGAACTGGCCGTGCCGTGCCTGACGTCTCTCGACACGGCTCGGGAAGTCCTCCGCGTTTTTGCCAACAAAGGGAAAAACGAAGGGTACCACCGCGTCGCCGCCCTGCAGGACTACGATCTCGACTAAGCACGAAAGATACTCCGTCCGCTTTCGGACAGGATAAACGCAAGGATGCTTACAGGCATCCCTGCGTTTTTTTTTTGCGCCTTTCCGGCAGATCCCGGAAGGGCGGACAGACAGAAAATCCGGAAAAAAGAAATAAAACAGAGAAAGTTTAACACCTTGTTTTTGCCTTGTTTCTGCACGCCTATCCCGATGGCGGCGTCAGGCCGCGCGGCGTTTCCGCGCCGTATTCGGGAAGGAGAAAGAAGCCGGAAAGGGCTGTTTCCCTGAAAGGTCGTTTAAGAAAAATGGCTCCATGAAGCCCTTTTCCGCCGGTTCAAAGACGGAAGTCTTCGAAGATGTAACGCGTTACACCTCAGGGAATAAAAAGAAAAAAGAAGAGAAAAAAAGAGAAAAAAAGAGGAGAAGAGAATATAAGTCTTCCCCTTCTTTAGGGGTGGAAACAATCCGGCAGAAAAAATAAAGCAAATCGAAGGAGTTATTCTGTTCGGTCCAGCGGACGTAAACT
>CAZDQW010000018.1:0-20633 GCA_964507845.1 uncultured Megasphaera sp.
TGTCGCCGTGACGAATACGGCCGTATCGCCGTACCGCACCAACGCGGCGCCGCTGGCCTGTTTAGCCAGTTTGCCCACTTCGATAGTCAGCGGCCTGCCGGCAAAATCCATTTGGAATTTCTGTTCTTCCATTACCTTACCTCCTCTGATCATTCCGCAGGTGATAGGCACCAGTCCGCAGGCACTGTGTACCTGCGCGCTGCCACCTACCGCCCTGCGCCTCTTAAAAAAAAGGCTGATGCATATACATCAGCCTCAGCTATGCAATTTATTTGCGCAAGCCTAATTTTTCGATAATCGCACGATACCGTTCGAGATTGTGTTTCTGCAGATAAGCCAGCAGGTTGCGGCGCTGGCCGACTAATTTCAATAACCCGCGGCGAGAAGCATGGTCTTTCTTATGGGCACGCAAATGCTCCGTCAAGTACGTAATGCGGTTTGTAAGCAAGGCAATCTGTACTTCCGGAGAACCCGTATCATTTTCGTTTGCACCGTATTTTGCGATAATTTCTTTTTTCTGATCTGCTGTTAACATTTTTCATCCTCCATGTATAGATAAACTATTCGCAAAGCGCTAAGTGAACGTCGGAGTCCTCGAATCACTGAGCGCCCGTACGACATCAATTATTATACTATATGCCTCGGTCCGTGTAAAGTTATTTTAACGGAAAATACAGATAACCGCCGCCAATCTTTCCTGCTTATGACAGACGGAACAAGGCGTTTCCGTTGCCGGCGGCGCCATTCTGCCGACAAAACCGTTTATTCCTTCCGATGCGGCAGCATAGTTATTACGATTTCTATTATCTCCGCTGCCTATCCAGTTTGTTGTCCTATCTATTCGATTGGAAGAAAAAAACATTCCGGAAACGCAGAGATTTCCGGAATACATATATGTCTCCAAATCATTCTGCTCAGACAATGCCAATGATATGCTGCACAATAAGGCTGACAGCAGCAACGCTGAACCAGCACACAAGTCCGAGAAAAATAGGCCGGATCCCGTTTCGCAGCAAAGACAGAAGATTTGTCCGCAAACCGATAGCCGTCATGGCGGCGATAATCATGAATTTACCGAGCTGCCCCAGAAAATGGGAGACTTCAACCGGCAAGATGCCTGTCGTATTGACAATGGACGCAGCGACAAACCAGGCAATAAAATAAGGAAATATCTTCTTCAAGCTGAAAGCGTTCCCCTTTCCGTTCTGCTGTTTGCGCCTGGCGGCAATGACTGCAATAATCAGGCATACAGGAACGATCATAAGCGCCCGAGTCAGTTTCGTAATCGTAGCTAAGTTACCGGCGGCATCGCTGTAGGAATATCCGGCGGCGACGACAGACGATGTATCGTTAATCGCCGTGCCGGCCCACATGCCGAAACCGGCGTCGCTCATTCCCATAAGGTGCCCCAAAAAGGGAAAAATGAATACGGCAATTACGTTGAACAGGAAAATCGTCGAGATAGAAAAGGCCACGTCCTGCGATTTGGCTTCGATGACTGGAGCGACAGCAGCAATCGCCGATCCGCCGCAAATAGCCGTACCGGCGCCGATAAGAGTCGTTGTCTTGAAGTCAAGACGCAGGAACCGGCCGACAATAATGGCAACGGCAAAGGCTGTCGCGAGAGTAAAGATCATGACGAAAAAAGATTTGGCTCCCGTATCCAGCACGTGGAATAAATTCATTTCAAATCCGAGCAAAATAATGGAATACTGCAAGACTTTTTTTCCTGTATAAGCGATGCCGTCTTCCAACACGGCAGGCCGGCGGATGGACGCAAAAATCATTCCCAGCAGGATTCCGAAAACGGGACCGCCGACGATGGGAAAATATTGTCCCAGGAAATAAGCCGGCACGGCAAAAACCAATGTGAACAAAAATCCCTTCCATATATTCAAATACATCCACTCCCTTATTCGGCAGGGACGGCAAAGTAATACGGCGCATCCCTGCCCCAATACATATAGTTGAAAATTGTTCATGAAAAGTGTATCATAGGGTAAAATATATGTAAAATTACATTATTTTATATTTTTCATAGGTGATCGCTTATGGATAAATACGTATCACTCCGTCATTTGACAATTTTCATCAAAGTCTGCGAAGAAAAGAGCATGACCGGCGCCGCCGCAGTTCTGCACATGACGCAGCCTTCCGTAAGCCAAGCTATCCACGAAATCGAGTCTGTTTACGGAACCGCGCTGTTCGAACGGCTGAATCGCCGCTTGTATATTACGCCGGCAGGAACGACTCTCTTGTCTTACGCCTGCCGCATCGTTTCCCTCATGCATCAGGCCGGACAGGCTATGGCGTCATACAGCCTCCCGCCCATCCGAATCGGCGCCAGCGTCACCATCGGCGAAGTATTTCTCGTCGAACTGCTGCAGCATATGAACAAGATTGACGCGGCGCAGGAACTTTTTTCGGAAATTCACAATACCAGCGAGCTGGAGCATATGCTCCTCAACAGTGCCTTGGATGTGGCTCTTGTCGAAGGCAGCATCACATCGCCCTATCTTCTCTCCTCTCCTTTCATGGTCGATGAGCTTGTCCTCATTGTCCATCCGGCACATCGTCTTGCTGCAAAAGGCCGGGCATCCGTAACCGAACTGACCGGCATTCCCTTTTTTCTCCGCGAAGAAGGAAGCGGCACGCGGAATCTTTTTCTTCACGCCATGGAATCATATAACATACCTGTCTGTATTGCCGGTTCATACAATAATACGGAATCTCTGAAAAAGGCTGTCGCCGCCGGGATAGGCGCGACGGTTCTGTCGCGCCGCCTCGTTGAAGACGATATCCGCCGCGGTCTGACGGCTCCCGTCGAAATTGAAAATGTATCGCTTAAACGTATCTTCAAAATCGTTCATCACAAAGATAAATATCTGTCTCCGCCGCTTCACCGCCTCATGTCGGCGTGCATACATTACAAAACATGGTTTTTCTCCGAAAGCAGCAAGTAAGCAGACACAGCAAAAAACCGCAGTCCCTTGCCGGGAACTGCGGTTTTTGACGCACAGCTTTACTTGCATTCGTACTCATCAAAAAAGCTATGTCTGTGTCTTTCACTGCAAATCGTTTTTTCACAACAACACCAAAAGTATATGCAATCATATACCTTGTCAAAAATTATCGGCCGGCATACTCCCGCTCAACGGCTTCTTCAACAAGGACTGCCTGAGCTTCAATGCGCTGAATTGCTGCCGTCATGTCATTGACGAACTTTTCATCGGTAATAGATTTTAAATTAACGCGTACACTGTAAAAAGCCGACCGCATGGCTGAACGGGCGTTCATCGCCGCAATAGCGCTGTCCGTAATAACCCAGGCATTGCCGTAACGCACCGTTTCTTCGGCAAGTTTCAGCAGGACGAAAATATCATTGCCGAGCGAAAAAGGAATTTCAGCCGCTTTTTTGAAAGCCTGCTGCACCAGCTCCGTCCGCCCCGGAACATCTTTCGGAAGACGGACGGCGCGGATAACGCCGTCAAACGCTACGGCATCTTCGGCAATACCGTCCATATACCGCTTTCTCAGCTCCCTGGCCTGAGCAGCAATATTCTCCATACGTTCAGCAACGTCTTCATATCCTTTTTTGCCGATAGTCAGATTGGCTACCATTTCCACGAGAGCCGCCGCAGATGCCGCCGTCATGGCAGCAATGCCGCCGCCGCCGGGAACCGGCTCTTTGGATGCTGTTTTTTCTAATAATTCGTCCAGCGGCATAGACTTGAAAAGACTGAAATCCATGTTAAAACAATCCTGTAATGACGCCGTTTTCATCAATATCCATGCGGTTTGCTGCCGGTACTTTCGGAAGGCCCGGCATAGTCATGATATCGCCGGTCTGGCAGACGATGAATCCGGCGCCGGTGCAGACGCGGACATCTTTCACGGTTACGGTAAAATCCTTCGGCGCGCCTAACAGCGACGGATTGTCGGATAAGGAATACTGCGTCTTTGCCACGCAAAGAGGCATCTTATCGAGGCCGAATTTTTCCAATTCCTTCACTTGGGTCTGCGCCCTGCCTTCGAAGATGACGCCGGAACCGCCGTAAATCTTTTTCACCAGGGTTTCCATCTTGTTGGGAATCGTATCGTTTACATCATACAGCGGTTTGTACGGTGTCTGCGGCAAGTCGATGAGCTTCAGCACCTTCTCTCCCAATTCAACGCCGCCCTTACCGCCTTCGGCCCAGCAGTTGTTCAGCGCTGCGTCTACGCCGTAATCGGCGCACAGCTGGCGGAGCACGGCGATTTCTTCATCCGTATCGGACGAGAATTTATTGATGCCGACTACGACGGGCACATCGAATGCACGCATATTTTCAACATGCTTCGCCAGATTGGCAAACCCGTTTTTCAATGCGCAAATATTTTCTGTCTGAAGATCTTTCTTATCTACGCCGCCGTGCATTTTCAAAGCGCGGATTGTTGCGACGATGACGACGGCATTAGGTTTAATGCCGGCAAAACGGCACTTAATATCCATAAATTTTTCCGCGCCGAGATCTGCGCCGAATCCGGCTTCCGTAACCGTAATGTCACCCATCTTCATAGCCAGTTTCGTAGCAACGATGGAGTTGCAGCCGTGGGCAATGTTAGCGAAAGGTCCGCCGTGAACAAGAGCCGGCGTATGCTCAATCGTCTGGACAAGATTCGGCTTTATGGCGTCTTTCATGAGAATAGCCATGGCCCCTTCGACGCCCAGCTGCCGTGCCGTCACCAAGTTGCCGTCTAAGTCATAAGCTACGGTAATATCGCCCATCCGCTTTTTCAAGTCCATGAGATCCTTTGCCAGGCACAGAGCCGCCATGATTTCCGAAGCAACAGTAATCATGAAATGATCTTCCCGCGGAAAACCGTAAACTTTTCCGCCGAGGCCTACGACTATATTCCGCAGAGCCCGATCGTTCATATCCATTACCCGCTTCCACACAATGCGGCGCACATCGATGCGCAGGGTGTTTCCCTGATGAACATGATTGTCGATGGCCGCAGCCAGCAAGTTGTTTGCTGTCGTAATGGCATGCATGTCGCCGGTAAAATGAAGGTTAATGTCTTCCATCGGCAATACTTGGGAATAGCCGCCGCCGGCAGCGCCGCCTTTAATGCCGAATACGGGGCCGAGAGAGGGCTCGCGGAGGGCAACAACAGTCTTATGGCCCATGTAGTTGAGCGCCTGCGCCAGGCCGATCGTCGTCAAGGTTTTTCCTTCACCGGCCGGCGTCGGCGTAATTGCCGTTACCAGAACGAGTTTTCCATCTTTATTATTCGAAAGACGCTTGATGGCATCAAAGGAAATTTTCGCCTTATATTTGCCGTATAATTCCAAATCGTCGGCCGTTAATCCGACTTTTTCCGCAATGTTTACAATCGGTTCTAGATTTGTCTGCTGGGCAATTTCAATATCGCTCAGTATTTGTGCCATAGTTGCGTCACTCCTGTCTGCAGCATAAAAAAACACCGGCAGTCCTGGCTTTTTCGCCCAGACGGTCGGCTTATCACGAATCATGCTCCCCGTGGTTACTCCACTTCCGTCAGTTACATGATTATAGTAGTATTATACAAGAAATTTCGCCTCTGTGTCAATAAAACGACGTTCAACTTCATCAAACAGCCTTACTGCCCTTATATCCAGACCTACTCAATAATAAAAGTGCCTTCATCACGCCAGTTCTTCATACAAACTGCGCAGAATACCCTCTTTACCGGGGCAATGCCGATAAAGAGGGCCTCTGTCATTTCTGATTAATTTCGGCATACGCTGACAGATCAGAGGTCGACTTCAATTTCCTTCACTTCTTCAAACGTTACGGGACCGCCAATATAAATGCGCTGCAGTTCTTTATCTTCTCCGGCTACATCAGCGGCAATTGCAATTGTACCTCCCGGCTGACGTATCGTGCAGGATACATTTTTCTTGCCAACGCAGGCTAAGGCCGCCGCAACGGCAGCTGATCCGGAACCGCAGCTTTGTTCCCAATAAAGCGTATCCGTCGCCGCAACAAAAACGGCCGGGATCATCTGCAAATTCACAGGATTAAAGAGAACAAGGCCAATGGCGCGGAGAGGCTCATCGGACGCATAATTCCGGACGGCCTGCCAAAATGTTTCTTTATGATTCATATCGTTTTCTGACGCAAAATGGACGAAATGAACAATTCCCGGCAATTCGACGCGGAAAAAACGGCGCGGCATACCGCCGACGTCAATAATCACAGCGCAGACCGACTCCGGCAAGGGCATCTCGATATACGCATCGTATGTTCCGTCGGGCCTTTTTTTGACCTGTGCCGGCAGCATCGTGCAGCAGCCGGAGCAAGATATGCCGTATTCCCCTTCTTTTCCGCCTTTTGCCATGAGAGCGTATGCTGCGGCTGAACGGGACGCATTGCCGCAGAATTCGCCGCCCATCATATCGACGCGGATTGTACGCTCTGCTTCCTCTGCAAGATAGGCCACTTGCTCCGCGCCGACACAGTCGGGCTGCAGCAATTTGACTGCCAGCACGCTTCGCAGCCGCGGCTCGACGGGATCTAATACCAAAATCGTCGTATTACCGCTTGGATCAGCTTTTACATATCGCACTTTCACGCTTATCACTCCTTATGCGGCAAAAAGGTACCGGCAGCGCCGATACCTTTTCATGGCCAGATTTATTTTTTTACGAGATCTTCTTCGATTTGAATATGGAGCTCGTGAAGTTGTTTTTTCGTTACATCCGACGGCGCTTCGCTCATGGGATCGATGGCATTCTGCGTTTTCGGGAAAGCAATGACATCGCGGATAGATTTCCGTTTGAGCATGAGCATAATCATGCGGTCAAGGCCGAACGCCAAACCGCCGTGAGGAGGTGCGCCGTATTCAAAGGCCCGAAGCAGGAACCCGAATTTCTGTTCAGCTTCTTCCTGCGTAAGGCCAATGGCTTTAAAGACGCGCTGCTGCAGTTCCGGCTGATAAATACGAAGCGAGCCGCCGCCCAATTCGACGCCGTTGAGCACGAGGTCATACGCTTTTGCGTAAACATGAGCCGGATCTGTCTCCAGTTTATCCAGATCTTCGCCGCGAATAGCCGTAAAGGGATGATGCATGGCGACATACCGTTTGTCTTCGTCGCTGTATTCGAACATCGGAAAATCAACAACCCAGGTAAAAGCAAATTTGTTTTCGTCTATCATATTCATGCGGCGGGCCATTTCCTTGCGCAATTCGCCGAGAGATGCGGCGACAACTGCCGGTTTGTCGGCAATCATCAATACAAGGTCGCCTTTTTCGCTTCCGCATCTTTCACCGATAGCTTTCAGCGTTTCTTCACCGAGGAATTTTTTCACCTGCGACTTGAGGGAACCGTCTTCCATAAAGCAAATCCATGCCAGCCCTTTTGCCCCATAGCGCGATACGTATTCAACCAGATTATCCAATTCGCGGCGCGCGATAGCGGCGTCGCCCTTGACATTGATGGCTTTGACCTGACCGCCGTTGTCGACGACAGAACGGAACACTTTAAATTCCGTATCGCGTACCAAATCTGTAATATCCGTAAATTTCATGTCAAAGCGCAGATCCGGTTTATCCGAACCATAGTATTCCATCGCATAATCCCAAGTCATGCGGTGAATCGGCAGTTCAACGTCATGGCCCAGCGTTTCCTTGAAAATATACTGGATCATTTCTTCCGTCAGCGTTAATATTTCTTCCTGATCCATGAAGGACATTTCCATATCGAGTTGCGTAAATTCAGGCTGACGATCGGCACGCAAATCTTCGTCTCGGAAGCAGCGGGCAATTTGATAGTATCTGTCAAACCCGGAAATCATGAGAAGCTGCTTGAAGATCTGCGGCGACTGAGGCAGTGCATAAAACTTTCCTTCGTTGACGCGGCTAGGTACAAGATAATCCCGGGCTCCTTCGGGAGTGCTTTTGCATAGTTCCGGCGTTTCAATATCGATAAATCCATGTTCGTTCAGGAACGTGCGCATCGCATGTTTTACTTTGTGACGCATGACGAGGTTATTCTGCATTTCCGGGCGGCGCAAGTCCAGATATCGGTATTTCAGCCGGATCTTTTCGTCTACGTCCAAATTATCTTCAATATAAAACGGCGGCGTTTTCGATGAATTGAGAATGCGGAGTTCTTCGCAGCGGATTTCAATCGTACCGGTCTTCATCTTCGGATTTACCGTGTCTTTATCGCGCATGCGGACGATGCCGCGGACAACCAATACGTATTCCGTGCGGACTTGTTCTGCCTTTTTAAAAGATGTTTCTTCGTAATCCGGAGATGTCACGACCTGTATGACGCCTGTACGGTCGCGAAGATCAATAAAAATCAATCCGCCGTGGTCGCGGCGGCGTTCCACCCAGCCGCACAAAACGACTTCTTTACCATTATCCGCTTCACCGACTTCCGCACAGTACTGCGAACGATGCAAACCTTCCATTGTATCCATGAATGAATCATCCCTTCTTATGTATTTCCATATATGCAATAATTCCGTCAAGCGGAACACTGACTTGTTCTTTCGTTTCCATATTGCGGACCTGAGCCTGCCCGCCGGCCAGTTCTTCTTCGCCGATGATAACCGTATAGGCGGCTTCCAGCCGATTGGCCGCTTTCATCTGTCCTTTCATGCTTCGTCCCATCAAATCGATTTCAGCATAGATGCCTTTTGCCCGAAGCTGCTGCTGCAGCGCAAAGGCTTCCGCTTTCGCCGCTTCGCCGAGCGCCACGATAAATACCGGTTTGTCCCGATGAACAGGCGGCATGAGCCCCTGTTCCTTCAGCGTAATCAGCAGTCGTTCCATGCCGATGGCAAAGCCGATGCCCGGCGTGGACGGGCCGCCTACTTCTTCGATAAGACCGTCATATCGGCCGCCGCCGCAGACAGTGCTCTGAGCTCCGAGGGGCGCATACATGATTTCAAAAGCCGTATTCGTATAATAATCGAGGCCGCGGACAAGACGTGTATCTAACTGATACGGAATCCCGATTGCCGTCAGATATTCCTGGACTTTGGAAAAATGTTCCCTGCAGTCATCGCACAAATTATCCGCCAGCTCCGGCACTCCTGCAGAGGCATGCCGGCATTTTTCTTCTTTGCAGTCCAATACGCGCAGAGGATTTTTTTCCAAACGCACCTTGCAGTCCTCGCAGAGCTGATCTTGCTTGTCCGCAAAAAAATCCAGCAGCTTCTGCCGGTATACAGGACGGCATTTAGGACATCCTACAGAATTAAGATGCAGAATCAAATCGGTCAAGCCCAATTCCCGAAACAGCTGAAAAGCCAATGCAATAATTTCCGCATCAACGGCAGGGTCTTTCGAACCGATTGCTTCGACGCCGAACTGGCTGAACTGGCGGTATCGCCCGGCCTGCGGACGGTCATGGCGGAACATGGGGCCCATATAATAGAACTTATGGACTTTGGGATCGCCGTATAATTTATGCTCTAAAAATGCACGAACAACAGACGCCGTGTTTTCAGGCCGCAGCGTCATGCTTCGGCCGCCGCGGTCCGTAAATGTATACATCTCTTTTGTCACAACATCCGTCGTGTCGCCGATGCCGCGTAAAAACAACTCCGTACTTTCAAACAACGGGGTCCGGATTTCGCCGAAACCATAAAGCGAGCAAATACGGCGGATCTCTTGTTCCAATACCTGCCAGTCAGCTGTTTGTTCCGGTAAGAAATCCTGCGTACCTCTCGGTGCAGTAATTGCCATTACAAATCCTCTCCTCCATATATGATAGCACATAAACGGCGGCGCCGCTTTATTTTTTCCTTCAGCACGGCGACGTACCGCACCGGATCTTTCGGCATGTACATCTTTTCCAAGCTATGCCCGTCGGAGCAAGCAAAGCGAGTTGCTCCTCCCGGCCCGGCTGCCATAACATTCTGCCGTTCTTCCATCATTTCTATATTATAGCGGCTGATGGTTCCTTGCAGCGCATAACCGACATTGGCGAAGCTGGCGGCCATAAATTTCTGCCGGTACATATAGTACGGCTCATATCCGCCGCCCGCCAGCACGGAACGGCAAATGTCCACCATTTCTTTTACTTCTTCAGCTTGCGGAACCAATTCCCGCAAAGGGTGGCGAAATAAAGGGGACCTCTTTTTTAATGCTAACGTATGAATTGTAACATTTTCCGGGTGCAGTTGGCAAACAATTTCCATATTTTCCCGTATATCTTCCTTATTTTGACCGGGAAGACCGGCAATAAAATCCATATTGACGACGGGAAAGGCAAGCTGTCTGCATAAATTGTACATACCGTATATTTCTTCAACAGTATGGCGGCGGCCTATGGCATCGAGAATTCGCTGCTGCATCGTCTGCGGATTCACGCTGATGCGGTTGACGCCGCACTGACGAAGCATCGCCAGCATATCGGCCGACGCCGTGTCCGGGCGGCCCGCTTCGACGGTCCACTCTTCCGCCGTTCCCAGAGCCGACCTGACCGTTTCCATCAAACAGCGAATCAGCTGAAGGGGCAGACACGTCGGCGTACCGCCGCCGACATAGACGGACCGGACACGCAGACCATACCGGCCGCACAGTTCGCCGATGTCGGCAATATCAGACGCAACGGCATCGGTAAAAGTCCTAAGAAAATTTTCACTCTCACTGCCGATAAGGCGTGACGGGAACGAGCAATACAGACAGTGGCTGGAACAATACGGTATGCCGATGTACACCGATATATCTTTGGCGGATCCCGTAATGTACGGCCGTTGCACGGCAGCCATGCGCACGAGCTGCCGCGCCGTCTCTGCCTCTACTTCATACGTCCTGCACAGGTATGCCGATGCTTCGCTTTCCGTCATGTTTCTGTCCAGCAATCGGTGGACTAACTTTACAGGTCTTACGCCAATGAGCGTCCCCCAAGGACTTTTCGCGGCACCGCTCCACTGTTCATGCCAATGTATCAGATAATTTTTTATCTCTTCTTTTTCCCTGCTGCTATGCAGAATCCATGCTTCCGCATCATGCTCCCCCTTGCGGCACGATAAACGGATACGGCCGTCCTGTTCGTTCAGGACGACCGTAACGCCTATATCTCTGGCTTCATGACCGCCGACATATCCCAACGCCGCCAAAACTTGTCCGATGTGGGAATGATATGATTCGGGACCGCAGTAGTGATATGTCTGGACATCGCAATGATTACATCTCATAGGCTCCTTGTTCAGCCTTCCGTTTCTTTTCGCATTCATCGCAATACCCGTATACTTTCAGCTGATGATCTACCGTATGGAACTGGAGTCGTTTCTGCAAAATCGATTCCAGTGTTTCCAGCAAGTCATCTTGGCATTCCCACACTCTACCGCATTCCATGCAAATAAGATGATGATGAAAATGCCCTTCGTTATCGCGATCATTCAATTCATAACGGCTGCATCCATCATCAAAATCGAGTTTTTTCAGCAAATCCATTTCCGTGAATAAATCAAGCGTCCGATATACCGTAGCCAGTCCGATATCAGGCGCCATTTTCTTTACAATTTCAAATACGTCTTCCGCATTCATATGCCGGATATTGCTTTCTACAAAAGCCCGCAGAATAACTTGCCTCTGCGACGTCATTTTGCATTTCTTATCTTTGATTTTGTCTTTCATGCGTTTGAGCATCACTTGCATGATTTCTTCTCTGTTGGTGTTATTTTCCATAAGTATTCATCGCCTTTTCTTTGTACGTATTATAGAACCACAAATGTTTGCATAAAATGTGCAGCACTGCCGTTACGGGAACCGTCAAAATCATGCCGGCGACGCCGAACAAGGTTCCGCCGATAAGCAGCGCGATGACAATCACTACAGGATGGAGACTTATGACAGCGCCCATGACCTGCGGCATAATAAGATGGCTGTCTATCTGCTGGACAATAATATAAAAAAACAGTACTTTAACGGCAAGAGCCAAATCGACGGTAGCTCCCAGCAAGATAGCCGGAATAGCGCCGACGATAGGTCCGATAATAGGAATCCACTCCGTAACTGCTGCAATAAGGCCGATAACCATCGGATAGGGAACGTCCATCATCCACATGCCCAGGAAAGTAAGACTTCCGATAATACAGCTCATTAACAACTGCCCGCGAATATACCGGCTCAGTACGTGATGAATTTCTTCAAATACTGCCGCCAGCTGCGGCCGGTAATGTTCCGGATAAATCCGGATGAACGATTGAGCCATACGGCTTCCGTCCTTCATGAAATAAAAAGTAATAAAGGGAACGACAAAAAATTCTACAACAGTTCCGGCAATAGCAAAGACTGACCAAATTAAATTAGTTATCCCGTTGATGCCGTAATTTCCAATTCTGACAAACGTATCATTAATAATGATCTTTAATTGCTCCGGAATATAAAACTGAGTTTGTTCGTTTTCCCAATACGTAACCAGCGCCGCCGTCTGTGCAACAAGTGTATTGAAGTTCGCCGCCAGTAAATTTACCTGATACAGCAGCGGCCTCAAAATAACGTTTGTCACCCCGTTCAGTGCAATGAAAAAAGTGAAAAACGCAAGCAAAATCGCGATATCCACAGGTATATGGCGGGTCGTTATCCTCTGGAACAACCTGACAAAGAAATTGCGCAGCGGCATAAGGATAAAGGTAAGAATCAGGGAAATAACGACAGGCCAGTAAACGGAATGCACCAGGAAAAACAACGCGCCGGCCAGCAGCGTCAACGTCACGCGAATCCAGAATTGGGATTCCTTATACATGGACATGGCTTACCATCCTCCGTATAGATAAGGATTTCCGCGAAGCTCCTCTCCAACAGTCGTAGCCGGCCCATGACCGGGAAGAACGACTGTTTCTTTCGGCAGCGTCATCAACTTGTCGTTGATGCTCTGTATCAGGATACGTGATGATCCTCCGTATAAATCGGTACGTCCAACAGAATACCGGAACAGTGTGTCTCCGGAAAAAACGACGCCTTCACCGTACAAACTGATGCCTCCCGGCGTATGTCCCGGCGTCTCCAGTACAGTAAATACAAGACTGCCGAGCCGTATTTCTTCTCCGTCCTGCATAACATGATCCGGCGACGTACATTCAATAGGCGCTCCCATGAACAAAGACAAATTATTGCGGGAATTGCTTATCAAGTCTTTATCGCCGGCGCCGATATACACGGGGACGTTTTTATAATTGCGCAGCTCTTGGAGCGCCCCGATATGGTCTGCATGGCCGTGCGTCAGGAAAATAAGCCGCAGTATCAGCTGATGGTCATTCAGCGCCTGATCTATTTTCTTGTAATCCCATGCCGGATCAATAACCATCGCATCTCTCGTGTTGCTGTCATAGACAATGTAGCAATTGGTCATAATCGGCCCCAGCATCATCGTCATGTATTTCATGCTCATAACCGAATATCCCTCCTAAAATAATTTTTTACTGTCAACGAGAATCGTCACCGGTCCGTGATTTTCCAGCGATACGACCATTTCCGTCCGGAAGCGTCCCGTTTCCGTATGTATGCCCAGCGCTTCAACAGCTTCGACAAAATGCCGGTACAGCTGTTCCGCCTGTCCCGGCGAAGCAGCCTGCGTAAAACTGGGACGACGGCCGTGACGGGCATCGCCGCACAGCGTAAATTGGGAAACGACCAGCATTTCTCCGCCTGTATCAGCAAGAGACCGGTTCATCTTGCCGTTATCATCTTCAAAAATCCGCAAATGAACAATCTTTTCCGCCAGGTAATCGGCATCTTTTTCCTCATCATCTGCAGCGACGCCGAGCAGAACCGTCAGCCCTCTGCCGATACGTCCGACTTCGGCGCCGTCTGATATGACGCGCGATGAAAGAGTTCTCTGCACCACCGCTCTCATTACTGTCCTCCTGTATGGCGCTGAACGGTATATACGTCCTTTAAACGCCGTATTTTCGTCGTCACAAATTCAAACTGAGCCAAGTCTTTTATGCTGATGCTCATATGAATCGTCACGCTCTTCGTATCGCTGACTTTGGCATTAACAGAAAGGACTGAAATTTTCATTTCCGCCAGTGCCGCCATAATTTCCGCCATAATGCCAGTCCGGTCATACGCAACAATTTCCATGCTCACTTCAAAGTTATCATTGTTTCCATATTCCCATTCGACATCAATAAGCCGGTCAATATTATCCTGACTGTTGCTGATATTAGGACAATCAGCACGATGGACCGATACGCCCCTCCCTCTGGTAATAAACCCGATAATAGGATCGCCCGGCACGGGACTGCAGCATTTGGCCAGCCGCACAAGAAGCCCCGGCTCACCTTTGACCAGCACCCCGTTTCCGCTTGATTTAACGGGCTTCTTAGGCTTAAGTTTTTCAATCACGGCCAGGCTGTTCTTTTCTTCCTGCTTCTGCATTTCTTTCTTTTGCAGTTCCAAAAGTTTAATGAGAACCGTGTTAACGGCAAATCCGCCGTATCCTACAGCGGCGACTAAATCGTCTTCCGTCCCGGCATTCATCTGTTTGGCTACACGAGCCAGCCTTCCTGCCGCATTAAGCGCTTTCCAGTCGTGTCCCAGCCGCTTGCACTCCCGTTCCAGCGCTTCAGCGCCTTTAATAATATTATCTTCTCGTTTTTCCTTTTTAAACCAGTTGCGGATTTTAGAACGGCTTTCGGAACTGCCGACAATTTTCAGCCAGTCCAGACTGGGTTTTCCGACTTTTGACGTAATGATCTCGACAATATCGCCGTTTTTCAGCGCATAATCGAGCGGGACAATTTTACCGTTTATCTTAGCGCCGACGCAGCGGTGACCGACATCCGTATGAATACGGTAAGCAAAATCAATCGGTATCGAGCCCTGCGGCAAATCGATGACGTCTCCCCGCGGCGTAAAGACGAATACTTCATCGGAAAATGCGTCAAGTTTAAGCGCATTGACAAATTCCTGGGGATTGCTCGTATCCTGCCATTCCAGCAGATTGCGAAGCCATCCCATTTTTTCATCGAACTCATTTTTCCCGGCATTCGCATTGCCTTCTTTATACCGCCAATGAGCCGCTACGCCGTATTCGGCAATATGGTGCATTTCCCATGTTCTAATCTGTATTTCCACGGGCTGCCCCCGCGTGCCGATAACCGTCGTATGCAATGACTGGTAATTATTGGGCTTAGGCATGGCAATGTAATCTTTGAACCGGTACGGCAGCGGTTTCCACAGGCTATGGACAATGCCGAGCACGCCGTAACAATCTTTTACCGAATCGACGATGACGCGAATAGCAAATAAATCGTAGACCTGGCTTAAATCACGGTTGTCTTTTTTCATTTTTTTATAAATGCTGTAAAAATGTTTCGGCCGGCCGTTGATTTCACATGTAATATTGGCATCTTCCAGCGATTTGCGCAGCACTTCAATCGCTTCATTAACAATTTCTTCGCGGACGTGACGCTTCTGTTTCATCTGATCCACGAGATCATAATATTTATCCGGTTCCAAATACCGGAACGATAAATCTTCCAGCTCCCATTTAATATTGAAAATCCCCAGACGATGCGCCAGCGGGGCAAAAATTTCCAGCGTTTCCTGCGCAATGCGCTTTTGCTTATCGCTCCGCATATACTTTAATGTCCTCATGTTATGCAGCCGGTCGGCCAGCTTGATAACGACGACGCGGACATCTTTCGCCATTGCAAGAAACATCTTCCGCATGCTGTTAAGCTGCTGATCTTCTTTCGTCCGGTAATTCAGACGGCTCAGTTTTGTTACGCCGTCGACAAGAAAAGCAATTTCTTTATCAAATAAATTTTTCAAATCTTCCAGCGTGCAGTCCGTATCTTCAACTATATCATGAAGCAGGGAAGCTGTAATCGTCTTTGTGTCAATCTTCATATCCGCCAAAATCTGCGCTACGGCCAACGGATGAATAATATAGGGTTCGCCGCTGACACGGTGCTGATCTTTATGTGCTTTCGATGCCAGATCATAGGCTTTCCGAATATCTTCGCAAGGCGCCTCCGGCTGATATTCATGAACAGTCTTTACCAAATATTGAAATGCCGCCTCTGCATCTTTAAATTCCATTTAAAAGCCCCCTCAACTTTTACAATATTTTTGATACGTCGGTGATGTATCAAGCTGCATTTTCCCGGCCAAAACAGGGAAATAATAATATGGCCCATCTGCTGTATTGCGTATTTTCAATATGCCGATTTCTTTCAATACTATTATAGCTGCATATATAACATGAGGATCATGACGAGCTCCTTCGGCGGCAAGCAGTCGTTTCCGTGCCTGCCAGACAGGTATTCCCCATTCTGGAATGCATTTTTTCAGCGCCAGATATATGTCAATCATAACAGCTCTATCCAGATAAACCTCCTTGTCCGTCGTCCGAAAATCCTGAAGAATAAGCTGCGGCGACACGGTACCGTTAAATTCATTTTGTTCCAACTGAAAAGCCATGTCCACTTTATCGCCTTCTAACAGGATATCACTCACATCTGCCATAGACCAGCCAACGCCCATTAACCGGGTCTTGCCGCCGCAGCGGACAGTAATCCGCAAATGCTGTTTTTCTTTTCCGATAGGCCGCAGCTCATCGACCACACAGCTGCGCAGCAAAAAAACGGGCCTGCTGTTTCCCATTCCGTACGGTTCAAGAAGAGTTAATTCTGAAATGAGCGGCAGCGTAATGTCTTCCGATTTGATTTCTCCGTCAATCGGCAGCAGCGGCACATAATCGTCCTCGGTCATACAAGACGCGGCATACTCATTTAACCTGCTGCGAAACGCCTCGATATTTTCTGCGGCAATGGAAAACCCGGCGGCCATCGGATGCCCTCCATATTGAATCAGCAAATCATCGGCAAATTGCAGCGCCTCATACATATTAAATCCGCTGATACTTCGGCAGGATCCTTTGCCAATACCGTCATGCACACTGATAGTTAACGCAGGGCGGTAATATTTTTCAACAATACGGGATGCGGCAATGCCGATAACGCCCGTGTGCCAGTTTTCTCCGTAAGCAAAAAGGACGCCGTCTTTTTCCCGTCCTTCCCGTTCAATCTGTTGGATCGCTTCTCCTGCAATATCATGTTCAATAGTTTGCCGTTCCCTGTTCAATGCGTCAAGCTCTTCGGCAATCAGCTTGGCTTTATCTGCATCTTTTTCCAGCAAAAGCTGCACGCCCTTGACGGCATAACTAATCCTTCCGGCCGCATTCAGCCGCGGTGCCGCCGTAAATGCAATCCGCCCGGCCGTGAGAGAATTGGCCGTTAACGAAGATACAGTCAATAACGCTTGTATTCCTATATTATGCCCTTCTTTCATCCGTTTTAAGCCGTCTCGCACAAACAGCCGGTTCTCTCCCGTTAATGGGACCATATCGGCAATCGTTCCCAATGCTGCGATTTCGCTGTACTGCAATAACGCACTTTTCCGACGCCGCAGCCATAACGCTTGACATAATTTATATACGACGCCGACACCGGCCAGTTCTTTAAACGGATATTTACACCCAACTTGCTTTGGGTTCAGTACAGCATATGCCTGCGGTATTTTTTCCGGCGGCTCATGATGATCTGTAATAATGATATCCATAACGCCTGAAAATTCCGCAACCAAATCACTGGACGATATGCCGCAGTCCACGGTTATCAGCAAATCGGTGCTTTCGTCTGCAAGCCGGCGCAGTGCTTCGCGGTTAAGGCCGTACCCTTCTCGCTGCCGTTCAGGAATATAAAAAGACGGTGCAGCTCCTAAATCAGATAGAACGGTATAAAGAAGAGCCGTCGACGTAATTCCGTCAACATCATAATCACCATAAATAACAATTTTTTCATCATTATCAATCGCCCAGCAAATGCGCGCCGCGCTTTTCTCCATATCTTTCATAATAAACGGATCATAACTCTGCGCCAGCGTGTCGTAGAGAAAATGGCGTCCACATTCTGCCGAGGCTATTCCTCTATGTACCAGAAGCTGCGCCAGTATGGAGGAAATATTCAATTGTTTTGCCAATATATCAGCTTCTGTTTTATTGTCCGATAAAAATTTCCATCGTTTTTTCATGAGCCATGCCACATTATCATAAATAATCACTATCAATAATCTCTTCTATTCTACCACGTAATATTCTCAAAATAAAGATGTTTTTGAAAAAATATTATTTAAATAAAACATAATCCTCAAACTAAGTCCACCATATATTTTCTATCCGGCAAATTGTTCTAAATATTTGGAAACAAAAAAACTGCCGCACTATAAGTGCAGCAGTTTTTTTGTTTTGGTTTATCAGCCAATGCGGAAACGTTTGATTACGCTTCAAAACCTTTTTGGAAACGTACATAGGTTTCGCGGCGATTTTTAGCATCAGCTTCTGTTTTAGCATACAGACTGGCAGCTTCTTCGGGGAATGCTTTTTGGAGAGAAGCGTACCGAACTTCACCTTGCAAGAATTCTTGGAATTTGCTGTAATCCGGTTCTTTGGAATCGAGACTGAACGGATTCTTGCCTTCTTCTTTCAGTGTCGGGTTGTAGCGGAACAGATCCCAATAACCGCATTCAACAGCCAATTTTTCTTCCATCTGGCTCTTGCTCATGCCTTTGCGGATACCGTGGTTAATGCAGGGGGCGTAGCAAATAACGAGAGACGGGCCATGGTATGCTTCTGCTTCTTTCAGCGCTTTGATGAGCTGATTCTTATCAGCGCCCATAGCAACCTGAGCTACATATACATATCCGTAAGAAATAGCCATCATGCCAAGGTCTTTCTTCTTCGTACGTTTGCCTGCAGCGGCGAACTGAGCAATAGCAGCCGTCGGCGTAGCTTTGGAAGACTGACCGCCCGTATTGGAGTAAACTTCCGTATCAAGTACAAGAACGTTTACATCGTGATCGGAAGCAAGAACATGATCGACACCGCCGTAACCAATGTCGTAGGACCAGCCGTCGCCGCCGATAATCCACTGAGACCGTTTTACAAAATATTGTTTTTTGTCAAGGAATTCTTCAAGAACCGGTTTGCCGGCAGCTTCAGCTTCGAGAAGAGCCGTCAGTTTGTCAGCCCGTTCACGGGAACCTTCGCCTTCATGTATATTGGCAGCCCAGTCGCTCAAAGCAGCTTGAAGTTCTTCTGAAGCAACAGCTTTCGCTTCATCAATTTTCGCTGCCAAATCCATACGGATTTTATCAACGCCCATGAACATGCCGAGACCAAATTCAGCGGCGTCTTCAAACAAGCTGTTAGCCCAAGCAGGACCATGGCCGGCAGCATTCATTGTATACGGAGCAACCGGAGCCGATGCGCCCCAAATGGATGAGCAGCCAGTAGCGTTGGCAATCATCATGCGGTCGCCGAACAGCTGCGTAACCAGTTTAACATACGGTGTTTCGCCGCAGCCTGCGCATGCGCCGGAGAACTCAAGAAGCGGAGTTTCAAACTGAGAACCAATAACGCTGTATTTATTCTGCGGGTTAGCTTTCGGAGCCACTTCTTCCGTTCCATAATACCAATACGCCATCTTAGCACGTTCTTCATCTGTATTCGGAACCATGACGAGCGCTTTAACCGGGCAGACATTTATGCAGCTGCCGCATTCGAGGCAGTCAAGCTGGTCAACGATGATAGCAACATCATATTCTTTGCCGGATTTAGCTTTCGCAGCTACTTTATAGCCAGCAGGAGCTGCAGCTGTTTCTTCTTTCGTCGTTAAAACAGGACGAATCGTAGCATGCGGGCAAACAAAGGCGCACTGCATGCAGCCGATGCATTTTTCTGCCTCCCAAGACGGAACATGCAGAGCCGGGCCGGCTTTTTCAAACTTCGACGTACCGGCAGGCATTGTGCCGTCTTCACGGCCGATGAAAGCAGATACAGGAAGATCATCGCCTACTTGACCGAGCATCGGAGCGGCAACTTCCGTGAAGTATTTCGGAGCCGGACGGCTTTCTACCGGTTCATCAACAGCATCGGCCCAAGAAGCGGGATATGTTACTTCATGGAACTCACTGATGCCGGCATCAACGGCAGCCCAGTTCATATCAACGATATTCTGACCTTTCTTGCCGTAGCTCTTAACGATAGAATCTTTCAGATATTTTACTGCATCTTCAAGAGGAATAACTTTTGCCAAGGCAAAGAACGCAGCCTGCATAACCATGTTGATGCGCGTGCCGAGGCCTAATTTCTGGCCGATAGCATCGCCATTCAGCGTATAGAATTTAACATGATGTTTCGCAATATCGCGTTTAATCTTAGCCGGTAATTCTTTTTCCAGTTCTTCGTCGGTCCATGTGCAGTTCAGCATGAAAGTACCGCCGTCTTTAATACCGCGGAGAAGATCAAAACGATTTACATAGGACTGACGGTGGCAGGCAATGTAATCAGCTGCATCGATAAGATACGGCATATCAATCGGTTTCGTACCGAAACGGAGGTGGGAAATCGTTACGCCGCCGGATTTCTTGGAGTCATAATCAAAATATGCCTGAGCGTACAAGTCTGTATGGTCGCCAATAATCTTAATAGCCGATTTGTTGGCGCCGACAGTACCGTCCGAACCGAAGCCCCAGAATTTGCAGGCTGTGAGACCAGTCGTATCAAGCGGCATTTTCGGTGCGCGCGGCAGGGACAAATTCGTAACATCGTCTTCGATGCTGAGAGTAAATCC
>CAZDQW010000018.1:20643-48131 GCA_964507845.1 uncultured Megasphaera sp.
GGATGTTCTTTTTTGAGTTCGTTGAATACCGAGAGAAAATCTTCCGGCAGAACGTCTTTAGAACCCAAGCCTGCGCGGCCTCCGATAACGTCGATATCCAGACCTTCTTCTTTAACAAATCCTACGATATCGAGATACAGCGGTTCGCCGAGAGATCCCGGTTCTTTCGTACGGTCGATAACGGCAATCTTCTTAACCGTTTTCGGCAATACATTCAAGAGATATTTATTGGAGAACGGACGATAGAGATGAACGTTAATTGCGCCGACTTTTTCGCCCTGACTCTGCAGGTATTCAACAGCCTGTTTGGCAACGTCAGACAAAGAGCCCATGGAAACAACAACGTATTCGGCATCTTCCGCGCCGTAGTAATTGAAAGGTTTGTACGTGCGGCCCGTAATAGCGGAAATCTTATCCATGTAATCGGCTACGATATCAGGCATCGCTTCATAATATTTATTGTTTGCTTCCGTATGCTGGAAGTAAACGTCCGGATTTTCCGCCGTACCGCGGATTTCCGGATGATCCGGATTCAAAGCACGTTTACGGAATGCTTTTACGGCGTCCCAGTCGATCAGTTTGCGGAAGTTTTCAAAGTCCATTACTTCAACTTTCTGAATTTCGTGGGACGTACGGAATCCGTCAAAGAAATTAATAAACGGCAAGGAACCTTTCAGCGCCGCCAAGTGAGCCACACCGCCGAGATCCATGACTTCCTGGACGTTGGATTCGGCCAAGAGACAGCAGCCGCTAGCACGAGCGGACATAACGTCCTGATGATCGCCGAAAATACTCAAGGCGTGATTAGCCAAAGCACGGGCAGATACGTGGAACACACCCGGCAAAAGTTCACCGGCAACTTTATACATATTCGGAATCATCAGCAAGAAACCTTGCGAAGCCGTATATGTCGTTGTCAAAGCGCCTGCTTGCAAAGAACCGTGGAATGCGCCAGCTGCACCAGCTTCCGACTGCATTTCAAAAACTTTAACCGGATGGCCAAAGAGGTTTTTCATGCCGGCAGCAGACCAATCATCGACATGTTCCGCCATAGGCGAAGACGGCGTGATCGGATAAATTGCGGCAACTTCAGTAAATGCATAGGACACCCATGCAGCTGCTTCATTGCCGTCCATGGTTTTGAACTTGCTCATAGATAAAACACGCTCCTTATTAAAATATATAACTATATACTTCAATATAGGTCTTCCTATATTGCAAACAAAATGAAAAGTCGCCCGATTTTTTCATGTGCGTATCCATGTTTATTTGTGATTATATTCACATAAAACGCACACAAATTCCCTTTTTGCAGAAAAATGAGATAACATTCAAAAAAAGTATTGATATTATTGCAAATTTGTAATAATATAATAGCAGTATTACAAATTTGCACACCATACCTATTCGTGCATATTTTCTCTTCTTCGCTATCCGAACAACTTCATAACCGCCCTTACACGTTAATTATATGCCTTAGCTAGGTGAAATTCAATAGGATTATGAAGGATTGTAATGCGATTTTAAACATTGGTTTGTGCCATTTTGTAAACATATACTATTTGAGTGCTATTAATTAGGAGGTGGCAATACTATGGATTTTCATCATCTTAAGTATTTCGTGGAAGTCGCCGATAAAAAATCATTCAGCAAAGCGGCACGGACGCTGCATATTTCTCAATCCGCTATCAGCCGTACCATTAAGGCTTTAGAAGAAGAATTAGGCGTCGTTTTGTTTATGCGCAACGCCAAAGCCGTCGAATTGACTGATGCCGGAACGATTTTCTTATCTCATGCCAAGCGCGTCGTATTTATGTTCGAGCATTTAAAAACAGATTTTGAAAACGAATTTAAATTAGAACAAGGTACTGTGCTAATCGGGCTTCCTCCTATTACAGGCGCTCCTATTTTCGCCAATTTGCTGGGAGCTTTTAAGCAGGAATATCCTCAAATCGAGTTGGATTTGTATGAACATGGATCAAAAAAAGTTGAAATCAGCGTTCAGGAAGGACTTATCGATTTGGGTATCATCTGCACGCAGCCTAAGGAAAAAGAGTTTGAATCCTTCTTTTTGACACAAGACCCCATGAACGTCATCATTCATCGTGATAATATTTTAAGCAAGGAAAAAACAATCCCTTTGAAAAAGCTGGCAAATGAATCGCTTGTCCTATACCGCGACGACTTTAACCTTCACGACGAGATCATACAAGACTGTAAAAAAATCGGCTTTCAGCCTAAAATTGTATTCGAAACCAGTCAGCGGGACCTCATGATCCAGACCGTTGTCGCCAATCTCGGCGTCGCGCTTTTGCCAAGCCGCTTATGCCCGACGAAAGAATCGAATCCGCGCGTTTCCGAAGCCGTTGTCGTCCGTCCTCTGGTGGAGCCGGAAATTATGCATGTATTATATGTAATTTGGAAACGGGGCCATTACTTGTCTCACGCGGCTCAATTATGGCTTGATTTCGTCCGCAATAAAGTTCGCATAATTTCCAATTTATAATGATTTACTTTCTGGTGAAAGGTAGTGCCCTTTTTGTCTATCCGTGAAAAAATCATAGAGCAAATCATAGAAATGTCCCCTCGCCGCCTCACCGACGCGTCTTCCAGCAAAAACGCGGAATGGCAATCGCAAAAAGACGCTGTATCCCGTCGCTGGCGCGCTTTCACGGGTCTGGAAAAATTGCTTGCCATAACGACGTTTGCATTTTTCGTACTGGTAATTGTTCAATGTTTATGGATTGCAGTCCTGCACTATCACGTATCGGTGCTTTCGGAACAACTCCTCATCCAGAGAACGCGCATTGCCCAAATGGAACAAACAGTAAAAAACCATGATATCCAACTCTACACTGCCGAAAGCACGATGAAAGACATTGAAAAAAAATGGCACAATCTGAATTTCCGCGTGTTGGAAAATACATGGAAGCTTGACAAAACTTTCACCCCCTAATCAACTGAAACTCGCCGTATGATCGCATACGGCGAGTTTTTAGCAAATATCCTTCTAATGAAAATTACAAAATTCTGCTGTAATATACTGGCTCATTTTCACAAATTATCGCCTAGTCCCCCATATCTGTATTTCTGTGTCGTTAACCTTATTATGCTGTTTTTATCCATTTGCAAACAGCCCTCGTACAATACGATGTCCGAGGGCTGTTTGCATACCTCTGAGGGCTGTCATGAATTTTACTTTGTCGTAAAAACGAGTTCCTTCTTATCAGGGCTGTCTACACTCAGCACATTTCCTTCTTTCAGCACGCCTTCCAAAAGCATTTCAGAAATAGGATCTTCCACCAATTTCTGAATAGCTCGTTTAAGCGGCCTTGCGCCGTATATAAAATCGGTTCCTTCCTTGACCAGAACATCATCCGCCTCCCGTGTCCAGGTAATCTGTACGCCTTTGGCTTCCAGCCGTTTGCCGAGCTCCTGCATCATAAGAGACACGATTTGCCGCAGCTCTTTTGTACCAAGGGGCTTGAAAACAAGAAGCTCGTCGATGCGGTTTAAAAATTCCGGCCGGAAAAAACGCCGGACATCAGCGAGAATTTCTTTTCTTGCCGTTTCAAATGCCGCAGTTTCATCACGTTCCGCCCGGCCGGCAGAGAATCCCATAGCCGGCAAATCAGGTTTTAAATGCGACGCACCGAGATTGCTCGTCATAATAATTACTGTATTGCGAAAATCAACAGTTCGGCCTTTTGAATCAGTAAGCCGTCCTTCATCCAAAACTTGCAGCAGCAGATTGAAAAAATCACTGCTTGCTTTTTCCACTTCATCAAACAAGATAACGCTGTATGGCTTTTTCCTGACGGCATCCGTCAATTCCCCGCCTTCTTCGTAACCGACATACCCGGGCGGTGCGCCAATCAACCGTGATATACTGTGGCGTTCCATGAATTCACTCATATCGATGCGGATCATCGCATCTTGACTGCCGAACAGCTGCCGCGCCAACGTGCGGGCCAATTCTGTTTTCCCGACGCCGCTCGGGCCTAAGAAAAGAAAAGATCCAATAGGTTTATTTTCTTCTTTCAGACCGGCCCGGGCCCGCCGTATTGCCTTGGCAACGGCAGCAACAGCATCATCTTGGCTAATGACGCTCTTATGCAGTTCTTCTTCAAGATGCAGCAGACGGCGAGCTTCTGTTTCCGTCAGCTGCTGAACCGGCACGCCTGTCCACTGCGCAACGATCTCTGCGATATCCTGTTCCGTCACGATTAATCCGGCCTTATCGCGCTGTTGTTTTTCCTTTTTTAACGCCGCAAGGGTATCGGCAACTTTTTTCCCTTTATCACGCAGCGCTGCGCATGTTTCAAATTCTTCATTCGCCAAAGCCGCATCTTTTTCCCTGCGGATCGATTCCAGCTGCTGTTCCAGCGACTGTACATCCTGCGACGGCGCATATACTTTCATGCGGACTCTGGCCGCCGCTTCGTCAAGAACATCAATCGCTTTATCCGGCAAATACCGGTCCGAAATATATCTTGCCGGCAATCTGACTGCTGCATTTACAGCTTCATCGGTAATTCGTACATCGTGAAAAGACTCGTACCGATCCCGCAGCCCCAAGAGAATATTTTTCGTCTCTTCTTCCGTCGATTCTTCTACAAGGACCGGCTGAAAACGTCTCGCTAGGGCCGCATCTTTTTCCAAATGCTTTTTATACTCATCAATCGTCGTCGCGCCGATACATTGCAATTCACCGCGGGCTAAAGCCGGCTTTAAAATATTAGCGGCATCCATGGAACCTTCTACAGCGCCGGCGCCGACAAGTTGGTGCAGTTCATCAATAAATAAAATCGTTTCGTCATCATCTTGTATCTTCCTGATAACCTGCTTGATTCGCTCTTCAAATTCGCCGCGGTACTTTGTCCCGGCAATAAGACTGCCCAGGTCCAATGAAAAAATACGTTTGCCTACCAGCACCTCCGGCACATTTCCCGTCACGATACGCTGCGCCAAGCCTTCGGCAATAGCCGTTTTCCCGACACCTGGAGCGCCGATGAGAACCGGATTATTTTTTGTCCGGCGGCATAAAATTTGAATGACTCGATCAATTTCGCTGTTCCGTCCAATTACCGGATCAATTTTATCTTGGGAAGCCAAGTCGTTGAGGTCGCGGCCAAATTCGCCGATACGGTCTGACTCGCCGGAACTTCCCTCGTCAGCAGTGCCGCTGTTTATGAGCTGAACCACTTTTTTCAACATGTCGTCCGGATTAATATCCATGCTGTCTAAAATTTGCCGGGCCGTACATCCTTTTTCCTGCAATACTCCTGCCAGCATATGTTCTGTATCGATGAACTGCTGGCCTGTCTGGTTCGCCGTCCGCACCGCTAACGCCATAGCTCGCTTCGTTCTTGGAGTAAGCCTGAAAGACGATGCCGCCGACCGCCCGGATCCAACACTCGTTTCAATCGCGCGGGTTACATTTTCTGCCGTCAGACCCATCCGGGATAAAAATTGGCCGGCCATGCCGGTTTCATGAAGTACAAGTCCGAGCAGCATATGCTCGGTTCCCACATACTCGTGTCCAAGAGATCTCGCTGCTTCCTGCGCATACTGCAAAACTTTTTTTGCATCGCTCGTCAATTTATTGTTCATGGCTTACTCACTTCCTCATGCGAAACACCGGCGCGCACATTGCCGCAAAATCCTCTCCCGGCAATCAGACGCCGGAGCACGGCGGCCCGCTGACGCTCCAGATTCTGTTCGTCCAAGTCTTTGCCGGCTTGAGCCTGCAAATATGCCGTTGTTCCCGCCGTCAGCAAACATTCATACAATAATCTGTCTTTTTGCAGGATTGACATGTCAATGCCAAACCGCAAATCACTGAGCAGTGAAATGCATTCCTTTTCACCCATCAGCCAGGAATTTTCCAAAATTCCGCAGGCACGGCAAAATTTGTCGTGCATCGTATCACTATTATGCGTCCACAACATTTGACGGCACTGCCGTTCTTCCTGCACGACTTGAATGACAATATGTTTAAGCTGGTCCAGTATTTCATCTTCCGATACGCCTAACGTAATCTGATTCGTAATCTGAAATAAGTTGCCGATGTATTCTCCCCGTTCGCCGTACATACCGCACACAGCAAAACCGAATTTGGTAATTCCCTGCACGACGCGGCTGAGCCGTTTCATCAGAACCAGCGCGGGAACATGAATCGTGACGCCGGCAACGAGCCCTGTTCCCGTAACGGACGGGCTGGCTGTTAAATAGCCGAAATCATCACAAAACGCAAAATTCGCCCGGCTTTCCAACGCATCATCGGCTTGGGCAGCCTCCTTCCATGCTTTTATCAACGCCAATCCATGTGCTGCCGCCTGTATGCAGAAATGATCGGCCTCATTGACCATTACCGCCACGGCGCCGTCGTCGCGCGCCATTACCGCTCTATGCCGGGGCTTGGCAATGTGCGCCGCCGACACAATATGCTTAACTGCCAGCATTTCCCGTTCCAACGCGGAAAGAGACTCGAGATCAATATATTGATACTCCCCTCTTCCCAGAGCCTGCAGCGCCGGCATAATGCGCCGGCCTTCTTCAAAAACGGCACGCAGTTCGTCATCCGACGCCTTGCCTGGGAAAATATAATTTTTTAAATTGCGGGACAGCCTAATGCGGCTGTCAATGACAACATCTGTAAATTCTCCGCTCCCATCCTGCCAGGGGCTCAATGGGGCAGAAAGGTAATCGTATACCACGCGTTAACCCTCCTTTCCCCCGGCATCAGGCATCTGCCTTTGCAGCGCCCGTATTTCATCTCGGATCTTAGCGGCTTCTTCATACTGCTCATCCTGAACCAGCTTTTTCAAATGCTGCCGCAGTCGCTTGATATGAGTTTCCGTGCGAAATACACCGGTGCCCTTATTCGGCACCTTTCCGTCATGCTTCGTATGGCCGTGAATCCGCCTTAATAAAGGCAATAACTCCTCTTTGAACGCTTCATAGCAATTCGGGCAGCCAAAACTTCCCAAGCGGTTGAATTCGCTGTACGTCATGCCGCAGCTTTTGCAGCGCGGTTCTTCCGCCGACTGATTCCGATAATCGGGATATGCCATTTTGCGGAAAAAATCATTATCCACAATATTAAAATCCTGAAATAATGCAAGTTTGCTATGCGTTTTCGCACATACGGCACATAAATGCATATCCGTGCGCTTCCCATTTTCAAATGCTGCAATATGCACGACTGCTTCCCGCTTCCTGCAAATATCGCATATCATGCTGCAACCTCCTTCTAAAGCTCTTACCGGCCGTTAAGATGACGCAAAATACGGCTGATAACAGCAAGACGTTTCGATTCATCGTCAATTTCTTTAAACAGCGCGTCAAAAGTCTGATGCATTAAAATCGCTTCCCTATTTGTCATGCGGCGCTGTTTTAAAAGATTGAACAAAAAACCGTCCAAATCATCCAGCGTTATGCTGACTGCCGGCAACCGTTCCTGCAAAAGTACGGGCGTACGGTCCTGCCGTTTAGGCCGCAGCCGGATAATGCGTACAAAACCGCCGGACCCGCGGCGCGATTCGACAAGAAAACCCCGGTCGTTGGAAAAACGGGTGCTTAACACATAACTGATCTGCGACGGCGCGCAATTAAGTTCATCCGCCAATTCATTACGCCTTAAAACAATGTTTTCTTCCTCTTCTTCCAACAGTTTGTGCAAAATAAATTGTTCAATTTTATCGGCTAAAATACTCATTATGATCACCTGCTGATACTATAAAATACAAACTCAACTGCGTTAATACATTATGCGAATGCAAAAACTATCTTTTTGACTTTATTATATTCGTCTTTTTGACTTTTTTCAACCCATGACACTGTAAATAAACGGATTTAAAAGATGCGGGAAATGCAATGTACCGCCGAACTGATGCAGTCAGCGGTACAGTTGTCTATTACTTTTCTTTAGGGGCATCAATAGGATCATAATCTGCAGGTTTATTAATAACAGCTGCTTCGTCGACAGCTGACGGCGCCGGAGAAAAACCGCTGCGGAATAAACTTCGAACGGCTTCAATATACGGCGGAATAACCGTATCCATCAATAAATACCGTTTGCGGAACAGATTTCGTTTCTGCGATTTAATCTCGTTGTATTTCCGCCTTTTTTCTTCAATAGGCAGACGAATATACCACCGTTCTTTTCCGTCGGAAAAAGCGCCTTCATCATGCCAAAAATCATCAAAGTTCGTTTTTTTAGAGCGATTTCCCCGAAGCCAATGGCTGTTCGTATAAAATCCCTCATCAGTAATAACGTATATCGAATGAATTCCCAAAGTCTGTACGAAAATCCGCATTAAATATAAGATAAAATTCTTCGGCCGATATCCGAATAACTTTTTCGTCAGCATTTTTGTCGTTTCCAATCCCCGTTTCGATCCCTGGATCGTACCGATGTATATAGCCGGAATGCCGTCGGCATCATAATCGAAGCGGAAATTGAAATGATATATCATATCGCTGCCGTAATATAAATACAACGACAGAAATCCCTCTTTCCGCTGTCCCGTATCAAATATAAGCCACGCCTTCAGCGGCAGCGAGGGATCTGCCGATTGCCATAAGGTGTATCCCTCACGCCAATATAATTGACGAATGACTTCGTCGGAAAACATAGTCCTCAATATGGCAAAATGATGAAGCAAAGCATCAAATCGCTGACGCATCGTTGAATTTTTAAACAAAAAGACCCTGATAAGCACTTCCTGAAAATCAGGATCTTGTATTTCAAAAAAACCCTTCATCGGCTCGTATCGTTCGAAATATACATAAAGTTCTTCAAACAGAGCCCTGTTTGCTGCGGCACGGCAGAAAAAGACTGCCGCCCGTTTATTTTCCTGGAAATTGCGCGGCTTGTAAATTTTCCGCGATAATCGCCAGAAATATCCTATGCTGTGCATAAAGTCTCCTCCTTACCGGCAGAAATTTAAATTATCTTACTATGACTAGCGCGAATAAAATATATTCTATGGCTTTTCCGTCCGTATGTCAATCTTTCATTTTGGAATTATTTTTTCTATGTCTTGAATCTGTCTATGCTGATAAGGCATTAAAACGGCGAGAAGTATCTTTTCCTCTCCCTTTTGGTTAACGTTTTTATATAAGACAATCCTCCCCGTTCAGCTGCCTTCCCGCCGGATTGATACTGCATAATTCTCAGTTTATACCCTTGCACTATCTTGAGACATTTTTATGAACGATATGACAATATAGAAAAGACTTCCCGGTTCGGATGTCCTGACGATTCAAAATACAGACGCCGCGATAGTTCACGTTCTAATTCTTCATACCGCTTTTTTTCTTTTAAGACAGCTGCTACATCTTCATGAGCCTGAATCAGTAAATCACCCTTAATATGGCGGATATGTACCATATGGCGGATCTTCCGGATTATTTGAATAGCTACAGACTCCGGAGAGTATAAATAACCGGAACCGCCGCAGACGCTGCAAGAGCTGAATTCTACCTGATATAGACCCTGCCGTGCCTTTTTCCGCGTAATTTCCACCAAATTCAAGGCCGTCATTCCCAAAACATGTGTTTTAGTGCAGTCCAGCGCAGTTTCTTTCTCCAATACCTGAAGAATTTCATCTCGTTTATCCGGCCGTGCCATGTCAATAAAGTCAATAATAATGATGCCTCCAATATCCCGCAGCCGGAGCTGGCGGGCAATTTCTACAGCCGCTTCTTTATTGACATGGAATATCGTGTCTTGAAGCGTGCCGTTTCCCGTGTATTTGCCGCTGTTTACGTCAATAACCGTCAGTGCCTCCGTATGGTCGAAAATAAGCGTTCCTCCTGACGGAAGCGCAACTTCGCGAGACATCAGATGCCGTAATTCATCTTCAATCTGATAAGCTTCAAATATAGGCTGCTCCCCGCAATACCATTCCACGCAATGGCTCCATCGGCTTCCGGCAAGCTGCTGTGCGACTCGTTCATAGGCATCCTTGTCATCTATGACGATTTTCTTTACATCACCTGTCACATGATCACGTATCATGCGCATGACCAAATCAGCTTCACGATATAGAAGTTTCGGTTTTTTCGTCCGCTTATACCGCTGCTGCACACTATCCCAGGTATTCATCAAGTAGCGGATATCCGCCAACAGCCCTTCCTTCGGCACGCCTTTGGCAACTGTCCGTATAATCAGGCCCATGCCGTCAGGCTTAACCTCGGAGACAATGTCCCGCAGCCGGTTTCGTTCTTCTTCATCACGGATCTTTTTAGACACGCCGATATAATCGACTGTCGGCATAAGCACGGCATAACGGCCGGCAAGGCTGATATTAGCCGTTACTTTAGCTCCTTTGTTTCCTCTTTCTTCTTTAATAACCTGCACCAGTACGCTCTGGCCTACAGATATATGCGTTTGCTGTATTTCTTCTTTTGATGCTGCCCGCGGAAAAAGATCTCCCAAGTATAAAAACGCATTTTTTTTTCGCCCAATATTAACAAACGTTGCCTGCAGGGCCGGCAGTATGTTTTGAATTGTTCCTTTATAAATATGATTGACGATATGCGTTTCGTCGTTCCGCTCTACGGCGAAATCTCTCAATCGTCCGTCTTCTATAATAGCCATTCGCGTTTCTTCCGCCATGACGTTTCCTACAATCATTTTCATATGCTGATTTCCCATCCTTTCCCATTCATTGTACCATACATTCCTGTTCTGAACTACACAGGAAACACCAGCAATACTTTCGCGATCCGTCATCAGCGCTGCACCGTCTGCAGTCACCTCCACGGCTCGTCTTTATCTGAAACGATGAGTCGTATACTGAATTATCAGTATTCCCTGCCGTGCACGATACCCCCCGAAATTCTTCGCAATCTTTTGAAATGCCCTGCACAAAACAGCTCCGCAAGCACAAATATGGCTTACAGAGCTGTTGTTTTTCCTTAACAGTTTACATTTTTTCTTTTTCCCACTGCAGCGCTTCTTCATACGTCAAGACTTTTATCGGTATGGGAAGCGACTGCAAAACCTCTGCAGCTTCTCCGGCCGTATCCGCCGTAGACCGGACAAATCCTACTCCGGCGCTTCCGTTCAGTGTCGTCACGACGCCGAGATATTCGCACCCTTCCATGATTCGTGTAACAAAAGTCATTTCACGCCGCGGAATTTGAAAATATACCCAGTCGGGATCAAGCATGGGTTTTCACCTCCCGGCGCATCATGGCATACTTTTCAACGGGACAATCCAGAGAAATTCCTACGAGCTGCCGAGCATGCCGGGCAGCGTCGATTTCTTTTCCGCTTTCATCGGTCAGATGAGTAACGACACAATGAACTAAAGGGCCTTTCGGCTGCAAAAACTCGACAGTTTGGCCGACGGCGAAATGATTTCTCTGCTCGACCCAGACAATACGGCGTACCGCATCGTAGGAACGAACCAACCCGATAAACTCATGGGTCTGCGTGTTGCTCGACCGGCTGTACACCTGATCGGCTTCTGTCGGCCGCGATACGGAAAAGCCGTTTGTATAGGGGCGGTGAGAAATCTTTTCCAGCTCGTCCAGCCATTCCGATACGGCGCAAAAGTGCTCTCGATCCCGTTCATATGCATCGAGAGCCTGCCGGTATACTTTGACGACAGTCGCTACATAATGGACACTTTTCATCCGTCCTTCAATTTTCAAACTGCACAGACCAGCTTCATATAAATCAGGAATGTAAGGCAAAAGACACAAATCTTTGGAGTTGAAAATATACGTTCCCCGATCGTCTTCCGCCACCGGAAAATACTGCCCCGGCCGTTTTTCTTCTACAACACTATATTTAAACCGGCAGCACTGCACGCATTGCCCGCGGTTGGAATCGCGCATTTCCGTAAAATAATTGCTCAGCAGACATCTTCCTGAATAGGATATGCACATAGCCCCGTGAACAAAACCCTCCAACTCAACCGGCACTTGTTCATGGATTTTTTTAATATCTTTCAGCGAAACCTCCCGAGCCAATACGACGCGTGAGGCGCCGCAGTCATGCCAAAATGCTGCCGCCGCCTGATTGGTAACATTCGCCTGCGTCGATATATGAACAGGCAGATCCGGCACCAGTTTCCTTGCTATCGCAAAAATTCCCGGGTCAGCAATAAGAACGGCGTCGGCCTTCATATCCCTCAGCGCAGCCAAATAAGCCGGAAGTCCGTTTAAATCATCGTTATGTGGAAAAATATTGACCGTCACGTACACTTTTTTCCCCATGCTATGCGCATAAGAAACAGCCTCTGCCATTTCATCAAGAGAAAAATTATCGCTGAAAGCACGCAGACCGTACGACTTGCCGCCTAAATACACGGCATCAGCCCCGTATAACAATGCTATTTTCAATTTTTCCATGTTGCCTGCAGGCGCAAGCAGTTCCATTTTCTGCACTTACTTTTTCCTATCCTTTCCAGCGGGAAACCGTCAGCCCGTCGCCGTTTTCAAAAAATACCGAATCAAATTTCCGGCTATCGCAGATTATGGCGGTAAATTCCCGCAGCCGTTCTACGGCTGTACGATGTTTATGCGGTACTGTCCCCTGAATATAAATCATATCATGATACCGCATATTATCGGCAACAATAACAGCTCCCGGCAATAACTTCGGAATCAGCTTCATCAGCTGGCGGGGATATTGCCCTTTCGGTCCGTCTAAAAAAATAAAATCCCAAGGCCCGTCCAACTCATCGATAATCTGAGACGCATCGCCTTGCCGCAAAGAGATGGCCGCAGCATACGGCGACTGGTTGATGAAACAGCGGGCTGCCGCCGCCCTTTCGCGGTCCAGTTCAATCGTCGTAATGGATACAGATCCGCCAAGGCAGTCCGCCATGCGAAGCGCCGAATAACCGATAGCCGTACCGATTTCCAGAATGCGTTCGGGCCGTGCCGCAGCAACAATCCGGCAAAACAGCGGAACTTCGGCATCGCGCAAAATTGGAACATCATGAGCTTTTGCGTATGCTTTCATCGTATTCCACAACTCCATCACGGCAGATGTTCCTCCACGTTTTTCAAGTGGTCTTCATAGGTTACGGCAAAATAATTATTCCCGTCCTGATCGGCAACAAAATAGAAATACGAAGTCTCCGGGGCATGCAAAATTGCTTCCATGCATTCCATGCCGGGATTACCTATCGGACCAGCAGGCAGTCCTTCATATACATAAGTATTGTACGGCGAAGCGTACTGCGTTTCCGCAATGCTGTACGCCGCTTTATGCGTTCCCATGGCATAGGAAATACTGGCGTCGGACTGCAGCTTCATGCGTCGGTTCAGCCGGTTGAGAAACACGGACGCAATAAGGGGCCTGTCTTCTGCATATTTGGCCTCTTTTTCAATTAACGATGCCAGTATGACAAATTGATAAATCGATAAATTTTTCCCATTTATTTCTTTTTTCATCTCATCGGTTACATGATCATCGAAATTTTTCACCATCATCCGGATTATATCTTCTGCCGATGCATTAACGGGAATAAAATATGTGTCAGGAAAAAGGAATCCTTCTGCCGCAAACGTCACGGTATGATGACTTTTCATATAGGGATATAATAATTCTTCATTTTTAGCAGCCTGCAGAAATTCTTCTTCCGATACTTTCCCGCTCAACGACGCCACCGTTTGAGCAATCCGCCATACCGTATATCCTTCGGGAATAACCAGCCGCAGCGCTTCCGATTTCCCGCAGACCAGTTTTTCCAATATATCCCGCAAACTCATCGACGTATCAAGGACATATTCGCCTTCTTGTATCTGATGTCCTTTTCCTGTTATGGTTGCGGCTAAACGAAACAACACGGGATGGGATATATACCCGTTTTCGTAGAGTTCGTCAGCTACTTCAGCGGCCGTCATATCTCCGCGGACATGAACATATCCGCTTTTCTCCTCCAAAAATATATTGGGCGCAACATAGGCTGCCGCCGCTGCCAACATAAAAAAAAGCACGCAAAAGACAGCACTTCCGATTAACTTTACTCGATGTGCTGTCTTTTGCTGCAATATGGTAGTTTTACAAAATCTTTTTTTTGAAGAAATGTCGTCTTTTATATTCATCATGTGTATATTATACCGCATGAATGCTCCTTTGCCAACATTTCCCTACAAGCTGGGCATTCGTGCATGTAATCAACGATCCCCGTTAATCATACGGCATGAACGGGTCGGGTCTGTCAGGTCTGCCCGGCCCATCCGGTCTGTTGGAATGTCTCTTCTTCTGCGGCGGCTGCGGCGGCGCAAACAATTCTTTCAGCGTATCTTCTGAAATGCCTGTCGTATCAGGAAGGGATTGCATCAACCGCCTATGATCCCTGCCCGGATGCCTCTTAAACTTTTTCATTTCTCCGTTCAGCTTCATCGCCTGGTCTAACGTAATCTTTCCATCTCTGACCATATCCTGCACGCGGTGAGAGAACGCAAAAGTACTTTCCCCTCTCCAATCAGGTCCCGGCGCCTGCATATGATGCGGCGGTGGTGGCGGTGGCGGCGGGGCCGCATGTCCTCCCCTGCAGTCCGCTGCCGATGCCATGGAGAACGGAACCGCCGAAAACAGAAACACTGCAGCGCCAGCCAGTACTGCCATCGTCATTTTTTTATGAAATACGGAATGTTTCGTCATACAGATCAGCTCCTCTACCGTCATTCTTTATTCCTGCCTGTCATTGCCGGCATATCAATAATCAACATACTATTGCGGTTTGCCCACTGCAATTCATATTATAACCCAATGCAGCCAATGCCGTTTCGCATATCCTGCAAATTAACGCGATGCTTTTACCTGCCCTTTATTCCCGGCCTGTCCTTGCTTGTCATTCGTCTGACCCGGTTTGTTGTCATTCTTGTCGTTTTTTGCATTCCCTTTATTATCTTTCTTGCCGTCTTGCTTTTCATCTTGTTTCACATTTTGCTTTGTATCTTTTTTCGCATCTTGTTTGGCATCTTTCTTTACATTCTGCTGCGCCGCATTGACTTGTCCTGCCTGGCCTCCCGGCTGCCCTTTCATATCAGCGGCCGATACATTCATATTCGGCGCCGCCATCATAACGACAGCAGCCAGACCAGCAAATACCGCCGTAAAAACCTTTTTCTTTAATGATACATGCATCATGTAAATCAACTCCCTTTACTCTTTAGTATTTTGATGGTTTTTAGTATAACAGGTAATTATTACAAATTTTTCACAACTCCGTCACGTTGTAATCACACTCTGAAGTAAATTCGTCCTTTATTTCTGCTGCGGCACCCATGTCCGGCTCATCTGCGCCATTTCTTCTTTCGCATTTAATTCCTGCGCCTGTTTTTCTGCTTCATAATTTTCCTTAGCCGCCGCTTCATCGGCTATCAATTTTTGTTCCAGTACGGGATCAATCTTCCCGTCTTTCGCATTTTTTTTCGCTTCTTCCAGTGCGTTCTCCGCATCTTTTACTATTTTTTCCAGACGCATGAGCTCTTTTTGCTTCAACCGCCTGCGGACATCTGTTTCCACGACAACATCCGTTTTATCATGAACGTCCACATAAACTTCAAACAAACGGTTCCACGGCAGCGTAACCTGTATCGTCTGCGGATCGACTCCGAGATAAGTCTGCCCATACCGCTGAATCTGTTCTTTTGTCCGGCTCTGCAGTTCGCTCATCTCCGTCGGGTAATAACACTTTATGCTGCCGTTTTTTATTTTTTGCTGCATCCGGTAAATATAATCGCGGATATTCGCCTGATATGCCCAGTTATCAAGATATTGCGTCGTCAGCATATCCCGATGATCGTCCTCTGACATATACCGCGACAAAATTCCCTGCGAAATGCCGTACCCGACCGAATTGCTGGCCGTATTCCAGCCATTATACGCCGCCAAGCGATACATCATTTTATCCCGATACAAACCGTACACGAGCGTATTATCCGAACCGTTGGAAAAAGCCATGTCAACGAGACTGACGGGAATACCTTCTTCTACGGCCTTTTCAATCTGACTTAAAAATTCTCTCGTTGACTGAAGCATAATCGGAAAGTTTTCAAAATTTCCCGACTCGCGCGTAAACAACGTAAGAGGCGTATTAACAGCCAGCAGCAAATCAGGCCGTTCCGTATCGGTTATCGTGCCGCCGATAGCTTCAACATGCGCTGCAATAGTTTTCCCAATTGCTTGTCCGTCATAGCTCGGCACGGTTTTTTCTCCGCCGCCAAGGGGATAAATAACCGTAACTTTCGGATGGTAATTCATAAAATCATTACTGGCCCGCGTAATGAGGAGCAGACCCAGCTGATCGGCGCCGGGGAAAGAACCGAACACCGTTTTGGGCACATCAGATCCGGCCATTTCCAAATACATGGACTCCAAGGAAGACTGCGTATTTATGGAATTGTCATCGTGTCCCAAGCTGTAGTATTTAAAAATCCCTTTTTTGGCATCCTGAATAAGGCGATAATTAACTGCCATATTTTTATGCCTCCGGTCGTACCAATCCTGGAGATACTCCATGGGAATACGCCGCATAACCGCAAACCAGTCGTTTCGTTCCTGCGGCGTCAGGTTATCTACATCCATTTTGGCCTGCAGCGCCGCCAGCTGATAAATATCCGTTCCCAGCGTCAAATAATAATCCGGCTCGACGCCTTTTCCTCCGGCCCAGGGACTGCGCATGACGGTGCTGAAAGCATATATGGGCACATTTTTGTGTTTTTTATGAAGACCCTCTATCCGTTCGAGACGCTGCATGAGCGTTTTCATTTCAAAATTATGCTTGCGCGAATCGACAAGACCTCCGTACACAAGTGCATCAACCGACAATACCATCGCATCGGCCGTTTCGGCGTTTTCATCAACCCAGCGCAAAAGCTGTTCCGGTTTTCCTTGATAATTAAAACTTGATAAGTACCGGCGCGGCGGCGTTAATATCGTATAGCCGGCGTTTTCAGCAGTACGGACAGCGTAAGCCAAATCAACAGGCCTGTCATCTTGCGGCACATATAAAATAGTCCTGGCTGACACCGACGGCCCAAGACCGACAAGCAGGGCCAGGACAGCCGCGCCTAGTAGCTTTTGCCACGCATGCAATGGAATCCCCCCTCATCAACTATTTCTGATTAGTCATTATAACAAAATTTCTTAAAAAAGGGAATGTTTTGTCATTTTGCGAACGCGGGGCAAATTCCAACGAAGCCGTACTGCAATTAAACGCAGCAGCACCGTAAAAACAAAACCGGTAATTGCCGCCGCCTGAATAGATAAATAATCGAACATATGAAGGAATAACATCATCGATGCGCCGATCAGCGACGCCGCCGCGTATATATCCTTTTTCAGCACGCCGGGAATATGTCCTGCCAAAATATCGCGGATCACGCCTCCGCCTACAGCTGTAATAACACCCAGCGTAATATTAAATATCCAATAATGCGGATATAAATAATATCCCAGCAACGTCCCCGTAACAGTAAACGCACCTAGCCCGATAGCATCGCAGATAAAATATAAGCCGGATACATACTGTGCCAAACGCTGATGTGACGAAAATTTAACGTATCGGATCACGACTGCCGCCAAAAGAACGGAAAAAATAATAATCATGCCGTACAAACCTGTCCGGAATGCAGCCGGCGGCGTATTTCCCAGCAATATATCCCGCGTAATGCCTCCGCCTACAGCCGTCGCCGCAGCCAGCACAAAAACGCCGAACAAATCCATGCGCCGGGAAATGGCAACCATAGCACCGGAAAGCGCAAAGGCCGCTGTTCCCAGAATATCAAATATTTGCCACCATATCGATTGCATAAGACACCTCAATTTAGTAAAATAATGTAACAACGCTTACCTTATCATGAACAAGCAGGAGAATCAAGATATTTTATGACCAAAGACGAGTTTTATATGGGAAAAGCACTGGAAGAAGCCCGGATTGCCGCCGCCGTCGGTGAAATTCCGATCGGCGCCGTCATTATTTACCAGAAAAAAGCAATCGCCCGAGCATATAACCTGCGTGAAAGCCTGCCGTGTGCAACGGCTCACGCCGAATTGTTGGCAATTGAAAAAGCCTGCCGCGTTTTAGGTCGGTGGCGCTTATCAGAATGTACGCTCTACGTTACGGTAGAACCGTGCCCTATGTGTGCCGGAGCCATCGTAAACAGCCGCCTGGACCGCGTCGTTTACGGATGCGGCGACCCTAAAGGCGGCGCCGTCCGTTCTGTCTTTCAAATTGTCGATAACCCGTCTTTAAACCATCGGGCAGAAATCACCGCAGGCGTACGGGCCGAAGAATGCGCTGCACTGATGCGTGATTTTTTCAAACGCCGCCGGCAGGAACGAAAAGCCGGACGCTGACATTTAATTCGTCTCTTTCCTGGTAATAACAATAAAAAACAGCTTTCGCCATTGCTTCACAGTGCAGCAAGCGAAAGCTGTTTTTTTCGTCCGATTGATTCAGTACTATTTTAATTTTTTCAGGATATGGGAATCCACATAGCGGATATCTCTGACGCCGGTAATCATCATAGCGTCACACAATTCTCTTTTAAAAGTATCCAGCATCAATTTTACGCCTTCTGCTCCGCCGCCGATAGCTGCTACGGCGGCAGGCCTTCCGATCAGCACAGCGTCAGCTCCCAGCGCCATCAGCTTCAGCACATCTTCCCCATGACGAACGCCGCCGTCTGCAAAAATCGTAAGTTTCCCTTTTACAGCATCGGCAATTTCCGGCAGCACATCCGCTGTTCCGGCCATTCCATCAAGAACGCGTCCGCCATGATTGCTTACGACAATGCCCTGAGCGCCGGCTTCCGCACAAGCCAGCGCTTCATCAGCAGACATCACGCCTTTTACGATAAAGGGAATATAGACGGAAGCGGCAATTTTCGCAATGCTCGCCGCGCTTTTAGGCCCTACGGGCTGACCAAAAATACGCATATTAATGAGCGTCGCCGCATCAATATCGCAAGCGACAGCAGGCGCTCCCGATTCTTCTGCCAGCACGGCTTTTTCGATAATTTTTTCATCCTCCCGCGGCTTAATCGTTGGAATAACGAAACCGGGCCGTTTTCTGCTGGAAGCAATTCCCGATGAGTACATATACGGCGCCCCGCTGTCTCCGGTAAAAGCCATGATTCCAGCTTCCATCGCACCCTGTGAAACGGCTTCATCATATTCCATCTCCCTCGTTTCGGGATCGCCGTCAACTTGCGCATTTAAAACGATGCCGCCTACCGGCGCTATAAGAATCGGCAGGCTGAGCGTTTTTCCGAAAAGCGTAATCTCCGTTTTCGGTTTCTCAACGCCGGACATACTTCTCATAACAAGGCCGTACTCCTGCAACGATTCAATATTGCGCATGAACGAACGTCCCGTCCGCAAGCCGCCGAATCCCGGTATCATGCCGACACACGCTTTTCCGTTGCATTCCGGACAGACACGGCATCCTTTCATCTGCTTCCGGGCATTATCCCGTATTTCTTTCATATCCATTAACATCTCCTCCTCCTATTTAAAAAGGGTTCTGTCATGAGTATACCACATGACAGAACCCTTTTCTAATAACTTCCTGTTAAACACAATTAATCCATTTTGACAAAAGCATCTTTGCCGGCACCGCACGTTGGACATACCCAGTCATCAGAAAGATCAGCAAAGACCGTGCCTGCTGCTACACCGCCGTCAGCGTCGCCTTCAGCTTCATCATAAATATAACCGCAAATCGTGCATTCATATTTATCCATTTTCCAATACCTCCCGCAAAAACACTGATTAACAAATATTGATTATTAACAATATATATTTATCATATCATAGGAAACATGATTTTGCAACCTTATTTTGCCTGCTTTCCCATGCTTATATCAACAATACCCGTTGCATAAGGCGCAATTTCATATTGCCCGAACAGGAAATGAATGACTTTATTCTGATCTAAATAATAATTTTTCGGCAATTCCGTTAATCCGTTAAAATAAGCGGATAGCATATATTTGCTCATGAAAATTTTGCTGTTGATTTTATCCAGCGTAAAATCTTTTGCATCTTCGGGACGAACTAAATCCTGCCACGCAAGCAGTTCGCCTGTTTCCAAATCAAAAGTCACGCCGTTTTTCCAGCTTGTCGGATGAGCTGCCTTGTCAAAGTAAATCGATCCCTGATCAATAATCGACAAATATTTTCCGTCGTTCAAGGTCACGACATAAGACTTATCTTCCGTAATTTTCATGCCCCGCATATTTTCTTTATTGAAAAATTCCTGCGCCTTTACGGCTTCTTCCGTAAAATACTGAGCAATTTTTTGGCTGGCCGCCGCGTTCCCCTCAACGGTTACCTTAGGGTATTGAATGGTCAGCTTGCTGCCGTTCGGCTGTGTATATATGGCTTTCTGCGCATCTGTCACCGCCGCCGGCGCGGCAAAAGACAGTGAGCCAACGAATAAAGCGGCGCATAAAACCGCGGCTATTTTTACTTTCATACTGCTACCTCCTGCATCATATATATGATGATTTATTATACCATACATTAAAAATAAAAAGCGATGACACATTCTCATGGATTGGTAAAAGTTTTTATTGATTGCCTTCTACGATTTTCCGCTTTTCATCAGTGCCTAGACGAAAGAAATAGTACACGTTTTCGGCAGTCAGGCGGTTCATGCCCGGCACGGAAGCAAGTTCGTCTATGCTCGCCTGTTTCATGGCCTCCAAATTTTTAAATGCCGACCACAGTGCTTTTCGCCGTTTCGGGCCGATCCCTTCTATGTGATCAAGAACCGACATAAGATTGCGTTTTCCCCGCAAACTGCGGTGATACGTTATGGCAAATCGGTGTGCTTCGTCGCGAATAGCCTGCAGCAGCTGCAGTTCCGGCGTATGGTGGCTCAAAACAATGGAATCGCTCTGTCCTTCAACAAACACTTCTTCAATGCGCTTTGCCAAACTGATGACCGGCGCTTCGCAGCCGGCATTTCGTATAACAGGGAGCGCCGCATGAAGCTGCCCCTTGCCGCCGTCAATAATAATCAGGTCAGGCAGCGGCCAGTCCCGCTCGCCGTACCGGCGTTCCATGATTTCAGCCATCGCTTTAAAGTCATCCGGTTTTCCCTGCACAGTCTTAAGTTTAAAACGGCGGTATTCTTTTTTTGCCGGTCTGCCGTGCTCAAAAACAACCATTGAAGCGGCCGTTTCACTTCCCTGCGTATGAGATATGTCGAAACATTCCATCCGTTCCGGCAGGCGGGGCAAGTCGAGAATACGCGCCAATGATTCTACAGCACCGCTCGTCTTGTCCGTATCGTGCTGCCACTGGAGACGGCGCTGTTCCAGCAGCACGCGGGCATTATCCTCCGCCATAACCAGCAATTGTTTTTTCAGCCCTCTCTGCGGAAGTAAAATCGATACGCTCTGTCCTTTCTGAAGTGACAATCGCCGTTCATATTCTTCTTTATCATCTATCGCCGCCGCAACGATTTCCCGCGGCACGAACACATCTCCCGTATAATACTGATCCAGCACGGCGGAAGTCAACGCCGCCGCCGTCTCGTCTGCGCTGTTTTCAAGGCTGAAAGTTTCACGTCCCATCAGCTTCCCCTGCCGTATCGTATAAATCTGCACGCACGTCTGCCTGCCATCGCCGGCAAAGCCGATAACGTCCATATCTCCGCCGCCGACAGTCGTAATATTTTGCTGTTCTTGAATAACGCGGACAGCGCTGATTTGATCGCGGAGCACTGCGGCTTTTTCAAAATCCATCGCCTCTGCAGCTTCTTCCATCTGCTTCTGCAAAACACGAACAATATCCGCACTGCGTCCCTCCAGCACGTCAACCGCCTGACGGACGGAGACGGCATACTCCTCCTGAGAAATATAACGGGCGCAGGGGGCGCTGCAGTGCCGCAAATGGTATTGCAGACACGGCCTATCCGTATTCATCGTCCGGCACGGCCGAATATGAAACGCTCTCTGTATCAATTTCAGCACGCGGTGAACGGCGCCGGCATCGGCAAATGGTCCGAAATACCGGCCGCCGTCGCGAAGAACGCGGCGAGTCATGAACACACGGGGAAATTCTTCCTGCACCGTTACTTTAATATACGGATAGGTCTTATCGTCGCGCAGCATAATATTATACCGGGGCCGGTGCCGTTTTATCAGCGTATTTTCCAAGATGAGCGCTTCCATTTCGTTGGAAACGACGATAATTTCCACATCAGCGGCATGACTCATCATTGCCGTTACTTTCGGCGAGCGGTTCGCATCATTGCGCACGTAACTGCGCACGCGGTTCCGCAAATTGACGGCTTTGCCGACATATATGATCCGCCCCTGCGAGTCTTTCCATAAATATACGCCGGGCTGCGTCGTCAAATTCCGCACCTTATCAAGCACGGCTTCACTGAGCGCCATGATGTGCTCCTTTCGCCATCAACGCTTTCGTCCGCTCCAAAACAGGTTTTAAAAATTGTCCCGTATACGACTGCGGCGTCCGGCAAATATCTTCCGGCGTTCCCGTCGCTACGACTGTTCCGCCTCCGTCTCCGCCTTCCGGTCCCAAATCAATCAGGTAGTCCGCTGTCTTGACCACATCGAGATTATGCTCGATAACAACCACCGTATCGCCGCCATCCGCCAGCATCTGCAGAACATCCATCAACTTATGAATATCTGCCGCATGAAGGCCTGTCGTCGGCTCGTCAAGAATATACAGCGTGCGCCCCGTACTGCGCTTGGACAGCTCCGCCGCCAGCTTCACTCGCTGCGCTTCGCCGCCGGAAAGAGTCGTTGCCGGCTGGCCCAGTCGGATATATCCAAGCCCTACGTCCTGAAGTGTCCGCAATTTATGAATAATGCGGGGAATGTGTTCAAAAAAAGCACAGGCATCGTCTACCGTCATATTTAGAACATCAGCAATCGTCTTTCCTTTGTACTTTACTTCCAGCGTTTCCCGATTATACCTCGCGCCGCGGCATACCTCACAGGGTACGTATACATCCGGCAGAAAATTCATCTCGATGCGGATAATCCCGTCGCCGCGGCAGGCTTCGCACCGTCCTCCCCGGACGTTGAAGCTGAACCTGCCGGCCTTGTATCCCCGTACTTTGGCTTCCGGCGTCTGGCTGTACAGCTGACGGATAAAATCAAACACACCCGTATATGTCGCCGGATTGGACCGCGGCGTCCTTCCGATGGGCGATTGATCAATATTAATAATTTTATCTATATGTTCCGTACCCTTTATTTTATTGAACTTTCCCGGCCGGTGCGGCGTGCCGTACACAGCTTCCGCCATGCCCTTGTACAATATTTCATTGACCAGCGTCGATTTTCCCGACCCGGACACGCCGGTAACGACCGTCAGCGTACCGATAGGAATCGAGACGTTTATCTTTTTCAAGTTATGTTCTTCCGCGCCGATGATCTCGATAAACGTCCCGTTTCCCTTCCGCCGCTGCGGCGGAAGGGGAATATATTTTTCTCCCTTTAAATACTGCCCCGTCAGCGACTGGCAGCAGGCCATAATATCATCGGCAGTTCCCTGAGCCACGATAGTTCCGCCGCGCTCTCCCGCCTCAGGGCCTATATCGAGGATATAATCGGCGGCGCGCATCGTATCTTCATCATGTTCTACAACAATCAGCGTATTTCCCAAATCGCGGAGATGTTTCAGCGCCTGCAGCAATTTATCATTATCCCGCTGATGCAGGCCGATAGACGGTTCATCCAATATATACAATACGCCGACCAATCCCGATCCGATCTGCGTTGCCAGACGGATCCGCTGGGCCTCTCCGCCCGACAACGTACCGGCCGTCCGGGACAGCGTCAGATACTCAAGTCCGACGGTTTGCAGAAATTCAAGGCGTGCGCGTATTTCCTTGAAAATCTGCCGGCCAATAAGCCGCTGCTTTTCCGTCAATTCCAAGCCGTTAAAAAAATCCATCATTTCGCTGACTGTCAAAGCGGTCAATTCGGAAATATTTAATCTGCCGACCTTGACGGCCAGCGCTTCATGGCGCAATCTTGCACCATGACAGGCCGTACATGGTTTTACTGCCATAAACTGTTCAAACTGGTCGCGCATCATATCGGAAGATGCTTCCTTATACCGGCGCCGCACCATGGGAATAATGCCTTCAAACGCCGTGGTATATTCCTTTACTTCCCCCCGCAGATTTTCATATTCAAAAACGCAGTTGTCATCAGAACCCCAAAGCAGTTTTTCCTGCAGTTCCGGCGGCAAATCATCGTAACAAGCATCGAGCGCATAACCATAAGGTTTCAGCAGGCCGCCGAGCTGACGCATGAACCATGAATCAGGGTTGCTGCTCAGCGCCGCTACGGCGCCGTCAGCAAAAGATTTCTTCTTATCCGGCAGAACCAGATGGGGATCGACTTCCATTGTACTGCCGATTCCCAGGCAAGCCGGGCACGCACCGAAAGGGCTGTTGAAGGAAAATAAGTGCGGCTCTATTTCCGGCAAGCTGACATGGCAGTCCGGGCAAGCAAAATGCTGGCTGAACGTCAGTACGTCGCCAGTACTCATTCTCAATATATGAACGATGCCGTCCGCCAGTTTTGCCGCCGTCTCCAGCGAATCAGCCAGCCGCACGGCAATGCTGTCCTTAATAACCAGGCGGTCAATAATCACGTCGATCGTATGTTTTTTGTTTTTATCCATAGGAATATCGTCAGACAGCAAATATACTTCCCCGTCAACGCGTACCCGGACATATCCGTCTTTCACCAATCCGGCCAATAGTTTCTGATGCGTCCCCTTCCGTCCGTCAACCACCGGCGCCATGATCATCACTTTTTCTCCTGCGCCCAAAGCCATGACAGCGTCTGTCATCTGCTCAATCGTCTGCTGACGGATCGGTTTTCCGCATTTCGGGCAGTACGCATCGCCGACACGAGCATATAACAGCCGCAGATAATCGTAAATTTCCGTAACAGTCCCGACAGTCGACCGGGGATTGCGGCTTGTCGTCTTTTGGTCAATCGAAATGGCCGGCGATAGTCCTTCAATATAATCGACATCAGGCTTATCCATCTGACCTAAAAACTGGCGCGCATATGCCGACAGCGACTCAACATAGCGGCGCTGTCCTTCGGCATAAATTGTATCAAAGGCCAAAGACGATTTGCCCGATCCGGACAATCCCGTGAAAACGACGAGCTTGTCCCGGGGAATTTTGACATCTATATTCTTCAAATTGTGCTGACGGGCACCTTTGATGATAATATATGGTTCCTGCATAACTTACGTAGTACTCCTTTTCGGTTTTACCTTTCGCCGCACATCAGGCCTGCGCACGTTCCGGACATACCGGGCTGCCGGCATATCTTCTCCCTGCATTTCTTTCGGGAGCGTATCGTCTCTGCCCATATCGGCCAGCTGTTTCCGTAGCGTGCCTATTCTGTCCCGCAGTTCCGCCGCCTTTTCAAATTCCAGGTTCTTTGCCGCAGCCTTCATCTGCTGCGTCATCGTCTGGATCACTTTATTCAGCGCTTCTTTCGTCAATGTTTTTTCATCACGGCCGTATGCAGCCTGTTCCTCTGCAACTTTCGTCAGTTCGATGAGGTTTACGACATCTTTCTGCACTGATTTCGGCGTAATATGATGCGTTTTATTATACGCATCCTGCACTTCGCGGCGGCGCTTTGTTTCCTCCATGGCACGGGCCATGGAGTCTGTAATCTTGTCGGCATACATGATGACCGTGCCGTTCACATTCCGGGCGGCGCGCCCCATCGTCTGGATCAGCGAGGTATCGGAACGCAGAAAACCTTCCTTATCGGCATCAAGAATCGCTACCAGCGATACTTCCGGCATATCCAGACCTTCGCGGAGCAAATTGATGCCTACCAGTACGTCAAACACACCGGCCCGCAAGTCACGGATAATCTCAGCCCGCTCGATCGTAGCAATATCCGAATGGAGATAGCGGACAAGAATCCCCATTTCCTTCAGGTAATCCGTCAAATCTTCAGCCATTTTTTTCGTCAGCGTCGTTACCAGAACCCGTTCATTCTGATCAGCCCGCCTGCAGATTTCTCCAAGCAGGTGATCCATCTGCCCGGCAATAGGCCGCACTTCCACCTTGGGATCCAAAAGACCCGTAGGACGGATAATTTGCTGCGCCAAATTCGTTTTTACCTCCATTTCATAGGGGCCGGGCGTGGCGCTGACGTAAATAATCTGGTTAATCCGCTCGACGAATTCTTCAAATTTCAGCGGCCGGTTATCAAGTGCCGACGGCAGCCGGAATCCGTACTCGATAAGATTTTCTTTCCGCGACCTGTCGCCGGCATACATAGCCCGCAGCTGCGGCAGCGTCACATGCGATTCGTCAATCATGATGAGAAAATCGTCCGGAAAATAATCAAGCAGCGTATACGGCGCTTCACCGGCTTTTCGTCCGGCCAAATGCCGGGAATAGTTTTCAATTCCGGAACAGTAGCCCATTTCCAGCATCATTTCCATATCGTACCGCGTCCGCTGTTCCAGACGCTGCGCCTCCAGCAAATGACCTCCATCCTTTAATTCTTTCAGCCTTTCGTCCAGCTCAGCCCGTATTGTCTTCAGCGCCCGATCCATCTTCTCTTTCGTCGTGACATAGTGACTGGCCGGATAAATCGCAATATGCTTCCGTTCGGCAATCACCTCGCCTGTCAATACGTCGACTTCCGTCAGTCTGTCGATTTCATCACCGAACATTTCAATGCGGATGACGGAATTATCAAAAGCCGCAGGGAACACTTCTATTGTGTCGCCATGGACGCGAAACGTCCCGCGTTCTAAATTCATATCGTTCCGCGAATACTGTATGTCTACAAGTTTATGCAGGATTTCTTCCTGCGTCTTTTCCTGCCCCAGCCGGAGCGATACGACAAGATCGCTGTAATCTTCCGGATCGCCCAAGCCGTAAATACAAGACACAGACGCCACGATAATAACGTCGCGCCGTTCAAACAAACTCATGGTCGCCGAATGGCGCAGCTTGTCTATTTCATCGTTAATGGACGCATCCTTTTCAATATACGTATCCGTTGAAGCTATATACGCTTCGGGCTGATAGTAATCGTAATAACTGACAAAATACGCCACTTCATTATCGGGGAAAAAAGCCTTGAATTCACTGCACAACTGCGCAGCCAGCGTCTTATTGTGCGCAATGACAAGCGTCGGTTTCTGCACCGCCTCAATCACTTTGGCCATCGTAAACGTCTTCCCTGTTCCCGTTGCGCCAAGCAGGACCTGAGCCCACTGACCGGACCTTATGCCGTCAGCCAGCGATTGGATCGCCTCCGGCTGGTCGCCCATAGGCTCATACGGTGCCGCAACACGAAACGGGTGGGACGTATCATAATCCAGATTTAAATATGCCTGTATATCCATCGTTCGCTCCATGCACAATAAAAAATAACTATTATTGATTACAATAGTATAGCATGGTTCCAAACATATGTATAGTCCGTTCCTGGCGATTTATAAAAAGCAA
>CAZDQW010000019.1:0-39000 GCA_964507845.1 uncultured Megasphaera sp.
GATATAGTGATATAGTAAAGAATCAGAAGCTGCAGGCTAAGGCCTGCAGCTTTTTTTGCCGGAAAATTCGTGCAGTTCTTTTTCATAAGGCACGTCTCACAATGCGGCAAAAAAATATCATGCAAAATAATATGCAGAATGCTTGCATATTATTTCAAAAAGGTGTATACTAACAGCCGTAGGGATTCAGATGTAGAAAATTATCTGTTGGTGTCATAGAGGAGGATCTTATCATGAGCGAAATCAAAAAAATCGTATTAGCCTATTCCGGCGGGTTAGACACATCCGTTATCATTCCCTGGCTGAAGGAACATTATGCCGGCGCTGAAGTTATTGCCGCATGTGCCGACGTCGGTCAGCCCGATGATTTTGCGGCCATTGAAAAGAAAGCCTATGCATCGGGGGCTTCTAAAGTATATATCATGGATATTAAAAAAGAATTTTTGGAAGAATATGTCTGGCCGACGGTGAAAGCCGGTGCCGTTTACGAAGGCAAATATTTGTTGGGTACATCCTTTGCGCGGCCTCTCATTTCCAAAAAACTTGTTGAAATTGCCAAGGAAGAAGGCGCCGACGCCATTGCTCACGGTGCGACGGGAAAAGGAAATGATCAGGTGCGGTTTGAACTGACCGTCAAGGCCTTGGCTCCGGAAATGAAGCTCATTGCTCCATGGAGAATGTGGGACATGAAATCCCGTGAAGATGAATTAGTCTACGCCGAAAAACACGGCGTGCCCATTGACTACAAGTCTGAGGAAAATCCCTATCCGTACAGCATGGACTGGAACATCTGGCATCTCAGCCATGAAGGCGATGATCTGGAAGATCCGGCCAACGCGCCGAAAGATATGGTGTATATGGTCACGACGCCGCCGGAAAAAGCGCCGGACACGCCGGAATATGTTACTGTTGATTTTGAAGAAGGCGTGCCTGTTGCCGTCAACGGACAGAAAATGGATGCCGTCGAACTCGTCACGGCTTTAAATGCCATCGGCGCCAAACACGGCATCGGCATCGTCGATATTGTTGAAAACCGCCTTGTCGGCATGAAGAGCCGCGGCATTTATGAAAATCCCGGCGGTGCCATCATTGTATATGCGCACAGGGAACTGGAATATCTCTGCCTTGACAGGGATACATATCACTATAAAGAATTAATCGCCAATAAATATGCCGAACTCGTATACGACGGCAAGTGGTTCTCGCCGCTGAAGGAAGCGCTCGACGCATTTGTCGATGAAACGCAGAAGACCGTTACGGGAACGGTTACGTTGAAATTATACAAGGGAAATATTATCAGCGCCGGTTCGAAATCGCCGTATTCCTTATACAGTGAAGAATTTGTCACCTTCGGCGAAGACGACGTTTACGACCAGACAGATGCTGAAGGGTTCATCAACTTGTTCGGCTTGCCGCTCAAAATGCGGGCGCTGATGAAAAAACACGCGGAAAAAGCAGGAAAGCAGGAGTCGGAAGCATGAAGTTGTGGGGCGGCCGCTTTACGAAGGCCACGGATAAAAGTGTAGAAGAATTTAATGCATCCATTCACTTTGACTGCCGGATGTATGCCGAAGATATTTGCGGCAGCATTGCCCACGCTGTAATGCTGGCGCGGCAGGGTATTATTTCTCCGGAAGATAAAGATGTTATCGTGGCGGGATTGAAAGATATTTACGGGCAAATCGAACGGAGCGAGTTTGGATTTTCCGTCGAGCTTGAAGATATTCATATGAATATAGAAAAACGCCTTACCGATGCCGTCGGCGAAGCGGGAAAACGGCTTCATACGGGACGCAGCCGCAACGATCAGGTAGCATTGGATACGCACTTGTATGTGCGGCGGGAAATCGCCGCCGTGGCTAAACTTCTCGCCGGCCTGCAGGAATCTATCCTTCAGGCGGCGGAAGCGCACAGCGACGTCATCATGCCCGGGTATACGCACCTTCAGCGGGCCCAGCCTGTTTTGTTCAGTCACCATTTGATGGCATATTTTTCCATGCTGTCCCGCGATTTCGTCCATCTGCAGTATGTTTGGGATATGGCGGACAGAATGCCGCTGGGCGCAGGCGCACTGGCCGGTACGACCTATCCCTTGGATCAGCCCTTCGTGGCGGAAACGCTGCGGTTCGGAAAGATTTACGACAACAGCCTCGACGCCGTCAGCGACAGGGATTACATTATTGCCTTCCTGGAATTTGCGGCGCAGCTTATGATGCACTTAAGCCGCTTGTCGGAAGAATTTATTCTCTGGTCGTCATCGGAGTTCAATTTTATTGAACTGGACGATTCGCACTGCACCGGCTCGTCGATTATGCCGCAGAAGAAGAATCCGGATATCTGCGAACTCGTCCGCGGCAAGACGGGACGTTTTTACGGCCATCTCATGGGCGTCCTGACGATGATGAAAGGCATTCCCATGGCGTACGACAAGGATATGCAGGAAGACAAAGAGGGATTGTTTGACGCCGTTGATAATTTAAAGTTTGCCTTGACGATCTATGCCGACATGATCAGCAAGATGACTGTCAAGGGAGAACGGATGCGCGCCGTATTGGAAAGCGATTTTTCCAATGCTACGGATATGGCCGATTACTTGGCGAAAAAGGGCCTGCCCTTCCGCGAAGCCCACGCCGTCGTCGGCAAGGCCGTCCATTACTGCATTGAGCAGGGAAAGGTCCTGCAGGATCTGACTTTGGAGGAACTGCAGTCCATGAGCCCGCTTTTTGACGAAGACATCCACCATTTCCTCAATATCGAAACCTGCGTCAAACAACGCAATACATATAACGGCACGTCGCCGGCGTCAGTGCGCCGGCAGTGTGAATCGGGCCGGGCCGCCGTTGACGCCGAATGGCAGCAGATCCGCCAATGGCAGACGATCACAGCATCGGTATACGAATTGCTGAAATAACAGCGCTGCCGGTACGAAAGGTAGTGTCAAGGATTTTTTGCAAATTAGTTTGCAGGTCTTGGCAAGAACGAAGTCTGCCAGCAATGGAGGAGACAGCCTTTAGGTGCTTCATGTTCATGTACTTCTTGCTGCTCCATTGGGTACCGGACACATGGCGCAGCCGGGCAAAGACCAGCATGAGGGCGGAGTTTCCGTCCGGGAAGCTCCCCACCGCACGGGTGCGGCGATGGAGCTCCCGGTTCAGCCTCTCAATGACTTTGTGGGTACGAATGCGAGTTCAGTGTTTGGCGGGAAAATCGCAGTAGGTAAGCGTCTCCTCCATGTCGTCCTCTACCTTCTTGGCAGCATCCTTCAGTTTCTTTGAGCGAAGCTCTTCCACCACGGATCGGGCTTTCTCCCGGGCAGCTTTCTTGGGCGTGGATTGCCTTGAGCATCTTTGCCGCCAGCTTTACCTTAGAGCGAGGCGTTGCAGAGAACACATTGCGGTAAAAGTGGACGGTACACCGCTGGTATTTGGCCGCGGGAAACACTTCTCCCACAGCCGCCAGCATATCAAGGCACTTGTCGCTGACAATAAGTTTCACCCCATCCAAACCACGGCCACGAAGCCTTTGGAAGAAACTGACCCAGCTGGCCTTGTCCTCTTTCATACCCTCGGCTTCCAGCAATTCATGGAGGGTTTCCTCTATGCTGCCTCATACCAATTCTTTGAGCTGGCTCTTGATTACTTCCGCGTTTAGCTGTACAATTTCCTCGGACATGGTTTGCTGTCTTCTTTCAGAATGGTGTGTCGTGACTTCATTCTGCTAGAGATCTGCAAACCATGTCTCTTTTTATCTTCTTTTTATTTTTGCGAAACTTATTCTACCTTATCATGAACAAAACAGCCTTCGAAGAAGCGATCTTTTTCGGAGGCTGTTTTTGGTGTTTTTGTAAATGTTAAGATAGTTTTCTTGCTGCGGCATTTCTAGTCATATGATGCGGTATTAGCCAATATACAAAATCAGATTATGAACCCGTATTATGGATGAGTTTCAAATGTTCCTGTATCGGCTGATTTATATAGGCTTTTTGAACTATTGAATATTTTCGATATAAAAGATTTTTTAGTATAAGACTTTTATAAAAAGTAGAGTTTTTCAGAAATTTTCTAACAGATTTTTGTATATCTTGCTAACATATTGCGGAATTTCAGTAGAAATTGTTTTATATAAAACTTTTTCTAGACCTAAGTTTTAACGGACAAAATTATATAAAATTATAATTTGAATGAAAGGATACGGCTGGGACGTCCGCCTTTATGTTGAAATTTTCTGCCAATTTCCTGACAGTATCCAGCGTCTATAAGTTTTACAATGGTACGGTTAATAGAACGAACGGATACGTTAAGCAAATTTGCTATTTCGGCAGTAGTAAATTCGGATTTTCCTTGTTCTGCAATGATTTTATGTATGCTAGCAAGTGTAAAGGCACTAATGCCGGTCTTAACGGCAATAGAAATAAAACGATCTGAAATATATAATGGTTTTTCAGAACTTTTTGAAAATGGTCCGCGAATGGTGTGTTGATCGTAAACGAGATAAAGTTGATTGCCGCCGCAATGTTGCGCTTTTTGTACGCCGATTTTTGCATGCTTTTTTGCTTCCATAGCAGTTTTTCCAAAGCCAATACCAATGCTGATTGTACTAGCTGTATTTTTATCTATGTCTTCTACTAACGAAAAATTGTGAAATTTATTGGTTTGGCTTTCTACAATAGAACGAGTTGAGAAAATTAAAAAATCTTTTTCAGTAATTGGTAAAACAGCACCTTGTATTTTTTGGGCAAACATATGGATATATTTAGCTACGGTTAGCATTTCCAATATTTGTTGATACTCGTCGTTGGATAATGGAGAATATATATTTGCTTCGTCAATACTGATGTAAATGATAACGAGTTGACTTTCACGACTTGCTTGCAGAAGAAATGCCGAATGAACTTTTTCAATACTCATACAAATATCTGCATAAGCAGAACCGCAAAAAATAACAGGATAATTTTTACTCTGTAATTGATAATACACGTCTGAATACATTGTAATATAAGTAATATCGGGATTTTTTTTGAGACAGGCATAGTACCAAGTTATCATGTTATCGACAAATGATTCATCAAATGTAAATTGGGGTGCCGTAAAAATTTGCATATCATATAAATCAATTCCAGCTTCGGTGTAGGTGTTGCAAAGTAATTGTTTTTCTGAAGGATGCAAATCTGTGGCTATCGTGTATATATTATTTTTATTTAATAAGGCCTTGAATAATATTAATGAAAATGTAGCATTTGTTCTAGGGATAACTTCCCAGGGAATAGATGGAGTAACGCGTGATGCAGTGTATGCCAGCGCTGTTTTGCCGAAAAAGAGAAGAGCGTCAAAGTCTTTTTGTGTGTTATAAAGAAGTGACGGAATCGTAAATATGGAAGAATAAGGAAAAATACGTAGAGTTATCTCTGGGTATTTCTTTTGCAGAAGTGAAAGTTTTTCGGTTAAGCATATTTCTGGAATAAAAATACCTAATCGCATCGAACAACACCTTCCGATTAAAAGAAAAGACATTTATAAAAGCAATATTATAAATAATTTATTTAAATTACATATGTTTTTAAATTATTAAGAAAATAAATGATAAAACGGATTAAAGACGCAATAAAGAACAATAATGGTAAATAAAAACCTTTTAAAGAACTATAAAAGACAAAGCAAATGGCTTACGATAAATGTAATCAGAAATCTGCGCAAGTAATATTATGATGACGTATTGCTTAATATTATATATTATAAAACGCTTTTGTTATAGAAACAAGAGATGGTAAGAAATTACGTAGAAAAGAGTGATGAACGATGAGGGGGATTTCTACATTTAGGACTACCAATAAGTGGTGGGCATTATTTATGTTATATGCAGGATTTTGTATAGCATATATTGATAGAACCGCTATCAATATATCGTTAAGTGCTATCGGAAAAGAGTTTGAGCTTTCACCAGCAATTTTAGGGATAGTACTTAGTGCGTTTTTCGTCGGATATACAATTATGCAATTGCCAGGCGGTTATATCGCCGATAAAATTGGTTCGAAAAAAGTCATTATGATATCGTTAGGGTTTTGGTCGTTTTTTACCTTAGCCACAGGTTTTACCTATTCGTTGGTTGCTTTAATCATTGTGAGATTCTTATTCGGTTTAGGAGAAGGTTCTTTTCCGCCAGCATCTTTTAAGGGAATTGCAGAATACTTTCCTCAAGATGAACGAGCTAAAATGGCAGGTGTGCTTGTCTCGTCCAACTATGTGGGCAGTGCATTAGCACCTATTGTAGTTGTTCCTCTCATGATATGGTTTGGTTGGCGAGGGATGTTTCATGCTTTAGGCGTAATAGGCTTTGCCTATGTGTTTTTTTACTGGTTTCGCATTGAACAGGTTAAAGCTCTGCAAGCCGGGGATATTCAGGTAACACAGAAAAGAAAGAAAATCGATATTAAAAGTGTGATTAAACTTCCTATTATGTGGCAATTGTTGATTGCTTGGTTTGCATTGAGTCTGATAAACAAAGGCCTTGATTCGTGGATGCCGACCTATTTGATGACTGTACGACACCTGGATTTAAAAGCTGTCGGCATTTTGACGCCGTTGCCGTTTATTGCTGCAGGTATTTCTACCGCTATTAGTGGGTATGTTATGGATAAATTTTTTGACCGAAAGGAAAAGTATCTCTTGGCTGGATGCGGTATACTAACAGCTGTTTTTCTCTATTTTATGTATACGTCTGTTGTTATTTCCGGCGTTATTGCCTTTCAGTGTTTAGTATATTTTTTTAAATCCTTTGTGTTAGGATGCGTTATGGCTTTGCCGTTGAAATTATTGCCGGAAGCGGTTTCCGGTTCGGCTATAGGCATGATAAATTTAGGAGGCCAGGCAGCTGGATTTATTTCGCCGGCTCTTATAGGTTTTATTATTACAGCATTTAACGGTTCTTATGATGCCGTGTTTATATTTTTGGTTGCGGCAGCATGTTGCTCAGCGATTGCTAGTTTTACGATAAAGAATCGAAAAACGGATAAATTACTCTAAAAATGTGGGAAACGAAAGGGGAGGCTAAAAATGAAGATTAAAAAAGTTGTCATGCGTAAAATGTATCAAGATATGAAAGTTGGTTTTCGTACGAGTTTTGGCGTAACGACGCGAAAAGAATTCAGCATGATTGAGATCCACACGGATGAAGGGGTTGGATATGGAGATTGCTCAGCTTTTGAACGGCCTTGGTATAATGAAGAGACAAGGGACGGTGCTTTTGACATTATTAAAAAATTTTTAGTGCCAGCGTTATTTGAATATGATGATATTCCTGCACCGGAAAGCTTTTTTGATGCAACGTCATGGATTCGCCGCAACAGAATGGCTCGGGCTGCTGTAGATTGTGCATTATGGGATTTGTATGCACAGGAACAAGGGATTAGTCTTTCTAAAGCTTTAGGGGGAACGCGAACAGAAATTGAAACAGGCGTCAGCCTTGGCATTGAATCGACACCGGATGATTTGTGCCGAACGATTGAAAAATATATGAAACAAGGATATCGGCGTATTAAATGTAAAATTAAACCGGGAATGGATATTGATTATGTTGAAAAGGTCCGGCAGGAATTTGGCGATATTATGTTGATGCTTGATGCTAATTCAGCGTACACACTAGATGATATCGATACGTTTAAAGAATTGGATAAATATGATTTACTGATGATAGAACAGCCTTTGGCAAGTGACGATATTATCGATCATCGTCATTTGCAGCGTGCAGTGAAAACACGTATTTGTCTTGATGAATCAATTGATTCAGCGGAAGATGCGCGCAAGGCGATTGAACTCGGGAGCTGCAAAACCATTAATATCAAAGTTGCTCGTGTTGGAGGACTGACAGAAGCTAAACGTGTCCATGATGTCTGTGCTGCTCACGATATTCCTGTATGGTGCGGAGGTATGCTTGATACTGGCATTGCACGGTCATTTAATATTTCTATTGCATCTCTTCCCAATTATCAATTTCCTCATGATATTCCTGCCTCTGATCGGTATTGGGCATACGATCTCGTGACGCCTCCGACAACGATTGATAATCGTGCGATGATACAGGTGCCGACAACTCCGGGCTTAGGTTTTTCTCCAATTCCCGATATGATTGATAAATTTACGGAAGAAAAAATTGAGATTATACGATAAGGATATAAATAATGAATTTAGAAAAAGCATATACCTATATTGATAGTCATGAACACGATATGATTTCGCTATGGCGCTCTTTGGTTAATGTTAATAGTGGTAGTTACAGTAAAGACGGCGTTGACGAAGTAGGGAGACGGATTGCTGAATTTTTAAAAGCAAATGGTATACCAAGTCGTTTTTACCAAAATGAACGAAGAGGTAATATGCTGGTTGCTGAATATGGTGATATGCGCAAACCATATATTCTTTTTTTAGGACACATGGATACGGTTTTTAAGGACGGAACAGCCGAAGAACGCCCGTTTACCATACGGGACGGTATGGCATTTGGTCCAGGTGTGCTTGACATGAAAGGCGGTATTACGATTGCTTTATTTGTCATGAAATTAGCAAAAGAATTAGGCTATACAGCATATCCAATCAAATTAATACTAGCGGGAGATGAAGAAATAGGTCATTTATCTAGCGAGGCCGTTTCTCAAATTCATAATGAGAGTGTTGGTGCAGTTGCCGCCTTTAACTTTGAGACAGGTTTTCCAGATAATAGTATTGTTGTTGAACGTAAAGGAACGCTTCGCGCCATATTGAATGTAAGCGGAATTGGTGCTCATGCAGGAAATAATCCGCAAGACGGACGATCAGCTATTAAAGAAATGGCACATAAAATTTTGGCATTGGAAGAATTAACTGATTTAAAAAAAGGCAACACGGTTAATGTTGGTGTTATTAAAGGGGGAACTGTTGCTAATGCGGTACCGGAATATTGTGAAATTGTTGTAGATGTTAGATTTGTTGATGAGTCATCTAAAATTGAATATATGAAAAGAATACATGAAATTGCTTCACGTATTTATATTCCTGGTACGTCGACGGTTGTATCTTTCCCTATGATTTTTGATGCGATGAGCAGAAGTGAAGCCACAATGGCATTGTTTAAAAAAGTGAATGACATTGTAATAAAGGCTGGATTTGCGCCATTTACAGCGAAGGCAGTTGGAGGAGGTTCCGATTCAGCCCATACGGTAGCGATGGGCGTGCCGACATTATGCGCCATGGGAGTACAAGGAACAGGAAATCATACAATCCATGAACAGGCAGAAGTAGCATCGTTGTTTACAAGAACAAAGAGCATGTTGTCTATTTTAGAACATATACGATTATAATTATAGATGAGGAGATTAGGTTATGAATCAAAAAGTGGTAAATCAAGTGAAGGAATATGTAGCGTCTCATCAAGCGGATATTTTAAAAAAGTATGAAGAATTTATCAACTTAAAAGATTTTTGGCGCGATGCCGATGATGTGACTATTGTTGCTTCGTGGTTGAAACGAGAGTTTGAAGAGGAAGGGTTTGTTTGCGAACTCGTAGACGTTGGTCCTAAAGCAGGAAACCTTGTAATAGGAACGTTGGGAGTAGATAGACCGGGTAAACCTATCTTGTTTAGCGGGCATATGGATACGGCTTTGTCCTCAGATTTGTATCCGGAAAAGCCATTCCGTATAGAAAATGGAATGGCTTATGGTCCAGGGGTATTGGATATGAAGGGCGGAATTCTTATATCCTTATATGTTGTCAAAGCGTTAAATGCTGTTGGGTATCACGCCCGGCCACTGAAAATTTTATTTGCTCCTGATGAAGAAGGACTGCATAGCTATACAAAAGTTGCTGATTTTATTCAGGAACATTCTGCCGGGTGTTTGTTTGCACTGAATATGGAAACGGGACTGATGGATAATGCCTTAGCCGTCGGACGTAAAGGTCGTTTGGGTGTTGATGTATTCATTAAAGGGCGCTCGGCTCACGCGGGAGCAGCATTTCTTGACGGCATTAGTTCTATAGAAGAGATGGCCCATAAGATTTTGGATTTTCAGGCGCTGACTGATTTGGAACGGGATACAACAGTAAATACGGGTGTTGTGAAAGGAGGTACGATTCCGAATGCTGTGCCGGCTGAATGTATGTGTTCTTTAGATATCCGTTTTAAGTATATGGATGAATTGGATCGGGTACGGAAAGCGATTGCGTCTATTTGTGCAAAAAATTATGTAGAAGGAACAACTTGCACATATGAGGAATTAAATTTGTTTACCCCGTTTGAAACGCATGATGACATTATGACCTTATTTAATTTCATGAAGCAGACTGCAGAACGATATGGCCTGCCGGCAACGGCGCCTGCACAAGTTGGCGGATGTTCGGATGCGACGTATATTCAACTATCTGGCACGCCAGTATTGTGTTCTTGTGGTGTTCGAGGCAACTGGAATCATACGCTTCGCGAATTTGCGGTGGTTGACTCGCTATATGATCGTATTATTTGGTTTGCAGCAGCTGTCATTGATTCAGATGAATTGGTATTTTAATTGATCAGAGGCTTGAGAGCGGCTGATTATAGCCGCCTCAAGCTTATCGTTTAAGATATTGAGGGGAGGAGTTTATGCTATGGATTATAATAATATTATGAATAGTCCTGGATTATGGGCTGTATCTAGTTTGATGATCATCGTTCTTTTAATTGCCAGTGCTATTTATGTAAAGATGGCTTTTGCCGAAGCGAAAAAAATCGGGTTGTCAAGAAAAAGATGCATAGCTGGATTACGTTCATCAATGATAACTGCAATCGGGCCGTCTTTATCGCCTGTTATTATTGCATTTGCACTTATTGCGGTTATCGGGGCACCTACAACATGGATGCGTATGAATGACGTCGGCGCTGCGAGAACGGAACTTGCAGTTATTGCATTAGCTGCTAAAGTTATCGGATTAGATCCGCAATCACCGGAGTTTGGGGTAATGGGATTTACCTATGGCATTTGGGGAATGGCGCTGAATAATTTTGGGTGGATGTTCGTTGCACTTGTTTTGACGCCAGGTATGAGTAAATATGTTGCCAAGTTAAACGCTAAATATAATCCTAGTTGGATAAAACTTATGCTGTCTGGGGCAACCGTGGGTTTATTTGCTTATTTGACATCTATGCAGCTCGTATCGTTGAAGCCAGGCTTATGGTGTGCTACTGCCGTATCGGCGGTCAGTATGCTGATTATTTCCAGAGTATTTGCAAAACATGCGCGTTTGCAAGAAGTTGCATTAGGAATATCGATGCTTATCGGTATGTTCGTAACGACAGCAATTTTCGGATAAAATAATAAGGAGGACACATAATTATGATGGGCAGAGCTGAATTAACATATAATGAACGAGCTATACGTATTGGCTCAGCGATTATGATTGGCGGCATTATTGCTAACTTTGCGCCAGCCATATACATATATGTAATGTATGGGCTGATCCCGCCGATTTCGGATATTTTTAAAGTATGGACGGTTGTTGCTGTAACATTTGGAATTTCTTGGCTTGTTCAGCCAATTACATACTATAGTTTGCTTGGACCAAGTGGTGAATATATTGGCTGGATTGCTGGCAGTTGTGCTGATATACGCTGTCCTGGTGTTGCAATGGCGCAAAAAGCGGCCGGTGTTGAAGCAAGTACGCCTGAAGGCGATGTTATTTCTACCATTGGTATTGCAGGTACAGTTATTACTTCTGTTACGGTTGTTACGATTTTTGTGTTAGTGGGGCAGAATTTATTGGATATGCTTCCGCCTTTTATCATTAATTCCTTTAAATACGTGCTGACATCTGTTTTTGGTGCAGTATATGTGCAGTTGGCTTGTAAGAATTTGGGCATGGGCGCCTGGACTATCCTTATTGCTATTGCAATTGCTTATTTATGGCAAATTGCTGCATTTCCAGGATGGATACTCAATATATTAATTATCATCATCGGTATTTTAATTGCTCGATTTTATTTTGTCCGTACAAATAAGCAAGCGAATTAAGGAGATACATTGCAGGGAGGTATTAAGTCTATGTTTGATTTGATAATTATGAATGGACTTATTGTAGATGGATCAGGGAAAAAAGCCTTTACTGGAGATATTGGTATTGTTGGAGAAAAGATTGCTGCAATTGGTAATTTGGCAGAATTTGAAAGTCGAGAACAAATTGATGCGAATGGCAATATGGTCGCTCCGGGATTTATTGATATGCATACTCATTCTGATTTCTCTTTTGTTTATGATCCCAAGGCGAACAGCCATTTATATAACGGCGTGACTACTGATGTTATCAGCAATTGCGGTATTGGTCCTGCTCCTGTATGTGAGGAAAAAAAGGATACGCTTATTGCGTATTTAGGTACGCGGCTGGTAGGTTCTATACCGGTTGAATTGACACTTCCATGGAATTCGCTGAAAGAATATTTGGATGTTTTGCGAGAAAATAAACCTTGCATAAATATTGCGCCTCTCGTTGCGCAAGGGGCGATTCGCATTGCTGTCATGGGGTTAGAAAAGGGCGATGCATCTCCGGAGCAATTGAATATGATGAAAAAATTAACTCGAGAAGCAATGGAAGATGGCGCACTGGGGATTAGTACGGGGTTGGTGTACATGCCTGGAGAATACACATCGAAAGAGGAAATTGCCGAACTGTGCAAGGTTGTTAAACCGTACGGCGGTGTATATTGCACACATATGCGTACGGAAAGCGATGGTATTTTAGATGCAATTGATGAAGCGTTATGGATTGGCAAAGAGGCTGGTGTTTCTGTAGAAATTTCGCATTTGAAATTATTGAGTCAGAATATGTTGGGTAAGACAGATGTGGTCTTGGAAAAATTTGACAAAGCACAAGCTGAAGGCATTGATGTTAATTTCGATATTTATCCGTATACGGCAGGATTGACGTCATTGGCAGCTTGTTTGCCCCCATGGCTTTTTGAAGGCGGGGTTGATAAACTTTTAAAACGTATTCAAGATAAAAAAGTTCGCGTTCGTATTGCCAATGAAATTGAAGAGGGTATTCCCGGCTGGCAAAATTTTGTGAAATCTGCCGGCGGTTGGGAAAAATTTTACGTATCATCGGTGAGCTGTGCTGAAAACAAAAAGTATGAAGGAAAATTTATTACGGAAATCGCAGAAATGGAGCACAAAGAACCGCTTGATGCAGCTTGTGATTTATTATTGGCTGAAAAAGGCCGTGTACAGATGAATTATTATGCTATGGACGAACACGATGTAATGACATTTATGAAACAGCCTGGCGGATCTATTGGTTCCGATACAATGAGTTTGAATATAGAAGGCGTTTTGAATTTCGGAAAGCCTCATCCGCGCGGATTTGGTACGCATGCGCGTTTTTTGGGAAAATATGTGCGTGATAAAAAACTGATGTCATTTGAGGAAGCTATTCGTAAGATGACTAGTTTACCTGCACAAAAATTGCACATGAACTCGCGTGGTTTATTAAAGCCAGGTTATTTTGCTGATATAGTTGTTTTTGATCCGAAAAAAATTAATGATATGGCGACGTATGAGAATCCGCAGCAATATTCAGTCGGAATAGAATATGTTCTTGTTAACGGCAAGATTGCATTGAAAAACGGGGTACAGACGGATATATGTGCTGGTCAGGTTGTAACAAGATAAGTTTTGATAGGTATTTGTAATAAGAAGCAACAGAAAGCGGCTGTTCCGATAGGTCAGAATAGCCGTTTTTTTTCGTATATGATATAATACACTTATAGATAGTCGGCAGCTGTGCTGCGTGAACGTTGGAGGTGAGGATATGCTGAAGCGTCTGTTGGAACATATTACTAAAGGCCGGTCCTTATCGGAACGAGAATGCCGGTATGCTATGGATGTCATGATGGCCGGAACGATTTCCGACGTGCAGACCGGCGCGTTTCTGGCAGCCATGGCAGTGAAGGCTGCGTCGGAAGATGAACTGACGGCTTTTGCCGAAGCGATGCGCGCTCACTGCCTGCAGGTGAAGGAATTGCCCGGTTTGTTTGATATCGTCGGTACCGGCGGCGACCGGGCCAAGACGTTCAACATATCGACGACGGCGGCGATTGTAGCGGCTGCCGGCGGCGTCTGCGTTGCCAAACACGGCAACCGGGCCAAAAAGTCCCGCAGCGGTTCCGCCGATATGCTGGAAGCCTTGGGCGTCAACATTTTCCTCAGCCCGGACAGCTGCCTTGATATGCTGCGGCAGATCGGCATCTGTTATTTTTATACGCGGTACTATTACTATATGATGAAGCGCATCGACGGCGTGCGCGAACAGCTGGGCATACCGACGATTTTCGATGTGCTGCGGCCCCTTACGAACCCGGCCAGGGCGGAACGGGAAATACTTGGCGTCAGCAGGGAAGAACTGGTTGAACCGATGGCCCGCGTGTTGTCCCGTCTCGGCGTCCGGCACGGTATGGTCGTGTATGGGCGGGACGGTTCCGATGAAATTTCGGCGTCCGACGCGACGGCAGTCTGCGAATTTACAGACGGCGAGTTTACGGTTTATGAAGTGTATCCCAGCGATTTTTCCCTGCCTGCCTGCCGCCGTCAGGAATTGCGCGGCGGTTCGCCGAAGGAAAATGCGGACATTGCCCGCCGTGTCCTGCGCGGAGAAAAGGGCGCCTGCCGGACGGCGGTGCTGCTTAACGCCGGCGCCGCCCTGTATGTAGGCGGCAGCGTCTGCAGCTGGGATGAAGGAGTACGCAAAGCGGCCCGGCTGATTGACAGCGGTCTTGCCATGGAAAAGCTGGAAGATTTCATTATCATGAGCCAAAATATGGGAAAAGTGGAAAAAGTAAAGATTACGGCCTGCCAAGACGGATAAGAATATGGTATAATATAAGGTACGCCAAGATAAATGGTTATCAAATTTTACAAAGGACATTGTTTGCATGACAGATAAGGTATTAGGATGGTCTATCCGCATCGGAGGAATTCTGGGAATCCTCCTTGTTTTATGGATTATCCAGCTGGTGCTTCCCGATTTCTATGCGACGATGTGGCATTTGCTGATTCGGGGCGATTTGGACGGGCTGACGGAATACATACGGTCTTTCGGATACGAAGCCGTTCTCATCAGCATTTTTATGATTGCTTTTGTCAATGTCATCGGGATCCCGTCTGTTTTGTTCCTGACGGTAAACGGTATCATTTTCGGCCTGGTTCCGGGGATCGTCATTTCGTGGATCGGCGAGGTCGCCGGCATTGAAATCAGCTTCCGCCTGACGCGGACGCTTCTGCGCAATCAGGCGAAGAAAGTCATTTGCCGCAGCCAGATGCTGGAAAAGCTTGATTCGTACAGCTGCATCCGGACCATCATGATCGGCAGAGCCATTCCCTATTCGCCGAATGTCGTTGTTACGGCTTTCAGCGCTTTGAGCCATATTTCGTACCGCGATCATTTTATTGCCAATGCTGTCGGAAAAATCCCCGCCGTTGTCGTAGAAGTATGGCTCGGCCATGACCTTCTGCGCATTCAGGAACATTGGGGACGGCTGCTGGTTCTCCTTGCGGCAGTGGCTATGGTCTATCTCTTTATTTGGTGGCAGAAAAAACAAAGTCGTGCCGGCAGAATAAAATAGGCACAGCGATGCGTTCCAGACTTATTCCGGGGCGCATTTTTTCATAGAAACGCCGGTATGACAATTTTGTACAGGATATATTGTTTTTGCAATATACATGAGCTATATTTTTAGTATAATAGTAATGGAAAATCATTATTCATAAAAAGAGGTGATGCAGTTGCATGCATATCATTTGCTGGAGATTTTAGCGATCGGCTTCGGTCTTGCGCTGGTATTCGGATTTATGGCCAAGCGTTTCGGCCTGTCGCCTATCGTGGGATATTTGGCCGCCGGTTTTCTGATCGGCCCTAATATGCCGGGCTTTGTTGCTGACGCGGACCTAACGAACAACTTGGCTGAAGTCGGCATTATTTTGCTCATGTTCGGCGTAGGCCTGCATTTTCATGCCGAAGACTTGATGAAGGTCAAAGGCGTGGCCATTCCCGGCGCCGTTATTCAGAGTCTGACGGCGACGGTCTGCGGCATTGCCGCGGCGGCAGCTTTGGGATATTCTCTTGTCGAAGGCTTGTTCCTTGGTCTCGGCCTGTCCGTGGCCAGCACAGTCGTTTTGTTGCGCGTATTGACGGACAGCGGGAAACTGCAGACGATTCACGGCACCGTAGCGGTAGGATGGCTTGTCGTAGAAGATATTTTCACGGTTCTCATGCTGGTCCTCCTGCCGGCGGTCGGTCCGGCTCTTGCGTCCGGTGAAGGGATTTCCCCGGTCATGCTGGTGTGGGCCGTGGCGCTGGCCGTCGTCAAGCTGGCCATGCTGTGGGGGCTGGTCATTGCCGTGGGCAGCCGGTTCATGCCGTGGATTTTGAAGAAAATCGTACAAACCCGGTCGCAGGAACTGTTTACGCTGACCGTATTGGCCGTCGCTTTTCTGACAGCCGTTGCCGCCGCCTATATCTTCAACGCATCCTTTGCCCTGGGCGCTTTCCTCGGCGGCATGGTCGTCGGCAAGAGCAAGGTAAGTCATCAGGCCGGCGCCGAGTTAATTCCTCTGCGTGATGCCTTTGCGGTCTTGTTTTTCCTTTCTGTCGGTATGTTGTTTGACCCTGTATTTCTATGGGAACAGCCGGCCGTCGTGCTCGTGTCGTTTCTCATCGTCGTCCTGATCAAGCCGCTGACGACGGTGATCGTCGTCGCACTCCTGGGGTATGGGCCGGCGACGGCCTTTACCGTTGCGGCAAGTTTGGCGCAGGTCGGCGAATTTTCCTTTATCCTGGCACAGACGGGGTATTCTCTCGGTCTCATATCGCAGGACGTATACAGCGTTCTTATTGTCTGCGCCATGATTTCCATCGCGGCCAATCCCTTTTTGATGAACCGCGTTCCCTCTATTGAAGCCTGGGCGAAACAAAAGGCTCGGCTCTGGCGCCTGCTGAACTGCCGCGCCGACGCCGCAGTAACGGCGCTGAGCGCCGTCTACGAAGAACGGATACAGGAGAAACCGAAAGAAAAGCCGAGGGCACTGATCGCAGGGTACGGGCCGACGGGACGGGAAGCGGCAGCCGTATTGGAGAAAAACGGGCTGGAGCCCGTCGTCATTGACATGAACCTCAGCACCGTGTCCCAGCTTAACCGCGAAGGAAAACTGGCTATGTACGGCGACGTATCCCGGGAAGAAGTCCTGAAAGCTGCCGGTGCGGAAGAAGCGGCATGCTTCGTCATTACGATTCCTGATGTTGTAAGCGCTGCCGCCGCTGCCGTTGCCGCAAGAAACTGCAATGACCGGATGATTATTTTCGCCCGTTCCCGGTTCCTGAATGACGGGCAGCTGCTGAAAAAATCAGGGGCCGACGTCGTCGTTTTTGAAGAAGATGCCGTGGCTAATGAATTGGCGGCAGCTGTGAGCCGTCAGACGGGACAGGCCGCAGGCGGTATTTCCGTGATGTGAAGAATATGGCAAAAAAACCGGACGGCAGCTGCCGTCCGGTTTTTTTGTGCGTGCCGGATAAGAAAACGGGCGCGTCTATCCCCGTAGGGGGCTTAAAAAGGCCGGCAGATTTTTATATAATGAAACATATGTAATGCGAAAGGATGTACGACACCATGGAACAGATAAAGCAGGATATGATACAGTATTGGTCGCAGCGGACGGAGGATTTTTCCAGGCTGCGCTGCCGGGAATTTCAAAGTCCGAAGCGCAGGCTGTGGATGGACGAATTTAAAAAGTATATTCCCATGGATCGGAAACTCACCATATTGGATTTGGGAACAGGCACGGGATTTTTTGCCAACCTGCTGGCCTTGGCCGGCCATGACGCAGTCGGCGTCGACTTGACAGAGGCGATGATTGACGAGGCCAGGAGGAAAGCGGCCCTTTACCACGTGCCGTCCCGTTTTTTCGTCATGGACGCCGAGTCGCCGGATTTTCCGGAACAATCTTTTGACGTCCTTATTTCGAGAAATCTTACATGGGCGCTGCCTCATCTGGACAAGGCGTACTGCGCATGGCGGCGGCTATTGAAAGACGGCGGCCTCCTGCTGAATTTTGACGGCGATTACTGCCGCGGCGCTGAAGACGTTCCGCTGCCGGAAAATCATGCCCACCGGCAGATTGCGCCGTCGCTCCTGGCGGACTACGAGAAAATGAAACAGGTGCTGCGCAGACCTAAGCTGCGGCCCCGGTGGGATGAGGAGCTGCTGAAAAAGGCAGGATTCAGCCGCATCTGCGTGGATCATTCCGTTTGGGAGAGGGTGTATGCCGAGGCTGATGAATTTTACAATCCGACGCCGATGTTTGCCATTGCGGCGTATGCCTGAGGGGTGAGACGATGGAGTTTGCAGTAAAGGCCGGAAAAGGATCATGAAGCGGTATATTGCTGTCCGGATACTCCAGCTCGTGCCGGTCCTGCTGGCGGTTACGCTGGTGTCCTTTGCGCTGATGCATCTTGCCGGTACTGATGCAGTCATGCAGAAATACGACCGGGCAGGCATCGTTGTTTCAAGCGACGTCATCGAAGCCGAAAGGGCCCGTCTGGGGCTGGATCAGTCTTTTCTCACGCAGTATGCCCGGTGGCTGGGTCGGATGCTGCACGGCGATATGGGTGTCAGCTTTATTACGGGACAGGATGTTTTCGAGACCTTTACCGCTAAACTGCCGGCGACGCTTCTCCTGGCGGCATCATCCCTGTTTGTGTCTGCTGTTGTATCTGTGCCTTTAGGCGTTGCTGCCGCCGTAAAGCGCCATACGGTGATTGATTATATCATCCGCTTTTTCAGCTTCTGCGGCAACAGTATGCCCAACTTTTTTACGGCTCTCGTTCTTCTGTATGTATTTGCCGTATACTTTCCTTTTTTTCCCGTCATCTCCGGCGATGGCTGGCAGAGCCTGGTTCTTCCGGCGCTGACCTTGTCGACGGCTATGACGGCCAAATATATCCGCCAGGTGAGGGCGGCCGTGTTGGAAGAAATGGGAAAGGCCTATGTTACCGGTGCTAAAGCCAGGGGAATACCCTTTTATATCGTACTGGTCCGCAGCATTCTGCGGACGGCGCTCATTACCTTGGTCACACTGTTTGCCTTGTCTGCCGGGAGCCTTCTCGGCGGCGCGGCTATTGTCGAATCTATTTTTATGTGGGACGGCGTCGGCAAATTAGCCGTCGATGCCGTTCATGCGCGGGACTATCCCGTCATCCAGGCCTATGTCGTGTGGATGGCGGTTATTTACGTCAGTGCCAATCTGCTGGCCGATATTGCGTACCGGTATTTAGATCCCCGCATCCGCTGGAAGAAAGGACCGTAATCCATGGCTGTACGTTTTTTGATGAGCCGCGGCGAAAAGGACGGCGGAAAAAGAAAAGTTATTTTCTTTTCGTTGCTGGCAGCTTTGCTCATAGGAGCGGCTCTCCTGGGTGAACGAATTGCGCCGTATGATCCCTATGAACAGCATCTTGCGGCGGTGCTCCTGCCTCCGGGGCCGGATCATCTCCTGGGGACGGATCGATTCGGCCGAGATATGTTGTCCCGCGTCATTGCCGGCGCGCAGATCAGTATTTTTTCCGCCTTGCTTCTTGTGGGCATAATTGCCGCGGCAGGCTCGGTGATCGGTATTGCCTGCGGATATGCCGGCGGATCGGCAGATTCGCTGGTCATGAGGATTTCCGACAGCTGCCTGGCCGTTCCGGGACTGGTTTTTGCCATGGCTCTGGCTGCCGTCTTAAACGGAGGCATTTATCAGGCCGTGCTGGCTCTAGCTGTCGTCAGCTGGCCGAAATATGCCCGCTTGGCCAGAAGCCGGACTATTGCCGTCAAGCACCAGGAATTTATATTGGCGGCCCGCATGGCCGGAAATTCGCCGGGACAGCTCATGGCGCGCCACATTTTGCCGAACTGCGCCGGGATTATCATTGTTACGGCAGTACTGGACATCGGTACGATGATGATGGAGCTTGCCGCACTGTCGTTTCTGGGGCTGGGTGCTAAACCGCCTGCTGCCGAATGGGGCAGCATGATGAGCGCCGGCAGCAGTCTGATGCAGACGTGCCCGTGGGTCGTCTTGGCGCCGGGAGCCGGTATTTTCCTGTCCGTCGCTGTATTTAACCTTCTGGGTGACGCTCTGCGCGACTACTGGGATCTGACATAATCATGACGTTTATAAGAAAGGGGATCTGTTTTATGAAGAAGAGATGGATCGGCCTATTCCTGGCGGCGTGTCTGTTGCTGGGCGTGCTGAGCGGCTGCGGCGCGGCGAAAGAAGACAGCAGCGGAGAAAAGGTGCTTGTTTTCGGCGATACGACGTTTAATCCGGAAAACAACGTGCCGGATCTGCACCCGCACCATGAAAACAGCGGCTGGGCCAGTATCCGCTACGGCATCGGCGAGACGCTGTTCCGCTACTCCGGCGCCATGGAACTGGAGCCGTGGCTGGCAGAAAGCGCCGAAACTGTAGATCCGTATACATGGAAAATTATTCTTAGGGATAACGTGACTTTTTCAAACGGCCGTCCCGTTGACGGACAGGCCGTAAAAGCGTGCTTGGAACAGCTGACCGCCGTTCATCCGCGTGCCCGCGGAGACTTGCAGATCGCTTCGATGGAAGCAGACGGCCTTGTGCTGGTCATACGGACGAAGATTCCCGTGCCGGCTCTTCTGCACTATTTGTCCGATCCTTACGGCTGCATCGTTGACGTAACGGATAATGGGGACGGAGCCGGAATGGCAGCCGGGACAGGGCCGTACCGGGCCGTTTCCTTCGTTCCGGGCCGCGGCGCTGAACTGGCGAAAAACGAAGCGTACTGGAACGGAACGCCGAAGCTGGATAAAATCATAGTCCGCACGATTGCCGGCGGCGAAACGATGACGATGGCTCTGCAGACCGGGGAAATTGACGCTGCTTACGGGCTTCCCTACAATAGCTATGCGTTGTTCCGTAATGACCGTTTCCGCATCAGCAGTTCGGCGACGAGCCGCTCCTTCTTTGTGCAGATGAATTTCGACAGCCCCGTGATCAGGGACCGGGCCGTGCGCAAAGCCGTGGCCATGGCTGTCGATAAGGCGGGATTTGTTCGAACCCTGCTCGATGGAAACGGGTATGAAGCGGCCGGTCCGTTTCCGGATACGTTTTCCTTCGGCGGCGATGCCGTCCGGGCGGAGCCCTATGATCCGGAAGGGGCCAAACAGATTCTCGAAGCAGCAGGATGGCACGACCGTGACGGCGACGGCATCCGCGAAAAGGACGGACAGAAGCTGGAGATCCGCTGGCTGACTTATCCAAGCCGGCAGGAACTGCCTCTCCTGGCGGAACTGGCTCAGGCGTCGCTGAAGGAGATCGGCATCGCCGCAGAGATAACCTGCACGGCCGACCATAACCGCGTCCGGCAGGACCGCACGGCCTGGGACGTATACGCGGCTTCCATGGTGACGGCGCCTACAGGAGACCCGCAGTATTTCTTTACGTCCTGCTGCCTTGACAGTTCCGAAGCTAATGCCGGCAAGTATCACAGTGATTTGCTGGAACAACTGGCGGTGCAGATGGCGCAAACTTTTGACGAACAGGAACGGAGAGACCTGGCTGTGCAGATGCAGCAGATTATTTTGGATGATCATGCCTATGTGTTTTATTCGTACTTGAAGATGAGCATCGTGTCCCGGGCAAATGTTACAGGTCTTGACGCGCATCCTTGTGATTTTTATGAAATAACGGCTCATACAGATAAGCGGTGACGGATATGAATACGAATGCTGATGAAGCTGTCATAACCTATGACCATGTAAATGTCCGGTACGGGAAAAGACTTGCAGCGGCAGACATCCATTTTTCCGTAAGAGCCGGCGAAATCGTCGGCATTGCCGGCGAGTCGGGCAGCGGAAAGAGCACGATTTTAAAAGCCGCCATGGATCTCTTGGGGCCCGGCGGCTCCGTATCGGGCGGACACATCTGGTTCCAAGGCCGCGATCTGGCCCGAATAACCGGCGCTGCGCTGCGGCGCTTCTGCGGGGCGGAGATCGCTATGGTTTTCCAAGACGCCGGCGCATACTGGTGCCCCGTCAGGACCATAGGAAGCCAGCTCTATGAAATGGTTTCCGCCCATAGAAAAGCAGGGAAAAAAGAAGTAAAAGAAAGCGCCGCCGCTGTCTTTGAAACGCTGGGGCTGTCGGGCAGGGAAGCGGTCTGGGACCGGTATCCTTTTGAGTTGTCCGGCGGCATGAACCAGCGCGTTGCCGTGGCCGCGAGCCTGCTGCTCCGGCCGAAGGTGCTGCTGGCCGACGAGCCGACGAGCGCCCTTGACGTCTGCGCCAGGAGACAGGTTCTCCGCGAGCTGCTCCGCCTGAGAGACGGATGGGGGACGTCGGTCGTCGTCGTTACCCATGATATGGACGTTTTGTCGAAGATCGCCGATTCCGTCGTCGTCCTGCAGAGCGGCCGCATCGTGGAACGAGGCAGGACGCGGCGCGTGCTGCAGGCGCCTTCTCATGCGTATACAAAAAGATTGCTGGATGCTGTGCCGCACTTGAGGAGGCCCTGATGGAACCGATTGCAGAAATCAGAAACGTAACCAAAGTATTTCATAAGGACGGCCGCAGCCGGACGGTGCTGGACGGCGTCAGCCTGCAGGTCCGGCGAGGAGAATGCGTCGGCCTCATAGGTCCTTCCGGCGCGGGAAAAAGCACGTTGGCCCGCGTCATGGCCCGGTTTTCTGATGTAACGGCCGGGCGCATCCTATTCCGCGGACAGGACATTACCCGTTGTCGGGGAAAGGCGCTGCGGGATGTGTACCGGCATATGCAGATGATCTTCCAGTCGCCGGCTGCCTCGTTCGATCCGCGCCGGACTTTAGGGAGCAGTATGGAGGAAGGGCTGAAAAACTTCGGCTTTTCCGCCGGAGAGCGGCGGGATATCGTAAGCCGCATACTGGCGCAGTGCGGCCTCAGCGAAGATATTGTTTCCAAATATCCGCACGAAGTCAGCGGCGGGCAGTGTCAGCGGGCGGCTGCCGCCCGGGCCATCGCCGTCGGGCCGGATCTTCTGCTGTGCGATGAAGTGACGAGCTCCCTGGACGTGACGACGCAGAAGCAGATGATGGATCTGCTCCTTTCGTTAAAAAAGCGGCGCCGTATGTCGTTTATCTTCATCTGTCATCATGCGGCACTGGCGCAGCAGTTCTGCGACCGCATCGCCGTCATGGACGGCGGAAAAATTGTTGAAGAAGGACCGGCAGACGACGTCATTTTTCATCCCCGGCACAGCTGCACCAGAAAGCTGATAGAAGCATCGCTGTGACGGAAAAGCGCAGATAGAGGATAGAGTGCATAAAAAAGCGTAAAAACAGCAGAAAAATAAACATGCTGCACGGCGCTGTGAAGAGAAGTAAGAACTTTTCTCTCTCGCGCCGTTATTTTTATGTGAAAATTCGTGCATAAATCTTGACAAAATATTAAAATACAACTATAATGAATAAAAATTCAATAACTAGCAAAAGCTAATGGATAGAAAATAAAGAGAACTGACATCAGAGGTGTATGAAAGATGAAAACCAAGGTATTTATACACGGCCATGAAGGTACGACGGGACTTAGGATTCACGAACGTCTCCGCTTGCGGAGCGATATCGAGCTCGTGCCGATTGCCGAAGAGCTGCGCAAGGACCCGGCGGAAATTAAAAAGTGCCTGAAGGCTGCGGACATTGCCTTCCTCTGCCTGCCCGACGGAGCGGCGAAAGAAGCGGCGGCGCTGGCGGAAGACTGCAGCGTCCGGCTCATTGACACGTCGACGGCGCACCGCACGGCCGACGGCTGGACGTACGGATTTCCCGAACTGTCCCCGCAGCAGGCGCAGGCCATTGCCGAAAGCAGCCGCGTTGCCAATCCGGGATGCCATGCCAGCGGCGTCATTGCCGTCGTGCAGCCTCTTGTACAGGCAGGGCTCATGCCGGCTGATTATCCTGTCAGCGTCGTGTCCCTGACGGGCTACAGCGGCGGCGGCAAGAAGATGATTGCTCAGTACGAAGGGAAAGAAAAGGCGGACGAGCTGTATGCGCCGCGTCAATACGGCCTGACGCAGATGCACAAGCACCTGAAAGAAATCACCGCCGTCTGCGGACTGTCCCAAGCGCCTGTTTTCTCGCCTGTCGTCGACGATTACTACAGCGGCATGGAAGTCATGGTTCCCGTGTTTACGAAACTGCTCTGCGGCAGCCCGTCCCTGGAGTCGGTATGGCAGGTGCTGGCGGAGCACTATAAAGACAGCTCTTTAATCAAGGTTCTGCCCCTGGGAAGCGATATGGGCGGGTTTGTCACAGCCAACTATCACAGCGGCTGCGACGATATGACTGTTATGGTCGCAGGAAATGACGAACGCATCGTCCTGACGGCATTGTTTGATAATTTGGGAAAAGGCGCGTCCGGCGCGGCTATAGAGAACATGAACATCATGCTGGGGCTTCCGGCAGACGAAGGATTAACGGTGTTGAAGTAAAAGGGAAAGGTGGGGTTCCTATGAAACAGGTACATTCTATCAGCTTGCCCGGCGGCTACTGCGCTGCCGGGACGTACAGCGGCCTGTGCGACAGCCGCGTCAAGCCGGACTTGGCCGTCATAGCCAGCCGGACGAATTGCTCCATCGTCATAGCCGATCCCTGCGGTTCCAGCCAGTACGAAGGGAAGATTTTTCTTCTTCATAACGGCACGGCTCTTCCCGACGGTGTTCGGGGCCGGGATATTTCCCGGCAGGTCTGCGCGGCGGCGGCGCGGCAGTTTTGCGTAGCCGACTGCGACGTGACGTTTTTGGCCAGCGGCATTCGGGGCCGGCATTTCCGTCCGTCCCTTGCCGTCAACAGCCTGAAAGCCCTGGAAGCGTCTCTCGGCGCCGGCGGCGCCGGCCAGGTCGGCACGGTTATTGATAACCTGGGCGATATGTCCGACTGCTGCATTTCCTTCGGCAATGCAGACTGCCGCATGAGCGGCATGGCTGCCGACGGGACTGATGAAAAACCGGGATTGTGCATCCTGGCGACCGATGCGGCGGCGGCGCCGCAGCAGGTGGCTGAAGCGCTGAAAGACTGCGCCGGATACATCAATACGGAAGGCTTTACGGTCGTTGCCATGGCAAACGGCGCATCCGGCGTGTCTGCCGGCGCGTCCGTCCTGGCTCAGGGCATGAAGGAAGCCATGGAACGCCTCGGGTTTCGGCCGGCTCTCCAGGCCTGCTGCTGAACAGGAAAAAACAGATGGAATTTTGCAGGTTTATGTGGTACAATGAAGCGGCAGTGAAGCTGTTTCTTGTACCACTTCACATTTTTTCATAGGGGGAAAGAGCATGAAAGAACTCGATTTGCTGGCGCCGGATCTTCGTTCCGTGACGAATGCGCAGAAGGCCCAGATCTTAGTCAATGCGCTGCCGTATATCAAAAAATACCGCGGCAAAACGGTTGTCGTCAAATACGGCGGCAACGCCATGATCAATGAAGATTTAAAGCGCGCCGTCATGGGCGACCTCGTCCTGCTTCATCTGATCGGCATAAAAGTCGTCCTCGTTCATGGCGGCGGCCCGCACATCAAAGAAATTCTCGACCGCGTCGGCATCGAGTCGAAGTTTATCGACGGCCTGCGCGTGACGGACGGGCCGACCATGCGGATTGTCCAGATGGTGCTGGCAGGTCAGGTCAATAAAGATCTGGTCAGCCTCATCGGCTATATGGGCGGCAAAGCTATCGGTCTGTGCGGCCTTGACGATCAGATGATTACCGTGCGCCAGCAGAGCAAAGAGCTGGGCTATGTAGGGAAAATCACCGATGTCAACGTGTCGATTATTCAGGACAACCTTGATAAAGGCTATATTCCCGTCATCGCTACCATCGGCACGGACGGCAGCGGCCTGGCGTACAACATCAACGCCGATACGGCGGCCGCTGAAATTGCCGGGGCGCTCGGCGCCGAATGTATGCTGTCCATGACCAACATCGACGGCGTGCTCAGGGATAAGGACGACCCGTCGTCCCTTTACCGGGAACTGACGCTGGAACAGGCGGACCAGCTCAAGGCCGACGGCATTATAGCCGGCGGCATGATACCGAAAGTAAAGTGCTGCACCGACGCTGTCGAAGCCGGCGTAAAGCGCGTGTTTATCGTCAACGGCACGGTGCCCCATTCGATTCTCATCGAGCTGCTTACGGAAGAAGGGCTGGGCACGATGTTCGTCGGTCCCGATCACGGAGCCGACTGCTGACGGCATGATAAAGGAGGAATAGTACCGATGGCAACGAATTTTAAAGCGTTGGACAAAGAATATATCGTAAACGTCTACAACCGCCTCGACGCCGTGCTGGATCACGGCAAGGGCTCTCTCTTGTACGACGTAGACGGAAAGGAATATATCGACTTGAGCGCCGGCATTGCCGTCAATGTTTTCGGCGTCTGCGACGACGTGTGGAAAGACGCTGTCACGGCCCAGCTGGGCAAGCTGAGCCATATTTCCAATATCTTTTATACGGAGCCGCAGGTTCTCCTGGCCAAGATGCTGTGTGAAAAAACGGGCATGAAAAAGGTGTTTTTCTCAAACTCCGGTGCTGAATCGAATGAATGCGCCATCAAGGCGGCCCGAAAATATTCCCATGACAAGTACGGCGACGGCCGTTACACGATTATTACGCTGAAAAACAGCTTCCACGGCCGGACTATGGCGACGCTGACGGCGTGCGGGCAGGACGAGCTGCACGAAGATTTCGGCCCCTTCCTGGACGGTTTCGTTTATGCCGAACCGGATAACTTCGAATCGGTCAAGGCCCTGGCGGAACAGCACAATGCCTGCGCCGTCATGATGGAACTGGTTCAGGGAGAAGGCGGCGTCCATCCTCTTGACCAGGCCTTTGTCACGGCCGTTTTTGAATATGCTCATGCTCATGACATGCTTGTCATCATTGATGAAGTCCAGACCGGCAACGGCCGGACGGGCGCGCTTTACGCCTATATGAACTACGGCATCAAGCCGGACATCGTCACGACAGCCAAAGCCATCGGCGGCGGTCTTCCCCTTGCGGCGACCATGTTTGCCGAATCGTGCCAGTACGCACTGACGGATCATACCCACGGCTCGACGTTCGGCGGAAACCCGATTTGCGCCGCCGGCGCCATTTCCGTCATCGAACGCCTCGACGACGCTTTGATGGCCGAAGTCAAAGAAAAGGGCGCGTATATTAAAGCAGAGCTGGAAAACTGCCAAAACGTCGAATTTGTATCGGGCATGGGCCTGATGATCGGCGCCAAGCTGAAGAAGGATCTGGCATCTGTTGTTTCGCAGTGCGTTGCCTCCGGCGTTCTCGTCCTGACGGCTAACGGCCTTCTGCGTCTCCTGCCGCCACTTAACATTCCTTGGGACCAGCTGAAAAAAGCTGTCGCCATCGTCAAAGACATTATCGAAAAAGCGGAATAACAAGACGTTCCCAAAACGGGCCGGAGCATATCCGGTCCGTTTTTTATACGGCTGCACAAAAATCCTGCGCCGCCGGGACAGATTTGCTGTCAAGTCTTGTCACGAGGCGCATTATTGTTTAAAATGAAAGTATGGCAATCTGTAGTATTGCAGGTACATGAATTTACCGCGAAAAGGAAGAGGATAAGGAGACACAGATATGAAGCATTTAAAGATAGCGTACAGCTTTGACGTACAGTATTACTTTGTTGACAGCGAAAGGGAAATCGTGCCTGTAGAGCAGACCGATTTTACCGATGTGGCCGTCGCCGTCCTGTCCGACCAGGATTTTGCGTATATCGATAAGATCGATGCGACAGGGTTCGGCGTCCCCATCATGGTCATCCTGTCCGGCGGCGAACGCCTGCCTGAACAGTATGTCAGCAAAGTCGACGCCGTCATTACGGAAGAAATGGTCAACAAGAGCCGCTGCATTTCCACTGCCGAGCGGCTGGCCAGTAATTACGAGCAGTTTGTCCTGCCGCCGTTTTTCGGCGATCTCGTCGAATACGTCAGCGAGAAAAACAATCCTTTCGACTGCCCGGGCCACCAAGACGGCGAATTTTTCAAAAAACATCCGGCCGGACGTTATCTTTATGATTTCTATGGTCCCCATATTTTCCAATCGGATATCTGCAACGCCGACGTGACTCTCGGCGATCTGCTCATTCACGAAGGGCCAGCCTTGGAAGCCCAGGACTTTGCCGCTGAAGTGTTCCACGCCGACAAGACGTACTTTGTCCTAAACGGTTCGTCGTCGGCCAACCGCGTCGTCACCGGCGCGCTGCTGACGCCGGGCGATCTTGTGCTGTACGACCGGAACAACCACAAGTCCGTGGCTATCGGCGCTCTCATACAGGCCGGCGCGACGCCGGTCTATCTGGAAACGGCGCGGAATCCCTACGGCTTTATCGGCGGCGTCGACGCTCACTGCTTCGACGAAGCGTACCTGCGGCGCCTGGCCGCCGAGCGGGATCCGGAAAAAGCCAAGGAACCGCGGCCTTTCCGGCTGGCCGTCATTCAGCTCGACACGTATGACGGCACGCTCTATAACGCCCGCTACGTCATCGACCGGATCGGCCGGCTCTGCGACTACATTCTTTTCGACTCTGCCTGGGCCGGGTACGAACAGTTCATTCCCATGCTGCGCGACAGCTCGCCGCTTCTCCTTGATCTTCAGGAAGAGGACCCGGGTATTATGGTGACCCAGTCGGTTCACAAACAGCAGGCCGCTTTCTCCCAGGCATCGCAGATCCACAAAAAGGACAACCATATTCACAATCAGAAACGGTACTGCAACCATAAAACGTTCAACAACGCCTTTATGGCCAACGCTTCGACGAGCCCCTTTTACCCCATGTTCGCCACCATCGCCGTCAACGCCAAGATTCATTCCGGCGACGCCGGCAGGAAAATGTGGCGCGACTGCGTAAAATTGGGCATCGAAGCCCGCAAGAGCATTATTCAGCGCTGCCATTACATCAAACCCTTCATCGCGCCGGTTGTGCACGGGAAACCGTGGCAGGACGGCGATACGGAGGTTATGGCCGACGACATTGCCTACTTTTCTTTTGAACCGGGCGAAAAGTGGCATTCCTTTGACGGATACGGTCCCGGCCAGTATCACGTCGATCCGTGCAAGCTGCTGCTGACGACGCCGGGCATTAACGCCGGGACGGGAGAGTATGAAGACTTCGGCATTCATGCTAATATCCTGGCTACGTACCTGCGCGGCAACGGCGTCATTCCCGAAAAATGCGACTTAAACTCCATCTTGTTTCTCCTGACGCCGGCGGAAAACTGGAACAAGCTGCGGTTCCTCACGTCGCAGCTCGTCCGTTTCGAACGTTTTGTCGACAACAACGTACCCATGCAGGAAGTCCTACTCGGCGTGTATAACTCCCATCCGGCGCGGTACGCCGGCTACAAAATCCGCGAGCTTTGCCAGGAAATGCACGATTTTTACAAGGAACGCAATATCAAGGAACTGCAGCGCAAGCTGTTCCGCCGCGAATTCTTCCCGGAATACGACATGAATCCTCAAGATGCCCATCATGCTTTCATACGCGGTCAGGGAGAACTGGTGCCTATCGACGAAATCGAAGGCCGCATCGCTTTGGAAGGGGCTCTGCCGTATCCTCCCGGCGTTCTCTGCGTCGTTCCCGGCGAACGGTGGTCGCCGGTGGCCGTTCAGTATTTCAAGGCCCTTGAAGACGGCCTGAACGAGCTGCCCGGCTTTGCTTCGGAAATCCAGGGCGTGTACCTGGAACAAGAAGGCGGCCGCACCTGCGCCTACGGTTATGTGCTGAAAGAGTGATTCCAGATCAAAAAAATATGCAGAAAAGCCTTTCCCTGCAAGCGGGGAAAGGCTTTTTTTGACGTACGTTACAGCAAGTGTTTCACGGTTTCCGTGATTTTTCTGGCAATATAGGGATTATTCATGGTGTAGACGTGAATGCCGTCGACGCCGTTTGATAACAAATCGGCGATCTGGTCGACGGCGTAGGCGATGCCGATATCGAGCATGGCCTTATTGTCGTCGCCGTATTTGGCGATGGCCCGCTGGAACTTGACGGGAAGCGTCGCGCCGCACAGCGATACCATGCGCTCAATTTGTTTCTTGTTCGTCACGGGCATGATGCCCGCTTCGATGGGAACGGTAATGCCGGCGATTTCGCACCGTTCGAGGAAGCGGTAAAAGACATTGTTGTCAAAAAAGAGCTGGGAAATGAGCTCGTCGGCGCCGGCGTCGACTTTCGTCTTCAAATTGCGGATGTCGGCTGCCGCTGTCCGCGCTTCCGTGTGCCCTTCGGGATAGCAGGCGCCGATGATGTTGAATTCAGGGGCATGCTTTTTGATAAAGGCTACGAGGTCGCTGGCGTGTTCAAAGACGTGGGCACGTTTCCGGCCTGCCGTCTCGTCGCCCCGCAGGGCCAGAATATTTTCGATGCCCGCTTTTTTCAGCGCTTCCAGCGTGCGCAGGGCTTCGTCTTCCGTCAGGTAGATGCAGGGCATGTGAGCCGCCGTTTCGCAGCCGTACGTGTTTTTGATGGCCGACGCCACTTCGACGGTGCGGCTGCCGCCGGCGCTTCCGGTACCGCCGGCTCCGCAGGTGACGCTGATAAAATCAGGATGAAGCTTGCTTAATTCATCAAGGGCCGCGTAAATCGTATCCATGGGCATATCCGGTTTCGGCGGAAATACTTCAAAAGAATATACTGTTTTTTTAGCAAATAATTCATTGGTGCGCATGTAAAAAGCTCCTCGCAGTTTTTTCTCTATTATACCACGAATTGTCCCGGATTGTGCTGCCGTCAGCCTTTAAAAGCTCGGCAGGATTGCGCCTTTGTACTGTTCTTCAATGAACGTTTTGATTTCCGGCGACTGGAGCGCTTTGGCCAAGGCCTGAAGTTCCGGACGGTTTTCATCGCCGGCGTGGACGGTCAGGATATTGGCGTACGGCGAATCTTTCGCTTCGAGGAAGATGGCGTCATGGAGGGGGTTAAGGCCGGCTTCCATGGCAAAATTCGTGTTGATGACGGCAATGTCGACGTCGTCAATGGAGCGGGGGATCTGAGCGGCTTCCAGTTCGACGAAGCGCAGGTTCTTGCTGTTCCTTGCGACGTCCTGAACAGTAGAAGTAATGCTGCCGCCGTCTTTTAAAGCGATAAGCCCGGCGTTCTGCAGGATAAGCAGAGCCCGGCCGCCGTTAGTCGGGTCGTTGGGGATCGCAACGGCAGCGCCGTCGGAAAGCTGGTCGAGAGAAGCGATGCTGTGGGAGTAAATGCCCATCGGTTCGACGTGAACCTTGCAGAGCGATACCAGTTCCGTGCCGTGTTCGGCGTTGAATTCATCCATATACGGTCCGTGCTGGAAGAAGTTGGCGTCCAGTTCTTTATCGTTCAAGGCAAGGTTCGGCTTGACGTAGTCCGTAAATTCGATAACTTTCAGTTCAATGCCGTCTTTTTCAAGCAGCGGCTTGACGACGTTGAGTATTTCGGCGTGAGGCACCGGCGTTGCGCCGACGGTGATGACCTTGTTGTCTTTCGAAGCCGTATTTCCGGAAGAGGTGCTGCCGCCGCAGCCGGAAACGAGGACGGCCATGGCGCAGAGCGCTGCCGCAGCCAGTACAGAAAATTTTTTCAGATGATTCATTTATCATTCCTCCTGTGAAATATAAAGTATGGCAAGACTATTCATGCTTTTATCCGTAAAAAAAACCTCTTCCCGAAAGAGAAAGAGGAGTATATGCCGCGTCTTTATCTCTCGGAAATGAATCCGCAGGAATTAGCACCGTCGTTATCGGTTGCCGGGCTTCATAGGGCCAGTCCCTCCGCCGCTCTGGATAAAAGAAGATGAAATTGTCTTGCAATCAGTGTATCACATAATGCTGTTTTGTCAACTTGACATATTGATATATGCACAAGAATCATGATGCATATGCCTCATGATGAAGGGAAAAATCTGTAATTTTGCAGGACTTTTCCTGCATTTTATTTATGTTTTTAGGAATAAATGTTTTTTCAAAAGGAGAAGTATTTTTGCTGAAAGAGGATAAAAAAAGAAAACTACATTGTGATATAATCAAAAAGATAAGAATTTTGTCATAAGGAGGTATGATCATGGATAGAATTCACGCATTATCGGCGGCGTATCAGCAGCAGGGCAGCAACTGCGCTGAAACGGTCGTCAAAGCGGCAGACGAATATTTTTCCCTGCATATGCCGGAAGAGGTTTACCGCATGGTATCGGTTTTAGGAGGCGGCGTCGGCGGAACGGGCTGTCTCTGCGGCGCCTTGAACGGCGCCTGTCTTGTCCTGGGGTATCTTTCCGGCCGCACGTCGCCGGGAGAAAAGACAAAGGATGAGCTCAACGGACCGGTTCGGGAGTTTGCTGCGCTCTGGATGAAATGCTTCCGCGCTTCGTGCTGCCGCGTGCTGACACGGCCGGAAAACGGCGGCCGCGAAGCCTGTCCCGTCCGCATGACGGGAACGCTGGAGCTTTTGGCGGCCTTTGTTGAAGGAAATCATCTGGCGGAACCATAAGGGGCGGCGCCTGCACGGCCGAGAGCCGGCAGGCGTTTTTTTCTGTCCCTCTTCCTGCCGCAGGCCGGGGAAGGAGCGCAAAATTTCTGCCGCCGTGCCGTCTGTGGTATAATAATATCGTTAACGGAACAAAAGAAAATACAGATACCGGCAGATGAAGGGAAATGTTATGGGAAGTATAAAAGTGCAGAAATTATCGAAATCTTTCGGCGTCCGAGACATTTTTACGGACGTGTCTTTTGAACTTCGCCGCGGCGAGCGTATCGGACTTATCGGGGCCAACGGTGCCGGAAAATCTACGCTTCTGAAGTGCCTTATGGGTGAAGAAGAATACGACGGCGGCATCTTTACGGTATCGGAAGGCGAGACCGTCGGTTATTTGCAGCAGGATATTGCTTTTGACGGCGGCGTGACGCTGCGCCAGGCCATTACGGATGCCTGGCAGGACGTCCTGGGGCTGGAAGCGCAGCTGGCCGAAACGGAAAAGACTATGCAGATGCGGCCTGACGACGAAGACCTCATGAATAAATACGCTCGTCTTCAGGAGCGGTTTGAATGGCTCGGCGGTTATGAATACGAAGCTATGTCGCGGAAAATCGTCTGCGGCTTGGGATTCGGCGAAGACGATCTGGACCGGCCGGTACGGCAGTTTTCCGGCGGACAGAAGACGAGGGTCAATCTGGCCAAAGCCCTCGTACGCCGTCCCGATTACTTGTTTTTGGACGAGCCGACGAACCACTTGGACATGGACATGCTGGAATGGCTCGAAGGGTACCTGCTTTCCTACGGCGGCGGCATTCTTATCGTATCGCACGATCGGTATTTTCTCGATCGGGTGGCGACGGGGATCCTGGAACTGGAAAACGGCAGGGTTACGAAGTACAAGGGAAACTATTCCCGGTACGCCGCCCAGAAGAAAGAGCAGCGCAAAGCTCTCGAAAGCGCTTACAAAAAGCAGCAGGAACATATACGGGCAACGGAAGAATACATACGGAAGTATAAGGCCGGCATCAAGGCCAAGCAGGCCCGGGGCCGCCAGTCCCAGCTCAACAGGCTGGAGCGCATCGAGCTTGCGCCGGAAGAGGAAACGCTGCATTTTCACTTTGCGCCGGCTGAAGAGTGCGGCCAGAAAGTGCTGGTTCTCGACGACATCAGCGGCGGCGTCGGCGGCCGAAGGCTTTTCGATCACCTGTCCCTGCTTATCCGACGCGGCGAATCGGCGGCTCTCATCGGGCCGAACGGCACGGGAAAGACGACGCTCCTGCGTCTGATCATGGGAGAACTCGACGCCGAAAGGGGATACGTGACGCTGGGAAGCCGCGTTCATGTCGGTTATTTTGCACAGGAACATACGGATCTTCACGGCGCCTGGACTGTCCTGGAAGAAATCGTGAACGCTTTCAGCTGCGGTGAAGACGAAGCTCGTTCCGTCCTGGGGCGGTTTCTCTTTCACGGTGACGATGTGTTTAAACCCGTCGGCAGTCTGAGCGGCGGCGAGCAGGCCCGCCTGGCTCTGCTGAAGCTGCTTCTGCAGGGAGCCAATTTCCTCATCATGGACGAACCGACGAACCATCTCGACATTCCGACGCGGGAAGTGCTGGAACAAGCGCTCCAAGAGTTCGGCGGCACTTATCTTATCGTGTCGCACGACCGGTATTTCCTCGATAAGATTACACGGCGCACCCTCGTGCTGGAAGATAAAAAGCTGAAGGAATTTTTAGGAAATTATACATACTATCGGGAAAAAGTACGGGAAGCCGAAGAAATAGCAGCTCAGGAAAAAGCGGAAAAAGCGGAGCCGCCGCAGAAAAAGGAAACAGGCGGTACGGTTTCGGCGCCGGAAAAAACGACGGCGCCAAAACGCCGGCCGAAGCAGCCGGTTTACGGGCAAGCGGCCAAGCTTGAAAAAATTGAATTGAAAATCGCCGAACTGGAAGCAACGCTCAAAATGTACGAAGTGCAGATGAACCGTCCCGAAACGCAGACCAATGCGGCGCAGATGATGGAGCTGACGGCGTTGTATGAAAAAACAAAGACGGCGCTTGATGACGCGTACGATGCCTGGGCGGATCTGGCAGAATGAAACAGGATCTGGGGCATGGCCCGAAAAGGAACGGCTGTTTAAATAATGATAATAATTCCTAAAAATTCACCACGGTTTATTGGAAGAAGGGATGGAGATAAATATTCACCGTGTTGCGTAAAACGAATAAAACACATGCAATTTACATATAATACATACTAAACAATATGCTGTATACCTTTAGAATATGTCAATCCCTGTATAAAGATAACTTACGGGAATAGAACCTTATATAAAAATAGAATGAATTATCGCCTGATTTTAGCTGAAGTTTCTCAAAAACGTGTTGATTGAAACATGTAAATAGATTATAGTTATAATTAAGAAGAAAAAGCTTATAGGTCGTATTGGAACAGTAGAATTAGGTGATAAGATGAAATATTACAGCCGGCTGAAACCCCTTCGTCTGGAGGCAAAAATGTCTCAGGCCGATGTGGCTAAAGTATTGAAGTGTTCGCAAGTAGGGTACGGCATGTATGAGCTGGGAAAGCGTAAGATTTCCGTGGAAAAGCTCATCGCCTTGGCCAAGATGTACCACGTGTCGATGGACTACCTGGTCGGGCTTACAGATGAACGGGGAGGAAGCAAGGTATGGGAAGAAGGAAGTGGAATCTGTCCGTAAATAACTGAAACCGCACTGCAGGGTCGTGAAATGATTTTCAAAAGTTAAACAATATTTTAAGAAAAATTATTCAAGATGCTGAAAGGGCTTGTTGTCTGTGAATTGCAGACGGCAAGCCCTTTTTCTTTGACGTAATGTGCGGCAGCAGTTATTATCGAGACAGTGTGCCGGTATTCCTTCCGGCCTAAATAAAAAGCACCCCACTCATGCTGTTAAAGTGGGGTGCAGTTCAATGTGCCTTACAGGGCATTTTTACAGTATGCAGAACTGTTATACGTTAAAGCGGAAATATGTGACGTCGCCGTCCTGCATGACATAGTCTTTTCCTTCCAGGCGGACGAGCCCCTTTTCTTTGGCGGCCTGTTCGCTGCCGCAGGCGATGAGATCGTCGTAGGAAACGATTTCGGCGCGGATGAAGCCCCGTTCGATGTCCGTGTGGATTTTTCCGGCAGCTTTCGGCGCCTTCGTGCCGTCTACGATAGTCCAGGCCCGCACTTCGTCGGCGCCGGCTGTAAAGAAATTGATGAGGCCCAAGAGGGAATAGCTGGCTTTGATAAGCTTATCCAAGCCCGATTCGGGAAGGCCCAGTTCTTCGAGAAAGACGGCGGCTTCGTCGTCGGGAAGCTCGGCGATTTCCGCCTCGATTTTCGCCGATACGGCAACGACCTGGGCGCCTTCCGCGGCGGCGTAGGCCTTGACGCGCTTGACATTTTCGTTGCTGTCCGGGTCGCCGGCTTCGTCTTCGCTGACGTTGGCGATGTAAATAATCGGCTTGAGCGTCAGGAGGTTCAAATCCTTGATAAGGGGCAGTTCGTCCTTCGTCAAGCCTGCTTTCCGCGCCGGATCGCCGTTTTCCAGGGCGGCGAGGACTTTTTTCAGGACTTCGTGTTCGGTCTTGGCGTTTTTATCGCCGCACTGCGCCACTTTGGCGATGCGGTCGGCCCGTTTCTGCGCCGTTTCCAGATCGGCCAGGCACAGCTCCGTGTTAATGATTTCGATGTCCCGCACAGGATCGACGGAGCCCGATACGTGGGTGATGTTGGAATCTTCAAAGCAGCGGACGACTTCGGCAATGGCGTCGGTCTCGCGGATATGGCTGAGGAATTTGTTGCCGAGGCCTTCGCCTTTCGAAGCGCCGGCGACAAGGCCCGCAATATCGACGAAGCGCATGACTGCGGGAATCGTCTTTTTCGGATGATACATATCGGTCAGGACTTGAATGCGCCCGTCAGGCACTTCGACGACGCCGACGTTTGGCTCAATCGTGCAGAAAGGATAATTCGCCGCTTCTGCTCCGGCTTTCGTAATGGCATTGAACAAGGTGCTCTTGCCGACGTTCGGCAGGCCGACAATACCTACTTCCAAATTGGTACTCACAAGTAAAGACCACCTTTATTTGAACAGATGCAGATCAGCAATGCGCTTTACGGCTTCGATGGTGCTTTCCTTCGTCCCGAAGGCCGTGAGACGGAGGTAGCCTTCGCCGTGAGGCCCGAAACCCGAACCGGGCGTCGTGACGACGTGGGCTTTTTCCAAGAGCAGGTCGAAGAAATCCCAGCTCTTCATGCCGTTCGGCGTCTGTACCCAGGCATACGGCGAATTGGTGGCGCCGTATACGGTAAATCCGGCTTCCGTCAGGCCATCGCGGATGATGTGGGCGTTTTCCATGTAGTAAGCAACGTCGGCAAGGCACTGCTTCTGACCTTCCGGGCTGTAGTACGCTTCGGCGGCGCGCTGGACGATGTAGGGAGTGCCGTTGAAGAAGGTGCACTGGCGGCGGTTCCACAGGGGATTTAAGGCAACGGCCGTGCCGTCGGCTTTATAGCCGTAGCAGTCTTTCGGCACGATGACGTAGGAGCAGCGCGTGCCCGTAAAGCCGGCGCACTTGGAGTAAGAGCGAAGTTCGACGGCGACTTCCTTGGCTCCTTCGATTTCATAGATGCTGTGAGGAACGTCCGGTTCCGTAATGTACGTTTCGTACGCCGAATCGTAGATGATGATGAAATTTTGTTCCTTCGCCGCGGCAACCCAGGCTTCCAGTTCTGCGCGGCTCATGGCCGTGCCCGTCGGGTTGCTGGGGTTGCACAAGTAGACGATGTCTACGTCTTCTTTCGGCGGTTCGGCCTTAAAGCCGTTTTCTGCCGTGCAGGGAAGGTAGACGACGCCGTCGTAAATGCCTTTTTCCGCGTCCCATTCGCCCGTATGGCCGACCATGACGTTGGAATCAAGGTAGACGGGGTAAACCGGATCGGCAACGGCAAATTTCAAATCGCTGCCGAAGATTTCCTGGATGCAGGCAACGTCCGTCTTGGCGCCGTCGCCGACGAAGACTTCATCGACGTCCAGGTCGATGCCCCGCGTCTTGTAGTCGCCGTCGATAATGGCCTGACGGAGGAAGTCGTATCCCTGTTCGGGGCCGTAGCCGCGGAACGTTTCGGCTTTGCCCATTTCGTCGACGGCTTTATGCATGGCATCGATGATGGCCGGTGCCAAGGGGCGGGTAACGTCGCCGATGCCGAGGCGGATAATATTTGCTTCCGGATGTTCTTGAGAAAAGGCCGCTACTTTTTTGGCAATCGTTGCAAACAAGTAGTTGCCGGGGAGTTTTAAGTAATTTTCATTTACATGAGCCATGGTGCTGTGCCCTCCTCAGATAACAAAAATAAATTTCATAGGTCTGCTATTATTGTACTACAAGAGCGGAGCCTTGCAAAGATTGGCAAAATACAGGGCTTATGATAAAATAAAATCATCATTATTCGATAAATAAATGAATAAATGCGTTAAAAACAGTTTTAATGATGTATAGGATATGGGAGGAAAAGCGATGAAATTTGTCATTTTAATGGGAAGCCCGCGCCGGCAAGGCAATACGGCCCAATGCCTGGAACCGTTCTGCCGCCAGCTCGATGAGCTCGGCGCGTCATACGACGTTATTTGGCTCTACGATAAGCGTATCGAAGGCTGTCATGCCTGCCGGGGCTGTCAGAAAGACTGGTCCGTTTTCGGCTGCGTTATTGCCGACGATATGGCGCCTATTGCCGAATCTATCATGTCTGCCGACGTGATCGTTCTGGCGACGCCTATCTACTCGTGGTACTGCACGGCGCCGATGAAAGCCCTTCTTGACCGCTGCGTCTACGGGTTCAATAAATACTACGGCGATGCCGTCGGGCCTTCCCTGTGGGAGGGAAAAGGCGTTGCCGTATTCACGACGTGCGGCTATAAGCCGGAGCACGGTGCCGATATTTTTGCCGAAGGGATCAAACGGTACTGCAAGCACTCGAAGCTGCGTTACCTGGGACTGTACGCAGAACGCCACCTGGGATACAACACGGTTTTCATGGACGAAGGAAAGGCCGAGCGGGCCCGCGCCTTTGCCCGGACGCTGGCGCAGGTGTAGAGACGGTGGCAATCTGTTTTTCCGATGAAATTCGTTGCGGCAGGAAAAGAAAAAAAGGTGCTTGTATTCACGAACAGAGGCATTAATCTCCTATAATAAGGAAATATAAATAAAAGATGTACCTGGTTACGCAGCGAAGGGATGGACAATCATGCATTATAAAGAAAAACGAATTTTCCGGGCTCTCCGCGTCCTGTGACCGAAGGTGCGCATTAAAGAAAGCTTGGCTTTTTTCGGCACGACCGTCGAATATGACATGAGACGCTGGCTCGGTCGCCGAAGAGGCCGGCGGGATTCGCTGCTATCAAGATCATGGTCTGAGATATACGGTGAAAAGGACG
>CAZDQW010000020.1:0-38508 GCA_964507845.1 uncultured Megasphaera sp.
CCTGTTCCGCGTCCGCTGCTTTACGCAGGACGACGCACACATCTTCATGCTGCCGAGCCAGATGAAAGAAGAAATTACGGGCGTCATCGAATTGTTCGACAAGGCCTATAAAGTATTCGGCCTTGACTATCATGTCGAATTATCGACCCGCCCGGACGACTCCATGGGGTCCGATGAAATTTGGGAACTGGCTACCAACACGCTCCGCCAGGTCGTGGAAGACCGGGGCATCCCGTACCAGATCAACGAAGGGGACGGCGCTTTCTACGGCCCGAAACTGGATTTCCACGTCAAGGACTCCATCGGCCGGACGTGGCAGTGCGGCACGATCCAGCTCGACATGCTCATGCCGGAACGCTTCGACATGACGTACGTCGGCGAGGACGGACAGAAACACCGCCCGGTCATGGTTCACCGCACCTGCTTCGGCAGCGTGGAACGCTTCCTCGGCATCTTGATCGAAAACTATGCCGGCGCGTTCCCCGTATGGCTGGCTCCGGTGCAGATCAAGTTCCTGCCCATTTCGGATAAACACCTGGCTTACGTCAAAGAACTGCGCAGTGCCTTCAAGAAGGCAGGCATCCGCGCCGAAGTAGACGAAAGCAGCGAAAAAATCGGCTATAAAATCCGCAAGGCCCAGATGGAAAAAGTACCGTACATGGCCATTGTCGGCGATAAAGAAGCCGATACGAACACGGTGTCGCTCCGCGACCGGACAAAAGGCGATTTAGGCGCCAAGGCCATCGACGACGTCATTGCCCATATTCAGGAACTGACGGCGTCGCGCAAAGGATAATACATAGACGTTTTGCACGGACATGCCCGCGAAGGCATGTCCGTTTTTGGATGAAAAAGGCCCGTCGCTTTCCGCCGGGCGGATCAGTTGACGCCGGGCCCGTATTCTTTTACAATAATAACGATATTGCGGAAAAGAGAAGGAGAAAGAAAATCGCCATGCTTATTCATTGGTATCCGGGCCACATGGCCAAGGCGAAGAGATTGATAGAAGAAAACCTGAAAGTCGTCGATGTCGTCGTCGAACTCGTGGACGCGCGCATTCCGTCAAGCAGCGCCAATCCCATGATCGCCGGCCTTGTGGGGGACAAGCCGTCGGTGCTTCTGCTGAATAAAGCCGATTTGGCCGATCCGGTTGTCCTCGGACAGTGGCTCGATTATTACAAAGGGCAGGGACGCATCGCTATGTCGCTGAACAGCAAGGACGGGAAGGGCATCAAGCCGTTCATTGCCGCCGTGCGCTCCCTGGCGGAGCCGAAAATTGCCCGCTGGCGCGCCCGCGGCCTGAAAAACCGGTCCGTGCGGACGATGATCCTCGGCATCCCCAACGTGGGGAAATCGACGCTCATCAATAAGCTGGCCCGGCGGAGCGCCGCCAAGACGGCGGACAAACCGGGCGAGACGAAGGGCAAGCAGTGGGTCCATATTGGCGATCAGCTCGATCTGCTGGATATGCCCGGCGTGCTGTGGCCGAAGCTGGAAGACCAGGTAAGCGCCTGGCGTCTGGCGGCGACCGGCGCCATTTCCGACACGGTTTTCGATATGGAGACGGTGGCGGTCTCGCTGATCGATGAGCTGAAATGCCGCTATGCCGAAGAGCTGGCGGCCCGGTTCAAGCTGACGGACCTTTCCGGATCGCCCCTGGAGACGATCGAGGCCATCGGCCGCAGCCGCGGCTGCATCGTTTCCGGCGGCGCCGTCGACAGGGAAAAGACGTACAAGCTGATTATCAAAGACTACAGGGAAGGGAAAATCGGCCGCATTTCCCTCGACTGGCTCGGCGACGGGAAAGAAGGCGGCGTATGATGGATATTGAACATCTTACGGCCGGAGCCGTCAAAAAACTGCTGGAAGAAGAGCAGGGCGACGTATCGGCGCTGATTGCGGCGATGAAAAAAGACAGCCGCCGGTCGGTGCGGAACCTGGCGGCGTCGTACCTGCGCCGGAAAGTCCGGGAAGCGGCTGAGCGGGAGCGGGTGCTGAAGCTGTACAGCATGGAGACGGCCTATTACAACGACGGCATCTACCGCGTGGCCGGCGTCGATGAAGCCGGCCGGGGCCCCGTCGCCGGTCCCGTCATGGCCGCCGCCGTCATCCTGCCGCCGTACTGGGAATGTCCCGGCCTTAACGACAGCAAGAAACTCTCGCCGGCCAAGCGGGAAGCGTTATACGATAAAATCATGACCGAAGCCGTCGCCGTATCGTGCGTGGCCAAATCGGAACGGGAAATCGACGCCCTCGACATCTACCATGCGGCGCAGCAGGCCATGTACGAAGCCGTCGCCTCCCTGCCGGCAGCGGCCGAAGCCGTGCTGATCGACGCCATGCCCCTGCGCGATCTTTCCGTGCCGCACCGTTCCGTCGTTCACGGCGACAGCCTGAGCGCGTCTATTGCCGCGGCTTCGATTATTGCCAAAGTGACGAGGGACCGCGTCATGGCGGACTATGACGCCGTGTACCCGCAGTACGGCTTTGCCGTCCATAAAGGCTATCTGACCCAGCTTCATCAGGAAGCGATTCATCAGTACGGGCCGTGCCCCATTCACCGCCGCAGCTTCGAACCGATCAAATCGATGGTTCGGGAAAGCCGGCGGTAATAAAAACGGCAGCTGTCTTTGCGACGGCTGCCGTTTTATATTTTTATATACCGTTATATATGCGTTAAAACAAATCTTTTTTCCACAGCATGACGATGGCGCAGAGAGCGCAGACAAAGGCAATGGCGATGACGTAGGCGTAGCCCAGGGCGTTTTCGGCGAAGGGAAGGGGCACGTTGATGCCCCAGAAGCTGAAGATAATCGTCGGAACGGCCAGGATGATCGTAATGGAGGCCAGGAATTTCATGACGATGTTCAGGTTGTTGGAAATGATGGAAGCAAACGTATCGGACATGCTCATGAGAATGTTCGAATACATTTCGACCATTTCAATGGCCTGCTTGTTTTCGATGATGACGTCTTCCAGGAGGTCCTCGTCTTCTTCGTACATTTTCAGGAGATGGTGAAGGGACGCGTTGCGGCGCAGGCGCATGAGCCGCTCCATGACGATGCCGTTGCCCCGGAGGGCCGAGGTAAAGTAGGTCAGCGATTTCTGCAGTTCCAGCAGCAGGAAGAACTCTTTGTTTCGCATGGAATGGCGTAGCATCGATTCAATATCGTCGGTGCGGCGGTTGATCTGCAGCAGGTATTTCAGGAACAGCGTCGCCGACCGGTAGAGAATCTGGAAGAGGAACCGCGTTTTTTTGAACGTATAAAACAACGGGTATTTGTTCTGCGTAAACGTGCGCATGACTTCCGTTTCCTGGATGCATATGGTAATGATGAAGTCCGGCGTAATGAAGATGCCCAGCGGCAGCGTGTCGTAGCTGTCCGTTTCCAGGATGATGGGGATATTGATGACGACGAAGACGTAGTTGTCCTCGATTTCCACGTGAGACCGTTCTTCCGTATCCAGCGCCGTTTTCAGCACGTCCGTCGGGATTTCCGTCACCATGGACACGAGCTGCAGATCGTCGGAATCGGGATTTACGACGTGGATCCACGAGCCTTTTTCTGCCGCAACCAAGGTGATGTTATTGTCCAAATGGCCGTTAATATGCTTATATACCTGAATCATGACGGGTCTCCGTTTCTCTTCGTATGGGCAGGACGCTGAGGACACTGCGCTTAATCTAATATAATCATAAAAGCCGTTCAAGTCAAGGGAAAAGACGCGTTCCGCGGGGAGAAAGAATTGTAAAATCGGCGTATTGGCCGGAAATACGCCGCAATCCGTGGGGAAAGGGAAGATTTTTTACTACACGAATACGGCGTAATTTGTTATAATAACCGAATGAGAACAGTTGCCGCAGGGAAAAACGGCCGCGCTGCCATCCCTGCACGGAGCGAAGAACGAGGAGGCTGGCTGATGGAGCTGGTGAAAATGGAACTGCAGGGGTTTAAATCCTTCGCCGATAAGACGACGCTTACCTTTGACAGGGGGATCACGGCGATTGTCGGGCCGAACGGCAGCGGCAAGAGCAATATTTCCGACGCCGTCCGGTGGGTCATGGGGGAGCAGAACGTGCGGCAGCTCCGCGGCCAGAAAGCGGAAGACGTTATTTTTGCCGGCACGGAAAAGCGGCGGCCCCGGGGGGCGGCGGAAGTGTCGCTGTATTTTGACAACAGCGACGGCGCCCTTGAGATCGATTTTGCGGAAGTGGCCGTTACGCGGCGGCTTTTCCGGTCCGGCGAAAGCGAGTACTACATCAACAAGCGGCCGTGCCGGCTGAAAGACATTCACATGCTCTTTGCCGACACGGGCATCGGCCAGGATTCCATGGCCATTATCGGGCAGAACCGCGTCGACAGGATCTTAAACAGCAAGCCCGAAGAGCGGCGCGTCATTTTTGAAGAAGCGGCCGGCATCAGCCGGTATAAGAGCCGCAAGCAGGAAGGCCTGCGGAAAATTGCCGAGACGGAACGGAATTTGGAACGGATCGGCGACATGATGAGCGTATTGGAAGAGCGGCTGGGCCCCATGGCCGAGCAGGCGGAAAAGCTCAAAACGTTCCGCGTCCTGGACGGGGAGCGTATTTCCTGCGAAGGGACGCTGACGCTGCAGGAACTGCGGAACAACGAGCGGCTGCTGTCGAAAGCCGAAAACAACCGCCTGGCAGTTCTCCAGGAGCGGGACGAGGCGGCCGGCAAATTGGCCGGCGCGGAAGAACTGCGGAAAAAGCTCATGGAAAAGCTGGAAGCCGAAGGAGAAGAACTGCGCCGCCTCGACGGGCAGGCTCTGCAGGCCCGCGATGAGCTCGAAAGCATGAAGAGCCGCCACGGCGCGTTTCTGCAGCGCCGCGAGACGCTGGCCGAAACGATTGCGGAACTGGACGGGGAAAAGGCCGTCCTGGAAAATCGGCAGGACGGCTTGTCCCGGCGGGGACGGGAGCTGGACGGCCGGGAAAAAGCCAGGGAAACGGAGCTGGCGGCGGCCAGGAAGGGACTTCTCCTGACGGAGGCCCTGTGCCGGGAAGCGGAAGAAGAAGTCCAAAAGGCCAGGGAGCGGCAGGACGCGCTGGCGGCCCGCAGGGCGGAGCGGCAGCAGGAATTTTTCACGCTCCGGCGCGATGCGGAAGAAGGGACGCGCCGCCTGGAAGAAAACGGCAGGCAGTGCCGGGAGGCGGCGGAGCGACTGGCGGAAGGGCGCGGCAGGGCGGAAGCGGCGGCGCGGCAGAACGAAACGGAAAAGAAACGGCTGGCCGAACTTGCCGCCGAAGCGGAAGCGCAGAAAAGAACGGCGGAAGAAGCGCGCCGCCGGGCCGGGACGTGCCGGCGCGAAGCGGCCGAAGCGGAAGAAGCCTGCCGCCGCCTGAAAAATAAAGCCGACACGGCGGGACAGCGCATCGCCGTCCTCGAAAGCATGGAGCAGGAACGGGAAGGGCTGGGCCGTCCGGCAAAGGCCGTATTGGACGCCAAAACGCCGTGGCGCCCGGCAGTCTGCGGCGTCGTCGGCGAACTGTGCCGAGTGCCGCGCCGCTATGCGGCAGCCGTCGACGCGGCCCTGGGGGCGGCGGCCCGGTACATCGTGACGGAAACGGAAGAGGCGGCCAAAAGCGCCGTGGTGTATCTGCAGGAACGGCGCGCCGGGAGGACGACGTTCCTTCCTCTCGATACGATTTCCGGACGAAGCCGCACGGCCGATGAAGAACGGGCCGCCAGGGAAGAAGGCGTCGTCGGATTTGCCAGCGACGTGCTGGAATACGATGAGCGGTACAGTCCCGTATTTTCCTTCCTCCTGGGGAAAACCCTCGTCGCCGGCACGATGGAGACGGGGTCCCGCATTGCCCGCAAATATAAATACAAGCTGCGGATCGTCTGCCTTGACGGCACGCAGTTCAACGCCGGCGGCACGCTGACCGGCGGCAGCCTGAAAGGAAAAGAAGGCTCTCTGATCAGCCGCCGGGCCCTGCTGGACGAGTTAAGGCAGGAAGGGGAAACAACGGCGCGGGAACTGGAGTCCCGGCAGCGCCGCCTTGAAGAGCTTCGGCACATCGCCGCGCAGGCGGACCGCCTGGCCGGGCAGGAAGAAGAAACATGGCGGAACCTGGCGGTGGAACTGCAGAAGCAGCAGCTTCAGGCAAAGGCCGCCGAAAAAGACTGCCTTCAATGGCAGGAAACGCTGCGGCAGCTGGAAGAACGGGACGAAGAACTGCAGAAAAAACGGGCCGATCTGCAGGCCGATCTGGTGGAAAAGAAACGGAAGCTGGAGGACTGCAAAGACCTGGGACAGGACGAAATAACAAAGGCCGAACGGCTGTACGGCGAAACCGCCGAAAAAGCGGAGAAGTGCCGCCGCATGGCGACGGAACAGCAGATCGCGGCGGCGACGATAGAAGAACAGCTGCGGCACGTGCGGGAGGAAAAGGCGCGCCACGGCGAAGACCTGCAGCGTCAGGAAGGCGACTGGCAGCGATTTGTCCGCCGCCGCGGCGATATGGCGGAAAAACAGAAGGAAACAGAAGCCATGCTGGAAGAACTGTCGCGGAAAATCGCCGTCAAAGAACGGGAAACGGCGGAAAAGGAAGCGGAAAAAGAACAGTATTTCCGGCAGCGGGAAGATACGTTCCGGCGCAGCCAGGCCGCCGACGAAGAAGCGGCGGCCTGGCGCGAGCGGGAGCGGACGTGCAGCGAGCGGCTGAGCGCCGCCAACGTGCAGATGGAAAAGTACGCCGGCGAAATCAGGCGCGGCGAAGAACTGCTGGCCCTGCAGGGGCTGACGCGGCAGGAAGCCATGGAGCGCCGCCGCCCGGGGTCGCTCAAAGAACTGCAGGAGACCGCCGCCCGGCTGAAACGGCAGATCGCCGGACTGGGGCAGATCAACCCCAACGCCGAAGAAGAATATAAGGCCGCCGCGGCGCAGCAGGAGTTTTACCGCCGCCAGTGCGGCGACCTGGAAGCGTCCCGCACGAAGCTCAAGCACATCGTCGATGAAATCGACAGCGCCATGGCGGAGCAGTTCAGCGCGGCCGTTGAGGAAATCGGCCGACGGTTCCAGGAAATTTTCAGCCGTCTTTTCGGCGGCGGCCATGCGCAGGTCAAGCTCGCCGACGGCGGCGACGTCCTTACGGCAGGCATCGAGCTGTGGATACAGCCGCCGGGGAAAAAACAGCAGCAGCTGTCCCTTCTTTCCGGCGGCGAAAGGGCTCTTACGGTCATTGCCCTGCTCCTGGCGTTTCTGGCGTACCATCCGGCGCCGTTCTGCCTGTTCGACGAAGTCGACGCCGCCCTTGACGAAGCCAATGTGGAGCGCATGGCCCGATATTTGAAAAATTACAGCGGCAGCACGCAGTTTATCGTCATTACCCATCGCCGCAGGACCATGGAAGCGGCCAACACCCTTCTGGGCGTGACGATGGAAGAAAAAGGCGTTTCCCGCCTCCTGACGGTAAAAGTAGACGAACTGCTGCAGAAAGGAACATGATCATGGGATTTTTTTCGAGATTGAGAAAAGGTCTGGAAAAGACGAAAAAATCATTGATACAAAATATTGAAACGGTCGTCCGCGGCTATGCCAAGATTGACGACGATATGTACGACGACCTGGAAGCCGTCATGCTGACCAGCGACATCGGCGTGGAAACGACGGAGTATCTGCTGGGAAAAATCCGCGAAGGCGTCACGGCCAAAGAGATACGGGACGGAAATGACGTCATCCCGTATCTGGAAAAATGCATCGTCGCCCTGCTGGAAGAAAACGACGAGCCGGTTCCCGAACGCGGCGGCGCGACGGAAGTCATTTTTATCGTCGGCGTAAACGGCGTCGGCAAGACGACGACGATCGGAAAGCTCGCCAAGTATTACGGGCAGCAGGGAAAATCGGTCATGCTGGCGGCCGGCGACACGTTCCGCGCCGCCGCTTCGGCGCAGCTGGCGATCTGGGCGGAGCGGTGCGGCGTCCCCATCATCAAGCACCAGGAAGGAGCCGACGCGGCGGCCGTCGTTTTCGACGCCACGGCGGCGGCGAAAGCAAGAGGCATCGACGTTCTCCTCGTCGATACGGCAGGGCGCCTTCATACGAAGTCGAACCTCATGGAAGAACTGCGCAAGATGGCCCGCATTGCCGGACGGAACATTGACGGGGCGCCGCACGAAACGCTGCTTGTCCTCGACGCCACGACGGGGCAGAACGCCGTCAGCCAGGCCAAGCTGTTCGGCCAGGTCGTGCCGCTGACCGGCGTCGTCCTCACGAAGCTCGACGGGACGGCCAAAGGCGGCATCATCTTGTCGATTAAGCGGGAACTGGGCGTGCCGGTGCGCTGGGTCGGCGTCGGCGAAGGCGAAGACGACCTGCGGCCTTTCGACGCGGCGCAGTTCGCCGACGCCTTATTTGATAAAAACGTTGCCGGACGGGAACAGGAAGAGGAGGAATAACCATGTATGTCGGAAATTTAGCGCAGTGGGAAAAAGAAGCGGCCTATGTGCCGGCAGGCCTTGCGCCGTGGATTGAAAAGCTGGCGTCCCTGCCGCTCCGTCAGCTCGAACCGGGCCGCCATGAACTGGGCGGCGGCTGCTACATGAACATCGATGAAGGACGGACGCAGCCGGCGGAAGAACGGATGATGGAAGCCCACCGCGCGTACATCGATATCCAGACCGTCATTGAAGGCGACGAAATCATCGGCTATCAGCCTCTCATGAACGCCGGCGGCGTGAAAGAAGAACGGCCGGAAGCCGATGCGTGGTTTTACGATCCGGCCCTGGAAAAGGATACGAAGATCCGCATGGTTCCCGGAACCTTCGCCGTGTTTGCGCCTGCCGACGGGCACCGCTGCCTCTGCGCTCCCGACGGCGTCGGCGCGCCTATCCGCAAGGCGATTATGAAAATACGGATCGAACCGTAAGGCAAAGAAAAGCCGCGCGGCCTGCGGAAGCGCAAAATTTTTTTCTGCCGGGAATTTCTATTGACTTATGGAATAGAGTATATTAAACTATATCTTGGTACTGAGTTTTCGTTTTGAGTTTTAAGTGTTTTCGGCAGGATGTGTTGGCATGGCAGAAATGATTCGGGAAAAAATCATTACAGAAGCCTTGCGTGAGATTAATTGCCGCGGCGCAGATTTCCATATGGATGATTTGGCTCGGAATCTCCGCATCAGCAAACGCACGCTGTATGAGCATTTTTCTTCCAAGCAGGAGATCATCGAAACGTCGATGCTTACGGTGCTCGACGACATATACGAGCAGCATACGGCGCTCATTGCGGATACGTCGCTGACGGCGGAAGAAAAGCTCATCAGCTTCTTTAAGGTGCGGCTGCGCAGCGTCGACGTCCTTTCCGTGCGGAAAACCGACGAGCTGCTCAGCAAAATGCCGGAAGTGTGCGAGACGCTGAATCGGCAGCAGCGGAAAGACTGGGACCTGCTGCGGAATATCCTTCTGCAGGCCCGAAAGGACGACGAATTTCAGGATTTTGACGTCAATCTGGTTTTCCATATGCTGTACAGCGCCGCCGCCGACATGATCGAATACTTCGACGACGTGGAGCACGACTATTCTTTCCCTGAATACATGGAAAAATGTGTCCGCATCATTTTATGCGGAATAAAAAGACAGGAGGCAATTCATCAATGATACAAAAACATAAGCTCGTTACGATGGGCGTGGCGGTCCTGGCCGTCGCGTCATTACTGGCCGGCTGCGGCTCCAAGCAGGAGGCGCAGAAGCCGGTCGTTTCCGTCAATACGTATAAGATAGCGGCGGAAGATACGCCCATACAGGCTGAATACAGCGGCAATGTCATTGCAACGGATAAGGTTCCTGTCCGGCCCAAGATTTCCGGCCGCGTAGTGGAAAAATACGTCGAAGGCGGGCAGGTCGTCACGGCCGGCCAGCCGCTGTTCCGGATCGACAGCCGCGAATACGACGCGGCCCTGGCCAACGCCAAGGCAAACCTGGCCCAGGCTGCGGCAAACCTGGCCAACCAGCGCCTGAACCTTCGCCGTTACCAGGATCTGGCCGCCCAGGACGCCATTGCCCTCCAGACCGTAACGGACCAGGAAGCGGCGACGCGCCAGCAGGAAGCCGTGCTGGCCGCCCAGGAAGCGCTGGTGCGGGCCGCCCAGGATGACGTCGACGATACGATCGTATACGCGCCTTTCGGCGGCAAGCTGAACGTCGATGACGTTGCCGTCGGCACGTACGCGACGGCCGGGTCGACCGAACTGGTCACCATATCCACGACCGATCCCGTATATGTGGAATTTTCCGTAAGCGAAGCCGATTACCTGCAGATGATGAAGAAGAACGCCGATGCGCCGGGAAGCTGGGGCGACCGCCTGCAGCTGCGGCTCAGCGACGGTTCCCTGTACGCCTATGAAGGCCATGTAACGCAGATCAACCACGGCATGGACGGCAGCGCCGGCTCCATCGTCGTCAAAGCCGTTTTCGACAATCCGGAAAACCTGCTCATTCCCGGGCTGTACACGACGGTTATTTCGGGAACGCAGATACAGCAGCACGCCATTATGGTTCCGCAGCGGGCCGTGCAGCAGACATTGGGACGCTACTTCGTCTCCGTCATCGACAGCGAAGGAAACGCCCAGAATAAACCGGTTACTCCCGGCGCCACGGTCGGCAAGTTCTGGATTATCAACGAAGGCCTCAGCGACGGCGACCTCATCATCGTCGACGGGTACCAGAAAGCGAACGGCGCCACGCTGCAGCAGCATTTGCTGACGAAGGCCGACGTGGAAAGCGGCAGGGACATAGCCGCTGCCGGAAAGTCTAAATAGGGGGCGAGACAGTGCTATCAAAATTTTTTATTGACAGGCCCATATTCGCCATCGTTGTGTCGCTGATCATCTCGATTGCGGGGCTATTGGCGATGTTGTCTCTGCCTGTTGCAAAGTATCCGAACGTTACGCCGCCTCAGGTGCGCGTCAGCGCGACCTATACAGGCGCAAATGCTGAAGTTATCAGCGATACCGTCGCCAGCGTCATCGAACGTCAGATGGTCGGCGTTGACGACATGGTAAATATGTCCAGTTCCAGCAACGACAGCAGCGGCCGGTATTCCCTGACCGTGCAGTTTGAAACCGGAACGGACGACGACATGAACACGGTTAACGTCAACAACCGCGTAAGCCAGGTTCAGGCGACGCTGCCGGAAGAAGTAACGACTACGGGCGTTACGGTAGAAAAGTCGACGAGTTCGACGGCTCTTGTTTTTGCGCTGTACTCCCCGAACGGGACGTACGACGAAGTATTCATGAAAAACTACGCGACGCAGTTCTTCATGGACGCCCTGAAATCGGTCTCCGGCGTCGGTAATGTCGAAGAATTCGGCGCTGATTACGCCATGCGCATCTGGATGGACCCGATGAAGATGAACGTCCTTCAGGTAACGCCGTCCGACGTCATTTCGGCCATTCAGTCGCAGAACGTCCAGGCCGCCGTCGGGGCTATCGGCGCGCAGCCGTCCACGAGCGACCAGACCTTTGCGTACACGCTGCGCACGGACGGGCGTCTCCAGACGGCCGAACAGTTTAAAAACGTCATTATCCGCACCAACAGCGACGGTACCATGGTCCGCATCCGCGATATTGCGACGGTCAACCTCGGCGCGAAAGACTACTCCGTTTCGGGCAACTTCAACGGCCAGCCGAACGCCGGGTTCATGGTCAGCCTGACGTCGGACGCCAACGCCATGGAAACGGTAAGCGGCGCTATAGCCGTCCTGGAAGAAGCGAAAAAGAGCTTCCCCAGCGATCTGGAATATACGATTATTTACGACAGCACGAAATTCGTAAGAGCGTCCATCAACGAAGTTATTCATACTTTCGTGGAAGCGCTCCTCCTGGTTGCGGCCATCGTTTACCTGTTCCTGCAGAGCGGCCGCTCCACGCTGATTCCTCTCATCGCCGTTCCCGTATCGCTGCTGGGCACCTTTGCGGCGTTTACGGTTCTTAATTTCTCCATCAACACGCTGACACTGTTCGCCATGGTACTGGCCATCGGCCTTCTCGTCGACGACGCCATCGTCGTTATCGAAGCCGTTGAATATGAAATTAAGTACAACAACAAGGGTCCGCGGGAAGCGACGATCATCGCCATGGAAAACGTGCAGAACCCGGTTATCGGCGTTGCCTGCGTATTGGCGTCCGTATTTATTCCCGTCGGCTTCCTGAGCGGCATGAGCGGCGTTCTGTACCGCCAGTTCGCCTTTACCATCGCCATTTCCGTCGCCATTTCGGCCTTCGTCGCCCTGACGCTGACGCCGGCCATGTGCGCGTCGATCCTGAAAGTCCACAAACCGATGGAAAACGCCCGGGGCATCTTCAAATTTTTCCAGAAATTCAACGTTGCCTTTGAACGGATGACGAACTGGTACGGCATCCGACTGGTTCATCTGAACCGCCGCATCAAGTGGAGCGTCGCCTTCCTCGTCACGATCTCCGGCATTTCCGGATTTTTGTTCACTATTATTCCGACAGGCTTCGTGCCTTCGGAAGACAACGGCTTCGTCATCGTCAACGCGACCTTGCCGGAAGGGACGTCGCAGACGATTACCAAGCAGGTTGTCATCGATCTGGGCAACTGGATCGAATCCCAGCCGGCCGTTACGCGTTCCATGAACGTCGTAGGCTACAGCATCCTGTCCAGCGGCGCCAAGACGAACGGCGCGACCTTGTTCGTCGGCATGGAAGACTGGGATCAGCGTGAAACGGAAGACCTGTCCGTCGACGCCCTCGTCGGCAAGATCATGGCTCACGGCGCCGAAATTCCCCAGGCAACCATCGTGGCCATCAACCCGCCGCCTATCGACGGCATGGGTATTTCCGCCGGCTTTACGATTCATATTGAAAACCGCGGCGGCTTTACGACGGACGAGCTCATGGATACGGCCAACCGATTCATTGCCGAAGCGGCGAAACGGCCGGAAATCGGCTCTGTCTACACGGCGTTCTCCAATGATACGCCGGGCTACTATCTCGATATTGACCGCGATATGGCGGCCCGCGAAGGCGTTGCCATGAGCGATTTGTATCAGGCTCTTCAGTGCTTCTACGGTTCCTATCAGGTCAACGACTTCACGATTTTCGGACGTAACTTTAAAGTTGTCGTCCAGGCCGCGCCGGAATTCCGCGAAACGATCGACGGGCGCAACCAGCTGTACGTCCGCAATTCCGACGATCAGCTCATGTCGGTTGCCAACTTCGTGCGGCCGCGGTTCATTTCGTCGGCGTCGGTTATTACCCGCTTCAACGATTACCCGGCGATCAAGGTCATGGGCACTCCTGCGGCAGGGCGCAGCTCCGGCGACGCGCTGAGGGCGCTGGAAGAAGTTGCGGCCGATACGCTGCCGGAAGGCTACATTTACGAATGGGCCGACATGAGCCGTGAAGAGATCGAAGCAGGCAACAAGACGATTTACGTGTTCAGCCTGGCGATCCTCTTCGTATTCCTCGTGCTGGCGGCGCTGTACGAAAGCTGGAAAGTACCCTTTGCCGTACTGTTCAGCGTGCCGGCAGGCTTGTTCGGCGCGACGCTGTTCACCTACATTTTCGACCAGACGAACAATATTTACTTCCAGATCGGGATTCTTGCCGTTATCGGCCTTGCGGCCAAGAACGCCATCCTGATCATCGAATACGCGAAGGTCCGCGTGGAACAGCGCGGCATGGACCCCGTATCGGCAGCCATTGAAGCGGCCAAGATACGTCTCCGGCCTATCATCATGACGTCCCTGGCCTTCGTCGTAGGGTCTATTCCGCTGGCTCTTGCCACCGGCGCCGGCGCGGCGTCCCGCGTCACGATGGGCATCGTCGTCGTTTTCGGCACGTCCATGGCGACGATCCTGGGCGTATTCCTCATCCCCATGCTGTTTATTCTCGTAGAAAAAATCGGCCGCCCGCCGGTACATAAAAAGCAAAGCATCGGCAAATTAGGCGACATGTAAGAACAGCGGGAGCAGGAACTCACGGCCTTTCCGTTATAAAGAAAAACGCTCTTGAAGGTATGTTCAAGAGCGTTTTTTTGCTGTCTCCGCAGGAAAGAGCGCATAAAAAAACATCCTCCGGCGCAGGGCGCGGAAGGATGTTTCCTTGAGAATCTTATTGCGATCGGCCCAGCAGTTTGTCTTTCAGTTCCAAATAGGCCGTCGTGTAATAGGGCCGGAGCTGCGATTCGCGCAGGTCGTTTCCGAAAGAGCGGCGGCTCACCGATAAAATGGGCGGACACTGGATGCGCTTGGCTACGGCAAACCCTGCAATAAGGCGCCACCACTTTTCCAGGTCGGCGATGAACGACGCGGCGTCGGGGAAAATATCCTTGACGGAAACGGCGCAGCCAAGATGTTTTTCCAGCGTTCCTTCGGCGTACCAGCGGAGGATGGATTCCGGCGTTGCCCGCTGCCACCGTTCGATGAAGGCGGCGAACAGGTAGTCGTGGTAAGGATAGATGAGGGGATCACCCTGGCCTTTCGTCACGTCCTGGCTGGCGGAAAGTTCGGCGCTGGGGACGATGTCGATGGTGCCCTGGGGGATGACTTCCCGTTTAAATACGGCGCCGTTGAGGTAGTTGGCCAAGTCGTAGACCTGGTGCTTCCATAAATCGGCCGTCGCCGCCAGGAACCCGGCGCTGTCGCCGTACAAGGTGGCGTAGCCGACCGATGATTCGGCTTTGTTGGCGTTGCACGTAAAGACGCCGCCGAAAGCCGCCGCCGCCGCGGCCAGGATGCGGCTCGACCGGTCGCGGGCCTGTATGTTTTCTTCGATAAAGCTGGTCAGAGAAAGGGTTCCTTTTTCTTTTCCCCGGCAGTACAGGACGGCTTCGGAAAACTGGCGGCGCGTCAGCTCCAGGCTGTCCTGGACGGGAATGACGGCGTACAGGCAGCCCAGGCGGTCGGCCAGGTCTTTAGCCAGGTTTTTCGTCGCGTCGGAATTGTAGCAGCTCGGCATATTGATGAGGAGAATGTTTTCCGGCGGCAGCACCGTGGCGTACAGCGCCGCGTTTACGGCCGAATCGATGCCGCCGGACACGCCGATGACGGCGCGCTGCAGGTTCAGGCTTTCCATGAACTGCTTCAGCCCGTAGTGCAGGCTGGCGTATATATCGGCCGTGTCGCTCCGCTTTTCCCCGATGCGGGCCGGCGAGACAAAGGATCTGTTTTTTTCGTCGTATTCGACGACGGCCAGTTCTTCGCCGAAGGCGGCGCATTCGTAATGCAGGGAGCCGCTGTTGTCATAGGCGCTGCTCGAGCCGTCGAAGGTGTACACGTTTTTGCCGTTGTTCTGGATGCCCGCGCAGTTGACGTAGACGGCGGGACGGCCGATGCGGCCGATAGCCTGGCCGAAGAGGCGGTGGCGCCGCTGCGTTTTTCCCAGCGTAAAGGGGGAGCTGGAAATGTTGACGAACAAATCGATGTCGTAGCTCCTTCCCAAATAGCTCATGGGCTTGAAAGGATAATTTTCATCCCAGCTGTCCTCGCAGATCAAAGGGCCCACGGTCAGGAGGCGGCCGCCGCTGAAGGCGATGCGGACCGGCGAGAGGAAATCTTCCGGGAAGGCGTGCCGTTCCTGGGCGACTTCCATGAGGGATGTAAAATAGCGGATGTCGCTGAATTCCCGGTAATTGGGGAGCAGCGTCTTGATATAAAAGGGATACGGCGAATGGTCGGGGGAAATGAACTTGCCGTCTTGGGCGATAAACATGGCGTTGTACTTCCGCGTGCGGCCATCCAGATTGACGCGGCCCTGTTCTTTGGCGACGTTTCCGTAAATGACGGCGATGCCTTCCGAGGCGGCGCGGATTTCTTCGCCGAGGCGGACGCATTCATCGATAAAATCGGGCTGGTCCCAGACGTCGCCGATGAAATAGCCGGGAACGGACAATTCGGGAAAAATAATGAGGTCGCAGCCTTGCTGCCTGGCGCCGGCAATGCGCTGTTTCATGACGGCCGTGTTGAAGCGGGGATCGCCGGCATGTACATCTATTTGGGCAAGAGCGATTTTCAGCATACAGGTGCCTCCTTGCAAAGTATTTTACACATGTATTTATCCTATCATATTTAGGCGTGCCTGTGAATATGCGGAAAAGGCGCGGCAAAAACATAAGCTTTCAGGTGCGAAAAAGAAAAGCTTGTAGTATAATTAGAATGATATTGTTCATGAGCAGGGAAAAGGAGAAGCATGAAAATTTTATTTGCCGTGTTGAACGCCAAATTTATCCATTCGTCGCTGGCGCTGCGCAGTCTCCGCGGGGCGTGCCGCCGCCGGGGCATCGAGGCGGCCTGCGCCGAATATACGATAAACCAGCATCTTTACGATATACTGCGCCGCATATCGAAAACAGACGCGGACATCATCGGCTTTTCCTGCTATATCTGGAATATTGCCATGACGTGCCGCCTCATTTCCCTCATCAAGCAGATCAGGCCGGAAACGACGGTCTTCGTCGGCGGCCCGGAAGTGTCCTATACGGCGCGGAACGTGCTGGAAGAGCACCCGTATATCGATTATGTCCTCCAGGGCGAAGGGGAAATCATGGTGCCTGATTTTCTGCAGGCCCTGGCGGACGGGCAGGACGGCACGGCCGTTCCCGGCGTGCTGGGACGGTCCGGCGGCGCCATACGGGGCAGCGAAGCCTACCAGGAAGTTCCCGATCTGGACGTCCTTTCCTTTCCGTACGAAGAGCAGGACTTTTCCGATCTTTCCCATAAAATCATTTATTATGAAAGTTCCCGGGGCTGTCCCTTCCACTGCCAGTACTGCCTGTCGGGCATGAACGATGCCGTGCGGTTCCGTTCCGTGCCCCTTGTGCTGCAGGAACTGGAACAGTTTGTATCGGCCGGCGTAAAGCAGGTGAAATTCGTGGACCGGACGTTCAACTGCCGCCGCGACCATTACCGCCCCCTGCTGGAATACATGATCGCCGTCGACAGGGATATTAACTTTCATCTGGAAATCGAGCCGGGACTTCTTCGGGACGATGATATCGACCTTCTCGTCAAAGCGCCGAAAGGCCGCATCCAGCTGGAAATGGGCATCCAGTCGACGTACGGAAAGACCCTTTCGGCCGTGCGACGCCATAACGACTGGCCGCGCATCTCTTACGTCATGAAGCGGCTGACGGAGGCCGGCAATATCCATCTTCACCTGGATCTCATCGTAGGCCTTCCCTATGAAGATTTCCCTCATCTGCGCCGGTCTTTCCACGATATTTACGCCCTCGGGCCTCATGCGCTCCAGATCGGCTTTCTGAAGCTCCTCAAGGGATCAGGCATCCGCCGCGATTATGAAGGCGCGTACCGGTACGATCCGCAGGGCCCGTACGAAGTGCTGCAGACGGCGTGGCTTTCCTATAAAGACGTGCAGTACCTGAAAGTATTTGAAGATCTGTTTGAACGAATCTATAATTCCGGGAAATTCCCGTATTTTCTGAACTACCTGTCCCGTTTCTACGGAGACGATTATTTTGCCCTGTATGAAAAAATGACGGACGAATGGCTGGATCTGGCGTATGACGGGCAGGCCGTGTCGGACGAAAACCTGTGCCGTTTTTTGTGGCGCTGCTGCCGCACCGTCCTGCACCTTGCGGAAGAAGAACGAAAGACGGCCGGCGAACTGCTGGCCTTGGATATGCTCGTTTCTTTCCGCCTGCGCCTTGCGCCTTCCTTTTTGGGCTGGCACGAAGCGCCGCGGGACGAGACGGACGCCCTCTTCCGCGATGAAGCGCATCTGCGCCGGTACGATCCGTCCTACGGGTTTACGAACTGGCGGGACGTCAGGAAGCGCTGCCGCATATGGCAGGTCCGCAGGGAGACGATGGCGGAGCTGCGCCGGTACAAGGCCGTTCCCGACGACGCCGTCTATCTCCTGGCTGTAAAGGAAAAGGACGGCGTTTCGTGGCAGGGAATTTCCCCGTATCATAAAGGAACATAGGATGAACGAACGATACAACACATATTCCGCGTATTTGAAAAAAACGTACGGAGAAAAAGTATATAAGCTTCCTATCAGCATTCCCGACACGTGCCCGAACCGCGACGGCACGCTGGGGACGAGAGGGTGCGCGTTCTGCGGCTCCATCGGCGCGGGCTACGAGAACCTGCCGGCGTCCATGACGGTAGCGGCGCAGATCGACGCGAATATCGCCCACATAGGGCCGAAATATAAGGCCCGCAAGTTTATCGCCTATTTTCAGAATTTCACTAATACGTACCTCCGGCCGGACGATTTTTACGAGTACCTCCGGGAAGCGTGCCGGCCGGACATCGTGGCCGTCGCCGTGGCGACGCGGCCCGACTGCATCAATGAGGCGTACCTTGACAGGATGGCCGATATCAAAAAGCGGTACGGCGTCGATATCCTCGTTGAATTCGGCCTGCAGACCGTCAACTACAAGACGCTGCGGAAGATCGGCCGGGGACATACGGTGGCGGAATACATTGACGCCATGATGATGATGCAGCGCTATCCGTTCCGCACCTGCACCCACGTCATTCTCGACCTACCCTGGGACACGATGGACGACGTCGTGGAAACGGCCAAGATCATATCGGCCCTGCCGGTGCAGGAAGTCAAGCTGCACGCCCTGTACATCATCAAGAACACGGTCATGGCCGAGTGGTACAAGGAAGGAAAGATCAGCCTCTTTTCCGCGGAAGAGTATGTGCGCCGCACCGTGGCGTTCCTGGAATACAGCCGTCCCGACATCGTTTTCCAGCGCCTTATCGGCAGGGCGCCGAAGGAAGCGACGGATTTTGCCAACTGGGGAATGGGCTGGTGGAAAATACGCGACATGATCGATGCGGAACTGGAGCGCCGCGGCACGCGGCAGGGAGCAAAGTGCGACTATCTCGGCGGAAAAGCCGTCCGAAGATTCATGGATTAGCAGAAGGAGATACGACTATTGCCTATGGAAAAACGACTTGTCTTTACGGATTTGTCTGAAGCCAGAGCTGTTCTGGGGATGAAGGACGAGTTTTTGAAAACGCTGCAGAAAGAATTTCCCGCCTGCCGCATTGCCGTCCGGGGCAACGAAGTGAGCATCGCCGGCAGCGAGGAAGACGGGCGGTGCGCAGAGCGCGTCCTCGGCGTGCTCCGGTATTTGTACCGGGAAAATACATACATGACGACGCAGCACGTCCGTTACTCGGCGTCGCTCATACGGCAGGGCAAAGAAGAACTGCTCCGCACGATTTACGAAGATACGGTCAACATATCGGCCCGCGGCCGGTACATCAAGCCGAAAACGGAAGGCCAGAAGAACTACGTGGATTCCATACGGAAAAATCTCGTCACCTTCGGCATCGGCCCGGCCGGCACGGGAAAGACTTATCTTGCCGTGGCGCTGGCGGCGTTTTACTTGAAAAACCGCGAAGTCGAGCGCATCATCCTGACGCGGCCTGCCGTGGAAGCCGGTGAAAAGCTGGGGTTTCTGCCGGGCGACCTGCAGGAGAAGATCGATCCGTACCTGCGGCCCCTGTATGACGCCCTGGCCGATATGTTCGGCTACGACCAGTTTCAGAAGCTCGTGACCCGCAACATCATCGAAGTGGCGCCCCTTGCCTACATGCGCGGCCGGACGCTGGAAGAGTCGTTCATCATCCTCGATGAAGCGCAGAACACGACGAAAGAACAGATGAAAATGTTCCTGACCCGCATGGGGAACCACTCCCGCGTCGTCGTAAACGGCGATGTCACGCAGATCGACCTGGTGGACCGCAAGCTCTCCGGCCTCGTGGAGGCGCAGAAAGTCCTGCAGCGCGTCCGCGGCATCGGCATGGTCTATTTTACCGACGAAGACGTCGTGCGCCACGATATGGTAGGACGCATCATACGGGCGTACGAAGCATTTTATAAAAAAGAATAGAAAGAGGTGGAACCGCAATGAATATCAACGTCAATTACGAAGACCCGTCGTTTCAGAACGAACAATACGATCTCGTCATCGGCCGGGTATGCCGGGAAGCGGCGCTGGTCTACGGCCTGGGAGACCAGGCGGAAATCAGCGTTCTGCTGTGCCATGACGAATATATCCGCAGGCTGAACAAGCAGTACCGCCAGATGGACAGGCCGACGGACGTGCTGTCCTTTGCCCTGAACGAAGGCGAAGAAGACGGCTATGACGGTCCCGACGCGTCTTTGCTGGGAGATATCGTCATTTCCCTGGAAAAGGCGGAAGAACAGGCTGCCGAATACGGCCATTCCTTTGAACGGGAACTGGCCTATCTGACGGTTCACGGGATGCTGCATATTCTCGGCTACGACCATATGGAACCGGATGACAAGGCGGAAATGCGCCGGGAGGAAGAATATATCCTCCAGCGGCTGGGATACGTCCGGCAGGGGGAACCGCTATGATGGAAGAATCGATTGTCAGACGGCTCGTCGCCGCGGCCTGGGAAGCCCGCGGGCAGGCGTATGCCCCGTATTCCCGCTTTTACGTCGGGGCGGCGGTGCTGGGGAAAGACGGCGTCATCTACCGGGGATGCAATGTGGAAAACAGCTCGTACGGCTTGTCGTGCTGCGCCGAGAGAAACGCCATTTTCCGCGCCGTAGCCGAAGGGTGCCGGGCCTTTGAAGCCCTGGCCGTGGCCGGAAACTCCGATTATACGATGCCCTGCGGCGCCTGCCGCCAGGTTCTTGCCGAGTTTTCCGTTCCCTACGTCATCGTGACCAAGGCGGACCGGTCGTACTGCGTCATGCCGGCGCAGGACCTGCTGCCGTTCGGCTTTCAGCTGGAAGAACATCAAGAGTGAGATCAGGAGAATGTATGGAAGAAAAACAACCCTTTAAATCAGGATTCGTCGCCGTCGTCGGACGGCCGAACGTGGGAAAATCAACGCTGATTAACTATCTTATCAAGCAGAAAGTGTCCATCGTATCGGATAAGGCACAGACGACGAGGAACCGCATCTTATGCATCCATACGGACGATACGTGCCAGATCGTCTTTCTCGATACGCCGGGCATACACAAGCCGAAGCACAAACTGGGCCAGTTCATGGACGAAGCGGCGTACCAGTCGCTGCGGGACATTGACGCTATTCTCTTCCTCGTTTCGGGCAATGAAAGAAAAGGGCCCGGCGACATGTTCGTCCTCGATAAAATCAAGGACGCCGCCGTGCCCGTATTTCTCATCATCAATAAAATTGACGTCATGAGCAAAGAAGAGCTGGTCCGCAAGATCGTGGAATTCAACGCGCTGCACCCCTTCGAGCAGGTTATTCCCGTCTCGGCCAAAACGGGCGAGAACGTCGGCGCCGTCATGGAAGAACTGCGGAACATACTGCCGGAAGGGCCGAAGTATTTTCCCGACGACATGATTACCGATCAGCCGGAGCGGATTCTTGCCGCCGAAATCGTAAGGGAAAAGCTGTTCTGCTGCACCCGCGACGAAATTCCCCACGCCATCGCCGTCTTCGTGGAAGAAATGAAGCCGCGGGGCCGGCATACGGTGTACATCCGCGCGACGGTTTACGTGGAGCGGGAATCGCAGAAGCGCATCGTCATCGGGAAAAACGGCTCCGTGCTGAAAGAAGTGGGCGCCCAGGCGCGGCAGGAAATCGAAAACCTCCTGGGCTCGCAGGTATTTTTGGACATTTGGGTAAAAGTAAAGCGGGACTGGCGCAACAAAGCGGCGGCTCTCAGCGAACTGGGCTATAAGAATGAATAGGGGCGATGACGTATCGAACTGCAGCAAATCGCGCGGTGCCTGCTGGTCTTTTGTATCTGCGTAGGCGCATCTGCCGTCTGCGTGACGGGGAAATTTGCCTTTGCCCAGCTGCGGCGCGAATATATTGAAGATCTGGTCAAAGCAGGAGATAAACAGGCCGAGCCGCTCCTTCCCCTATATGATAAGCCGACGCTGTTCCTGGGGACTGTCCAAATCGGCATGGCGCTCTTTGCCTTTGCCGGCGGCGCCGCCGTCTACTGCCTGCTGGACGATATCAGCCAATACCTGCTGCCATATACGGGAAGCAGGCAGCTCCTTTGGCTTATCGACGGGTGCATCTGTCTCGTCTTATGCTTCCTGGCCTGGGTCTTCGGCGAGCTCATCCCCAAGTCCGTCGGGCTGCAGCGCGCCGAAAAGAGCTTAAAGCGTCTTCGTCCCTTCATCTGGCCGTGGTGCAGAATCCTGCATCCCCTGATCAGCGCCGGCCATTGGCTGGGCAGGGCCGTGCTGTGCAGGAGGGAGCTGGAAGTGACGAATGAAATCGACATGGCTCATTCGGAAGATGAAATACGGATGCTCATTACGGCCAGCCACCGGGAAGGAAAAATCGACCAGGTGGAAAGCGAACTGATCGGAAACGTTTTTGATTTTGCCGACCGACTGGCCAGGGAGATCATGATTCCCCGTCAGGATATCGTCTGCCTGTATACAGGAAAGCCCATGAGCAGCCATCTGGCGGCAGTGCGCCAGTCGCGCCATACGCGGTACCCCCTGTGCGACGGCGATAAAGACCATGTTCTCGGCCTGATCCACATCAAAGATCTGATGGATCTGTACATACACCGGCAGAGCAATCTCCGCCAGATCAAGCGGCCCATTTTGATGGTGCCGGAAATCATGCCCGTATCGAAGCTCCTGCAGCTCATGCGGGACCGGCGCACGTACCTGGCCATGGTCGTAGACGAATACGGCAGCACCGTCGGGCTCATCGGCCTGGAAGATATTCTGGAAGAACTTGTCGGCAATATTAAAAACGAGCATAATCTGGAAAAAGAAGAAATCCTGCCCCTTCCGGACGGCAGCTACGAGTTTGCCGGCACGGTGCTGCTGGAAGAAGTGGAAGAACTGCTGGATCTGCCCGTGGAAGACGATGTCGATGCCGACACGATCGGCGGCTATGTATTTTACTTTCTGGGACACACGCCGGCGGAAAAAGAAGAAGTGCGCATCGGCGCCTACCGGTTCATCGTCCTGGAAGTGCGGCGCTTCCGCATTGCCCGCGTCAAGGCCGTGCCGGTCCCTGACGAGGAAAAGACGGCGGACGGCGGCGAAAAGGAGCAGCCGTGAAGCCGTCCGGACCGGCCAAGGCCTGGGACGGGATCATTCTCCGCGTGCGCAGGCAGGGCCTTGGGCAGGTGCTTACGGTGTTTACGAAGCAGCAGGGACTGGCGTCCGTCTTTGTCCGCCGCAGCCGGAGCCGCCAGGGGTTCGGCGCCTTTTTCCCGTTCAGCGAAATGACGTTTGACGCCGTTTCGGAAAAAGAGGCCCTTTCCCTTCGGGAGTACGGGTGCCGAACCAACGAAGCCATGATGAACCTGACGTGGGACTCTTACGTCTATTCGCAGATATTCGCCGACATGGTCCTGTGCCTCATGCCGTACGGGCAGCCTGATCCGGGAGTGTATTCCCTGCTGCTGCGGTACAGCCGCTTTCTGGCGCGAAAAGATCCCCGCGTCGTGACGATCATCGCCGGCTGGCAGCTGGCGGCTCTGGCAGGGTTTTATCCCGATACGGCTCATATCCGCGTTTTTGCAGGCCCTGAAAAAGGCCGTCGCCGCTTTTATTTCGGCGGCAGTCCGGAGGAAATGCTGCCGGAGTGGCCGGTTCCGCAGGATATCCGCGCCCTGTGGCAGATCTTGCTTTCCTACCGGTGGGAACGGGAGGAGACGGTGCGGCTCAGCGCCGGAGGCCTTGCCGTATTGGAACAGCTGCTGTATTCCTACGTCGAGCAGTGCGGGGAAAAGCCGCTGAAAAGCCTGCTTCTGCTGGATACATAAGGAATTTTCCGCCTTCCGTTTTTTCTTTCTTGTCTTTTAAAATGCCCTATGGTATAGTGATACTACTATTTGTATCCCGGGCTCAAGGATGCGGAGAGGAAATGCTATGGTCCAAAATATGACGTCGGGGACGCCTATACGGCTGATTTTGTCGTTTACCGTTCCCCTGCTGATCGGAAATGTCTTCCAGCAGTTTTATAATATTGCCGACATCATCATCGTAGGGCGCGTCATCGGCGTCCGCGCCTTGGCGGCTGTCGGCGCTTCGGCGCCGCTGTTCATGGCCTTTTTGGGTCTTACGATCGGCCTTACGTCGGGATTTTCCGTTATTACGGGCCAGCGGTTCGGCGCCGGCGACGACGACGGCGTGCGCCGTTCCGTGGCCATGTCGGTCATGCTGGCTGTCGGCGCCGCCCTGGCGCTGACCGGCGCGGCTGTTTTTTTTATGCCCCTGATGCTGGAGCTCATGAATATATCGGGCGAGCTGTACGAAGATGCCTATGCGTACATCAGCATCATCATCTACGGCCTTATGGCCATGATGATGTACAACCTGCTGGCCTGCATCTGCCGGGCCCTCGGCGACAGCCGGACGCCGCTGTATTTTCTGATCCTGTCGTCGGTGCTAAACGTCGTGCTGGCTCTTTTCTTCATCCTGCAGCTGGGGTGGGGCGTGCCGGGATCGGCCGTTGCCCTGGTCATTGCGCAGGCCGTCTCGGCCGTCCTGTGCTTTATCTATATGCGGCGCCGCTTTCCGCTGCTGAGGCTGCGCCGGAAAGACTGGCAGTTCGACGGGGCGTTTGCCTGGCAGCACCTGCGGCTCGGCCTTCCCATGGCCCTGCAGTTTCTGATTATTTCATTGGGCATACTGGTCATCCAGTCCGTGTGCAATACTTTCGGGCCGGAGACGATTGCCGGCTTCGTATCGGCCACAAGGATCGAACAGCTGGCCCTGCAGCCCATGATTTCCTTCGGCATCGCCATGTCTGTCTACTCGGCGCAGAATTACGGCGCCCGGGAATATGACCGCATACGCCTGGGCGTGCGCCAGTGCTCCCTCGTTTCGCTGGGGTTCTGCCTCTTTGCCGTAGCCGTCATGTTTTGTTACGGCCGCGAACTCATTTCCGTGTTCACGTCGCAGCCCGATGACCGGCTCATGGAACAGGCCGTCCTTTATCTGCGCACGTCCGTGCCGTTTTATCTCTTCCTCGGCCAGATCTTTGTGTACCGCAATGCGCTGCAGGGCATGGGCATTGCCAGCGTGCCTCTTATCAGCAGTCTCATCGAACTGACGCTGCGGGCGCTGGCGGCCTTTGTGCTGGCCCGTATGTGGGGCTTTTTCGGCATTTGCTGCGCCAGCCCCATCTGCTGGGTAGCTGCCTGCGTATTTACGGCCGGATGCTATTTTTACGTGCAGCGCACGATGAGCCGTATCCGGAACGGGAAGCCGGCCTGAGGGGATATAATATAAAAACAAGATGTATAGGAGTTTGTAAGGAGGGGCTTACGATGGGAAAATTAATCGTCGTCATTCAATGTCATCTCGTAACGAATCGGTGTAGCGGCTATAACTGCATGCGCGCCTTTTACCGCCGCGGAGGAGCTTTCCAGCCGTACGGCGGCGAAGACCGGTATCTGCTCATGACCTGCGGGGGGTGCTGCGGCGCCGAAATTGCGGCGAAGCTGGAAGATTTGGCGAAACACAACAGGTGCAGCGGCGATAATGACGAGATTATCGTCCATTTGGCGTCCTGCGTCTGTTCGGATAATTACCACCGTCCGCCCTGTCCTCATTTGGAATATATCGTATCCCTTATCAAACGAAAAGGATATTCCGTCGTCCTGGGTTCCTACATCTCCAAAAAGACGTCGTCCAAGCGTCAGGCCGGCATATACCGTCCTTTTTTCGCCGAATAGAGGCGCGCGTGAACCGCGGCATCCGTGCCGCGGTTTTTTGCTGCCCAAAATATAAAAAACAAAAAATAATTATTATTTAGTATTGACTTGTGAATAAATACGCTGTATAATAAAAACATAAATAAATAACAATTACTAATTAAGAAATAAAATCAACAATAAAAAGGAGATCATATGATGAAACAGGCAGTTTTTTACCGGAATGAACAGGACAATACGATTTTGGCAGTGATCAACGGCTCTGCAGATAAAGAAATCAGTTACAGCGGACAGAAACTGACGCCCCTTATCGCCGGGTCGGTCGACGCGGCGAGAGAAAAACACGTGCCGGCCGCAGAAGTAAAAGACGGACGCATTTACGTGGAAGTAGGTTCCGTCATCCATCCCATGGAACAAAAGCATTATATCGAATGGATTGCCTTCGTGTCGGACAAAGACGTCGATATTCACTACTTGGATCCCGGCGAAGCGCCGAAAGCCGAGTTTGAAGGCACGGCAGGCACCGTATACGCATACTGCAACCTCCACGGCCTGTGGAAAACCGAAATAGCCTGAAGGGCGGACGAACGGCAGGAGCCCGGCTCATGACGCCGGGCTTTTTTGATAAATAAAAAAAATAGAAAAAAGTACTTGCCAAATTAAGGATGACATGGTACAATACTTTTTGTCGGAACAAAAGGTTTCGGTGCGTAAGACGGCCCCGTGGTGTAGCGGTTTAACATGTCGCCCTGTCACGGCGAAGATCGTCGGTTCAAATCCGATCGGGGTCGCCAAATTGCTCAGGTAGCTCAGTCGGTAGAGCAGGGGACTGAAAATCCCCGTGTCGGCGGTTCAATTCCGTCCCTGAGCACCACAAATTTCATATGCGGTTGTGGCGGAATGGCAGACGCGCTACTTTGAGGGGGTAGTAAGTGTATACTTGTGGGGGTTCAAGTCCCCCCGACCGCACCATGGACAGAGAAAAGGCATCATGAAGGTCATGATGCCTTTTTGTATTAAAACGGGATCCCGTACAGGCATGGGAACAGGCTGCCGGCGTATTGACGGCCCTGTACTGTACGGGAGGGTGCTGGAGGGATGGCGATGATAGCGGCGGCGTGCGCAGATAACCGGATGGGCATGATGTTTGCCGGACGGCGGCAGAGCCGTGACAGGGCTGTCATCAAGCGGATCATCGAACGGGCGGCGGGAAAGACGATTTGGACGGCGCCGTACAGCCTGCCGCTGTTTGCCGGGTTTCCGGACGCGGCGGTGCAGGCGGACGATGCGTTTTTTCGTCTTGCCGGACCGTTTGATATCTGCTTTATCGAACAGGGCGGCGAAGAGGCTTTCCGCACGGCCCATGAAATATGGCTGTACCGGTGGAACCGGGATTACCCCGGCGACGTGTTTTTTCCCGTCGACCTGCGGCAGTGGCGCCGCCGGGCCGCGGCGGAGTTTCCCGGGTATTCCCATCCGGTAATTACGGAGGAAATTTATAAACGATGAAAAAATATATGTCTCTTGTTTTGTCCGTATGCATGGCCGTATGGCTGCTCTTGTCAGGGTGCGGCGCGTCGGCGCAGCGCGGCGATGCGGCTCCTGCCTATCGTCAGCATACGCAAACCGATTTTGCGCCGCGCGATGCCGCAGCCGTATCCTTGGCGCAGGTGCCGGATTTTTCCGGCAGGCCCTATGCCGTCATCAATAACAACAGGCCGGGATTTACGGAACAGGATATGACGGAGGCGTCGTTTGAGCAGTACAGCCCGCTGGATTCGCTGGGAAGGTGCGGCGCCGCCTTTGCCAATGTGGGCAGGGATATCATGCCGACGGAAAAACGGGGCTATATCGGACAGGTGAAGCCGTCGGGATGGAAGATAGCCAAATACGGCCATGTAGACGGGAAATATCTATACAACCGGTGCCACCTTATCGGATACCAGCTGACGGCGGAAAACGCGAACGAACGGAACTTAATCACAGGGACGCGGTACATGAATGTCCAGGGAATGCTGCCTTTTGAAAACATGGTGGCCGACTATGTGAAAGAAACGGATAATCATGTGCTGTACCGCGTGACGCCGGTTTTTTCCGGCCATGAGCTCGTGGCCCGCGGCGTGCAGATAGAAGCGCTGTCCGTGGAGGATAAGGGCGAAGGCATCTGCTTTAACGTATATTGCTACAATGTGCAGCCCGGCGTTGTTATCGATTATGCGACGGGAAACAGCCGCGCCGAAGGAACCGCGCCGGAATCTGCTCCGGCTGAAGGGGCAGGTTCCGCTGCGGAAGCTTCCTATGTGCTCAATAAAAATTCGAAAAAGTTCCACCTTCCGGCCTGTTCCGGCGCGCGGAAAATAAAAGACAAAAACAGGGAAGCCTATGAGGGAACGCGCGGCGAGCTGCTGGATCGGGGCTATTCGCCCTGCGGCCTGTGCAGGCCCTGAATCGTTTCCTTGCTGCTTCATTGTCCGGAGAGGAGGGGGCTTTTCCGGCTTTCTTTCGGCGATTTTGCTGTCCCATATGTTTGACAAACCTGCAAAAATAGCAGGAAAAACGATATTCGTTTCTTGCCAGAACAGCAAGGGCGTGGTATAATAATTTAATTCACGGGGATGTAATGGTTTCGACGTGGATGGGTGTATCATGAACAGCGAGCCGGCGTTTCATCAGGCCGAAAAACGGTGAAACATAAAGTAAACGCAAAACAACAAAACTTTGCTTTAGCAGCCTAAGGGCGCTAACGTCTCTATCTGCTTTTCCTGCGGGCAAATACGGGACGTCACGCAGCAGGATACCCTGCGGTCTTGTCTGGCCGCCGCAGCGGGAACTTCACAGACTGGAACAGCCTAGTTTGTCCTTGTACGGCAGCTGTTTGAGATAAAAAACAAGGACTGCGCTCGGAGAAATTCATGGGGCGGCATGTACGGACAGGAGTTCGATTCTCCTCATCTCCACCAAAAATACGCTGTGCGGGCCTCCGTAAAGGACGGGCGCGTCAGCGTCAGCAGAAAGAGAGCCAATGCCGGAAGACCGGCGGCTCTCTTTTTTTTTGCCCGGAAAAGGGCGCGGCGTTTTCTTCCCGTTTTCCGCCGTGCCTGCGCGTACCCATTCTTCTGGTTTCCGCTGCCGGATGGAAGGGCCGGATAAACTGCAATTTTTTTACTCCCTGCGGAGTTCCTTTCTTGATTTTGCAGGGATCGTGACGGTATAATTAATTTGTATGCAGTATTTTTCCAGAGTATTAAATGAGTAGCGAGGAGAGATATACATGATTACTTGCAACAGCGGCGGCAGTATGGACGGCGTTGCCGTCGGCATTGACTCGCAGATGCTGGCTCTGTCCCGGCTGCCGGCGCAGGACGGGGCGCTGATCCGGGCGTATGCGGAGCGTCACGGAGAGGCGGCGCATTATACGTCGCTGCGCGTGCTTCACTGCCTGAGCGAAGGGCGTGTCAAGACGTATTTTTTAATCGGCCTGGACGGCAAGCCGGTACGGTACGGGATGTACGAAGATTTCCTCATGGGAAAGCGGATCATGGCGGCGGCCATGAAGGAAGGAGTATCGGAACTGGCCGTGCTGGCAGATACGCTGGACATGGATATTTCTGCGCTTATTGACGGGCTGCTGTACCGCAATTACGAATTTCTTCCTTATAAGACGAACGCGAAAAGCTGCGCCGTGCGGAATATCAACATCATTACGTCGGCGCTGAAGAGCAAAAGCCTCAATACGATGTGCTACATGTATTCCGCCGTATATGAAGGCGTAAATTTTGCCCGCAACCTGGTGAATATGCCTCCCAATGAACTGACGCCGCGCCGGTTCTGCGAAATCGTGTCGGCAGTCGTCAAAGGCGATCATATTACGGTGGAACTGCTGAACAAGTGGGCTCTGGAAAAACGGAAGATGGGCGGCATCGTCGCCGTCGGCAAGGGGAGCCTCAACCCGCCGCAGCTGATGACGATTTATTATCAGGGAGATCCCGACGGAAGGGATGTGCTGGGCATTGTCGGAAAAGGCGTGACCTATGACTGCGGCGGCCTGTCGATCAAAAGCCTGGCCAATCAGGAATTTATGAAGAGCGACATGGCCGGCGCGGCGGCGGCGGCCGGCGTCATGCGGGCGCTGATGATGCTGAAATATCCGGTCAACGTGCTGGCGGTCATTCCGCTGGTGGAAAATGTTCCTTCCGGACTTGCCTACCACGTCGATGATATTGTGACCATGTACGGCGGGAAAACGGTGGAAATCAAAAATACCGACGCCGAAGGACGGCTCGTCCTTGCCGACGCCGTGACGTACGCCAAGGAAAAAGGAGCTACCTGCCTGATCGATCTGGCCACCTTGACGGGCGCCTGCGTGACGGCCCTGGGAACGGTCCGCACCGGCATGATCGGCAACAGCCAGGAATGGATGAACCGCTTTTTTGATGTAGCTTCCCTGGCTCACGAAAAAGTATGGCAGCTGCCTGCCGACAGGGAGTACGAAGAACTGCTCAAAAGCGACGTCGCTGATCTGCAAAATACGGGAGGCAGCGCCGGCGCGGCGATTACAGCGGGCCTGTTCGTCAAGCAGTTTGTCGGCAATGACGTGCCGTGGATCCACTTGGATATTGCCGGAACGGCTTTTTGCGAAAAGAAAGATGAAACGGGATTTTACGGCGCTACCGGCGTCGGCGTGAAATCCATTTTGGAACTGTTGAAAGGCGGTACGGCGTGAAAGTAGATTTACATATGCATACGACCTGCTCGGACGGCGTGTTTTCTCCCGAAGCGGTGGTGAAGATGGCCGCTTCCGCCGGACTTTCCGCCATCGCCATTTCCGACCACGATACGCTGGCGGCGTATGACCGTGAGCTCGGCGGCGCCGTGCGGATCATACCGGCGCTGGAAATGAGCTCCGATTACGGCGGCGAAGACGTGCACGTGCTGGGATATTACGTCGATGTCAAAAACAAGGCCCTGCGGGAATACTGCGCCCAGTTTAAAAAGCGGCGGCAGATGCGGGCTGCGGAAATGACCGAACGGTGCATCGCCCTGGGCTATAAGCTCGATGAGGAGCAGATACGATCGGCTCTTGCCGGAGGCAGTACGATCGGCCGCCCCCATATTGCCCGGATGCTTGTGGAAAAAGGATACTTTCCCGATATAAAAACCGCGTTCGATGAAATCCTCCATCGCGGCGGCCCGGCGTACGTGCCTTACCGGCGCCGGACGATTGACGAATGCATCGCGCTCATACACGAAGCCGGCGGCTTGGCCGTGCTGGCCCATCCGGCCCTCATTGTCCGCAGCCTGCCGCAGGTGCTGGCCAGGCCGTTTGACGGAATCGAAGTGTACCATCCGAGGAACCGGGGCCGGTACGGCGAATTTTTGGCCGTCGCCGGGGAAAAAGGCTGGTACGTCAGCGGCGGTTCTGATTTCCACGGCACGGCCGGGAGATTTCCGGAACAAGTCGGCGTCTTTACGGTTCCCGAAGAATGGGTGCAGGCGCTGGCGGATTACGGCAGAGACAGGGACGGGAAATGAACGTCGCAGGGTTTATCGGCGCGAGCGGTACGGGAAAAAGCTATCATGCCCTGGCAGTGGCGGAGGAACTTCATATTTCCTGCATGATCGACGACGGGCTGTTGATTTATGAGAACCGCCTTATTGCCGGTACGTCGGCGAAAGAGGAAACGAACCGCATGAAAGCCGTGCGCCGGGCCGTGTTTCACGACAAGGCCCATGCTGCGGCCGTCAAGACGGCGCTGGCCCGGATTCAGCCGGACCGGATCCTCATCCTGGGGACGTCGCGCCATATGGTGCACCGCATCTGTCAGGCCTTGGAACTGCCGGAAGCAGAATGGTTCATCTCCATTGAAGATGTTTCCAGTCCGGAAGAAATAGAACGGGCCCGGAGCATCCGCATCAATGAAGGCAAGCATATTATTCCCGTGCCGGTAATCGAGCTCAAGCCCCATTTTCGGGGACACTTGCTGGCGCCGGTCAAAGCGTTCCTGCGCGGGCGCGGCGACAGGAACGGCGGCGTGGAGCACTCCGTCGTGCGGCCCGTGTTCAGCTATTACGGGAAGCTGGTCATTGCCAACGAAGGGCTAGAACATCTGGTGCGGCACTGCCTGTGCCGCATTTCCGGAATTGCCGCCGTGCACCGTCTTGACGTTGCCGGGTACTGCGAAGCCGGGGGCAACGGCCTTTCCGTTTCTCTGGCCCTTTCCGTCTATGCCGGAGAGCCGGCGCCCCGCGTCATGACAGCCGTTAAAAAAGAGCTGCAGCGCGACATAGAGTATACTGCCGGCATGTCCGTCGACGAGCTCAAGATTACGGTCCGTTCTGTCGTGCCGCCGCGAAAGAAGTAAGGCCGGGAACGGGCGGCGCCAGGACGGTTCGCCTGTACAACACGTCCGTTGCCGTCTCTGCCGACGAAGGCGAATGGTTTCTTGCCGACGGCGAGCCGGCGGAGCGGCTGAGGCCAAAGCATCTCGTACCGTATCATACGGAAGAAGAAGCAGTATTGGTGTCCCGCAGGGAGCGATGCGCTGCCGAAGCCAAGGTACACTGCGGCGGAAGCGTATCTGTCCCTGACCATAGGGAGTGCATCCTGCTCCGATCCGGCGGGACAGACGAAAGCAGAGAGGGAGTGACAATATGAATGAACGGCGGTTTTCCTGCGCCGACTGCGGCGTAACGAGCTGCAACGTGCCGGAACGGGAGTATCCGGCATTCTGCGTGACGGTCCATATGGATGAAGCTGTAAAAGCAGAAGCGATGGCCCTGTACGATGAAGACAACAATCGGGAAGTCATGGAAACGGCGGCCGGCGTCGAGTATGACGGCTATTTGATGTGGTGCCGCGTCAAAGAGACCGTGGAGTTTGCCAAGCGCATGAATTTCCGCAAGATCGGCATTGCCACGTGCGTCGGTCTTATCAGGGAAACGAAGATCCTCGCCGGCATCCTGAGACGGCACGGCTTTACAGTGTTCGGCGTTGCCTGCAAAGCCGGCGCCGTGCCGAAAGTCGAGCTCGGCATTGACGAGAAATGCTGCGCCGTCGGCGTCAACGCCTGTAATCCCATCCTGCAGGCCAAGATGCTCAATAAAGCCGGTACGGAAATGAACATCGTCATGGGGCTGTGCGTAGGCCATGACAGCCTGTTTTATAAGTATTCCGAAGCGCTGACGACGACGCTGGTCGTCAAGGACCGCGTGACCGGCCATAATCCTGCGGCGGCGCTGTATATGAGCCAGTCCTATTATCAGTCAAAATTATAAGACCTCGTTTCGTGCGCCGTCCCTTCCATTGACAGGAGGCGCACGAGCCTTGTATAATGAAAACGGATCATGTGACTGACGGAAGTGGAGTTACCACGGGGAGCATGATTTACCGCAGCCGGCCGTCTGGGCAAAGATGCCAGAAGTGTCGGCGTTTTTCTTTTCGCATAGGAGGTAGCACCAATGAAGGAATTGCAGTTGAAATACGGATGCAACCCGAACCAGTCTTCGGCGCGGGTATACATGAAAGACGGCGGCCCCCTGCCGTTTACCGTCATGAACGGCCGCCCCGGCTATATTAATTTGCTTGACGCGTTCAACAGCTATCAGCTGGTCAGAGAACTGAAGGAAGCCACAGGCCTTCCTGCGGCGGCGTCGTTCAAGCATGTCAGTCCTGCCGGTGCTGCCGTTGCCGCCGGCATGAGCGATACGCTGAAAAAGATCTATTATGTCGACGATCTTCCCTTATCGCCCCTGGCCGAGGCCTATGCCTGCGCGCGGGGCGCCGACCGCATGAGTTCGTACGGCGATTTCGTCGCCCTGTCCGACGTGTGCGACGCGGAAACGGCGGCCCTTCTCAAGCGGGAAGTGTCCGACGGCGTCGTTGCGCCCGGCTACACGGAAGAAGCGCTGGCCATTCTCCGGACGAAAAAGAAGGGAAATTACTGCGTCCTGCAGATGGACCCGGCGTATGTGCCGGCGCCTATTGAATCGAAAGACGTGTACGGCATTACGTTCGAGCAGGAACGGAACAACGCCAAGATTACGGCAGATTTGCTGAACAACCGCCCGACGGACAACAAAGACATTCCCGAATCGGCGCAGCGCGACCTGCTCATTGCCCTCATTACGCTGAAATACACGCAGTCCAACTCGGTGTGCTACGTCAAAGACGGCATGACCATCGGCGTCGGCGCCGGCCAGCAGTCGCGCGTCCACTGCACGCGCCTTGCCGGAAACAAAGCGGACATTTGGTGGCTGCGCCAGCATCCCCAGGTCTTGGCGCTGCCGTTCCGTGACGACGTCCGCCGTCCCGACCGGGATAACGCCATTGACGTGTATATTTCCGACGACTATGACGATGTGCTGGCTGACGGCGCCTGGCAGCAGGTATTTACGGAACGGCCGGCTGTCTTGACGCGGGAAGAAAAGAAAGCGTGGATTGGAAAGCTCCGCGGCGTCTCCCTGGGAAGCGACGCCTTCTTCCCCTTTGGCGACAACGTCGAACGGGCGCACCGCAGCGGCGTGGACTACATTGCCCAGGCCGGCGGCTCGATCCGCGACGACCATGTCATCGAAACGTGCAACAAATATCATATAGCCATGGCAATGACGGGACTTCGGCTGTTCCACCATTGAGGACGGAATGGAAAAAGACAGGCGTTTTTAAGAAATGCCTGTCTTTTTTGATAAACTTGACTTAGTCTTTACTTCATGTGATATAATGAAAATAATTTTGAGAACACCTGACAGGAGGTACAGGAAAAATGGAAAAAGCCAACGTATATTTTACAGATTTCCGCTGCAAAGTAGGGACGAACAACGTCATGAAACTGCAGAAACTGTGCCGGGAAGCCGGCATTGATTCCATTGACTTTGAAGGAAAATTTACCGCCATTAAGATGCATTTCGGCGAATTGGGCTGTCTGGCTTCCATTCGTCCGCAATATGTCAAAGCCGTTGCCGACCTGGTCAAAGAGCTGGGCGGAAAACCGTTTCTTACGGACTGCAATACCTTATATCCCGGCAGCCGCAGGCACGCCCTGGAACATATGGACTGCGCCAATCTGAACGGGTACAATACGGTTACGACGGGCTGTCAGATCATTATCGGCGACGGCCTTCGCGGCACGGACGAAGCGGAAGTTCCCGTAAAAAACGGCGAATACGTAAAAACGGCCAAAATAGGACGGGCCATTATGGATGCAGACGTATTCATCAGCTTGGCCCATTTCAAAGGCCATGAAATGACAGGCTTCGGCGGCGCCGTAAAAAATATCGGCATGGGCTGCGGCAGCCGCGCCGGCAAGATGGAACAGCATTCGTCCGGGAAACCGGCCGTCAAGAAAAAACTGTGCCGGGGATGCCGCCGCTGCGCCTCGGAATGCGGGTCCGACGCGATTACGTACGAAGACAACGTCGCTCATATTCATGAAGATCTGTGCAAGGGCTGCGGCCGCTGCATCGGCGCCTGCGCCTTCGACGCCATCCGTACGGTACAGTGGGATGCCAGCGAGCAGCTGGACTGCAAGATGGCCGAGTATGCCCAGGCTGTCTGTCAAGGACGCCCGTGCTTCCACATCAATCTGGTCATGGATATTTCGCCGAACTGCGACTGCCACAGCGAAAACGATGCGGCCGTATTGCCGGATATCGGCATGTTTGCCTCCTTCGACCCCGTTGCGCTGGATCAGGCCTGCGCAGATGCCTGCCTGAAAGCGACGCCCCTGCCGAACAGCCAGCTGTCGGATAATCTGGCCAAACCGGATTGGGAATGCCGTAACGACCATTTCCTGGATATACATCCGAATATCAACTGGGAAGCGACGCTCCGCCATGCCGAAAAAATCGGCCTCGGCACGAGAAACTATGAGCTTATTACGATAAAATAAGGGAAGGCGGGAAAGGCGCATCGCTTTTTAGGGGGAAGGGGATGCGCTTTTTCCGTTTCGGCCGGGGAGTGGCGTTGAGCTCAATGACCGGCTTTGCCTGCATATTGATTTTCCCCGGCAATATGTATTACAATTAGAACGGAAGGTTGATAATGGCGGCGCCGTTTCCGGCGGAAGGAAGGCCGCGCCGGGGATTGGCGGCGCGAGTTTTTTTAGAGGGGGATGCATTAATTTGACTTTGCAGATAACGAAAGGGGCGGTCCGGTGAACTGTCCTGTATGCGGAAGAACGTTTACGCCGATCCGGTCGGTGCAGAAATACTGCAGCATAGCCTGCCGCCGGTACGCCAACCGCCACGGCGCGAACGACGTGAGAGGAGCCATGCCGGCGGCGGCTCCGGTGATCAGGGAATTTCACTGTCTCAAGTGCGGGGAAATCGTGCGGGTGACGAATCCGTCGGACGGGCGCATGAAGTTTTGTTCGCAGCGCTGCGAAAAACTGTACTGGAAGCATTCAAAGAAAGTAAAGGCGGAAGCCGTGTACCGGCAGTTTCATTGCCGCGAGTGCGGAACCGAGGTTGTCGTGACCGATCCGCTGGACCGGCGGCGCATTTTCTGCAGCCGCCAGTGCCGGATACGGTGGTTCAGCATGCACGAAAAAAACGAAAAAACGGACAATACGAAGCCGTCTCCCTGAGCGGTTCCGTATTGTCCGTTTACGCCCTTCAAGGGCAGGTTATGCTTTTTTCAATTCTTTTTTGGCTTCGGCTTTTGCCATGAACGGCGCCGACTCGACGATGAACCGTTCATGCGTCGCTTCGCCGACGATGCCGGCGTCGTCGAACGCTTCAATCTTAAAGGACAGTTTTTTCCGGTCCTGTTCGACCAGCGCCGCTTTTGCCGTGACGGTCATGCCGATAGGCGTCGCGGCGACGTGCTTGACGCTGATGGAAATGCCGACTGTATTATACCCTTCGGGAAGCTGGCTTTCGCAGGCCAGGATCGCGGCGTTCTCCATGAGGGCAACCAGCGCCGGCGTCGCATAAACCGGCGACTTTCCGCTGCCCATGTTGATAGCCGTATTTTTCAGTTCCACGACTTCGGAAATTTCTCCTTGCGAATTAGGCTTTACTGTAAAATCCATCGAGTATATCCTCCTGTCTGTAGGTTGATGTTATACTATCACTATATCATACTTGCCGCGTTGGTGCTACTATTTTTTGACACTCATCCTTAAATAGGTTAGAATACAAATGTTGGCAAGTATCCAGGATGAGGATGTGACGAACGTGAAGCTAAAAGCAGGAATAATGGCGGCGGCTGTCCTGTTCATTTGCGCGTTTCCGGCGGGGGCCAAAGAAAAGGGCCTTCCCGTGACGCTGAATAACTGGGGCGTCCTTTCGCTGCCCCGGAACATGTACATAAAAGAGGGGTTCCAGCCCGTGCTGACGGCCCAGGCCTATAAAAACGACGCGGCGGCCATGCTGGAGCGGATTTATCCGAGCAGGCCGGAAACGTATCAAGTCGTCGTGCGGGACGGCGCGTCGTTTCAATACGGCTACTTGCTCCGGTACAGTACGAACGTATGGGAAATCGAAGCGGCCGTGGACCGGCAGCTGGGAAAACAGGAATATCTGAACAGCGCCGGCGTACAGCCGGACATGAGCGTTCTCATGGAGCAGGCCGAAAACGTCATGAAGGAGAATCTTCCCGACGGATTCCGCCTGCGAGGCGATGTAACGGCAAGCAAGAAAAAAGGCCGCGTGTTTTACGAATGCACGCTGGAACGGAATTTAGTCGTCAATCAGCGGAATTTTACGGAACTGATGCGCTGCATTGCCTGGCAGCATGGAAACCAGGTGGAAATAGCCGTTATTTTGAGCACCGACAACGGCTGGGACAGCAATCTTGCCGACGTGCTGGCGCAGGCGCTGAAGACGGCGAATAAGATGGCGAAGAAATAAGGAGGAACGGTATGATACGATTTGAATGCGATTATTTGGAAGGCGCGCCGGCGCCGGTTCTGGAAGCGCTGACCGAAGCAAGCAGGCAGCAGCATCCCGGCTACGGCTTCGACAGCCATTCGGAACATGCCAAAGAGCTGATCAGGGAGGTCTGTCAGGCTCCCGACGCTTCCGTGTTTTTCCTTGCCGGCGGCACGCAGGCGAATCTTACGGTAACAGCGGCGCTGCTGAAGCCGTATCAAGGCGTCGTTGCGCCGAAGACGGCCCATATTTTCAATCATGAAACCGGTGCCATTGAAGCGACGGGACACAAGGTGCTGTCTGTGGAAACGGCGGATGGGAAATTGACGGCTTCGCAGGTGCAGAAGGTCTGCGATGATTACTGGAACGAACCGCATTCCTTGTTTTTCGTGCAGCCCGGCATGGTGTATATTTCCCAGACGACGGAAGTCGGCACGGTGTACAGCCGCGCCGAAATCGCGGCGATTCACGATGTGTGCCGCCGGTACGGCATGAAGCTGTTCATCGACGGCGCCCGCCTCGGGTATGCCCTGGCCGCTCCCGGCTGCGACATGACCTTTGCCGATCTGCCGCAGATCTGCGACGTGTTCACGATCGGCGGGACGAAGCAGGGCGCGTTGTTCGGCGAAGCCGTCGTCATCATGGACGGCGCCGTGGCTGCGGAATTTCCCTATCACATCAAGCAGCGCGGCGGCCTGCTGGCCAAAGGCTGGCTCTTAGGCGTGCAGTATGAAGCCTTGTTCGCCGACGGTCTGTACCTTGCCGGCGCCGAACATGCCGCCGCCTTGGCCGTCAAAGTCCGGGACGGCTTGAAGAAGGCCGGCTATTCGTTCCTCTACGAACATGATACGAACCAGCAGCTGCCGATTTTGACGGCGCAGCAGGCCGAAGCGCTGGGAAAATCCTATTCCTTCGACCATTTCGCCGACTTGCCCGACGGGCGCGTTGCCGTCAGGATCTGCACGTCGTGGGCGACGAAAGAAAAGGACGTAGACGCCCTCCTGGCCGAT
>CAZDQW010000021.1:0-36672 GCA_964507845.1 uncultured Megasphaera sp.
GCCAGTGCATTGGGGAAAGAAAGTGAGTCATTTTTTGATGAGGAAATTCAGGTGATGCATTTTATGGTAAAAATATCTGTAATAGTTCCGATTTATAATGTTGAAAATTATTTAAAAGAATGTTTAGAAAGTATCTTAAATCAAACTCTTAAAGAAATAGAAATTATTTGTGTAAATGATGGTTCTACAGATAATTCATTAAATATTTTAAAAGAATACGCTGCAAAAGATACAAGAATAAAGATTATTTCGAAAGAAAATACGGGATACGGACAGACGATGAATATTGGTATTGACAGAGCTGTTGGTAAATATATAGGAATAGTAGAACCAGACGATTATATTGAAAAAGATATGTATGAGACTCTATATAAAATAGCGGAAGAACAAAATTTAGATGTAATAAAAGCAGATTTTTGCCGGTTTAAAGGAGAGGGAACTGCGCGTAATTTTTTATATGTAAAAGTAGCTAATGACCCTACCTATTACAACAGAGTTTTAAAACCAGCGGATAATATCGAAATATTTAGGTTTGTTATGAATACATGGACGGGTATCTATAACAGAAATTTTTTAAATAAATATCACATTCGCCATAATGAAACGGCTGGAGCGTCATTTCAAGATAATGGTTTCTGGTTTCAAACATTCTGTTGGGGGGAAAGAGTATATCTTTTAGATAGACCATTTTATATGAACCGCAGGGATAATCCTAATTCATCAGTAAAAAATAAAGAAAAAATTTATGCTGCAGCTAATGAATATAAGTATATACATAACTTATTAGAAAAAAATCCACAATTAAAAGAAAGATACATATACATTTTCTCGTTAAAAAAATTTCATAATTACAACTTTACACTTCGACGTATCTCAAACGAATTTCGTTTGGAATTTCTTAAATTTTTTGCAGAAGATTTTAAAATAAGCATAGCAAATGGTGAAATAGATAAAAATTATTTTACCCCGAATGAATGGAATTTGTTGATGCAGATCATAGAATCGCCGGAAGGTTATTATAAAAAATATTATGGAGTCGGAAATAAGTTCAATAAATTCAATAGAAAAGAATTGGTACATAAAACTATAGACAGTCTAAGAAAAAACGGATTAGTTTATACTTGGAATAAAGTAAAGGAGAAATTATTTCTTAATGATTAAAGTATCAGTCATTTTACCTGTTTATAATACGGAAAAATATTTGCCGCAATGTCTTGAAAGCATAGTGAATCAAACATTGAAAGAGATAGAAATTATCTGTATTGACGATGGTTCAACAGATAGATCTGCTGCTATTATTGAAGAATTTATTAAAAATGACGACAGAATTATTTTATTAAAACAAAGGAACAAGGGGGCAGGAGCCGCCCGCAATTCAGGTATAAAAATTGCAAAAGGCAAATATTTATCTTTTTTGGATTCTGATGATTTTTTTGACAAAGATATGCTAAAAAAATCTTATGAAAAATGTGAAGAAGATCAAGCAGATTTTTGTGTTTATAGATCCAGTCGTTTTGACAATAAAACTGCACAGTATGAAACAATTCCTTGGACGATAAAAACGCGATATTTGCCGGATTTTATGCCATTTAGTGCAGCGGATATTGATAAATATGTTTTTCAAATATTTAACGGGTGGGCATGGGATAAATTATATAGTAAAGAGTTCGTTTTTAAAAATAGCCTAAAATTTCAAGAGATCCGCACTACTAATGACGCTTTTTTCGTTTTTATGGCTAATATTTTAGCGAATAGAATTAGTATCATAGATGATATTTTAGCTTATCATCGTGTAAATACAGGAACTTCACTTTCTGTTACAAGAGAAAAGTCTTGGGATTGCTGCTATCTGGCTATGGATGCCATAAAAAATGAATTGAGAAAAGGCCTGGAAAGCGAAGGGGTTAAACAAAGTTATATAAATTGGGTTGTCCATTTTTCTTTATGGAATGTAAGAACTTTAACGGGAACAGCTAAAGAAAATTTAATAGAAAAATTAAATAACCAATATTTTGAAGAATTTGATGTAGTTAATAAACCTAAAGAATATTTTTATGATCAAAACGAATATAAACAGTATTTAAACCTTAGGAAAAACAATATAAGAGCAAATGTTGATGAAAACATATTTATGAAAGCTTGTAAATTCTATAAATATTGCGGATTTAAAGCGACTATGAAGAAAGTTTATGAAAAATTAATTAAATGAAAAAATCGCCAGATAAATAGCAGTATAACAAAATAAGTATATGTAATGTTTAAACTTGATATTTTGATGCTTTATGAAGGATTAAGTGTTGGCACCGATACATTTCGTAAAAAACGAAGCAACGATGATTCAAAGGGAACGGGGTTGACGGCATGAAACGAAAGTGGAATGAGAGTCGATTCTGGATGAATATCCAGGGATTTTGTAAAAAATTTTCTGTAGTTTATAAATTTTATATTAAAAATATTATTAGGCGGAAAGCTGCTCGGAGAGCTTTCCGCTTTTGGTTTATAACAGTACATAATGGACAGGTTGATACAGGTAGAATAAGTTTTGCAGATCGAACAGCAGATAAAAAAAAACACGGTTTGCAAACACTGACAGAATGAAGTTGTGCTACCCCTACAATACGGTGCGGAAGCTTGCTTTAATTTTTTCTTTATTTCAGGATAAATTGCGTATTCGGTTATTGGAAAAGGGATTTTGCGCGCCGCTCCATTTAAATGTATAATAATAGCAGAGATGAGAGAGACAGGTATAAAAAGATACTGTTGTTGCAGTATGCGGATTTATTTGCGCAGTTACATCTGCTCTCGGCAAAGAGTAGGATTTATTGTCTAATAAATCCTACTTTAATTTATAAATCTATAAGAAAGGACGAGAAAGGACGTGTTGGTATGAAATGGAACAGCCGGTTGGACGCTGTTGCTTCGCTTATCATTCCAAACAGGAAAATTGCCGACATCGGTACCGATCATGCCTATATTCCTGTATATATGTGCAGTAAAGGGCTGTGTCCGAAGGCTGTAGCCGCAGATATCGGGCAGGGTCCTTTGGAAGCGGCAAAATCGCATGTCCGTGCCGCCGGCTTGGAAGACGTGATAGATTGCCGTTTGGGTGACGGTCTGACTTGCCTTTTACCGCATGAAACGGACGGCGCCGTCATTGCCGGGATGGGAGGCATTCTTATCGTAAAGATACTATCAGCGTCGCCGGATGTGTGGCGTTCTATGGAATTTCTGGTCTTGCAGCCGCAAAGCGATACGGCTGAAGTACGGCGTTTCCTTTACGAACAGGGCTGGCATATTGATGACGAACGTCTCGTTATCGATGACGGCCGCCTTTATGAAGTGATGCGGGCTGTGCAGGGAAGAGCCGATTTGCCTCCTGAATGGCTTTATGATGTCGGGCCGGTCAACTGGGAACGGCGGGATACGCTGCTGACAAGGAAGATTACCCATATAATCGAAAAGAAAATACATATCCGGGAAGGCTTGAAGAAAAGCTGCCGCAATATGGACGTTCAGCTTGCTGAAATGGAAAAAGAAATTTTGTTTTGGAGGAATAAACAATGGCAGTTACAGTCAGAGAAATCGTAAATACACTGCAGGCGTGGGCTCCCTTATCGCTTAAGGAATCGTGGGATAATCCGGGACTGCTTATCGGTAATCCTCATGAAGAGGTGCAGAAAGTTATGGTTACGCTGGACGTGATGATGGACAGCGTTGATTATGCGGCGTCTCATGGCGTAAATCTTATTGTGAGCCATCATCCTGTGATTTTCAGCGGCATCAAGTCGATACGCACCGATAGATACGACGGAAAAATGTACCAGAAACTGCTGACTCATCATATATCTGTGTACAGCGCCCATACTAACCTGGACAGCGCCGACGGCGGCGTCAATGATGTACTGGCCCGGCGGCTGGGTCTGCGGGATGTGACAGGATTCATCCCGGGAACGGAAGAAAAAATGTATAAAATCGCCGTATATGTACCGGAAAGCCATGGCGTCGCCGTGCGGGAAGCATTGGCCCGGAGCGGCGCAGGTTATACGGGAAATTACAGCGATTGTTCGTTTACGGTAGCCGGCGACGGGCGGTTTAAAGCTCATGCCGGCGCGCGTCCGTTTATCGGTGAGATCGGAAAAATAGAAAGGACGCGGGAAGAACGCATTGAAACGATTGTACTGCAAAGCAACGTGCAGGATGCCGTGGCCGCCGTGACGGCAGTACATCCGTATGAGGAACCGGCGTACGATATTTATCCCTTGGCTAATCAGGGACACCAGTATGCCATGGGCCGCGTCGGCATGTGGCCGACGCCGGAGCCGGCAGGAATCGTCCTGCAGAAGATCAAGCGGGCATTGCGGCGGGAGGTTCTGCCCTTTGCCGGCAATATCGATACGGTAGTTACGAAGGTAGCCTTGCTGGGCGGCGCCGGCGCCGGCTTTATGAAGGAAGCTAAGGCGGCAGGGGCGCAGTTGTACTTGACAGGCGATATACGGTATCATGAGGCGCAGGAAGCGGTAAAATTGGGACTTGTTGCTGCCGACGGCGGTCATTTCGGCACGGAATATCCCGTTGTCAGCGATTTGCTGGAACGGCTTCGCGCGGCAGGCCGGGAACGAAAGTGGAACATCGAATGTGTCGGAGATCCGACAAGCTGCGATATGCTGCATTATGTCAAATAAAGAAAGAAGGAATATCATGAACAGGAAAGAGCATATGCGGCGCATAACGACTGATCCCATATACGCTATTCTGGGAAATGCGGAATTATCTGCCGGCAGGGACAATCGAGACGTAGCGCGGCTGCTTTTAGATGCCGGCGTGACAATTATCCAGTATCGGGAAAAGCATAAGACATGGCGGGAAAAATACGTTGAAGCGTCGGAGATTGCTGCATGGTGCAGGGAACGGGGAGCGACGTTCATCATGAACGACTCTGTCGATTTGGCCATGGCCTGCGGCGCCGACGGCATTCATGTCGGGCAAGACGATGCGCCGACTCCTGTAGTGAGGAAACTAGCCGGGCCGGATATGCTTATCGGCGTGTCGACGAATACGATTGACGAAATGAAGCAAGCCTTGGCTGACGGTGCAGATTATGTCGGCTTCGGCCCCATGTTTCCTACGGCTTCCAAAAAGGATGCCCATGCTGTCGTCTCAGCGCCGGCGAGGCAGTTTGCGCTGCAATATCCCCTTCCCGTCGTAGCTATCGGTGGTATCGATGAAAAACGCATGGGCGAATTATATCACGAAGGGTTTCGGTCTTTCGCCATGATTTCTGCTATTGTCGGGCAAGACGATATAAGCGCTGCCGTCAAAAGGCTGCGCCGTATTTTGCGGCAGCAGTAAACCCTTGTTTTACGGCAGGAGAAAAGCCGATAGGAGGGTCAGAATTTCTTGACTTTTTTGTTGTTTTAGTATAGGATAAGCAAATGACGAGTATGAAAGGCAGTCGCTAGCGTATTGCGTTAGAGGAAAGTCCGAGCTCCGCAGGGCAAGATGCCGGATAACGTCCGGCGAAGGCGACTTTAGGGAAAGTGCCACAGAAATGTGTACCGCCGCGCAAGCGGTAAGGGTGGAACGGTGCGGTAAGAGCGCACCAGCAGTAAGGTGACTTGCTGGCTAGGTAAACCCCATCTGGAGCAAGACCGAATAGGGGAGGGATGAAGCGGCCCGCTGATCTTCCGGGTTGTGTCGCTTGAACATGTCAGTAATGGCATGTCTAGATAGATGATTGCCGCTGCCTTCCGGCAGAACAAAACTCGGCTTATTGATTACTCGTCATGCAGTGCGATGAAAGCTCTTTGTTTCGGCAGAGGGCTTTTTCTTTACATTTTCATAAGTACATGCTATTATTTATCTGCATGGTCAAAAAAGATACTATCTTTGGATGTATACATTTAATTTAAAGCGAGGGATTTAAGTTGGCGCTAATCGTGAAAAAGTTCGGCGGCAGTTCCGTTGCAACGCCGGACAAAATGCGTGCTATTGTACAGCGTGTCTTAAAAGGGAAACAAGAGGAAGATAAAATCGTCATCGTTGTTTCGGCAATGGGCGATTCGACCGACGATTTGGTGGCACTGGCCAAGCAGATTACAACCAAAACGTACGGCCGGGAAATGGATATGCTGCTTTCGACGGGCGAACAGGTTTCTATTGCCCTGATGGCTATGGCGTTTCAGGAAGCAGGTCAAAAGGCGATTTCCTTTACGGGGGCGCAGGCCGGCATCGAGACGAGCGACGCGTTTAACAAGGGACGTATTTTAGATATGAAACCTGACCGCATTATCGACGCATTGAACGACGGCAATGTCGTTATCGTCGCCGGCTTTCAAGGTATTACCGGCAACGGCGATATTACGACATTAGGGCGGGGAGGTTCCGACACGACGGCGGTAGCGATTGCCGGCGCCATTAAAGCCGATGTTTGCGAAATTTACACGGATGTAGACGGCGTATATACTTCAGACCCGCGGGTGGTGGCGAACGCGCGGAAGATGACGGAAATCACGTACGGCGAAATGTTGGAAATGGCAAAACTCGGAGCCGGTGTCATGCAGCCGCGGGCTGTAGAAATGGGAAGCCGGTTTAATGTTCCCATCCATGTTCGTTCGACGTTTTCGGAAGATGAAGGCACAGTGATTCAGGAGGTATGCTCAATGGAAATAAAACAGTACTTGATCCGCGGCGTTGCTTCGGATAAAAATGTAGCGAAAATTACCGTATTAGGCGTTCCCAACAAACCGGGATACGCATATAAAGTTTTTTCCGAACTGGCGGAAAATCATATAGACGTTGACATGATCGTACAAAGCGTCCGCGTTGCCAAAGAAGGCATGACGGATATTACCTTTACCATTGCCAGAACAGAGCTGCCGGCGGCGCAGGATATATTGAACCATTTGCGTGCAAAGATTCCCGTTGAAGATATTCTCGTTGATGATAAGATGGCAAAGGTTTCCGTTGTCGGCGCCGGCATGGCAGGCCATCCGGGAATTGCTGCCGGCATGTTCGGCGTTCTGGGTGAAAACCATATCAATATCGAGATCATTTCCACGTCTGAAATCAGTATTACCTGCTTGATTGCCGAAGAAAGCGTCGAAACGGCTGTGAAAGCAATTCACGCCCATTTTTTTGACGAACACTGAGGTGGATAATGTCTGTATTGGATAGTTTTGTCGATGAAATGCTGCAGCCCGAAGTACCGAAGACGGTTCTTATCAACCGGATGCTGCGGGGGCTTTCTGTGGAAAAGCCGCCGCAGTTCACCGTGCCGGCGCCGAAATATACTTTCGAGTCGAATTTGCACGGGGTAATATACGATTATCAGAAGAAGGAAGTGACTATTTCCTATAAAGTGGCTTCCTTTGTCTATGATGATATGCAGCTGTCTTTTGCGGCTTTCCGGGCCGTGCTTGAAGGTTTGGCAGTTTGTATCCGAATGCAGAAATGGTAAGTCATACGATGCCGCAGTTCCCAGGGGGATTGCGGCATTTTTTTGAAGGGAGACTGCTTATGAGGTGCGGAATAGATATTGTCCAAATCAGGCGCATGAAAGACATGGCTGAACGTCACGAAGGATCGCTTCGCCGCTTTTTTACGGACGGTGAATTATCTTACTGCAGGAAAAGGGAACGGCAGCAATACGCTTCGATGGCGGGAATCTTTGCGGCAAAAGAAGCTTTTTTTAAGGCTTTGGGCACAGGATTCCGCCAGGGGCGGTGGACTGATGTGGAAGTTTGCCATACGGAATTGGGCGCTCCGTTTTTTCGGCTACACGGCTATTATGACGATGTCATGGAACGGGAAAAAGCGGCGCCGGCGCTATCCATCAGTCATGACGGCGATTACGCTGTGGCGCAGGTTGTCTGGTAACCTGTTTGTTGAAAATTAGGTATACGCAACGCTGAAGGAGGTATTGCAATGCAGAAAGTAAATACGGCGGCGCAGATGCGTCAAATGGACTATACGGCTATGCATGGAAAATACGGCATCGATCCGGCCGTTTTGATGGAAAATGCCGGCCATGCCGTAGCAGGACGGGCGGAAGCTTTTGTCGGCGGCTGGGAAGGAAAAGACGTTGCCGTCTTGTGCGGAAAAGGAAATAACGGCGGCGACGGATTTGTTATTGCCCGTCATCTGCTGGCCGCCGGTGCGCGTGTGTATGCATATATTTTAGGAGATGAACGGCAATACAGCCAGGAAGCGCGGCAGCATTTGCAGACACTGCAGATGATGGAAGAGGAAGAAAACTGCATTGTCTCGTATTTTGCTGACGGCGATGAATTTCGGAACTTATTGCGGCGCCGTCTTCGGTCCTGCCAGGTTATCATCGACGCTATGATGGGAACAGGTTTCCATGGGAATTTGCGAAAACCTTATGCGGAAATTGTGTCGATGGTCAATGAAGTTTCCGCGGCCGGGAATGTTTCCGTCATTGCTGTTGATATGCCGACAGGCGTCAATGCAGATACGGGAGCAGTCAGCGGAATCGGCGAGGAAGAAAACGGGCCGCTGTTTGCCGATATGACGGTAACGTTCGGCGCTTTAAAGCGGGGATTGCTCTTTTATCCGGGCCGGACATGCGCCGGCCGTGTGGAAGTAGATGCCATCGGAATGCCGGCGTCCCTGCTGCGGGAAGCTGGAGAGGAACCGGTATATTTGCTGGAGGAATCGGACATTGCGGAAGTTCTTGTTCCCCGCAGTCCGGACAGCCATAAAGGCAGCCACGGCACGATCGGCATCGTAACCGGATGCAGCGATATGGCCGGCGCCGCGTTGATGGCGGCTCACGGCGCCGTGCGCAGCGGCGCAGGAAAAGTCTTTCTCCGCGTGCCGGCGCAGACGGCGCCGTACTGCATCGGACGCCAGCCGGAAATCATGGTAAGAGGCGTCGGCGGCGCATACTTTACGGAAGATGACGCGGATTTGATTTTGGCAGAGTGCAGTGCGTGGTCGGTGATTGCCATGGGACCGGGGATGGGAAGAAAGGAAGAAACAAAACAATTTATAAAAAAAATTATTTCCCATACGCAATGTCCTGTTGTTTTGGATGCCGATGCGCTTAATTTGCTGGTTCATGAAAAGGAATGGATCAGACCGTATGGCGGAAGAATTGTCATGACGCCACATTTGGCGGAATTTAGCCGGTTGAGCGGCATGGCTGTTTCTGATATAAAACGAGATCTGGCCGGGGCTGCGAGACAGTTTGTCTGCGACTGGGGCGTTCATCTCGTGCTGAAAGGTGCCCCGACGCTGATTGTATCTGCCAAAACAGGCAATATATATATTAACCCTACGGGAAATGCCGGCATGGCGTGCGGCGGCATGGGAGATATTTTGACAGGCATTGCTGCGGCTTTTATCGCGCGGGAAAGCAAACCGGATCTTTGCAGTGCCGCCTGCGCCGCCGTGTATGTCCATGGTGCCGCCGGAGATATATGCCGGCAGGAAAAGGGCCCATATGGTTTTACGCCGATGGAAGCCGGCGATGCCGTACCGGCCGTGCTGAAAGCATTGGAGGAAAATATGCCGATTCCTGTATTGCAGGAGCCAATGATACATGAAGCGCTTTAACACAAGTGTTTTCCGGAAATGGCTCTTGGCGCTGAGCTTAGTTTTATGTCTCGTGCAGTCGGGATGCAGCAGCGAAAATGCATTGCATCGAAATAATGCCGTATTTTCTGTTATATCGTCAGTTTTCGGGCATGATGACGAACTGCGTCTGCATATGTTTGATGTAGGGCAGGCCGACGCTGCTCTTGTACAATACAAGGGAAAAAATATATTGATCGATACGGGGCACATAGACAGCCGGAAAAAACTGGTGAAGCTCCTGAAAGACCGAGACGTGGAAACACTGGACGCCGTACTGGTCAGTCATCCTCACAGCGATCATTTGGGAGGCATGTCTGCGCTGGTTGATCATTTTACCGTGCGGCAAGTCTATGACAACGGCGAAGAAACAGACGACGCCATGTATAAGCTTTACATAAAGAAATTAGGCGAACAAAACGTTCCGCGGAAGGCTGTGCGCAAAGGCGATGTCATTTCCTTTGCCGACGATGTTGTTTTGCATGTTTTATGGCCGGCTGGAACGGCCCGCCGGGATCGCGGAAGCAGCACGGAAAATAGCAGTGAGAATAATCGTTCGGTTATTTGCAGGATGACTTATAATAATTTTTCTGTTATGTTTACAGGCGATGCCGAAGAAGAGGCTGAAAAATCCGTGTTGAAACTATACCGGCCCGACGATTTGCGTGCCGTCGTGCTGAAGGTTAGTCATCACGGCAGCAAGACGGCGGCGGATCCTGAATTCGTTGCCGCCGTAAGGCCAAGAGAGGCGCTTATTTCCTGCGGTACCGGCAATACGTATGATTTCCCTCACGAGCAGACACTGGCAGTGCTGGCGCAATACGGTGCAGCCGTGCGGCGTACGGACCGGAACGGAAATATTGTGATCCGAAGTAATGGACACACTTATACGGTCAGCAGCGAACGATGATTTAAGGCGGATATTTGCTGACGGCCGGCGCAGTTCCGCCATGACCTAAAGGTATGTTCCCGATGAAAAAAGGATTTTATCTGGATTTGACTTGTGATATAATAAACAAGTCAGAATGAAAAAAGGAGAAGATCTACGTGGTAAAGAAACTTTTCATGTTTCCGTTTGTGCTGTTGTTGTTTCTGCTGCCGATGGCTGCGGTGCAAGCGGCATCAACGGCTGAAATTACCAGCGTCCGCACGGCGACGCGCAACGATGCGAATATACCTTTTGTTCGTACTGTGTTAGAAGTAGAAGGTAAGGTTACGCCGAGACTTTTCATCGATAAATCAGGAAAGTATGTTACAGTTACGCTGCCGAATGCCAAAATTGCCAAAAATGTGGATAAAAAATACAGTGCAGACCGCAATGTCATATCGCGTATTACGCTGAATCAGCGTTCTTCCGGAACAGACGTAGAGTTTAAGCTTCCAAACGCTATTACGAAAGAAGATTTGAATGTTTTTACCTTGCCGGGAGTAGATAATAAAAAAATCGTCCGCGTAGTTGTCGATATTAACGATAAGTCCGGCAAAATCAAGCAGTGGCGTCACTGGAATGATTCGAAAGCCGGCATCAATAATAAAAGGACCAGTACGTCGAGCTTGGGTGTGCCAACGTATCCGAGGACCAGGTCTTATAAAGTGACAAAGGGACTGAAGGATAAAGTAATTTGTATTGATCCGGGCCATGGAGGAACCGATGTAGGCGCTATCGGGAAAAAATTTAAAGAGAAAGATCTGACGCTGGCGATTTCCAAGAAAATGGCCGAAGCATTGACAAAAGCCGGAGCGAAGGTTATCATGACCCGTACAAAAGATGTCGATGTATATGCGCCGTACGACGGTGCCGTCGAAGAGCTTCAGGCAAGATGCAATATTGCTAATGTAGCCAACGCCGATGCATTTGTCAGCGTGCATATTGATTCCTTCACGTCGCCAGACGCTAAGGGGATTACGACATATTACAACAGCAAGACTCCCCACGACTATGGGTTGGCTAAGTATGTGCACGGCCGAAATATGAAAGCAACGAATTTCCCAAGCCGCGGCGTCCGCCAAGCTAATTTTTATGTACTGCTCCATACCAATATGCCTGCCGTGCTGATGGAACTGGGCTTCATTTCCAATCCGGCCGAAGAGCAGGCGCTCAATACGGAAAGACAGCAGGAAAGTTTTGCAGAAGGCCTCGTAAAGGGATTAACTGATTATTTCAATAACGGCGGAAAATAAGTTTTTTAAAGGAATGGGAAAAATATCTTGACAAGGAAAATACTATCAGGTACAATGAAACGGTCGTAGCATAAGTGGCTAGGATAAGCCGCATGAAGAGGCTCGTAAGTTCCGTAAGGACGCCGCATTCAGCGAGTATTTCAGTGAGGAGGTGTCACTCATGTACGCTATTATCAAAACGGGCGGTAAACAGTATCGCGTTCAGGAAGGCGATACTGTTTTTGTTGAAAAATTAGCCGCTGACGTTGATGCAGAAGTTGTATTTGACCAGGTACTGGCAGTAATCAATGACGGAGATGTCAAAGTAGGAGCTCCTGTTGTTGAAGGCGCAAAAGTTACTGCTAAGGTTGTAGAACAAGGCAAACAGAAAAAAATCCGTATTTTCAAATACAAAGCGAAATCCAACTATCGCCGCCGTATGGGTCATCGTCAGCCGTATACGAAGGTTGCGATTGAAAAAATTGAAGGCTAATGATAAGGATTTTATTGCGCCGCAGCAAATCGGATATTATAGGATTTGAAATATCCGGACATTCCGGTTACAGCGAAGAAGGCAGTGATATTGTCTGTGCCGCTGTATCGGCTTTGGCGCAAACAGCGCTTCTCGGTTTGCTCGAATATATGCCTGATGCCGTCGATTATAAAATAGATGACGGTTTTTTATCTGTAGCTGTAGTCAAACCGTGCAGCGTATCTCACATTATTTTACATACAATGGAACTAGGCTTGGAACAAGTTGTCCAGCAATATGGAGAATATGCAACACTTCATACCCAGACGTCAGGAGGTGGACGGGATGGTTAACTTTAATTTACAGCTGTTCGCTCATAAAAAAGGGTCGGGCTCTACACGTAACGGCCGCGACAGCGAATCGAAGCGTCTTGGTGTAAAATGCCACGACGGTGTTGTCGTAAAAGCCGGCAACATTATCGTTCGTCAGCGCGGTACTCATTTTCACCCGGGCATGAACGTAGGGATCGGCAAAGATGATACGTTATTTGCCAAGGCAGCAGGAAAGGTTGCGTTTGAACGCTCCGGCAAGTACAACCGGAAAGTCAGCGTATATCCTGTAGAAGCGGAAGCTTAAGCAAAAATGACATGAAAGCCAGTAGCAGAAGGAATTCCTTCCGTCACTGGCTTTTTATATTTAACATATATAAAGAAAAGCTCATTAAAGATATTTCTGTTCATTTATTCCCATTAGGGCGTATCAATACGGGCGGAGCATAATCGGTTATATACAGGTCTTTTGCATGAACAATACAGCAGAAAGGGAACGTGTAGTTGTTGCCGGCAGATGAGGCTATTACACGTCCTTGACTTTTTGACCAAAATGCGGCTTTTGGGCGTAAAATCATTGACAAATATATTTAATCATGCTATCTTTTATATAGCCGTTAGCACTCAAAAGACATGAGTGCTAACTGATAAGTCAAATGAGCAGAGGTGATGGATGTGGATTTGGATGAGCGAAAACAACGAATATTGCAGGCTATCATTCAAGACTACATCACATCGGCTGAGCCGGTCGGATCACGGACGATAGCTCGCAAATATAATTTGGGCGTCAGCGCCGCGACGATACGGAATGAAATGTTCGATTTGGAGATGCTGGGTTATTTGGAGCAGCCTCATACGTCGGCAGGACGAGTTCCCTCTATTAAAGGATATCGCTTTTATGTGGACTGTCTGCTTGAACCGACGCGGATTTCCGATGCAGAGAAACAGTTTGTCCATCATTGGTTTCAGGACAAGATGAATAATATTGACCAGATCTTCCGTTCTACGGCCAAGGTGCTGGCGAAAATTACGCATAACGTGACGCTGGTTATGGCATCGCAGCAGATAGGGTCGAAACTTAAATATATTCGTTTCCTGCCGCTGGATTACCGGCGGGCGATTATGATTGTCGTCACCGATTCAGGACAGATTGAAAATTGCATTTATCCTAAACCGGCAGATATCGATGTCGATGAATTAAATGTGATTGCGGAAAAACTGACGAATTATTTGGCAGGAGTTCCTGTAGCTAAAATTAACGAAGACATGCTGGAGCAGTTTCATGAATCTGTTGTCGGTGATCTGGAGTTGTACCGATTGACATTCCGTACTTTGCGTCAGGCCTTCCGCAAGGAACACCAGCTGTACCGCGGCGGAGCAATGGAATTGTTGAATAAACCGGAATTTAAAGATGTGGCCAAAGCCAGAAACTTGTTTACGATGCTGGAAGAACAAGAAGTCATGGTCAACCTGCTGCACGATGACGACGAAGGATCGCAACAGCCCATTACGGTGCGTATCGGTGAAGAGGCGAATTTATCGCCGCTCAATGACTGCAGCATTATTGAAGCAACGTTTCGGGCCAATGAAGTTGTTATTGGAAAGATTGCCGTATTGGGACCGACGCGGATGGAGTACGGAAAAATTATCGGACTTCTTGATTTTATGAAACAGCATGTAACGCATATGCTGGAACATTATCATGATAAAACGTAGGAGGTTTTGATCCAAATGAGTAAAGACAAAGAAAAAAAGCATCATCATGATGCAGATGATACAGTGTCTGTGAAAGAATGTGAAGAACAAACGGAAGAAACAGCTGCAGATGGAGAGGCGGCTGCTGAAGAAGAAAAGAAGCTGAATGATGACGCATCGGCAGCGGCAAAGGCAGAAGAGGCTGTTGCGGAAATAAATCAGCGATATCTCAGGCTGCAGGCAGATTTCGCAAATTTTAAAAAGCGGACAGCCGGAGAGAAGCTTCAAATTTCTGAAGTCGTCAAGATGGAAGTATTGAAAAATATTTTACCGGTCATCGATAATTTTGAACGGGCTCTGCATGTACCGCAGGATGCGATGACAGAGGAAATGAAATCGTTTACAGAGGGCTACGAAATGATTTATAAGCAGCTGATGGCCGTATTGGAGAAGGAAGGCATAGCCAAAATAGATGCTGTCGGCAAACCTTTTGATCCGAATTACCATCAGGCAGTCATGAGAACGGCCAGCGATGAGTATGATAACGACGTTGTCGTTGAAGTTTTGCAGGAAGGATATTTGCTGGGAGATAAAACACTTCGCCCGGCGATGGTAAAAGTTGCATTTAACGGTTAATTATCGCAGATATATATTGAGGAGGCAATTATTATGAGCAAAGTGATAGGTATTGATTTGGGCACGACTAACTCTGTCGTAGCAGTTATGGAAGGCGGAGAACCGACTGTCATTACAAATACGGAAGGATCCCGCTTGACGCCGTCTGTTGTAGGCTTTTCCAAAACGGGCGAACGGCTCGTCGGCCAGCTGGCAAAACGCCAGGCCGTATCGAATCCGGAAAATACAATTGCATCTATTAAACGGCATATGGGCGAAAATTATACAGTAGAAGTAAATAATGAAAAATATACGCCGCAGCAAATATCGGCAATGGTTCTGCAGAAATTAAAAGCCGACGCCGAAAGCTATTTGGGAGAAAAAGTAACGCAGGCGGTCATTACGGTTCCGGCTTACTTTAATGATTCGCAGCGGCAGGCGACAAAGGATGCAGGACAGATTGCAGGACTTGATGTTCTCCGTATCGTCAACGAACCGACGGCGGCAGCTTTGGCTTACGGGCTCGATAAAGGCGGCGAAGGAAAAATTCTCGTATTTGACTTAGGCGGCGGCACCTTTGACGTATCTATTTTGGAATTAGGCGACGGCGTATTTGAGGTAAAGGCGACAAACGGTGACACGCATTTAGGCGGCGATGATTTTGACAACGCCGTCATGGACTGGATGGTCAGAGAATTTAAAGGCCAAACAGGGATTGATCTTTCAATGGATAAAATGGCGGAACAACGCCTGAAAGAAGCTGCTGAAAAAGCAAAAATCGAATTGTCCACCGTCTTATCTACGAATATTAACCTGCCCTTTATTACGGCTGATGCAACTGGTCCGAAACATCTGGACTTGACTTTGACGCGGGCTAAGTTTAATGATTTGACGGAAGACCTTGTGCAGCGTACGATGGGGCCGACGAGAAAAGCCATTGACGACTCCGGATTTACCATTGATGAAATCGATAAAATTATTCTTGTCGGCGGTTCCAGCCGTATCCCTGCCGTACAGGATGCGATTAAATCTATTTTAGGCAAAGAACCGAGCAAAGGCGTAAATCCTGATGAATGTGTTGCTATCGGCGCAGCTATTCAGGCCGGTGTTCTTGTCGGCGATGTTAAAGACGTGCTGCTCCTTGATGTTACTCCGTTGTCGCTGGGGATTGAAACTCTGGGCGGCGTTTTTACGAAGATTATCGAACGCAATACGACCATTCCCACATCGAACAGCCAGATCTTTTCCACTGCCGTAGATAATCAGCCGTCTGTAGATGTCCATGTCCTTCAGGGTGAACGTGAAATGGCTGCCGATAATAAAACATTGGGCCGGTTTGAATTATCCGATATTCCGGCAGCGCCCCGCGGTGTGCCCCGCATTGAAGTTACTTTCAATATTGATGCCAACGGTATCGTAAATGTTTCGGCCAAAGATTTGGGAACCGGCAAGGAACAGAAAATTACCATTCAGTCCTCGTCCGGATTGGATAAGAGTGAAATTGACCGTATGGTAAAAGAAGCGGCGGCTCATGAAGCGGAAGATAAGAAACGCAAAGAACTTATTGAAGCTAAGAATAATGCCGATACATTAGTTTATCAGGCGGAAAAGACGATCAAAGACATGGGCGACAAAGCGGATTCGTCGAAAGTCTCGGAAATCAAGAGCAAGATTGCTGAAGTCCGCGAAGCCATAAAGAGCGACAATATCGACAAGATCAAGGCGGCCTCGGAAGCCTTGACGAAACCTCTTTACGATTTAACCAGTGAAATGTATAAGCAAGCCAGCGCTCAGCAGCAGGCACAGCAGAATGCAGGCAGCGCGCAGACTGGAACGCAGCAGGGCGCGGCGGGAAGCGGCGAAAAGGTAGTTGACGCAGATTATAAAGTGGTTGACGACGACCAGAAATAAGGTAGATAAGAGGGGCTGCCCACTATGAGTAAACGAGATTATTATGAAGTGCTAGGCGTCCCTAAAGATGCCAGCGACGCAGAAATAAAAAAAGCGTTTCGTAAATTAGCGATTAAGTATCATCCGGACAAAAACAGGGACGATCCGAAAACGGCGGAAGAAAAGTTTAAGGAAGTCAACGAAGCATATCAGGTTTTGTCGGATAAAAATAAACGTGCCCAATATGACCAGTTCGGCCACGCCGCCTTTGAAAACGGCGGCGCCGGCGCCGGAGGAGGCTTTGGCGGATTTGGAGGTTTCGGCGGATTCGGGCAAGGCGGCGGTTTTGGAGGCTTTGAAGATATTTTCGCTGATTTCTTCGGCGGACAGGGGCGCCGGCAGTCCCAGAACGGGCCGCAGCGCGGTGCAGATTTGAGGTTTGACGTAGATATTTCTTTTAAGCAAGCGGCTTTCGGCACAGAAATGGAAATCCAGGTGCCTAAAGATGAAACCTGTGATCGATGCAGCGGCAGCGGCGCCGAACCGGGAAGCGACGTAGAAACATGTCCCGTATGCCATGGTACCGGGCAGCAGCGCGTCGTTCAAAATACGCCGTTCGGGCAGATGGTCAATGTCCGTACATGTTCCCACTGCGGCGGCAGCGGAAAAGTTATTAAGAAAAAGTGCACGAAATGTCACGGAACAGGAACTGTCAAGGTTCGGAAAAAACTTAAAATAAAAATTCCCGCCGGTGTCGATGACGGAGCGCGTCTGCGCGTAGCCGGCGAAGGAGAACCCGGTGTTCGCGGCGGCGGTCACGGAGATTTGTATGTCTATATTTTTGTTCGCCGCGACGCCAAGTTTTCCCGCGAGGGAAACGATATTTTGTCCCAGGAAACAATTTCCTTTACGCAGGCGGCCTTGGGCGCGACGATTCGGGTCGATACGCTGGACGGAAAAATTGATTTAAAAATTCCGGCAGGAACGCAGACGGGAACCGTGTTCCGTATTCGCGGAAAAGGCGTTCCGGTCTTAGGAGCTAAGGACCGCCGCGGCGATCATCATGTGCAGATAACCGTTGCCGTACCGAAAAAACTTAATGCAAAGCAAAAAGAATTGCTCCGGGAATTTGCATATGCCGGCGGTGAAACTTGGGTGGGGGAGCCTGAACCGGCTGTAAAAAAGCCGGAGTCTGCCAAAGAGCAGCAACCCAAGGGAAAGAAAGGCTTTTGGAGCAAATTGAAAGGTGAAATTTGAAGATTGAGTAAGGGTGAACACTAGATGAATTGGATTGAAGTTAATTTAGTTGTTTCCCCAGAAGCCACCGATTTGGTGGCTCTTCTTTTATATGAATGCGGCGGAAATGGCTCGATTATTCATGATGATGAGAAAGATGAACTGGGGCGTATTCGGATTACGGCGTATTTTCCGCCGGAGAACGAAGCGGCAGTGGAAATGGTGCCGGTACGTATGAAAGCGCTGGCCGAACGTACTCGGACACTGGGGACGTGGCAGTTTTTCTGCGGGCAGGCCAATGACGAGCAATGGCTGTACGCTTGGCATGCCTATTTTCATCCGAAAAAAATTTCCCGGCGTTTTTGGGCTGCCCCGCCTTGGGAACCTGTTGAAGCAGGAGAGGACGAAACAGTTCTGTTTATTGATCCGGGACTGGCTTTCGGCAGCGGCTTCCACGATACTACGTGCATGTGCGTACAGTATCTGGAAGATACTGTACGCCCTGGAGATGTCGTTATTGATGTCGGCACGGGGACCGGTATTTTGGCAATTGCTTCCGCAAAACTGGGAGCACGGCGCGTGACGGCCCTTGATTTTGATGAAAATGCGGTGGCACAGGCGGCAATCAATATAGAAAAAAATAATGTGAAAGATATCGTTCGTGTATATAACAGCGACCTGCTTACAGCGCTTTCTGCCGATGAGGAAAAGGCGGATATCGTCGCTGCCAATTTAGTGACAGCCGCCGTTCTGGAATTGATGCCGTCACTGCCGCCGTATATGAAAAAAGATAGTGTGCTTATTGCCAGCGGCATTATTGACGAACGGATAGGAGAAATACGGCAGGCAGCTGCGCAAACGGGATTTTTGTGGGAAGACGAGCGTCTGCAGAACGGCTGGTACGCCGTGAAATTAAGGAGAACATAATGCGGAAATTGTTTACGGATTTTCCCATTTGCGGAAAGTTTCAATTGCCGGATGGTGATTCCCATCATGTGCTTACCGTCTTACGGCATACTGCCGGTGATGTTCTATGTGTTACCGATAGTACCGGCACTACGTATGAATGTGTTCTTGCGGCAGTAGAAGACCATTCTGCTGTTTTGCTGCCGAGACGAAAAATTTCCGAAGGCGGAAGCAAAAACGGCAACGTCATATTAGCCGCAGCGTTGCTGAAAGGAGATAAATTTGACTGGGTGGTGCAGAAGGCGGCGGAATTAGGCGCTAGCCGCATCGTTCCTGTACAAATGGAAAATTGTGTAGTAAAATTAAATGAAACGCGTTGTGAGAACCGGAAAGTACGCTGGCAGCGGGTGGCTTTGGAAGCATCGAAACAATGCGGCCGCAATGACGTTCCGACAGTAGATCCGATTGTTGATTTTGCCGGATTACTCGATTTGTACGGCCATATGCGCTTTGTGATTCCCTATGAACGGGAGACTGTACCTATTGCAGAGACATGCTGTCAGATACGAATGGGCGATGTTCTCCTTTGCATCGGCCCGGAAGGCGGTTTTTCAAAAAGAGAGATAATATTGGCGCGGCAGAAGCTGTCATGGTGCCGGACCGTTTCATTAGGGCCGCGGATTCTGCGGGCCGAAACAGCGGCATTGGCGGCGCTGTCTATCGTCATGTATGAAAGAGGATTCAAATAATGCCGACTATTGCTTTTGCGACATTGGGATGCCGTGTTAATCAATATGATACGGACAGCATGAGAGGTCTGTTTTTATCTAAAGGATATGCAGATGTAGATTTTAACGATGTTGCCGACGTATATGTGATAAATACGTGTTCTGTCACGCAAGTAGGAGAGAAAAAATCACGTCAGCTCATCAGAAGAGCGAAAAAACGAAATCCTGAGGCAGTCGTTGTTGTAACAGGATGCTATGCGCAGCTTGACCCTGACTTATTGGCTGCAATGGAAGGCGTCAACGCCGTTGTGGGAACTAATGAAAAGAAGCATATTACAGATATTGTCGCCCGAATTCTGCAGGACGGCGCAGCAGAAACCGTTACGGCTGTTCATGATGTTATGGCGCATGACGAATTTGAAGACATACCGCTGTACCCTTCTGCTGTGGAACATACGCGGGCAGATTTGAAGATTCAGGAAGGATGTAATAATTTTTGTACCTATTGCATTATTCCGTATACGCGGGGCAGTTTGAAATCACGCAGGCCTGACGCCGTTATTGCTGAAGCACGGCGGCTTCTTAATGCCGGTTTCAAAGAAATTGTTTTGACAGGGATTCATTTAGGAGCCTACGGCAGGGATCTTCCGGATAAGCCGGCCTTGGCTTTGATTTTAAAACGCCTTTTGGCAGAAACGCAGGTGCAGCGCATCCGTTTAGGATCAGTCGAATCACTGGAAGTAGATGATGCGCTGATCGATGTAATAAATTCATCTGATCGAATATGTCCGCATCTTCACTTGCCTTTGCAGTCCGGTTCCGATGCCATTTTGAAAGCAATGAACCGGCATTATGCGAAGCGTGAATATATAGAACTTGTAGAACGGATCCGAAGCCGTATTCCGGAGTTAACGGTGTCGACGGATTTAATCGTAGGTTTTCCCGGCGAGACAGATGAACTGTTTCTTGAGACGATGGATACGTTGAAAAAATTGAATTTTTCTCATATACATGCGTTTCCTTTTTCAGCACGTCCGGGGACGCCGGCGGCCTCTATGAGCAATCAGATTGCTGGCAGCGTGAAAAAAGAACGCGTCGAAGCCGTTAATCAGCTGTCGGCGCGCCAGAAAAAACTGCTGCTTGGGCAAATGGTAGGAAAAACGGTTCGTGTCCTCATAGAACGTCAAGAGGGCATGAAAGGGGAAGGTTTTTCAGAAAATTATGAACGGGTCTGTGTTGATGGTCTAAGAGGATCATATGAAGGGTCTATTGTACCTGTTTTTGTTGAACAGGCAGGTGATCATACCGTATTTGGCACCGCACAGTCCGACAGCACTAAGTCCTGATTCTGAGATTTTGGAAATAAGTCTGGAATATCAAGGGCATTGGGCAGAGAGCGTATCGTTTTGGCTGCGTATATCAGTGTCGATAGCATGGACATCTTGGTTGATGAAGCTGCAGTTAATTTTCTGCTTAGGAAGAAAGACTTTTCTTGAAGCCGCATGGAGAAATCATTAGGTAGAAGAGCGGTTGTTTTATTCTGTGTTAATTTTGTGTATCATGGTCGTATAAGCGCCTGCTGATACCTGAAGTTTTGTGAAATTTATTATATGAGGAGGAATTGTAAGATGGAAGATTGCTTGTTCTGCAAAATTAGTCAAGGAGAAATTCCGAGCCAAAAAGTATATGAAGATGAAAATTTCTATGCGTTTAAAGACATTGCGCCGGTAGCGCCGGTTCATGTTCTCGTTATTCCTAAGAAACATATCGCCAATATTGCCGCTTTGACGGAAGCGGATGCTGACGTAGCCGCCAAAATGTTGTATGCTATTCAGAAAGTAGCTTGCATATTGGGAATTGATGCGGACGGTTACCGCGTTATATTCAACACAGGCGAAAAAGCCGGTCAGACGGTTCATCATATGCACGCCCATATTTTAGGCGGGAAAGAAATGGCGTGGCCCGGCGTATAATGGAAGAATCTCACGATGGTACGTATGAAAAAGCCGCTGACAAAACCCAAACGGCGAAGAAAGACATTGTTATTTCGCTCCGGCGCTTTTATTCGCGTTGTCTCGGCAATTGCTCTTATTGGATTAATGGCCTTTCTTATTTTCAAAGGCCTATAAGTAAATAATGTTTGTGTTAATGGTAAGTATCCTCCTTACAAGAAGACTAAGTAAGGCGGGTACTTATCTTTTTTTAGAATACCGTATTTTCCTGCCGTAGCAAGTAATTCTATTTTACACTGCGGAAGAGAGTTGTACAGTATTCGGAATATCACGGTTCTTTCCAGATGTATTTGCCGGACTGATAAAAGATTTCACACAGATAAAAAAACAGATTCTGCATGAAAGCAGAATCTGTTTTTTTTTGAATTATTTATCGAATTTTTTTCCTGTCAGAAGTTCATATGCTTCTTCGTATTTTTCAATTGTTTTATTAATAATATCCTGCGGAAGGAGATAATCGCTGTCAGGATTGGCTTTCAGCCAGTCCCGTACAAATTGCTTGTCGTAAGACGGCTGAGCTTGTCCCGGTTTATATCCTTCAAGAGGCCAAAAACGAGAACTGTCCGGAGTGAGCATTTCGTCGCCGAGAACGATATTTCCTTCTTCGTCAAGGCCGAATTCAAACTTCGTATCAGCAATGATAATGCCGCGGGACAAAGCGTAGTCAGCACATTTTTTGTATAGCGCAATGGTGTAGTCGCGGACTTTTTCCGCATATTCCAATCCTTTGCCGGGGAATGATTTTTCAAGTACTGCCGCGCCCTGTTCTAAGGAAACATTTTCATCATGGTCGCCTAATTCTGCTTTCGTACTGGGCGTGAAGATAGGTTCGGGAAGTTTCTGCGATTCCTGCAGCCCTTCCGGAAGTTTGATGCCGCAGATGGTGCCGTCTTTTTTATAGCTTTCCCAGCCGCTTCCCGTAATGTAGCCGCGGACGATGCATTCCATGGGAATCATGGTCAGTTTTTTACACTTCATACTATTGCCGATAAATTGTTCTTGCTGGAAAAATTCAGGCATTTCGGCATTATTGACGGAAATCATGTGGTTAGGAATAATATCTGTCGTCAAATCAAACCAGAATTTAGACATCTGCGTCAGGATTGCTCCTTTTTTGGTAATCTGGTTTTTCAGAATGTGGTCGAATGCTGAAATACGGTCGGTGGCAACCATAATAATGCTGTCGCCCGTATCGTACACTTCGCGGACTTTTCCTGATTTGAACGGTATGTATTCTTTCATGTTTTGGCCTCCAATAGATTAAAAATATATCATGGATGTATTTATCATATCACAAAATAATGTTACAGGGAATAGAAATCAAGCTGTTTTTCGCATCACTAAGCCATTTATATCGTGAAGTCCGAAACAGGTGCAGCGCATTTTAACGTAAAGATTAAATTTCTGCGGCTTTTATGAGAATTATATTAGAGTTAGATTAGAAGTAATATATTAAGCAGGAACGGAAGGATTTTAGAAAGAATAGAGTAAAAAAAGTTTGGCAGGAGGAATCCGTATGAAGAAATTTTTCCTTTTCATTATGCTCCTTATCCTTATGGCCGCACTCTGGTATGGCGCTGATACCGTTTCGGATCAGATGCGGAAAGAATCTGTACCGGCAGCAGAGGCGCCGCTGCCGCCGTCAGTATATGTATATGTCAGCGGCGCTGTCCGCAGGCCGGGCCTTTATTCCTTTGACCGTTCCCTGCGAGTCGGCGAAGTCGTTCAAGCGGCAGGAAACGCGCTGGCGTATGCAGATGTAACTGCCGTCAATTATGCTGAGGAAGCCAAAGATGGGATGCACATTCACATTCCTTACGACTTAAACGGAATACCTGCCGGCGGCAGTGAATCAAACGGTTTGGTTAATATTAATGAAGCAGATGAAAAGGCTCTGATCAATCTGTCGGGCATTGGCCCGGCTATGGCCCGGAGAATTATTGAATATCGGATGAAAAACGGGATGTTTACTTCGGTGGAAGAATTAAAAAAAGTCAAAGGCATCGGAGAGAAAAAGTATGAGAAGCTGCAGGATAAGGTGACGGTGTAATGTATAAAGGAGCATTTGCCGTAGTTTCCTGCTGCTGCGGCATCTTTGCGGCGGAAACCTTTTCCGTATCTGCCGCTATTTGGGCAGCAGGATTTGTAATTACAGCTGCCGCCGCTGTTTTTTCCCGCCGGCATAAATATGTCATGCAGATTATGGTTATTGCCTGCTTTTTTTGTATAGGCGGAGGACGTTTAGCTGTTGCCGACGCTGTATACGATGCGCTGCCTCATTATTTAGGCGGCGCCGACATATATCTGCAGGGAACTGTTGCGGAACGGGGACGGACGTATGCGTCGGATAAAGGAGAAATGACAAGATATGTTGTTTCGGTCGATGCTTTTGCCTATGCGGATGAAACCGTGCTGCGTCCCGGGAGCGGCTCCGTGTATCTGACTGTACCGGCGCAGCCTGTATGGCAGCCGTCATCTCGTATTGCCTACCAAGGGAAAGTAAACCCTATTCGTTATTATCGGAACCGCGGCGCTTATGATGCCGTGCGGAGGGATAAAGAAAAAGGCATTTTTTTGAAAAGCTACAATGACCGTACCGGCAGTGTGACATTGCTGAAGCCCCCGGGAGGGATTTTTTACCGGCTGGGACAGATACGGGAGATTCTAACAGAAAGGTTTCAATTGGTTCTGCATAAAGATAATGCATATATTCTCAGCAGCTTGCTTTTCGGTGGACACTACGACGATCTTCCGCCGGAATTGGTTGAAAGTTTCAGCGCTACGGGGCTTATCCACATTTTATCCGTATCAGGGTCGCATATTGTGCTGCTCATTGCGGTCATTCAGTGCATCGGCCGTGCAGTCGGCGCAGGGAAAAAAAGTTCTTTTGCCGCAGCGGCTGTTTTTATTATCGTGTACGGCGCGCTGGCTGAATTTACGGCGCCGGTTGTCAGAGCGTCGGTGATGGGGCTGATCAGCGCATACAGTGCGGTAGCGCGGCGGGAATATGTCGGGATTCAGGCACTGGCCATTGCCGTTTTTTTTATGCTTATGAACAGCCCGTATATATTGTATGATGTCAGTTTCCGCTTATCCTGCGGCGCCTCGGCAGGCATTATTCTTTTCCGGCAGCGGTTGCGGCCTTGCTTGGCGATGCTGCCGCCGGTTGCAGCAGACAGCCTGGCTGTATGTATCTGCGCTCAATTGCTGCTTGTTCCCCTGCTGTTTGCGTATTTCTTTTCCTTTCCCGTATATTCTTTTGCCGCCAATATATTAGTTGCGCCGGTTCTTGAAATGATCATTGTTTTGGGGGCGGCAGCTTCCATATGTTCTTATATTGCGGAACCGCTGATGTATATTGCTTTATTTATTATTGAACCGCTGATGGCCTTGGCCGTAAAAGGAAATTATTTTTTAGCTTCTTTGCCTTACAGCCGTCATTGGAGCGGAGCCATGCCTTTTCCTATTGCCGCCGCATGGTACCTGGCTGTTTTCTCTGTATTTTTTCTGCCGCCGATGAGACGTTTTTTGCTTGGGTTGGCAGCGGTCTTATGTATCGGCACGGCATACTGGGCGTATTTCTATAAAAACGATGTGGTCGTCTACATTTTTGATATGGGGGCGGATACGGCAACTTGTGCAGTATATGATGAGAATTCCGCGTACCTGTGGTATAATAAAAGCCCCTGGACAAGCTCGGAACAGGCATTGTACGTGCTGACTCCGGCTATGCGCTACGAAGGTATTTTTCGGCTGTCCGGCTATACGGTAAGCGGTAAAGACGACGGAGCGCTGGCGGATTTGATTGCGTCGCAATTTGTGACGGACGGCTCTATTCGGGCAGCGGAAAAAACAGCCGGCAGCTATGTTATTGCGCAAGGGAAAATTCCTTATTATTTGTATGAAGAAATACCGGCGGCCTTTTCTCCCGGCTATGCCTGCGTGGAAGCGCACAGTTCCGGCGGCACGGCTTTTCCGGCCGGCATCGCCGCTTTAATACTGCATAAAGGAAATCCTTTTGATGCAGGCTATGCCGAATGGACAGAATATGCAGAGCTGTATGGTATTCCTTGTTTTTCCCCGGAACGGGACGGGCAAATTACCGGCAAGTACCGAAACGGAACGTGGACATTTTTTACTTATGGCGGTATATAAATAATGAAATCAATTGCGATTATATACGGAACAGAAGAGTACCTTATGGAACGGGCAAAACAACGATTTATGGATGAGTGCATTGCCCGGGCCGGAGGCGAAGTGACTGTGCAGACATTTAAGAAAGATGCCTTGCCGGCAGTTGTTGCCGAGTCTTTTGAGGGGACAAGCCTTTTCGGCGGCGGGATCATTGCCGTATGGCGCGAGTGCCCTTTGCTTCCTGTAAAACGGGGCGGCCGTTCACGAGGAAAGCTGTCAAAAGAAGAAACGTGGTTTTTAGAAAAATTACGCCGTTTAGCAGATGAAAACAGCGTTTTATTTTATACGAAAGGAAAACTTGACACGGCGTGCGCTTTTTTCAGACAGCTGGCTCAGTTGGCTGACGTAATCGAAGGAGAAGCAGTAACGGAAAAAAATGTCATGCCTTATGTTGAGGATTTTCTGCGTCAAAAAGAAAAAAGGCTTACTGTCAGGGCAGTTCACTATTTGCAAAGCCTTTTCCAGACATGGAATGAAATATCTTTAATGTACGTATTTTCTGAATTGGAAAAGCTGTGCATTATGTTGGACAGCGATAATGCTGAAATCTCGGAAAACGATTTAACGGAACTGTTTGCCGGAACTGTTGAGAAAAATCTCTTTACGTTTATGGATTGTTTTCTGCGCCGTGACGGCAGACACACATTGCCCTTTATTGGCAGTTTATTTTCGCGGCAAGATTTATTTTTGAAAAATACGGGGTATATGGTGTCCCGCCTGCGTATGCTGCTGGCGTATAAAGAACTGGAAGCAGCCGGCATGAGGACTCAGCAGCGCGACGCCGTCATGACGCAGATTAACCGGGGCCGCAGCGCGAAATATCTCGTGTATCATTTGCAGAAAGCGGCCCCTTTATGGACGATTGGCGAGTTACAGGATATTATTACTCGTATATTTGAATTACAGCGCAATATACGCAGGGGAACGGCTTCAATTGACGATATGGGCCCGCTTGTCTGTTTGTATTGCAGCCGGCAGAGGCAAGGTGTAAACGGTGGATGATGAAGAAAAAGAACGAAGGAAACGGTTGAAAGAATACGGCCGCCGGTACAGGAAAAGACATGGAATAAAAAAAAGATACCGGCGGCAGAAGCGTTTTATTTTTGTAGTTTTCTGCGTTTTTATTGCGTTCGGAGGCGTTTTTCTTGCGGCGCAGAGCCAAGCAGAAGGAAAAGTTATGCTGGAAGGACGGCTTGTGAGCGAGATGACTGATGAAGATATACGCCGGCGCATTGATGAACGGGAACAGGAACTGGCAGGAAAGGAAATCCCTGTTGCAGGAGATGGGATTGATGCAGTAATCCGGCTCGATGAAATAGGCGCCCATGTCGATGCATCTTATATATACGATGAAATATTTCGCATCGGCCGCAAGGGAACGCCGCAGCAGCGGGCAGCGGAAATTATCAGCATATTGCAGTCGGGAAAGAATGTGCCGCTGGCTTTAACGGCAGATAAGAAGCTGCTGGCCGATCGTGTGCAGGAGATTTGCCGAATGTACGACAAAAAACCGGAAAATGCCTATGCCGTTCCGAACGACGATAAAAAAACGGCGACTATTTACGCGGAAACGAACCGCATCGGCATCGACAGCAGCGCTCTGGCGACGGCCGTATGGCAGCAGCTGCGGCGCTGCGAAGTTCGTCCTGTCGACGCACCGGTTCAACTGCGGGAGACTGCGGCTGTTACGGCGGAAGATCTGAAGAGCGTAGATACGGTTTTATCGTATTATACGACTCATTTTGATGAGTCGAACCAGAACCGGAATGAAAATATTGCCATTGCCCAGCGGCGCTTGAATCATGCTGTCGTTCCGGCCCGGCAGACTTTTTCTTTCAACGACTATGTCGGAACGAGAACGCGGGATAAAGGGTATAAAGATGCGCCCGTTTATTTTGATAATCGACTCGTGCCTGATGCCGGAGGCGGTGTTTGCCAAGTCAGTTCGACGCTGTTTAATGCAGTTCTGCGGGCCGGATTGTTTATTGCCGGCCGGGAACCTCATTTTGCTCCGGCGGCCTATGTTCCCGTGGGGATGGATGCGGCGGTAGCAGACAATTCACTTGATTTTTCCTTTACGAATCCGTTCTGTCATCCCGTATGCATTTATACCGTTTTACGGGCAAGGGTTTATAACGACGTATATATTGGGAAACCGTAATGACTTATGTGAAACGGTGTTTCAGACTGTTTCGCTGAAAAATCTGCCTCATCGCGTTATACGCAGGCATGATGAGGCTGCTGAAAGCGACGTACAAGAACAAATCGGCTATGACGGACATGATGTTGTTATACGCCGGACGGTTTTTTATGCCGATGGCGATAAATATACAGATATGATAGAATCACATTATGAGCCGAATGACGAGATTATTGTGACCAAAGGGCCGGCGTCGGAAACTGTTGTTCAGACATCGGATCTTCAGGCTCAGGATGTGCTGCTGAACAGGCCGCATGATATGTAGATATAGCGGGCCTGCTGCGGCACGCATTGTTTTTGAAAGGATAGGCGCACGTATGAAAGTATGGCATATAGTTCCGAAACAAGAATTGCTTGTTCCGATCGGCGAGGGGCAATCTGTCTGCATCAAAGAGATCTGCGCATCTCCGGAAGAAAATATCTGGCAGGTGAAAACGCAGTCGGAACGGGAAATCTATGACAGCGATATGCTCTGCAGTAAAATACGCAGTTATTTGTCTTTAAACGGCACGGTGACCGTTTCGCATGATGTGCAGGCTGTTCATCACGGCGGCGACATACCATTGTCTGTGCCGGAGGACGACTTGCTTCACGATATTGCGGTCGTTTCTAATGATGATTTAGACGGCTACGGTATTCCTCATGAAGATTGTTACGAGTCGCTTTACTGCGGCGACGATGAGTTATATGATGAAGCGTATATGAAGGCTTGCAAAGCTGCCGGGAACAGCGGGAACAGCGGAGGAACGGATGCGGATAAAGATGGTTCAGCCAGTGCAGACAGCAATGTACTGTTTGGTAAAGCTTTCAGCGGCGCCGTAACGGCTATTAATGACATTTTAGGGGAAGAACGAAGCAATATCGTTATTAAAGGGAAAATTGTAAAAGTGGAATTCAGGGAGCTGAAGTCAAAGCGCATACTCCTGACTTTTCAGATTGCCGATGCGACAAACGGCATTTTAGTCCGGCGTTTTTTGGAAGTCGCCAATAACGGTAAATACCGGCGCAAACAGGCTGTGTCGCCGGAAGAATATGCGGCCTTATCGCAGCGTCTGACCATTGGGACATATGTACGGCTGCACGGCGATGTTATTTTTGATACGTATGTAAATGATTACGTATTCAGTGTAAATGATATTATGGCCGATGAAGGAGTAACTGTCGAACGGGAAGATAATCATCCGACGCCGCGGGTAGAACTGCATCTGCATACGGTGATGAGTGATATGGACGCACTTATTACGGTAAAGCAGCTTATCAAGACGGCAAAAAAATGGCGTCATCCGGCTATTGCCGTTACAGATCACGGCGTCGTCCAGGCGTTTCCGCTGCTTCAGGAAATTGCTGCGGATAAGACGAATAATGTGAAAATTATTTACGGCATGGAAGGGTATTTATTTGATGAACAGATCGATCAATCCTATCACATTATCATTTTAGCAAAAAATCAGGTGGGGATCCGCAATCTGTATCAGTTAGTCAGCATTTCTCACTTGAAATATATTTACCGCGGCCGTCCCCGTATTCCGCGGGCCGTTTTGAATGAATATCGCGAAGGACTGATTTTAGGATCAGCCTGTGAGGCCGGCGAATTAGTCCGCTCCATGGTACAGAAGAAACTGCCTTACGAGGAACTGAAACGCATTGCCGAATATTATGATTATCTGGAAATTCAGCCGCTGACAAATAACGGTTTTCTTGTCCGTGAAGGCTTTGTTGAAAATGAAGAAGGGCTGAAGGAGATTAACCGTACAATTTTGCGCATTGGCGATGAGCTCGGCAAAATGACGGTTGCAACGTGCGATGCTCATTTTCTCAATCCGGAAGACAAGATTTACCGGGAAATTCTCATGACCGGGAAAGGGTTCAAAGACGCTCAGTTCCAACCTGACCTGTATTTGCGGACGACAGACGAAATGCTGAAAGAGTTTGCGTATCTCGGCGAAGAGCGGGCCTGGGAAGTAGTTATTACGAATCCGAACAAAGTCAATGAAATGATAGAAAATGTCCATCCCATACCGAAAGAAACGCTGTATTTTCCGCAAATTGCCGGTTCATCGGAAGCTTTGAGAGAAATGTGCTATGAAAAGGCCCATAAGATATACGGAAATCCGCTGCCGAAAGTTGTGGAAGACCGCCTTATTGAAGAATTTACGTCTATTTTAGGCCATGGGTTCGGCGTTTTGTACTATATTGCTCATAAATTGGTAAAACATTCAAACGACGACGGCTATCTTGTCGGGTCGCGAGGGTCTGTCGGGTCGTCTTTTGTGGCAACGATGGCGGATATTACCGAAGTAAATCCCCTGCCGCCTCATTATGTATGCCCTCACTGCTGCTGGAGCGAGTTTTATACGAAAGGCGAAGTCGGCGGCGGCTTTGATCTGGCTGATAGGAAATGTCCCGTATGCGGCACGGAGCTTCATAAAGACGGGCACAATATTCCCTTTGCCATTTTCCTTGGTTTTGACGGCGATAAAGTGCCTGATATCGATCTGAACTTTTCCGGTGAATATCATCCGAAAGCTCATAAATATACAGAAGAATTATTTGGAAAAGACAATGTATTCCGGGCCGGCACGATTGGCGCAGTGAAGGATAAAACGGCGTACGGGTATGTCATGAAATGGGCTGAAGCTAAAGGAATACGGGTCAATGAAGCGTATATCAACAGTCTGGTCAGCGGGTGTACCGGCGTAAAGAGTACGACAGGCCAGCATCCCGGCGGCGTTATGGTTATTCCCCGGGATATGGATGTCCATCATTTTACGCCTGTCCAGTATCCTGCGAATAAAAAAGACAGCGGCATTATTACGACGCATTTTGATTATCACTCTATTGAAGGGCGGTTAGTCAAGCTTGATATTCTGGGGCATGATGACCCGACCATTATCCGCATGCTTGAAGATATGACCGGCGTCGATGCCAAGACAATCCCCTTTGATGATCCCGAAACGATGAGTCTTTTCAGTTCGCCGAAGGCGTTGGGGCTTACGGAAGAAGAATTAGGCTCTAAAGTAGGTAGCTTGGGTATTCCCGAATTCGGCACGTCTTTTGTACGCAAGATGCTTGTAGATACGAGGCCGAAAAATTTCTCTGAGCTCGTGCGCATATCCGGGTTTTCCCACGGTACAGACGTCTGGCTTAATAATGCGCAGGATCTTATCACATCGGGGACGGCGGAGCTGAAGGAAGCTATATCTACGCGTGACGATATTATGAACTACTTGATTCAGCATGGGATAAAACCGAAGACGAGTTTTAAAGTAATGGAAAATGTCCGCAAGGGTAAGGGAATAGACAAAATTAATAAGCTGGGACAAAGAACGACGAACTACGAAGAAGAGCTGAAAGAAGGACATATTCCGCAATGGTTTATTGATTCATGCCACAAAATCGGCTATTTGTTCCCGAAAGCCCATGCCGTGGCATATGTCATGATGGCTTTCCGCATTGCCTGGTTTAAAGTTAATTACCCTTTGGCGTATTACGCGTCATTTTTTACGATTCGGGCCAAGGCTTTTAAGCTTTCGGCGATGCTGCACGGGTTGGATGGACAACGGCAGGCTATGAATGAAATACAAGCGAAAGGAAAAAACGCGTCCAAAATCGATTTGGATTTGTATTCGTCCCTGGAATTAGCCGTTGAAATGAGCCTGCGCGGCTATTCTTTCATGAATGTAGATATCCGCCGTTCCGATGCAACCCGGTTTACGGTATGCGACGGAAAGATATTGCCGCCGTTTACGGCTATTGACGGCTTGGGTGAAAATGTAGCGGAACAAATCGTGCTGGCGCGTAATGAAGCTCCCTTTAGTTCGAAAGCAGATTTAAAAATCCGCGGCAAAGTGCCGCAGCCGGCGCTGGAACTTATGGTTGACGAAGGATGTCTCGGCGATTTACCGGAAGATGAGCAAATTGATTTATTTGCTATGTGATAAAGGGTTTACTGAGAAGTTTTCTCTATGAGGGATCTGTAAGATGAGCGTATTTTTTTCTTGACTTGAAGAATGCTCCAACGAGTATAATGGATAAAAAGGCAATTCCCAGGAAATGGAGTATAGTTATCATGAACAGAAGGCAGTTTTTAAAAGCGTTGGGGCTAGGTGCGGTGGCGTTATTTGCAGGAAGCACGTATTATGTAAACCGGCCGGAATTTGGACGTCTGCCGTCGGGAGCGCGCCGTGACCGTATTTTGGCGTCGCCGCATTATTATAACGGGCAGTTTCAAAATCTGGAGCCGATTGATCAGCTTGTTAAAGGCGGACAGATGAAGGCTATGGCCGAATTTTTATTCGGAAGTAAAGAAGGCTTAAAGCCCAAGACAGCGATACCGGCAGTAAAAACAGATATATTGGCGCTGCCGCCGGAGGAAGACTGCGTTATCTGGCTTGGGCACTCGTCTTTTTATATGCAGGTAAGCGGCTATCGCATACTGGTTGATCCTGTTTTCAGCAGTTATGCGTCGCCGGTATTTTTTATCAATCGAGCCTTTGAAGGAACGTCGATATATACTGCCCATGATTTCCCCGGCATTGACGTATTGGTTCTTTCCCATGATCACTGGGATCATCTGGATTATCCCAGCGTTATGGCGCTGAAGCCGAAAATACGGCATGTCGTGTGTCCTTTAGGTGTCGGGGAATATTTGGAGCAGTGGGGATTTGACTTATCGTATGTGCATGAAGAAGACTGGTTTACGGCAGTGCCCGTATTTGGCGGGTTAACGGTTCATGTTCTGCCGTCTCAGCATTTTTCCGGCCGTATGCTGAAGCGGAATCAGACGCAATGGGCCGGATTCGCATTTATTACCTCGAAACGGCGTGTCTTTTTCAGCGGCGACGGAGGATATGGAGGTCACTTTAAGAAAATTGGCGATACGCTGGGGCCGTTTGATTTAGCCGTCATGGAAAATGGCCAGTATAACGAAAAATGGGCCCGCGTTCATATGATGCCTGAAGAAACTGCCCAGGCTTCGGCAGATGTGAGGGCAGGCTCCGTCTTGGCTGTGCATAACGGAAAGTTTGCCTTAAGCCGCCACCTGTGGGATGAACCTTACCGGCGGGTGGCTGCGGCAAGCAGGGGGAAACCGTATCGGCTGCTGACGCCGCAAATTGGTGAGGTTGTATATTTGAATCGGCAGCAGGAATTTTTATCATGGTGGAAAATGATGGAGTAAACAGAAGTGAGGAAAATCTGTTTTTTTACGCTGATTTTCTGAATTGTGTTCCGTAGTGCCGCAGAAAAAATTTTTTTCTGCGGTATTTTATAATGCGTAAATCTGTTGTATTTTTTTGCACATGAAAAATGTACAGATATTGAGAATTTGCGTGATAACAATAGCTGCTTATGGTACAATACAATTAACGATGCATGGAAGGATGGGAAAAGTGAAAAAATTTTTAGAAGACGCAGAAATTTTATATAATGAAGAAATCATCCGTGATGTGCGGAAAATGATTATTCATTGCCCGGCTATAGCTGCTGAAGCAAAACCTGGCCAATTTGTGAACATACAAAAGCCGGGAGGGCGTACTTTTTTGAGGCGTCCCTTCGGCATTGCCGATGCGGATACCAAAGCCGGCACAGTGATGATTATTTATCGTCTTGTCGGTATGGGAACGCGGGAATTGGCGGAGATGAAGCCGGGAGAGGCGGTCAGTGCGGAAGGTCCTTTGGGAAACGGCGTATTTACGTTGGGGCCGGGAAAGGCGCTGCTTGCCGGCGGCGGAGTCGGATTAGCCCCGCTTATCTTTTTAGCGAAGCAACTCCGCAATCCCATTGTCCTTGTTGCCGGAAAATCTGCGGCAGAGACATTTTGGACGGACTTTTTTAAACCTTACGCAGAAAAGATTTACGTTACAACGGACGACGGCTCGGCAGGGATTCAAGGATTTGCCGTTCAGGCGCTGCCGGTGATTCTGGAAGAAAATACGGTCAACTACGTGTCGGTTTGCGGCCCCACTGTCATGATGCGGACGATGGCAGAGGCGGCGGAACGGGCAGGAATCTTTTGTGAAGTATCTATGGAAAAACGGATGGCCTGCGGTATCGGCGTCTGTCTTGGATGTACTTTTGAAAGTAAGCTGAGCGGGAAAAGATACAAGGTTTGTTCAGACGGGCCTGTATTTCCGGCAAGGGAGGTGTTTTAATGGATACAAAACGCTTAGCCGTAAATTTCGCCGGGATTTCCATGAAGACGCCGGTCATGGGAGCATCGGGAACGTTTGGCTTCGGAATGGAATATGCTGATTTTCTCGATTTACATACTGTCGGCGCGATTATTTCCAAAGGAATTACGCCGCTGCCGCGGGCCGGAAACTCCGGTATTCGCATAGCAGAAACACCGGCCGGCATGTTGAACTGTATCGGTCTGGAGAATCCGGGAGCCGAAGTATTCAGGCGGGATATTCTGCCGGAAGCAATGCAGTACGATACGCCTTTTATCGTGAATATATCGGCCGGGACGGCGGAAGAATACGGAGAGCTGGCGGCATATCTTGATGTTGACGGCGTGGCGGCGCTGGAAGTTAATATATCCTGTCCGAATGTGAAAGAAGGCGGCATTATTTTCGGCACGGATCCGAAAGCGGCAGCTGCCGTAACAGAAAGCGTAAAAAATCATACGGGAAAACCGGTTATCGTTAAGCTGTCGCCGAATGTGACCGATATTTCCGTCATGGCGAAAGCCGTAGAAGCGGCCGGTGCTGACGCCATATCGCTTATCAACACGCTGACAGGCATGGCCATCGACGTTTATACGCAGAAGCCGCTGCTGGGAAACATTACTGGCGGCTTGTCCGGCCCGGCTATTAAGCCGGTAGCTCTGCGCATGGTATGGCAGGCGGCAAAGGCCGTAAAAATTCCTGTTCTCGGTTTGGGAGGCATTTCGTCGTGGCAGGATGCCGTTGAGTTCATGCTTGCCGGAGCCAGCGCTGTTGCCGTCGGTGCGTATAACTTCGTCAATCCGCGGGCTGTAGCTGAAATTGCCGCTGGAATGGACGCGTACTGCGAGTCCATGGGAATTTCCCACATCAGCGAAATTATCGGCAAGATAAACGATTGACACATATAATCCTTTTTGGTAAAATCTAGGTGTATTTTAATAAGTTATGATTTCATAAGGAGATGCGCGATGGCCATTATTTTATGGACTGATGAGAAAGCGGTTTGTAAAAGACGGTGAATCTGTGCGTCTAAGTGAATAAGGCCCAAAGGTGATCATTTCACTTTTGGGTTTTACTTGTTCTAAGGAGGGATTTTTTTTGAAAGTCGGTATTGTTATGGGGAGTGATTCTGATTTTCCGGTGATGAAAAAAGCCATAGACGTGTTGCACGAATTCGGCGTCGAATGCGAAACCCTTTTGGCATCGGCCCACCGCACGCCGGAAGCGGTCAAGGTGTTTGCGTCCGGAGCTCATGAAAGAGGCATCAGCGTCATTATTGCCGGCGCCGGAATGGCGGCGCATTTGCCGGGCGTCGTCGCCAGTTTTACGACTTTGCCGGTTATCGGGGTTCCCCTTGCAAGCGGCAGCTTAAAAGGCATGGATGCTTTACTGGCTATTGTTCAGATGCCGTCAGGTATGCCCGTAGCCACCATGGCTATTGACGGCGCAAAAAATGCGGCCCTGCTGGCCGTGCAAATCGGTGCCGTCAGCGATGCGGCGCTGGCGGAAAAATATAAAGAGTACCGTCATGAAATGGCAAGGCAAGTCATGGAAAAGAATGAAAAACTGCAGGCAGAAATACAGGCCATGTAATCAGAATTTCGGCATTCAGCAAACAGGAGGTTTTCATGTTTTACGATCCGATTTGGGATAAGCAGCATGAAGAATGCGGCGTATTAGGTATTTTCGATAAAACTTTGGACATTCCCCGTTATATATACTGGGGGCTTTTTGCTTTGCAGCACCGCGGACAGGAAAGCGGAGGCATCGCGTTGACTGACGGCCGTGATATACATACATTCCGCGGCATGGGGCTCGTTAGTTCTGTATTTGAAAAAGGTGTTCCTGAAGAAGAAGGCGGACCTATCGGCATCGGCCATGTCCGCTATTCGACAACAGGATCTAATAACCCGCGCAATATTCAGCCTCTTGCAGTATATACGCCTATGGGACAGCTGGCGCTGGCCCATAACGGCAATTTGACGAATACACGGGCTTTGCGGGAGGAACTTGACCGTAGCGGCGCGACATTTTTAACGACGATGGACAGCGAAATTATCGTTAACTTAATCAGCCGCAGCCAGAAAAAAACGATGGAAGAACGGATTATGGAAAGCATGAACCGAATTCAGGGAGCATATTCTCTTGTGCTGATGACGAAAGAAAAGCTGTACGGTGCCCGCGATCCCTACGGATTCCGTCCCTTGTGCATCGGCCGTACTGAAAACGGCGGCTGGGTGCTGGCCTCCGAGACCTGTGCGCTTGATGCGATCGGTGCGGCTTTTGTCCGCGATGTGCAGCCCGGCGAGTTTGTTGAAATTACGGAACGGGGCGTAACATCGACCATGTTTGCTGTTGCAAACCGCAAGCAAATCTGTTCTTTTGAATATATATATTTTGCCCGGCCCGACAGTGTGATTGACGGGCAGGACGTGTACCAGGCGCGTTTGAATATGGGCAGGGAAATGTGGAAC
>CAZDQW010000022.1:0-5886 GCA_964507845.1 uncultured Megasphaera sp.
TATGAAGCCGTAACGAAACTGGCCGGCAACGACATTATCGACGGCTATCCTGACGGCGAATTCAAAGGCGACCGCACGATGACGCGCTATGAAATGGCCGAAGTCATTTACAACGCCATGCAGAAAGGCGCACAGGTAGACCAGAAACTGGTTGACGAATTCCAGCCGGAAATGGTGCAGGTAGCGGCGAACCAGAACGCATAACGTCCTTAAACGGCACAGCTGCCGGAATATAAGGAGATACGAAAAAGAGGCTATTTACAATAGCCTCTTTTTTTTCATGGGGAAAGCCGGAATATTTCCTGCTGGAACGACGAACAGCCGCGCCGGAAAAGACGCGGCTGTTTTTCAGTAAATCGTCATGTTTTTTTCTTTGTACTGGGCAAAGATTTTGACGGCTTCGCCGCGGTTCATCTGCCGGAGCCGGAGCGTCGCCTCGTCGGCCCGGCCGTCTTCGATGAAGGAGTAGATGAAGTCGTCTCGGAATCCGATGGCGGCGGCGTCTTTGGCGCTGCATCCGTAATAGACGGTCCTGATGTTGGCCCAGATAATAGCCGAAAGGCACATGGGGCACGGCTCGGCCGACGTGTACAGCTCGCATCCCGTCAGATCATACGTGCCGAGGCGGCGGCAGGCGTCGCGGATGGCCTGGATCTCGCCGTGGCATGTCGGGTCGTTGTTCTTGATGACTTCGTTGTGCCCCCTGCCGACGATGACGCCGTCTTTGACGACGACGGCGCCGAAGGGGCCTCCGTCTCCCGTTTCCAGGTTTTTGGCCGATTCGTCGATGGCCTCGTTCATAAAGTCCGCCGATGAGGCGCCGGCCCGGCCCGGCGGCAGGCAGAAGAGCAGGAACAGGGGAAAGAGGAAGAGCAGTTTCAGCATGGCAATCGTCTCCTTTTTACAGTTGTTTATCCATTATATCATACGTTCCGGCGAGGCGGAATCTTTCCGGTTTGGCGAACGGGCCGGATAATGGTATAATAGAGGAAATGTTTTTATTAGTGATGTACAGGAGGACTTGGTATGAAGTGCCGCTATTGCGATAGAGAAGCCGTCTCTGACGACGGCATGTGCGAGTCGTGCCGCCGCGTTTTTCAGGATGCCGAGGCAAAGGTCATGTCCAGCCAGGAGCGGGACAGCTTCCGCGGACAGACGATTGAAGAAGACGGGACGGTGCGGGACGGGCAGGCGCTGTACGAAGAACGGCTCCGGCAGCAGCAGAAGCGCCGCACCGGCGTGCATATCGTCACGTCGGGCCTGTCGTGGCGCGTCAAACTGGCGCTGGGGTTCATTGTTTTCTGCATCGTCGCCGTCATTATCAGCGCCCTTGGTTTTATCATCATCGCCATGCCTTATTTGCTGGGCGCGCTGGTGATTTATTTTGCCTACAATATTGTCAAGGCTTTTTTGCGCCGGTAAGCTCAGGAGGTTTCCATGAACGAACGATTGATGATTATTGACGGGAGCAGCCTGCTGTACCGCGCTTTTTACGCCATTCCGAGCCTGACGGACAGCCAGGGCCGCCCGACCAATGCGGTGTACGGCTTTCTGACGATGCTCCTGAAGCTTTACGAGCAGCTGGACCCGCAGTACGTCGCCGTGGCCTTCGACAAGGACAAGCACACGTTCCGAAACGACCTGTACGACGGGTACAAGGCTACGAGAAAGCCTGCTCCCGACGACCTGCGGCCTCAGTTTCCCCTGATCCGGGAGGTGCTGGCCTGCCTGGGGATCCATGTGCTGGAAGCAGAGGGGTACGAAGGCGACGATATTATCGGCACGGTGGCGCGGCAGATGGAGGAAAAAGGCTGCGCCGTCCATATCGTTACGGGAGATAGGGACGCGCTGCAGCTCGTCGGCGAGCATGTGACGGTTCATCTGACGAAAAAGGGGATTACGAATATGCTGGCCGTCACGCCGTCCGTCATGGCTGAAACGTACGGATACGCGCCGTCTCAGGTCGTCGACATGAAGGCCCTCATGGGCGATGTGTCCGACAACATTCCCGGCGTGCCCGGCATCGGCGAAAAGACGGCGGCCAAACTGATCGGCCAGTTCCGCAGCGTAGAAGGCGTGTATGCCAACCTCGGACAGGTCAAGGGGAAGAAACTGCAGGAAAAGCTGGCGGCCTATCAGGCCGAAGCGGAGCTTTCCAAAAAACTGGCGCAGATCTGCTGCACCGTTCCTGTAGAATGCAGCCTTGATATGTTTGTGCCGAAGCCGCGGGAAGAGGACGTAGCCGATCTGTTCCGCCGGCTGGGGTTCAAAAGCCTGCTGGCCCGGTTCGCCTCCTTCGACCGCTTCGCCTCGCTGGGAGAAGAAAAGCCGGCCGCAGGATCGGTGATATGGCTGACGCCGCAGGACCTGCCGCCGGAGGCGCTCCGCGGCTGCACTATCGCCGTGGAAGGGCAGTACGAAGCCGCCGTGCCGGCGCCGCGGCTGGCGCGCCTTGCCGTTGCGTCGGAAAAGGGCGTCGTCCTTGTTGAAGGCGGCGATGTGCCGGCTTATGTAAAAGCCCTGGCCGATGCGTCTCTCGTCGTGACGGCGGACGGGAAGTCCCTGGCCAAGGCGGCGTCTGCCGTGACGGAAAAACGGCTGCCTCTGGCGGACATCGTACTGGGGGCCTATCTGCTCGACCCGACGCGGACGTCCTACGGCCTTTCGTACTTGTCGGAACGGTTCGCCGTGCCCCTGGAAGAGGGGGAAGGCGATGAAGGGCAGCGTCTGGGCTGCGCCGCCGCTTTTGCCTGCGCCCTCTGGCCCAAAGAAGCGGAGGCTCTTCGGGACGCCGGCTTGATGGATCTGTATGAAACGGTGGAAATACCGCTCATCCATACGCTGGCCGTCATGGAAATGAACGGGTTTGCCGTAGACATGGAACGGCTCACGGAGATGGAACAGATCCTGTCCCGCGAGGCCGACGGGCTGGAAGAAGAAATTTACGACGATGCCGGCGAAGTGTTCAACATTAACTCGACGAAGCAGCTCGGCGTCATTTTGTTTGAAAAGCTGAACCTGCCTGTCGTCAAGAAGACGAAGACAGGCTACTCGACGGACTCGGCCGTCCTGGAAGCGCTTCGGGACCTGCACCCCATGATTCCGAAGATACTGCAGTTCCGGGCGCTGAAAAAGCTGATTTCCACCTATCTCGAAGGGCTTGAGCCCCTCGTATCGCGCCGGACCGGGCGCATTTACACGTCTTTCAACCAGATGGTCACGGCGACGGGCCGCCTGAGCAGCTCCGACCCGAACCTGCAGAACATCCCCATCCGCACGGAACAGGGGCGCAAGATCCGCTCCCTCTTCGTTCCCGGCGAAGGGTACGACTATATCCTGTCCGGCGACTACTCGCAGATCGAGCTGCGTCTCCTGGCTCATTTGTCCCAGGACCCGACGATGATCGACGGGTTCAGGAAGAACCAGGATATTCACCGCCGCACGGCGTCGGAAGTATTCGGCGTGCCGCTGGAAGACGTTACGGCAGAGCAGCGGTCCCACGCCAAAGCCGTGAATTTCGGCATTATTTACGGCATCAGCGATTTCGGACTGGCCCGCAACATTTCCGTGTCGCGCCAGCAGGCCAAGGAGTATATTGATTCGTACTTTGCCCGGTACGGCACGGTCCGCGCCTACATGGACAGCCTCATTGCCGCCGCCAGGGAAACGGGCATGGCCAGGACCATGTTCGGGCGCATCCGCAGCCTGGCGGACATTCACAGCAAAAATTTCGCCCGCCGTTCCTTTGCCGAACGGACGGCCATGAATACGCCCATCCAGGGCAGCGCCGCCGATATTATCAAGATGGCCATGAACGCCGTGCAGGACGAACTGGAAAAGAGAAAAATGAAGAGCCGCCTCCTCGTGCAGGTTCACGACGAGCTCGTGCTGGAAGTGCCGGAGGACGAACGGGACGAGGCGGAAAACCTGCTGAAAGAAACGATGGAGCACATCGTTTCCTTGTCGGTGCCCCTGGCCGTCGATATCCACTGGGGGAAAACCTGGGAAGAAGCCAAGTAGGAGGAACGTATGCCTGAATTGCCGGAAGTAGAAACGGTGCGCGCCTATTTGGACGAAGCGCTGGCAGGAAGAAAGATCGAGCACGTCGAGGTCCTGCTGCCGCGGCTGATAAAAAACGCCGATCCTTCCCGGTTCTGCCGGACCCTGGAAGGGCAGGTCATTCAGTCTGTTTGCCGCAGGGGGAAATACCTCGTCCTCACGTGGGGCGGCCCGGAGGCTCTGCTCGTTCATCTGCGCATGACGGGGGCTCTCGTTTATCAGGATGAGCCGGCGGACATAAAGGGGCGGCGCGTCATCTTTACCCTCGACAGGGGCCGCCTTGTGTACAGGGACATACGGAATCTGGGATGCCTGTGGATCGTGCCCGACGGCGGGATGACAGGCGTAAACGGCTTCGATTCCCTGGGGCCCGACGGAAACAGCCCGGCCTGCACGGCCGACTATCTCATGGAGAAGATGAAGGGATCGCGGCGGAACGTCAAGTCCTTTCTCCTCGATCAGACCTGCGTTGCCGGACTGGGAAATATTTATGTTGACGAAGCGCTGTTTGCCGCAGCCATTGCGCCGCAGCGCCGGTGCGATGCCGTCGGCAGGGACGAAGCGGAAACGCTGCGCCGTGCCATAGGGGACGTCCTTGCCCAGGGGCTGGCCCGCGGCGGCACGACGATCCGCAATTTCGTCGGCGGCAGCGGCCGGGAAGGGGAAAATCAGGCGTACCTGCGCGTATACGGCAGGGAAGGGACGCCGTGCCCGCGCTGCGGGAGCCGCATCGTTTACGTAAAGCTCGGCGGCCGCGGAACGCGGTACTGCCCCGGCTGCCAGACCTAGGGAGGGACATGTATGTATCGAATCGGATTAACCGGCGGCATTGCATCGGGAAAGAGCACCGTCGTCGCCATGCTGCGCCGCCTCGGCGCCATCGTCATCGACTGCGACGTCCTGGCCAGGAAAGTCGTTGAACCGGGTTCTGCCGGCCTTGCCGCCGTTGCCGCCGCTTTCGGCCCGAAGGCGCTCCGGCCGGACGGCGCCATGGACCGGGCTTATGTGGGCTCCGTCGTCTTTGCCGACGCCGCCAGAAAAGCGGAATTGGAAGGGATTTTATTTCCCCTGATTTACGAAGAAATCGGGCGGGAAACGGAGCGGGCGGAACGGGAAGGCCGCGGCTCCTTTGTTTTTCTTGACATGCCCCTGTTGTTTGAGATAGAATATCAGTCATATGTAGATGAAGTGTGGCTTGTTTACATAGACCGGCCGACGCAGCTCGCCCGGCTCATGGCCAGGAACGGATTTACGGAACGGGAAGCGCTGGCCCGCATGGATTCGCAGCTTCCGGCAGAAGAAAAAATCGCCCGCTCCCGCGTCGTCATCGACAACATGGGGACGCCGGAAGAGACGGAGCGGCAGGTGCGCCGCCAGTGGGACAAGCTGGTCAGGCGGTTCGGAGTGCATAGAGGAGACGACGTTGAGACGGAATCATAACGGAAAAGACAAGATCATCATCGCCGCCGCGCTGGCGTGTTTTTCCGCATCGTATTTCTGGTTGTGGAAAGACGACGTGCTGCGGGATCTCGTCTATCCCCTGCAGTACGACTATACCGTAAGGCGGTGCGCCTATGAAAACGGCGTCAGCCCGGCGCTGGTCGCCGCCGTCATTCTCGTGGAGAGCAAGTTCAATGAAAAAGCGTCGTCGGACCGGGGCGCCGCAGGGCTCATGCAGATCATGCCGGAAACGGGGCAGTGGATCGCCGGAGAGATGAACCTGACCGGCTATGAGGAGGACCGGCTGAAAGACGTGCAGACGAACATCGCCATGGGAACGTGGTATCTGTCCTATTTGCTGGAAGCCTACGGCGGCAATAAGGTACT
>CAZDQW010000022.1:5896-26025 GCA_964507845.1 uncultured Megasphaera sp.
GGCTCTGGCGGCGTACAACGCCGGTCACGGCCAGGTCGACGAGTGGATGGAATCGTACGGGTGGGAAAAAAATTTTTCGGAAATCGAAAAAATACCCTTTACAGAAACAAGAGAGTATGTTAAGATAGTCTTGTTGAACGAAAGGAACTACAAACACCTTTACAGTTTTTAGTTGTTATGCGGTTGTGGCGGAATGGCAGACGCGCTGTCTTCAGGCGGCAGTAATCTTTCGATTGTGTGGGTTCAACTCCCACCAACCGCACCAGTTTTTTTTATGGATGCGACATTGATTGAATCGTTCAAACAATGGAATATTGCCTCTGTTCTCCCACTTCAAGTGGGAGATTTTCAGTTATTGACGGATTATGACGCCATGCAGGAAGAAAACAGCGGCATGTACGTCCTGTTTTCCTACTGGGACCGAGCTGCCGACTGGTTCATCCGGGGCGTGTACAATACGGGCACGGAAGAATTTTCCGTCCGCGTGGACATCGGTATGCTGGAATTTGCCCTCATCGAGTTTATTACCGATGATTTTGCCGTGTTCCGCGCCATGGCGGAGCAGCGGCTGCCCGGCATTATCCGGACGCAGTACGCGGAACGGCAGCGGCATTTCAGCGTCATGCTGAGAGAAAAAGGCGTGCCGTACGTCGGCTGGGATTCGTTCCTGCCGCAGGAATATAAGGGATTTAAGCGGCTTATCAAGCCCAATGACGCCGTCCGCATCATCAACGGCTCGTACATGATTTTGTCGTATTACCATAAGCCGTCCCAGAGCGGGCTGGCGCTCATGTACAATTTCCTGCGCGACGATTTTTTCGCCGAACGGCGGGTTCATAACATCCCAAATCTGGTTCATGACTTCGACAGCCGGTCTCTCGACGAGCTGCAGCAGGCGCTGCAGGAACGGCTGCTGCCCGTACTGGACGGGATTTATGAGGCAATGTAGGCGCGTCCGCTGCCGGCGGCGGGCCCGGTATGGATGGTAAATTAGCTGTTTTTTTTTAAGAGTGGGTGGAAGCCCACTCTTAACTTTTACTTGTGCGGAATTTCGCAGAAAGACAGATGGTGAATATATGAAGCGTGAACAAATCGAAGCGTTTATTTCCCGGGAAACGGAGCGCCTTATTGAAGGCACGGACATTGAACTGGTCGACGTCGAGTACGTCCGCGAAAAGAACTGGTACCTGCGCGTGTTCATCGACAAGGCAGGCGGCGTGGATTTGGAAGACTGTCAGGCCGTCAGCGAAAAGCTGAGCAAGATCCTCGATGAAAAAGACCCGATTTCGGAAAATTATTTGCTGGAAGTATCGTCGCCGGGGCTGGACCGCGTCCTGAAAAAGGATAAGGATTTCGTGCGGTATGCCGGCCGCGATGTGGACATCCGCTTTTTCAGCCCCGTAAACGGAAAAAAGGACATGACGGCCGTACTGGTCGGGAAAAACGAAGACGGGACGGTTACCGTGTCCGACGGCGGGACGGAGCAGATTTTGGATATGAAAACGATATCGCAGATTCGGCTGCATATTGATTTTTAATGGAGGGTGACACTGTGAATAAAGAATTGCTCAACGCTATTGCTTTTTTATCGAAAGAAAAAGGGGTTTCGACAGACGTCATCTGCGACTCCCTGGAAGCGGTGCTGATTACGGCATATAAAAAAGAACCGGACGCCAATCCTCAGGCCGACGTGGAACTGAACAGGGAAACGGGAGATTACCGTATCGTGGCGGCCAAAACGGTCGTGGAGGAAGTAGTCAACAGCTGCGGGGAAATTTCCCTTGAAGACGCGAGAGCCATCAATCCGGACTACGAAGCCGGCGACATCATCCGCGTCGACGTGACGCCGGCCAACTTCGGGCGCATTGCGGCCCAGGCGGCCAAGCAGGTCATGATCCAGCGCCTGCGCGAAGCGGAACGGAGCGTCGTCTACGATGAATTTTACAACCGCACCGACGATATTATTACGGGGATCATCCAGCGCATTGAAAACAGGAACGTCTACGTCGATTTGGGCAAAGCCGAAGCGGTGCTGCCCCTGTCGGAACAGATACCGACGGAAACGTATTTTGTCGGCCAGCGCATCAAGTGTTACGTCGTCGAAGTGCGCAAGACGACGAAAGGCGCGCAGATCCTCGTGTCGCGGACCCATCCGGGCCTGCTCAAGCGCCTGTTTGAACTGGAAGTGCCGGAAATATACGAAGGCGTCGTCGAACTGAAATCCGTTGCCCGCGAACCGGGCCGGCGGTCGAAGATCGCCGTGTATTCCCGCGATGAAAACGTCGATTCCGTCGGCGCCTGCGTCGGGCCGAAGGGAAGCCGCGTGCAGAACATCGTGACGGAGCTGCAGAACGAAAAGATAGACATCATCAAATGGGACGAAGACCCGGCCGTATTTATCGCCAACGCCTTAAGCCCGGCCCAGGTCCTTTCCGTCACGGTCGATGAAAACGAAAAGACGTCGGGCGTCGTCGTTCCCGATTACCAGCTGTCGCTGGCCATCGGGAAATCGGGACAGAACGCCCGCCTGGCGGCAAAACTGACGAACTGGAAAATTGACATCAAGAGCGAAAGCCAGGCGGAGGCCTCTGCGGCTCCGAAACAGGAAGACGACGACGATGACGGCGATATTTTAAGCGATATGCAGATACCGGCAGCAGACGAAACGTAGGAGGTTTTCATGAAAAAGAGAAAAATACCGCTCCGCGTCTGCGCCGGCTGTCAGGAACAGAAGAGCAAGAAAGAAATGATACGGGTCGTCCGCACGCCGGAAGGCGCGGTGGAAATCGACAAGACAGGAAAAAAATCGGGGCGCGGCGTATATATCTGCCAGCAGTCGGAATGCCTGGAAAAAGCCTATAAAGAACATCGGCTGGAACGGTCGCTGAAGGTGAAGGTATCCGGCGAGATTTACGAAGCCCTGCGGCAGGAGCTGTCATGACGGCGCAGGAACGGGCAGGCAGCCTGCTGGGCCTGGCCTGCCGGGCCCGCAAGACGATTATCGGTGATTTTGCGGCGGAAAAGTACTTGAAAAAACGCACCGTGCCCATGATATTCCTGGCCTCGGACGGCGGAGCCGATAACGGCGAAAAATACCGCCGCCTGGCAGAACGCCGGAATATCACGGTTATAGATATTTTTACCAAAGAAGAATTGGGACGCGCCGTAGGGAAGACGCAGAATGTCGTCGTCTTGCTGACGGACGCGGGATTTGCCGAAGCCATACAAAAAGTGCTGAGCACGACTGAAAAGGGGGCAACCAGATGACAAAACGATTGTATGAAGTAGCGAAAGAATACGGCGTATCTGCTAAAAACGTCATCAAAGTTTTGGGCGATCATAATATTAAAGCCGGAAATTTTACCGGCATAGATGAACGTATGAAGTCGATTTTGGATGCGTCCTTCAAGGCGCAGGAGCCGAAAAAAACGGAAAAACCGGAAAAAACGGCAGAACAGCGCGGCGGACGCAGAGAACATAAAGGAGAACAGCGCCAGCAGCAGATGCAGGTAAAGAAACAGGACAGCCAGAAAAAACAGCAGGATAACCAGAAGAAAACACAGAGCGCCCCCGCAAACGCAAAAGGCGGCCGCGTCGAGCAGAGCGGCGGATTTAAGCGGCAGAACCAGCCTAACCGCGGCGGGAAACAGGGACAGAGCGGACAAGGCGGACAGAACCGCTCCCAGGGCGGCAAAAAAGCAGGTTCTCCGCAGGGCGGCCGTCAGGAAGCAGCGCAGGGACAGCAAGGCCAGCAGAGCCGCCAGGCCGGCAGCCAGCAGCAGAACCGCCAGGCAGGCCAGCAGGGCGGCAAAGGCGGCAGCCGGCGGACGAAATTTTTCGGAAAGCCGCAGCAGTCCGGTGAAAACCAGCAGAGCGGCAAAGGCGGCGACGGGAAAAAGAACCGGCACGGCCAGAACGGCGGCAATGGCGGCGCGAAAGCTGCAAGGCCTCATACGCTGCTGTCCAACGTGCTGAATAAAGGCAAGGGCAAGGCCGGGAAGAACCAGAAGAAGCAAGCCGGGCAGAGCGTCCATGCAGGTCAGGAAAAACGGCCAAATTTCCCGACGGAAATCGAACTGCCGGAAAGCATTATCGTCAAGGATTTTGCGGAAAAACTGGGCCGCGAAGTAGGGGAAGTCATCAAAAAGCTGCTCATGGGCGGCATCATGGCTACGATCAACCAGGAAATCGACTTTGAAACGGCATCTCTTATTGCCGATGAATTCGGCGTGACAGTGTCGAGGGAAGCGGCGCCGGAAGATCCGACGGAGATTGAAGATATCATCGACGCGCCGGAAACGCTGAAAGTCCGTCCCCCTGTCGTTACGATTATGGGCCATGTCGACCACGGCAAGACGAGCCTGCTCGACGCTATCCGCCAGACGAACGTGACCAGCCACGAAGCCGGCGGCATTACGCAGCATATCGGCGCGTACCAGGTCCGCTACGAAGGCAGGAAGATCACCTTTATGGATACGCCGGGCCATGAAGCCTTTACGGCCATGCGCGCCCGCGGCGCCCAGGTAACGGATATAGCCGTCCTCGTCGTCGCCGCTGACGACGGCGTCATGCCCCAGACGATCGAATCCATAAACCATGCCAAGTCGGCCGGCGTCCCCATCATCGTCGCCATCAACAAGATCGATAAGGAAGGGGCCAATCCCGACCATGTCATGCAGCAGCTGACGGAGTACGGCCTCGTCAGCGAAGCCTGGGGCGGCGACACGATTATGGTTCCCGTATCGGCCCATAAAAAAGTAGGTCTCGACGATTTGCTGGAAAACATCCTCGTGCTGGCGGAAATATCGGAACTGAAAGCCAACCCCGACCGTCCGGCCCAGGGCGTAGTCATCGAAGCCAAGCTGGATAAGGGCCGCGGCCCTGTGGCGTCCGTCCTCATCCAGAAGGGGACGCTCCGCGTGGGCGATACGATTATTGCCGGCGCCTGCTTCGGCAAGGTCCGCGCCATGAACAACGAACGGGGCGAGCGGGTCAAAAAAGCCGAACCGTCCATTCCCGTCGAAATCCTCGGCCTGAACGACGTTCCCGAAGCCGGCGATATCCTGAACGTTACCGACGAAAAGACGGCGCGCAGCGTAGCCGAAAAGAGGCTGGAAAAGAAACGGTCTTCGGCGCTCCACGTCAACGCCAAGGTAACGCTGGATGATTTGTTCAATCAGATACAGCAGGGCGAGCTGAAAGAACTGCCCATCATCATTAAGGGCGACGTGCAGGGTTCCGTCGAAGCGCTGAGCCAGTCTCTGCTGGCCATCAAGAGCGATGAAGTGCGGATTGCCATCGTCCATGCCGGCGTCGGCGCCGTTTCCGAATCGGATATCATGCTGGCCTCGGCTTCGAACGCCCTTATTATCGGCTTCAACGTCCGTCCCGACGCGGCGGCCCGCAAGGCGGCGGAGCACGAAAACGTCGACATGCGCATGTACCGCGTCATTTACGACGCCATCAACGACGTGGAAGCGGCCATTAAAGGGATGCTGGAAAAGAAATACGAAGAACATATCATCGGCCGCGCCGAAGTGCGCAAAGTCATTACGACGCCGAAAGTCATCGTCGGCGGTTCTTACGTCAAGGAAGGAAAGATTACCAGTTCCGCCAAGATCCGCCTGATCCGCAACGGCATCGTCATCCACGAAGGGGAAATCGACGGCCTGCGGCGCTTTAAGGACGACGTAAAGGAAGTGGCTTCCGGGTATGAATGCGGCATTACGATCGAAAAATACCGCGACATCAAGGAAGGCGATGAAATCGAAGCCTTTGAAATGGTAGAAGTTGCGCCGGAATAAAGTGAGGACAGAGCGAGTATGGGAGAATTGCGAGTTCGTAAAATACAGGAATTTATCAAACAGGAAGTATCGTCTATGCTGCTTTGCGAACTGAAAGATCCGCGGCTGGGCTTCGTCACGGTGACGGACGCGCGGATCACTGGCGACCTGCGCGAAGCGACGGTGTACGTCAGCTTGTTCGGAAGCGAAGAGGAAAAAGAAAATACGCTGAAAGCATTGAAAAACGCGGCGGGGCATATCCGGACGGAAGTGGGTCGCCGCCTCGGCATCAGGCATTCGCCGGCCATTGAATTTAAAGAAGATACGTCCCTTGACTACGGAATGAAGATAGATAAAATACTTCGCGATATAGAGAAAAAGGACTGATGGGTATGGAGTGTTCGGCACAGGAAGTTCAGCAGCTATTGATGGGCTATGACAACATCATGCTGACGGCTCACGTCAGTCCCGACGGCGATGCTGTCGGCAGCCTGGCGGCGCTGAGCGAGTGGCTGCAGCGCGAAGGAAAGCGCGTCTGCGTCGTTTTGGATGACGACGTCGACGATAAGTTTTCTTTCCTGGAGCAGACCGGTTCTTTTTTGCGGCCCGATCAGGTGCGGACCGACGGGACGTGGCTGTCCGTCGTGCTCGACGCGACGGACAGGAGCCGCGTCGGCGCCGCCGCTTCCGTCATGACAGGCAAAGTCCTCAACATTGACCACCATATATCCAACAGCCACTTTGCCGACTGGGAATACATACGGCCCGGCTGCGCCGCCGCCGGGGAGATTCTGACGGATCTTTTTTCCGCCTGGGGCGTCCGCATTACGCCGTCTATGGCCAACGCGCTGTATACGGCGGTCGCTACGGACTGCGGCTTTTTCAAGTTCAGCAATACGACGGGGAACACGCTGCGCGCGGCAGCGCTTCTCGTCGACGCCGGCGCGCAGCCGCACGTCGTTTCCGAACACCTGGAAGCGTATACCATGGAAAAACTCCGCGCCCTGAGCGAAGTGCTGCGCCGCGTCGAGCTGTTCGGCGGCCGGCGCATTGCCGCCCTGTCCTTCACGCCGGAAGTGCTGAAATATACGGGGGAACATACGGGAAGCTACATCGACTATATCCGTAAGCTGCGCCGCGTCGACGCGGCCTTTACGGTGAAATACATCGGTCCGGAAGAGACCCGCGTCAGCCTGCGCTCGAAAAGCGCCGACGTCAACGCCGTGGCCGCTGTCTTCGGCGGCGGCGGACACGTAAAGGCTGCGGGGTGCACGATTTACAGGCCGCTGAATGAAGCAAAAAAAATGGTAGTAAAGGAACTGTTGAACGTACTATGATACAGGGAATCGTCAATGTCCTGAAGCCGACAGGCATGTCAAGCCATGATGTCGTCGGCCGGCTGCGCCGCATATACGGCACGAAAAAGGCCGGTCATGCCGGCACGCTGGATCCCCTGGCGGCCGGCGTCCTGCCCGTGTACCTGGGGCAGGCAACGCGCCTGATAGAATACGGAGACAGCGATGTCAAGACGTACCATGCCGAATTTGTGCTGGGGCTGCGCACGGATACGGAAGATATAACCGGCGAAGTTTCCGCCGTCATGGCCGTGCCTTCCCTGTCGTTCCGGGAAGCGGAAGAGGCGGTGCTGTCGTTTGGCGGCCATACGGAACAGCTGCCGCCGCGCTATTCGGCCATAAATGTCAACGGCGTGAAAGCCTATAAGCTGGCGCGGCAGAACGCCGACTTTTCTCTGACGGCCCGAAAGATCACCATCCACGAGATCCGCCTGCTGGCGTTCCGCCGGAGGCGGGGCATCATTTCCGTAACGTGTTCCAAAGGGACGTATGTGCGCTCGCTGATCCGCGATATAGGGGAAAAGCTGGGAACCTGCGCCTGCATGTCCTACCTGGTCCGCGTCCGCGCCGGCCAGTTTGACATCGCCCAGGCGGCGTCGCTGGAAGAAATCGAAGCAGGGCCGGAAACATACGTCCTTCCGGCCGACGCGGCTATCGGCCATCTGCCGAAAGCCTGCTGCCGGGCAGAACAGTGCGTCATGCTGCTGCAGGGACGGGCCGTTCCCTTTGCCGGAAAGGGCCTTTCCCACGGCGATGCAGTGCGGGTGTACGGCCCCGGCGGAAAACTTGCGGGCATCGCCCGTTTTGATCAAGGGCATCATGTCATTCGTCCCCATAAGATGTTTGCTGATGCAGTGTGAGGTAATAATCATGCAGGTATTCCATTCATTTCAGGAAGCCGCCCAGTGCGGCGGCGCCGTCATTGCCCTGGGAACGTTCGACGGCGTCCACCTGGGCCATCAGAAAGTCATGACGGAAGCCGTGCGCAAAGCGGCGGAACGGGGCGGGCTTTCCGCCGTCGTCACGTTCGAAGCTCATCCCTTTTCCATTTTGCAGCCGGACAAGGAGCCCCTCCGGCTGGCGACGGTAAAGCAGAAAATCCGCTATATTGCCGAGCTTGGCATTGACGCGCTGATTCTGCTGCCCATGACCCGCCGGCTTCTCGATGAAACGCCGGAAGAGTTCTGCCGCCAGCTGCTGGCGTATCTCAAGCCGGGCGGCATCGTTGTCGGCGAAAATTTCACGTACGGCGCCAAAGCTGCGGGAACGACGGAGACGCTGCGGGAATTCATGGCGCCGCACGGCGTTCCCGTCACGGCGCTGCCCCTCCTGGAACGGCCCGGCAAGGCGGCGCCTATCAGCAGCACCGTCATCCGGCGCCTCGTGACGATGGGGCATATGGAAACGGCGGCGGCGCTGTTGGGACATCCTTTTGCCCTGGAAGGGCTTGTCGTCCAGGGAGACCGGCGGGGGAGGACGATCGGTTTTCCGACGGCCAATATGCTCATTCCGCCGCAGACGGCTGTTCCGGCTGACGGCGTGTATATAACAGATGTACAGTGGCAGGGGAATACGTACCCGGCCATGACGAATATCGGCGCGAATCCGACGTTTGAAGATCAGTACCGCCGCATGGAAACGCATATCCTTCACTGGCAGGGAAATCTGTACGGGGAAGAAATTACCGTCCGTTTTTACAAGCGCCTGCGCCCGGAAATACGCTTTCCCGGCCAAGAAGAACTGACGGCGCAGATGGAAGAAGACCGCTGCCGCACGCTGCGGTATTTCTCCGGCAGCTATGATTGAAAAAAAGGCATATTAATGATATAATTGACTCATAGGGATGCAGGGGATATTTTATCATTAAGGAGTGATTTGCCATGAAGTATTCAGATCTCGCCATGGGGCTGAAAGCGTCGGAAATCCGCGAACTGCTTAAGCTGACGACGATGCCGGAAGTAATTTCCTTTGCCGGCGGCCTGCCGGCGCCGGAGCTTTTCCCGCTGGAAGAATTGAAAGCCGTCGATGCGGAAATTCTGACGAAGGAAGGACAGATGGCCGTGCAGTACGGGACGACGGAAGGCTATCTGCCGCTGCGCGAAAAGATTGCCGCCCGCATGAAAAAAGCCTTTCAGGTAGATTGCACGGCTGACGAAATCGTCATTACGTCGGGTTCGCAGCAGGGGCTGTCTCTGCTGGCGCAGATTTTCATCAACAAAGGAGACGTCGTGCTGGTAGAAAGCCCGACTTATTTGGGAGCCCTCAACGCCTTCAACCTGTGCGGCCCTGAATATGTGGAAATGCCGACGGACGAACAGGGCGTCATTCCGGAAGAACTGGAAAAAATCCTGGCGGAATACGGCGATCGCGTCCGCATGATGTACGTCATTCCCGAATTCCAGAATCCTACGGGCATTACCTGGCCCCTCGAACGGCGCAAAGCTTTTCTCGATATTGTTTCCAAGTATGATTTCCCCATACTGGAAGACGATCCGTACGGCGAGCTCCGCTACGACGGAGAGACCGTGCCGTCTTTAAAGTCCATGGATACGAAGGGAAACATTATTTTCCTCGGCTCGTTCTCGAAGATTTTCATGCCGGGCCTGCGCGTAGCCTGGATAGCGGCGTCGCCGGAAATTCTCGATAAAGTCGTCAAGCTCAAACAGGCTGTCGATCTGCAGTCGTCGTCTTTTGCCCAGCGGCAGGCGGCGTACTACATGGACATGTACGACCTTGACGCTCACGTCGAAAAGATCAAAGCGCTGTACGGCAAACGGCGCACGCTGATGTATGAATCGATGCATAAATATTTCCCCGCCGGCGTTTCGTTCACCTATCCCGAAGGCGGTTTGTTCACCTGGGTTACGCTGCCGGAACATATAGATGCAAAAGAAATAATGCCGAAAGTTGTCGCGAAAAACGTGGCCTACGTTCCGGGAGGTCCTTTCTATCCCAACGGCGGCAACGGCAACCATTTCCGCCTCAACTATTCCAATATGCCGGAAGACCGCATCGTCGAAGGCATTAAGCGTCTCGGCAGCGTGCTGAAAGAAGAAATGGGCGCGGAATAAGTCTGCGCAGGGAAAGACATAGGGGACCGGCTTCGTTTCCCTATGTCTTTTTTACGTACAGGCCGGCGAAGGTTTTTATGTAAGGACACAATGAATAGATATACTTATTACTCATATTTGTTTGACTTATGGGCATAATCATTGTACAATGGTTATAGTATAGAAGACGGCAGCGGCGATGCCGGTCTGTCTATTTTTCGCTGTTTGCGGAACGCATTCGTATCGGAGACGGGGCGTCTTGATGCGGTGCGTTTTTTTATGACGAACGGCGCGCCGTCCCGTGCGGCGCGATCCGATATGGGGAGGCCCTGTATATATGGATCAGCTTCAACAATTATGCAGGCAGATTCGCAAAGATGTCGTAGAGGCTATTTATACGGCCGGTTCCGGCCATCCCGGCAGTTCGCTGTCGGCGGTGGAGATTTTGGCAGTCTTATATTTCACCGATATATTGACCTGTTTTCCCGATCAGCCGAAACATCCCGGCAGGGACAGATTCATTTTGTCGAAGGGCCATGCGGCGCCGGCTTACTACAGCGTGCTGGCTCATAAGGGCTATTTTCCGCTGTCGCTCCTGCCGACGCTCCGTTCTTTGGGGAGCCCTCTGCAGGGGCATCCGAACATGCTGAAGCTGCCCTGTCTGGACTGCGCCGCAGGCTCGCTGGGACAGGGGCTGTCTATTGCCAACGGCATGGCGCTGGCGCTGAAGTACCGCCGGGAATCGCCGCAGGTATTCTGCCTGATCGGCGACGGCGAGCAGCAGGAAGGGCAGATTTGGGAAGCGGCGGCTTTTGCGGCCCATCATCATCTCGACAACGTATGCCTGATTGTCGACTGCAACGGTATGCAGCTCGTCGATTCATTGGAAGCTATTAAAGATCTGCGCCCCTTCGATGAGAAGTGGCGGAGTTTCGGCTGGCATGCCGTTTCCGTTGACGGCCATGATGTTTCCGCCCTCCATGAAGTCCTGTCCCAGGCTAAGACCCGCCGGGGACGCCCGACAGTTGTCCTGGCCCGGACCGTCAAGGGAAAGGGCGTGTCGTATATGGAGAACCGGGCCGACTGGCACGGCAACGCGCCGGACAGCGAACAATATGCGATTGCCATGAGCGAATTATCACAGGAGGTGCAGTGATGGAGTGCATACCTATGCGGGACGGTTACGGAAAGGCCCTGCTGGAATTATGCCGCCTTCATGACGATGTCATCGTCCTCGACGCCGATGTGGCGAAATCGACGCGCACCGATTGGGTCCGCGGCGCCTATCCGCAGAAATACGTCAATGTAGGCGTGTCGGAGCAGGACCTGGTCGGCACGGCGGCAGGCATGTCCCTGACGGGATTCGTGCCTTTTATTTCCACGTACGGCGTGTTTTTGACCGGCCGGGCGTGGGAACAGATCCGCAATACCATCGGCTACAACTGCCTGAACGTCAAGCTCGGCGGAGCCCATGCGGGGATTTCCGTAGGCCCGGACGGAGGTACTCATCAGGCGCTGGAAGACGTCGCCCTCATGCAGGTAATTCCTCATATGACGGTCGTCGTGCCGTGCGACTGCAGAGAAACGTATAAAGCGACGATGGCCGTTTATCAGGAAACAGGGCCGTCGTACATCCGATTCAGCCGCAATCCCGTTCCCGTCATTACGGACGACAGCACGCCCTTTGAACTGGGAAAAGCGCAGATTTTCCGGCAGGGGACGGACGTCACGGTCTTTGCCAACGGCATCATGGTGTACCAGAGCCTGGCGGCGGCTGAGAAAATGGCCGGAAAGGGCGTATCGGTCCAGGTCGTCAATGTCCATACCGTAAAGCCGCTGGACGAAGATCTGGTCGCATCCTGTGCCGCGTCGACAGGCGCCGTCGTTGTCTGCGAGGAACATCAGCGCATCGGCGGCCTGGGAAGCGCTGTCTGTCAGTGCCTGGCCCGGCGCTGCTGCGTGCCCGTCGAATTTGTCGGCATCTGCGACCGCTTCGGCGAATCGGGAAAACCGCAGGAACTGCTGGAAGAATACGGTTTAGGGTCTAAAGACGTCGTGCAGGCCATTGAAACGGTCCTGCAGAGAAAAAGATAACGATAAAGTGGTACGGATAGTCATACAGCCCGGCATTTGCTGCCGGGCTGTCGTTTTCCGTCAAAAAAAGCATCCCGAAGGAAATTTCCCTTCAGGATGCTTTTTTAATGCGCAAATCTATTCTTTCTATGATAGAGGCTGGGCGTGCCGCGAAGACGTTTTCGCAAACTGCAGGACGGCGCGGCTGGGGATTTGGGCCGAAAAGATGCCGACTGTCATGAGGGCGCATCCCAGGAGCTCGCGCAGGCTCATCCATTCGCTGAGGAGAATGAAACCGGCCAGGGCGCTGAAGATCATTTCAAAACTGCACAGAAGCGAAGCTTCCGTAGGCGGTACATTCCGCTGGGCCACGATTTGCAGCGTATAGCCGACGCCGCTCGATAAGATGCCGCAGTAGAGGATCGGCACGGCGGAAGCCGTCACAGCTGCCAGCGTCAGCGTCTCGCCGTACAGAGGCATGGCGATGAAATTGTAGAGGCCGCAGGCGACGAACTGCCCCGCCGCCAGGCGGACGCCGGAAAAGTAAGGGACGAGGCGGTCAATGAACAGGATGTGGAGGGACCAGAAAAAAACGCCGATGAGATTGAGCATATCGCCGAAATTTACGGAACTGCCGCCGTCGTGAAAGGCCAGCAGGTACAGGCCCGACACGGCGATGAAGCAGCCGGCAATGTGGGACAGGCGCAGCGTATTTTTCATTACGAGTCCGATAAGGGGGACGGCGATGATATACAGCGACGTAATAAATCCCGCTTTTCCGGCCGTCGTATAAATGAGGCCTATCTGCTGGAACGACGAGCCGGCGAAGAGGAAAAAGCCTAAAAGAAGAGAAGCCGACCATATAGTTACGTATTTCGGCCTGGCTCTCTCCGCCGGTTCCGCCTGCCGCCGCGTCATATAAATAACCGGAAGAAGGGAAGCCGCGCCCAGCCAGAAACGCAGACCGTTGAAGGCAAAGGGGCCGATCGTTTCCATGCCTGTCCGCTGGGCCACGAAGGCGCAGCCCCACACAAAGGCCGTCAATAAAAGCATCAATCGATATTTCACGGGAACATACTCCTTTCATCATAACCCATAGTTCACTTATTATACCACGAAAGGACAGCCGGCGACAGTGATGGTGTCTGCCGTGCCGCAAAATAACATTTTTTTGTTTTCCTATTACCGTAAATGATGTATAATATATCTACTATTGATGTTGGAGGCGAGTAAATTTGTATACGAAGGCATTGCTGACGGACTTGTATCAGCTTACGATGATGCAGGGCCTGTTTTTTGAAGGAAAACATGAACAGGAATGCGTATTTGACCGCTATTACCGGACGAACCCCTTTCGCGGCGGGTATACCGTCGTCGCCGGTTTGGAACATCTCATTGATTACGTAAGCCAAATTCATTTCAGCGGCGACGATATCGACTATTTGAAGGGGACGGGCCTGTTCCGCGGCGAATTTCTGCAGTACCTGCGGGGCCTGTCCTTTACGGGAGATATTTATGCCATGCCGGAAGGCACCGTTGCTTTTCCGCAGGAAGTGCTGCTCCGCGTCCATGCCAAAAAAGACGAATCCCTTTTATTGGAAACGTGCATGTCCATGATCATGAATCATGAAAGCCTCATTGCGACGAAAGCGCGGCGGGTGCGCACCGTTGCAGGGAAAGATGCTCTCATGGAATTCGGCCTGCGCCGCGCTCAGGGGAAATCGGCAGGCCTGTACGGTGCAAGGGCGGCCATGATCGGCGGCTTCAACGGCACGAGCAACGTCCTGGCCGGCGCGCTGTTCGGCATTCCCGTTTTGGGCACCATGGCCCACAGCTGGGTCATGAGCTTCCCGACGGAACTTGACGCCTTCCGCGCTTATGCCCGGCAATACCCGAACAACCTCATCCTTCTTGCCGATACGTACAATACGCTGAAGCAGGGCGTCCCCGATGCGATTACAGTATTCCGCGAAATGAAGGAAGCCGGGACGCTTCCCAAATCGTACGGCATCCGCCTGGACAGCGGCGACCTGGCCTACTTGTCGAAAGAGGCCCGCAAGATGTTCGCCGCCGCCGGATTCGGCGACGCCGTCATTGCCGCGTCGAACGATTTGGACGAAAACCTCATTGCCGAGCTCAAGCTCCAGGGCTGCGAAATCAATTCGTGGGGCGTAGGGACAAATTTAATCACGGCGAAAGACAGCCCGTCCTTGGGCGGCGTGTTCAAACTGGTCGGGCAGTATGACGGCGGCACGTTCGTGCCGAAAATCAAGATGAGCGACAATGCGGAAAAAATCTCCAATCCGGGCATTAAGAACGTCCTGCGGATTTACGATAAACAGACAGGCAAGATGAAAGGCGACGTCATCGTCCTGGAAGGAGAGTCCATCGATCCGGATAAGGACCTGAAGCTGACCAGCGACAAAGCGCCGTGGCGGTCCCGTCTGCTCCCGGCCGGTACTTTTGAAGTAAAAACCATGCTGCAGCCCATATTCCAAAAAGGAAAACTTGTCTACAACAAGCCGGCGCTGCCGGAAATTATCCGCTATGCCGAAGAACAGATCGATACCTTGTGGCCGGAATATCTGCGCCTGGTCAATCCCGAAGAAATGTGGGTCCAGCGCAGCGCCAAGCTATCCGTCCTGCGGAACAACATCTTAAAAGAAGAATCGGCTCATTTCTTTTAGCCAAAGCAAAAAAACAATGTACAAGCTGTCGCCTGTACATTGTTTTTTTGCTTTCAAGACCCGGCCGGAGACGGAACGGCAGATTTTATGATATAATGAAGCATATGCTGTTTGGCAAAAATAGGAGGATGAAGTGGATGAAACCCAAGGTTTCAGTGGTTATTCCGGTTTATAATACGGAAAAGTATTTGGAGCAATGCCTGGAGAGCGTATTGAATCAAACGCTGCAAGATATAGAAGTAATTTGTGTTGATGACGGATCTTCCGATCGTTCGCTGGACATATTACGGGAATTTGAAGAAAAAGATGAAAGAGTAAAAGTTGTTTGCCAGAGAAATCAGTATGCCGGCGCTGCCAGGAACAACGGGATGAACTTAGCCCGCGGCGAATGGATAACATTTATTGACAGCGATGATTATCTGGAACTGGACGGGCTGGAAAAATTGTATACGATTGCCGAGAAAGACGCTTTGGAATTTGTAAAAGCGTCAGCGTATTGTTGGAATGAGTCGACTCAGCAATATGAAGAAAATGAATGGTATCAGAATAAAAAGGCAGAAAAGATTTTTAATATCGTGACCCGATTCGATGAATATCCGGAAATATTCTTAGGCGTCGTCGATACGCCGTGGAGCGGTTTGTACAGGCTGTCTTTTCTGAGGAATAATCATATTGTTTTTCCCGAATTTCAATGTATTAATGACAGGAGCTTTTTTATAGAATGTTTGCTGAAAGCAAGCAGAATTTCTGTGGCAGAGCTTTTTTTCATCACGCATAGAGTATCAAGAAAGGGTTCGTTAATAGACAGAAAGCAGTATCATTTTGATTGCCAAATCAGTCACTATTATCGAGTAAAAGAAATCTTGCGCCGTATCGACAGCAATCGGCAGAAAAAATATGCTGAATTAGTATTAAGAAAAGAACTGAATGGCTTGATTTACTGGTATAAACGATTAATGGAGAGAAATAGCAATCGATTTCAGCTTGCTAATTTAATGATTGATTTTTGCCGTACGTATGATATTCATGATATAGGAGGGCATTGGCCGGCAGATATGTCCGGCAAGGATATCTTCTTAAAGCTGCAAGAGGCGCTTCCATTGAAATTATGTCATGAAACGGTGGAAAATCCGAAGATTTCCGTCATTATTCCGGTTTTCAATACGGCGGATTACCTGTATGATTGTATTGAAAGCGTACTGCGGCAAACTTTTCAGGACTTTGAAATCATTTGTATTGACGATAACAGCGATGACGGCAGCTACGACATCCTCCTTGACTGCGCGGCTCAGGATAAACGTATTCGCGTTTTTAAAAACACGGAAAAGGGCGTCAGCCACGCAAGGTATCAGGGATGCAGTTTGGCAAGGGCGCCGTATGTCCAGTTTTTAGATTCCGATGACTGGCTGGCGGAAAATGCGCTGGAAACGATATTTAAAGCGCAGTCAGTCCATAATTGCGACATTTGCTCTTTCCAATACTATAATTATGACGAAACGGCAAAGAAAGTAATGGGAATATCTTCCGGCATGGAAGAACAATTTTTACCGGCAAAACAAGTGTTTAACTGGCATGACTGCAAAGAGACGATCCTGCAGCTGATAACTACTAATCTATGGAGTAAATGTTTCCGCCGGGAGTTTATCAGCAAGTTTTTGGCGGCAGGATTGGGCTTAAACGGCAGCGAAGACGCTACTATATCATGTTATGCCAGTGTGTTTGCTGAAAAAATTATGCATCTGCCGGTTCCTCTGTATTATTATCGGAGGAATCGGCGCAACTCCTTGGAAACGGCGAAAGACCGGTATCCGCTTAACTGGTATAAAGCCTATAAACGGTTATTTGAATTGCTGCGGAAAGAACCGTTTTTTGACGACGTAGCCATTAGTTACGTCAATCGAGCGTTGCGAGGATGCGTTTTTGAATTAACGTCTAAAAAAACGGAAGAAGGATATCGTCAAACGTATCAATTTTTAAAAGAGAAAGCGTGGAAAGAATTAGGGATTTCAGGGTATTCTCCGGCATGTTACTACAATAAAAAGGATTATGCGTGCATGGAGTATATAACTGGATATGAATATATATACAAAAAAAACGATTTATTATTCCTGATTAATCCACATACAACTGATGAAGCAAAAGAAAGGGTCGTCAAGAAATATCAGTTTGCAAGTCGGTTGGAACAGGTGCGCAGTAGAGACGAAAAGGCAGAAGCGGCCGTTATTTTTGACGAGCGAGACAGGGCGGCAGTGCCGTGCGTGTCCGTTATCGTGCCTGTATATAATACAGCGCTGTATCTTCGCAGCTGTTTGGACAGTTTGAAACAGCAGACGCTGAAAAATATAGAAATTATCTGTGTAAATGACGGTTCTACTGACGATAGTCTCCATATTCTGCAGCGTTATGCAGAAGACGATCATCGTTTCGTCGTCGTGTCGCAGCGCAATGCCGGTCAGTCGGCTGCCAGGAACACAGGTATACGGCTGGCTAAGGGAAAGTATTTGTATTTCTGTGACAGCGACGATATGCTGAAAAGTCCGGCACTGGAAACGTTATGCGAAAAGGCGGAACAGGAAGCGCTGGATATGGTTTTTTGCTATCCTGATATACTTTTTGAAAAAGGCGTCATGACCGAGAAACAGAGACGAGATAAGTTAAATTACTACAAACAAAAGGGCCGGTACAGAGGAACATATAAAGGAAAACATTTGCTGGCAGCTATGCTGGAAAATAGAGATTGGAATCCGTCTCCTTGCTTCAGCATGATTCGGAATGACTATTTTCGCAACGCGGGTTTATGGTTTATCGAAGGCATTATTCATGAAGATAATATGTATGTATTCAAGGCTATGTATCGTGCAGACCGTGCAGGAGTTTCAGACGGTACGTTTTATCTGCGACGGATACGTTCCGGTTCGACCATGACTAACGCCCAGTCCTTTGCCAATGTTTACGAATATTTTTATAGTGCTTTATCGCTTCTGCATCTTTCGCAGCAGGAAAGGCTGTATGATGAAGACAGAATGTTATTTGAAACGATGCTGAAACGATGGAGGGACAATGCGGCTCGAATTTATCATTCTCTGTCTAAAGAAGAACAAGGAACGTACCAATTATTACCTGGTTATGAACAGCTTTTGTTTTGCCAGTTGATTTTAAACAATAGCGACCTGGGCAGGCAGTCGGAAACTCAGAAACAATTGCAATGGTATCAAAAGCAGTTGCAGAATGTTAAATCCGGGTATTCTTTTCGAATTGGCCGCGTCATTACGTTTATTCCGAGAAAAATGAGAGGAGGCATACGATGCTATCGTGAACATGGGTTCGCATATACGCTGAAAAGGACGGCATGGCATATGGGGCTGTGCCGATGGCAAAAATAGGAGGATGCGATGAAAGGGACGATGATTGGCGATATTATTGGGTCGTCTTATGAATTCTGCGCCGTTCCGGTTAAGACGAAACGGTTTCGCTGGTTTGCGCCGGGGTCGCGTATTACGGACGATACGATAACGATGATTGCCGTGAGCGCGGCGCTGGATGAAGGGAAGCGGCAGCGGTGCGGATACACGGCGGCGCTGCGGCGGCAGCTGCGGTATTGGTGCCGGAAGTATCCGGATGCCGGGTACGGGCAGCAGTTCCGGCAGTGGTTCTTGTCCGACGAGCGCGGCCCTTACGGGAGCTACGGCAACGGAGCGGCCATGCGCGTGGCGCCGGCGGCATGGGTGAGCGATTCCCTTGACGAAGCGCAGGTGCTGGCAGAGATTACGGCGATCGTCACGCACGACCACCCGGAAGCCGTTAAAGGCGCTGTTGCCGCCGCTTCTGCCGTTTACCTGGCCCGCAGGGGCAGCACGGCCGAGGAAATCAGGGCTTACATACGAAAGTATTTTTATCCTCTGGAGCAGACGCTTGACCAGATACGGCCTGGTTACGCCTTTACGTGCCGGACGGCCGACAGCGTGCCCCAGGCTATCGAAGCGTTTCTGGAAAGCCGTGATTTTTCCGACGCTGTCGCCAACGCCGTGTCCCTCGGCGGCGATACGGATACGCAGGGCGCTATTGCCGGCGCGGCGGCCGAAGCATATTACGGAGTCCCCGACGAGCTGTGGAACCGGGCGAAAGCCTATATTCCGGCAGAGGTGCTGCAGGCTTTTTCGGATTTTGAAAGGCGGTATATGACCGGCCGCAGGGAGAATCGATGATGAACGAAGAGACGCTGAAAAAATACGATGCGCTGCGGCGCATCCTGAAAGATATGGAAGGTGTCGTCGTCGGATTTTCCGGCGGTGTCGACAGCACGTTTTTGACGTATGCCGCTCATGACGTGCTGGGAGAAAGGGCGCTGGCCGCAACGGCCCTGTCGCCGACACTTCCTGCGGAAGAGGAAGAAGAAGCCAGGAAGATTGCGGCGGAAATCGGCGTCCGCCATATCCTTTTTCCTTCCCTGGAATTTGAGGACGAAGAGTTTGTCAAAAACCAGCCGGACCGCTGCTATATCTGCAAGAAAATACGGTTTACGGCTCTTGCCGGGCTGGCGGAAAAAGAAGGGCTTCCCTGGGTTGCCGACGGGAGCAACGTCGATGATTTGGGCGATTTCCGGCCGGGTCTGCAGGCGTTGAAAGAGCTGAGCCGGTACGTGCGCAGTCCCATGGTGGAAGCAGGGCTGCGTAAAGACGAAATCCGCCGGCTGTCCCGTATGCTGGGGCTGCCGACGTGGAACAAGCAAAGCGCCGCCTGCCTGGCCAGCCGCATTCCCTACGGCACCGAACTGCTGCCGGAGCGGCTCAGGCAGGTCGGCGAGGCGGAAGCGTGGCTGTCGTCCTTCGTTTGCGGCTCTCTGCGCGTCCGTCATCACGGCGACGTCGCCCGCATCGAAGTCAGTCCCGAAGACATTCCGGCAATAATAGAAAAAAGGCAGGCCGTTGCGGCGGCTATGCGGCGCTTCGGTTTTACCTACGCGGCTCTGGATTTGAGAGGCTATGAAATGGGCAGCCTGAACGAAACGATCCGCACACAGGAAGAAGAATGATGTCGGCACGAATGGCGGCCCATCCGTATAATGGGAAAAATACTGTTCAGGGCTTCTCGCATAATCTGCCATGAACACTGCTTGTACCATTATTAAAAAAAAGAAAATGGGCGGCGTACTCACTGTCAACAGGCGATCCCGCTTTTTGC
>CAZDQW010000023.1:0-25520 GCA_964507845.1 uncultured Megasphaera sp.
GCTTCCTTATGCGTGGTGCTCTGCGTTTTCCATTCATCAAAGAAAGAACACAATACTTTCAGCGGCGTAGGGGCACATAGCGCAGAATCCAAGGCAGCGCGAATTTGGGCTTCATTTTCTCCTAAAGGATAAATGGATCGAACACATCGCAGACGTTCCAGAAGTCGCGCATGTGCGGAGTTGCCTATGTGTTGCCGTAAATTTTGAAACACGAATTGCATAGCGTAATGAACATTGCCTCTTCATCGTGCTGGTTGGCATCGGCAAAGGCGCAGCATCGAGTATACAGACGAATGTTGCCGAACAGTTTATGCAAGTAGTCGTATACTTCAGAAACCATTACCGATTCAAGCTGCATCAGCCGACAGGCCGGAGCAAAATAAATAGGCTATTGCGCAATGCAATAATTAATAAATAATGATTATTTATATAATACCATGAATAAGAGAAAAAAGCAATAAAATAGCCTGGTGTTTTCTGACCGTTTCGCTTATTGCCGATTGCTGCCGCAAAGACGAACGTACTCGCAGGAATAGTGAGTAAATAGTTTATTATGATGCTTTTGCTAGGCACTGTGCCGCTTTTATGATATAGTAACGAAGTAAGGCGGTTTCCGACAGTTTGACGGGCGTGGAGATTATCAGCCGCAGAGAGGTGATTGAGATTGCGTATTGTAGTCGTAGGCGCGGGAAAATTAGGATATAGTATTGCTGAATTATTGTCTAATGAGCAATTTGATGTCGTTGTCGTGGATCAGAATGAAGAACGGCTGGAAGCGGTAAAAAATACATTGGATGTTTTAACGGTTTTTGCGAATGGAGCAAGTCCTATTACGATGAATAATCCCGATATTCGGGGAGCAGATGTTCTCGTTGCCGCAACGGCCGTTGATGAAGTAAATATGGTAGCTTGCATTCTGGCAAAAAAACACGGTATTGCATATACGGCGGCACGCATACGGGACATGCAGTTTATATCGGAAGCAAAAGAATATTTAAAGGAAAATTTTGACATAGATCTTATGCTTAATCCGGAATTTATTACTGCAAAGGAAATCAACCGCATTATTATGACGCCGGCAGCGTTGAATGTAGGAGATTTCGCCAATGGGAAAGTACGGCTGTTTGAAACAAAGGTGCGCAGAGATTCGCCGCTCATCCATATTCCGTTTAAAGATATGGATATGCCGCCGTCTATTTTAGCCGGCATGATTTTTCGAGATCATCAGATGATTATACCTCACGGCGATGATGAACTTCTCCCTCATGACAATGCATATTTTATCGGCGATCCAAAAGCAATTGAACAATTCAGCGCCAATTTTATCCAAAGCGATACGAAGCGCGCGGAACGGGTTTTGATCATAGGCGCCGGCCGAACAGGGAGATTTTTAGCGCCGATGCTGGACAAACAGGGTGTACAGGTTAAGATTATCGATAAGGATAGGGAAAGATGCCTTTTGGCAGCAGAAAAGCTGGATAAGGGTATTGCTCTTTGCGGAGACGGAACGGATCTTGATTTACTGGAACAAGAAGGGATGGCAGATGCAGATATTGTCGTTTGTTTGACTGATGATGACAGATTGAATCTCATGCTGGCATTAATTGCAAAGCATTTCGGCGCCAAAAAGACTATTGTGCGGGTATCGCGGACAGAGTATATAGATCTCATGGAAAAGGTTGGCGTTGATATCGTTTTGTCGACACGACTGCTGTCGGCCGGTGAAGTGCTGGCTTTCGTGCGGCGCGGCGGAGTCGTATCCGTATCGTTATTTGAAGGAGCAAAAGCTGAAGCTGTAGAAGTAATTGTTCAGGACGGCGCACCCGCAGCTGGGCGAAGACTGATGGATGTCCGCCTTCCGCGGGAATGTCTGGTTTGTGCATATGTGCGGGGAAATGATGCGGTTATTCCCAATGGGAAATCCGTATTGATGGCCGGCGACCGAGTTATTTTGTTTATCCAAACGACACATTCCAAAGAAGTTATGAAATATTTTAAAGGCAGGAATTAATATGGACGTGCGCTTGTTTCTTTTTGTGTTGGGGCGTATGGTGATGCTGAACAGCTTGACTTTTTTCCTTCTTTTCTGCAGTGCGTTATGGTGGAACGAGTCCGTATATTGGTGCTTTCTCCCGTCTATGGCGGCAGCGCTTGTATTTGGCTCCCTGCTGACCTATTGGGGCCGCGGCCATGCGAAACGTTTCGGAATTGCCGAAGGGGCATGGTATGTAGTGTTCGTCTGGGTAATACTTGGCGTTTTCGGCATGCTGCCGTATATTTTCGCGGGAATATTGTCTGGTGCAGACGCCTTTTTCGAAAGTGTGTCGGCGTATACGACTACGGGTTTGTCTTGTTTTGCCTATAGTACAAATGAGATTCCGCATTCGTTTGTACTGCTGCGCGCAGTGACTGCTTGGATGGGAGGTCTTAATTTTATCGTGCTGGCAGGGACGATCATTCCGCAGGTCAGCGGTTATTTTGGCAGTACGCTGTCGGCTCGGCAAGAAATGGCGTTCAGTCTCATGGCAGGCAGAATGAAGCATACGGCATTTTATATCGGCTGTATATATTTTTTTATTACGGTTGTATCTGCATCGGCGTACAAGTTGGCCGGACTATCCTTGGAAGATGCGTGCGTGAACGCCTTTTTGAGCATTTCAACGACTGGGGGAGTTTTTTCCGTTCCGCCGGAAGCATCATCCATCGCCATGTGGGTCTGTATTTTATCTATGATAGGCGCCAGCAGTAATTTTTTCTTATACTGGAAAAGTATTGAACGAAAAAGCAGTAAATTGCTGTTTCAAAATACGGAACTTCGCGTATACAGTATTGTTATGCTTGCTTCGGCAGCCATAGTAGCAATACATTTGCGGAGCCGCGGCGTTTATCCTGGTGAAGATAGTTTGATGTATGGATTTTTCCATGTAGTATCTTTTTATAGTACGACCGGATTTATGGCTGTTGACGTATCTTTCTGGCCGGAATTTGATGTATTGGTATTGTTTTTAGCTGTTTTCGCCGGGGGCTGCATTGGATCAGTTGCAGGAGGACTGCATATGATGCGGCTTATTATTTTGTATAAAATTACTGTACAGGAGATCCGCAGGCTGCTGCATCCGCGAATGGTTGTCAGTATGAAAGTCAGCGGAATACCCGTCGAGATGAAAATCATAAGCTGTATTCTTAGCTTTTTTTCCTTATTTATGGCGGTATTCCTGGTGTCCGTTCTGATTCTTTCAGCTTCCGGAACAACACCGCTTCAAGCCATGGGAATAGCGGCCGGCTGTTTATCAACCACTGGGGCGGCGGCGCAGCTTTTCGGAAAAATCGATTTTGCCGTGCAGCCCCTATGGGTGAAGATGTATTGCTCCCTGCTGATGATTATCGGCAGAGTGGAAATCTTTGCTTTTTTCATCGTCATGCAGACAGGAATACAGTGGCTGAAACAGCGTTGGTAGCGATGCTGGCGGCTGATGCGGCAATTTTACCGGATTTAGCGTTTTAATTTCTGTGCCGGCAGTTTTTTGTGCTTTGGCATATTGCAGAAGGGATTAGCATGGATTTATCTATTGTCTGCCGATTTTTGGGAAAAATTTCATTTATCCAAGCTGTTGCCGTGCTTTTTCCGTGCATCATGGCTTTATACTATGCTGAAGACAGTGCTGCTGCGTTCGGCGCCACAGCGGTTATTGCCTTAGGTGCCGCCGGAATATGCCGGCGGTACAGCCGCGTCCGGCATAAAGCGCTGACTATTCGGGAGGGCATCGCTGTTACGGGGCTTGGATGGCTGGCAGCAATTCTATTGGGAATGCTGCCGTATATATTCGGCGGTTATGCCGGTGTTTTGGACGGGTTATTTGAAAGCGTTTCTGGTTTTACGGGAACCGGCGCAACGATTATGGAAAACGTGGAGAGTTTGCCGCAGAGCATCCTTTTCTGGCGCAGCATGACGCAGTGGCTGGGCGGATTGGGGATTGTCGTTATTTTTATTGCCCTTCTTCCGGAATCGGGGCAGTCGACTATTTCAATGTATAATGCCGAAGCGGCGGGGCCGGTGAAGGAAAGAGTTTTGCCGCGCCTGCGCGATATGATGAAAGTGCTGTTCTTCATGTATGCAGGCTTGACGGGCATTGCATTCGGTATTTTCTTGATTTGTGGCGCAGAGGCCGTACCTGCTTTAAACCATGCGTTATCGACCGTTTCTGCCGGCGGTTTTTCCAGTTATAATGCCGGTATTGACCACTTTGGCAATAGGGCTGTTGAAGTTTGGATTACGTTTTTTATGATTCTTGCCGGCGGCAGTTTCGGCTTATATTATCAGATGTATCAAAGCGGGTTCAAGTATTTGGTTCGCAATACCGAGTTCAAAGCATACGTGTGTATTTTGGCGGCAGCGGCTCTGCTTATGGCGTTCGATTTGGCGTATGCTTTCGGAGGAGAATGGAAAACGGCTCTGCGGTACGCCGTATTCCAAACGGCTTCTAGTGCGACGACGGGATTCGTCTTGATTGATTATGATACATGGCCGCCCTTTTCTAAGTGCCTTTTGCTGCTTCTCATGATGATAGGAGGATGTTCCGGTTCAACGGCTGCGGGGATTAAAGTAGGCCGCGTTGTCATTCTGGCAAAATCTATCAGACAGGCTGTGTATCAAAAAATATATCCTAATATGGTCAGGCATGTGACGGTAAACGGCCAATCTGTCAGTGAGGATATGGTTGTCCGTGTCAGTCAGTTTTTCTTCCTCTATATCTCATGTATTGTTTTGTGGGCAGTTTTGCTTGTCTGGGACGGTATTCCCATTTTTGATGCTTTCGGTATCAGCGTCAGCGCAATGGGGTGTATCGGTCCGGCTTTCGGTATTGCAGGACCTGTATATACCTATGCAGGCCTGTCTGATTTTGCTAAAAGTATTTTATGCTTGGCCATGCTTCTGGGACGATTGGAAATCATGACGGTACTTGTTATGTGCCGGCCCGGTTTCTGGAAAACGACCGGGAGATGGTAGGAAAACATATATGGATTCAGCAATATAAAACGCTGTTTTTTATACATACATGACCCCTCTTTACGGAATCGGTCCGTAAAGAGGGGTCATGTATTTCTGGTATTTTGTGAAAAACAAGATTTATTTTTCTGAACTTGATAATTCATCCGGCGTAGTGCAGAATGTAATGTCGGGATTTCGTTCACAGATCCAGTTAGTTTGCCATTCATTGGCAATGAGCAGCACCAGACGCTGTTTATGGTCTTTGACTATCATGGCGCTGTCGATATTTTTCAACTCACTGTATTGATGGCCGTTCAGCTGAAGCCAGCGCGCAACTGTAAACGGCAGCATATTCATTTCTAATTCTACGCCGTATTCATGTTTTAACCGATATTCAAGAACTTCAAACTGCAATTTGCCGACGGCGCCGACAATATAGCTTTCCAGAGACCCAAGGTTTTCATAGATTTGAACGGCGCCTTCTTGGGCCAGTTGCGTCATGCCTTTCAGGAATTGTTTCCGTTTCATGGAATCTTTGGCTCGAATGCGGGCAAATAATTCCGGAGGAAATGTCGGAAAATCCTTGAAGGTTACTTTTGCTTTTCCGGAATATAACGTATCGCCGACGCCCATGGTGCCGTTATCGAATACGCCGATAATATCTCCGGGATAGGCCTCGTCAATAATGGTGCGTTCTGTTGCCAAAAATTGCTGGGGCTGCATAAGGCGCAGCGATTTTCCTGATTGACAATGGGTAACCGCCATGCCTTTGGTGAATTTTCCTGAACATATCCGCATAAACACAATTCTGTCGTGATGCTGCGGATTCATATTGGCCTGGATTTTAAAGACAAAAGAGGTGAATTGCTCCGCGTCAGGCAGAACCACTCCTTCTTGACATTTGCGCGGCTGAGGTTTAGGCGACATTTCCAGAAATTTTTCCAGAAACGGTTTTACGCCGAAATTGGTCATAGCCGATCCGAAGAACATGGGAGTGAGCTGTCCGGATTTTACTTTTTCCATATCAAAGGTGTCGCCGGCTTCGTCGAGAAGTTCAATGTCGTCAATAAGCGCTTGATGTATATCTTTTTCCAAGAGTTCGTCAAATAGGGGATCGTCGGCAGAACCTTTCGTTGATGCAAGTTTGCGCTGGCCGTGAGACGTATCTTTTTCAAACAATTCGATAGACGCAGAGGTCCGGTCGTAAATGCCTTCGTAATTCCCGTTGATGCCGATAGGCCAATTCATCGGATAGGCGCGGATTCCTAAAATTGTTTCAATTTCATCCATCAAGTCAAAGGGATTACGGCCGAAGTGGTCTATTTTATTGACAAAAGTAAAAATAGGAATACCTCTGTCCCGGCACACGCGAAATAATTTTTTCGTCTGCGCTTCGACGCCTTTGGCGACGTCGATAAGCATGACGGCGCTGTCGGCAGCCATCAATGTGCGGTACGTATCTTCACTGAAGTCCTGATGGCCAGGGGTATCGAGAATATTGATATGGTGGCCTTCGTAATCAAATTGAAGCACCGAACTTGTGACAGAAATGCCGCGCTGTTTTTCAATTTCCATCCAGTCAGAAACGGCATGACGGGCCGTTTTTCTTGCTTTTACGGAACCGGCCAAATGAATGGCGCCTCCGTAAAGCAATAATTTTTCCGTAAGCGTCGTTTTGCCCGCATCAGGATGCGAAATAATGGCAAAAGTGCGGCGACTGTTTACTTGGTCAATGAAAGACATATTCCACCTCGTTTATGTGCATAACCTAAAATACAACCAGTCATAATTATATAAGTTTTTCCGCAGTGGTGCAAGTATTGGCAGATGGCATAAATAAGATGATCTGTAAGGACATTTATTTGTATAAATTTTTAGCAGACAGATAAAGAACTTATAAAAAAGAGATGAAAAATCATGTATGATGATGTATAATAGTAATCAAATAATGATACTCGGTATTCGTTCATAGACAGGCGTTTAAGTAAGGAAAGAAGGCGGTACATATCGTAAAGAAGACAGGGCAGGATTACCATTAATTATCATTAGCATAAAAGGGGATTTATTGTGATCATTACAAGAGAAACAGATTATGCAGTGCGAATTCTGCGTTCTTTAGGCAATCAGCGGCTGAAAAATATCAGGGAAATTAGCGATGAACAATTCATACCGAGGCAGTTTGCCTATAAAATTTCAAAAAAATTAGAACGGGCTGGATACATAGAAATTGTTCGGGGAGCTCAAGGCGGGTGCCGTATTGTCAGGGATTTGAAAAATATTACCTTAATGGATTTGATTAAAGCTATGGACCGAGAAAATATGCTCAGTATTTGTTTAGATGCAGAGTGTGAGTGCTTGTACCGGAAACAAAACAAGGGGTGCGGTATTTATACGTCTTTTGAACAGATTCAGTCAGATTTAGATCACTATTTTTCTTCGTTCAGCCTGCACGAGGTTGTTTGGGGAGATTGTAAAAAAAAGTTCGGCAGATAGAACGGCAAATTGTGCTTGGTTAATTCTATCCCGATTTGATGAGTAGAATCCAGCAGCGATGTTTTTCATGCATATAAAGACGTAAAAAACAAGAAGAGCAGGATACACTTGCTCTCCTTGTTTTTTTCAGTATATAATATCAGTGTCTGAAATATTTTTATTTATGGTAAGATAAATTTTGAATGGAGAGTGTTTTATGAACATTAAAAAAGTTGTCGTTATTTGCCTTGCAGGCCTGATTATGACAGCAGTTTCCCCTTCGGTGATTTCTCCGTCTTTTGCCGCCAAAGGCGGCGTCCGCATGTCAGTTCCTAAATCGTTGCCGGCAGCGCCTAAAACTGCGCCGCGCAATAATTCGACCGTCAATAATGCAAATCGGACTACGAATAATAATGCGAACAGTGCGCAGGCTAATCAACAGAGCCGTCAAAATACACAAAGCAATGCCCGTACCAATACGCAGTCTCAGTCGAATCCCGGATCGGGATGGGGAAGCGCCATGCGGAATATAGGCCTTCTTGCCGGCGGTATGTTTTTAGGCAGTATGCTGAGCAGTTTGTTCGGATGGGGCGGAATGGGATTCATGGCCGATATTCTGGGCGTCATGTTTAATATTGCATTGCTTCTTATCATTATTTCCCTGATTTCCCGGTTGTGGAGCAAATTCCGCGGACGGAAAAAGAATGATTTTGATGACGATGCCTATCGCAGAGGATACGAAGCAGCTAAGCGTGAAGCGCAATTTCACCATAGCGGCCCGACAATTGACGTTACGCCTGTCGATGATGATAAGGATAAGCGGAACCGGTGGTAATGCGAAGACGGTACGTTATCCCCCTTGCCCTTTCCATGCTTTTGTGTTATGATAATGGCCATAGTAACGGCGATGCAGGAGAAGAGTAGGCATTAACGCAGCGAGATAAGAACGGTGAGAGCTTATCATGGAATGTCGAAGGCGCTCCGAAGGCCCCGGCAGGAAGTTGTTTTCAAGCAATGTGTATGGCCGCAAATGAAGCGGGTCTTCTGACCAACCAGGGTGGAACCGCGGGTATGTGATTCGTCATTGCTCGTCCCTGTAACATTTATACGATGTTACAGGGACTTTTTTATTTTATCAGGAGGGAAACGCAAATGAATTTTCAGGATATGATATTTGCTTTAAAAGAATTTTGGTCCGCCCAAGGCTGTATTATTTACGAACCATATGATGTGGAAAAGGGAGCGGGAACCATGAATCCGGCAACATTTTTACGGACACTTGGCCCGGAACCTTGGCACGTTGCCTATGTAGAGCCGTCGCGCCGTCCGGCAGACGGCCGGTACGGAGATAATCCTAATCGCCTGTACCAGCATCATCAGTTTCAAGTTATTTGCAAGCCGTCGCCGGACAACATTCAGGAACTGTATTTAAAAAGTCTGGAAACGTTGGGAATCAATCCGAAAGAACACGACATACGTTTTGTGGAAGACAACTGGGAATCGCCGACGCTGGGAGCGTGGGGACTTGGCTGGGAAGTATGGCTGGATGGAATGGAAGTTACGCAGTTTACGTATTTCCAGCAGGTAGGCGGTATTGACGTACATCCTGTATCATCGGAAATCACATACGGCATGGAACGATTGGCTATGTACATTCAAGGCGTGGAAAATGTTTACGATTTACAATGGAATAATGATGTAACATACGGAGATATTTTTCATCAGAATGAAGTCGAACAGTCTACCTATTCGTTCGAGTTAAGCGACGCTGATCTGCTGTTTCGTTTGTTTGACCAATACGAGAGCGAAGCATTGCGCATTATCGGAGAAGGATTTGTCATTCCGGCGTATGATTATGTGTTAAAATGCTCTCATACGTTTAACTTACTGGACGCCCGCGGCGCTATCAGCGTCAGCGAACGTGCTGCATTTATCGGCCGCGTCCGCAACATGGCGAGGGCTTGCGCGAAAGCCTATCTGGACCAGCGAGAAAAACTGGGCTTTCCGATGTTGAAAAAGGAGGAAAATTAAATGAGTAAAGACGTCTTACTGGAAATCGGCACGGAAGAAATCCCGGCTCATTATATGCCCGGCATTTTAGATCATATAAAACAGCTTGCCGCCGATGAATTTGGCAAAGCAAACATTGCATATGAGAATATACGTACTGTCGGCACACCGCGCCGCGTTGCCCTTCTTGTGCAAGGCGCGGCTGAAACGCAGGCCGATGTTTCCGTAAAATATAAAGGACCTTCAGTAAAGATTGCTTATGACAGCAGCGGAAATCCGACCAAAGCGGCTGCCGGTTTTGCCCGCAGCCAAAAGATTGCCGTAGAGGATTTGGTTACGGAAAACGGATATGTGTACGCTTATGTTACCCATATCGGCGCTGAAACGAAGGAGCTGCTGCCGGCGATTTTAAGCGAAATCATTACGGCTTTAAGTTTCCCGAAAAGTATGCGGTGGGGATCGCTGGATTTTCATTTTGCCCGCCCTATCCGTTGGATAGTTGCTCTTTTTGGCCAAGATGTTGTTCCTTTCACGCTGGCAGGTGTTGCGTCCGGACGTATCAGCCGGGGACATCGGGTCCTTGGTACCGGTGATTTTGAAATTTCTTCTATGGCGGAATATGAACAAACGGAAAAAGATCATTTTATTATTGTCGATCCGGAAGAACGCAGGCGAATTATTCTTGAAGAAATGGAAAAAATCGCAGACGAAAAAGGCGGACAAATCATCATGGATGATGATTTGCTGGAAGAAGTTGTATATTTGGTCGAATATCCTACGGCTTTGTGCGGCACCTTTGACAAAGAGTTTTTGCAGCTGCCGGAAGCCGCTATTATTACGCCGATGAAGGATCATCAGCGGTATTTCCCGATGCGCGACGGTGACGGGAAGCTTATGAATCTGTTCCTGACGATCCGCAACGGCGACGATTATCATCTGGAAACGGTGCAGCACGGCAATGAACGCGTGCTGCGCGCTCGCCTCGACGATGCCAGATTTTTCTTTGAAGAAGATAAAAAACAGAAGCTTGTCGATTATACGGAAAAGTTGAAAAAAATAGTCTTTCAAGATGGTCTGGGAACAGTATTCGATAAAGCGCAGCGGCTGGAAAAAATCATGTTGTTCCTTAATCAAAAGCTGGATCTGTCGCTGCAGGAAGACTTGCTGAAACGGGCGGCATTATTGGCGAAAGCCGATTTGGCGACGCAGATGGTCATGGAATTTACGGAACTTCAAGGCGTTATGGGTAAGGAATATGCCCTGATAGACGGGGAAGATCCGGCTGTCGCCGAAGCGATTACCGAACAATATCAGCCTCGTTTTGCCGGTGATGTACTGCCGCGGACCGACATGGGAAAATTGCTGGGACTTGCCGATAAATTTGATACGATTACAGGCATGTTCAGCCGGGGATTTATTCCGACAGGGTCGCAGGATCCGTTTGCCCTGCGCCGCCAGACGATCGGCGTGCTGAATATTCTCATGGATGCAGATTGGAATCTCAACTGCCATGAAGTGTTTGCTTTCGTTCTTGATTTGCTGGGAGAAGAAAAAGAGAAACAGCTGGAAGTTATGGCTTTGCTGAACGATTATTTTGTCCTTCGTCTGAAAAATATTTTTCAGGATAAAGGGATTGATTATCACATTATTGATTGTGTTCTCAGCGACGATACTCTTAATGCGGCGAAAGCGGCAAAACGGGCGCAGGCGTTGGAAGATGCCGATATAAGGGAACAAACGGAATTGCTGCAGGCATTTACGCGGATTGCCAACATGATCAAAGATGCGGACGACACAGCCGTTGATGCGGAGTTATTTGAAACGGAAGAAGAAAAAGCTTTGTATGAAGTCTGCTTGACGATGGAAAAAACGCTTCCGCAAAGATATGCCGTATATGATTATGCCGGAGCTGTTGAGGTACTGTCTCAAAGTATTGGAACGATCAATCGTTTTCTGGATAACGTTCTTGTTATGCATGAAAATGCGGCGATTAAAGAAAACCGTATTCACTTGCTGACGTTTGCGTACAGCATGATTGCACCTATCGGCAATATTAAAAAATTGTCGTAAAAATGCGTCGATTTCGTCACAAATATTGATGCGGCAGCGTTATTTCTTGTATTTTAAATTTTTCATATGGTATAATACATGACAAGATGCAGTTTTTTGCATGTATACTCTATCGTTATGCAGCATAGATAGGCAGAAACCAAAGGAGGGAATGAACGATGAGCATAAAAAAGATCGCCGTTGTACTGCTTGGCTTCGCTTGTTTGATGAGTTCAGCTGTTTTTGCAGCGGATACGATGATGATTAAAAGTTCAAACCGCGACAGCTATGCGCAGGTACAAGTGCGTCGGGCCAAAGATAAAGATTACTATCAATACTATAATGAAATGTACGGATATGTCATTGATATTCCCAAATCGGCTACGCAGGCCGATATGAATGAAGAAGGCGACGGCTGTTACTTTCAGGATCCTAACGACCGTGCTTTGTTTATCATATATGCAGCAAAAAATACGCTGGGATTTTCCGTTGATGAACTGTGCAATATAGACATCGGTGTTAACGGATCGCCGGAATTAACGACTAATATCCGTACAAAAAACAGCTATGCCATTGCATGGACTGCCGGAGATAAGTCGTATTACCATGAATTGTATGTGAATGAAAAAAATCAGACCTATACGGCTTTTTCCGTAACCTATCCTACATCGAAAAAGGATAAATACGATAAAATCATATCACATATGGCCCGCAGCTTTATTCCCAGCGGAGTAAAAATGTAAATTGTTTTGGAAGCCTTACGCTGCTGAAAATGAAAGAGTCCCCTTTTTACGCGGTAATTGGTAAAGAGGGGACTTTTTTGCTGTTCATAAGAGTTCAAGTACAATGAGAATATACACAAAAAAAATGTCTGTGTTGAGATTTCAACAACCGAATAAAATACGGATCTGTACGATAGGATTGGTAATTACCCTAATATTGCGGAAAATAAAACGGACGTAAGCTGAATTTTCTGTTGCCGATGCGAAAAATTTGGGTAAAACAAAATGGATGCCTTCTGACATATCTGAGAAAGCATCCATGAGTAAAAATACATTTAATACATTGATAATGACCAAGTCATTTTTTATTCTTTTTGCGTGAGGCGAAATCACCGCAGGTTTGAATTAAATTGACCCCGACGATTAAGATAATAATTGTTGCCAGCATGACATCGGCACGGAAACGCTGGTATCCATAACGAATGGCAATATCGCCAAGGCCGCCGCCGCCGATAGCACCTGCCATTGCGGACGAACCGATAAGATTGACAATAAGAACGGTAATATTGTTGATGATTGTCGGCAGCGCTTCAGGGACGAGTACTTTCCGGATGATTTGGAATGGCGTGGCCCCCATCGATTCTGCGGCTTCGACAAGACCGAAATCTACGTCGCGGATAGAAGTTTCTACGAGACGGCTTAAAAACGGGATTGCGACAATGGTTAAGGGGACGCAGGCCGCCGTAGTGCCGATAGATGTGCCGACGATTATGCGTGTCAGGGGAATAATTGCTACCATTAAAATGATAAAGGGAATAGAACGAATAATATTGACGATCGTGCCTAATATTTGGTTAATAAATCGGTTTTCCAGAATATGGCCTTTGCTGGTAGTGACCAAAGTAATCCCTAAGGGAATGCCGATGATGGCGGCAATAATGGTAGAAACGGCTACCATGAAAACTGTTTCCTGAATGCCTTGCAGCATTAAATTAATGATTTCTTGGGACATATCCTAAAACCTCGCTTCCAATAGGTAATTCTTTAATATATGCTAATGCCTGGGCTTGCTGTTCCATTGTTCCCATAATAACGACAATCAAATACCCGAAGGGTTCCTCTTGAATATAGTCGATATTGCCGTAAAGGACACTGACGTAAGTGTTGAACTTTTGCACGATGGAGGCTACGACCGGATCGTTTGTTGCTGCGCCTTTAAATCTCAGGCGAACAAGCATGCCGTAATGCGGCGCCGGCTGATTCGTAATGCCCATTTTGGCAATACCGGCCGGAAGTTCCATATTGATGACGGATTTGACGAAATCTTTCATCGTTTGCGATTGCGGATTAGTAAAGACATCGACGACGCGGCCTTGTTCTTTAATCATGCCGTTTTCGATGACGGCGACGCGGTTGCATATTTCTTTTACGACGGCCATTTCGTGCGTAATGATGACAATCGTAATATGGAGCCGTTGGTTAATATCTTTTAAAAGCGCTAAAATGGACTTCGTTGTTTGCGGATCCAGTGCTGACGTTGCTTCGTCGCATAACAAGATTTTCGGATCGCTGGCCAGCGCCCGGGCAATACCGACGCGTTGTTTTTGTCCGCCGGATAATTGCGCCGGATAATTATACTGGCGGTCAGTAAGTCCGACTAGATCAAGAAGATCGGCTACTTTTTTTTTGATGGCCTCTTTTGAGGCGCCGACAAGTTCTAAGGGAAAGGCAATGTTGTCAAAAACCGTACGCGATGAAAGGAGGTTGAAATGCTGAAAAATCATGCCGATGTTTTTTCGTTCAGCCCGAAGCTGTGAATCTGTCATCTTGGTTAGGTTTTTATCGTCGATTATGACGGCGCCGCTTGTCGGTCGTTCGAGCATATTGATGCAGCGTACCAGCGTTGATTTTCCGGCGCCGCTTTTGCCGATGATACCGAAAATTTCTCCGTCATTGATGGTCAGCGTGACACCTTGCAATGCATGGACTTTGGCATTGCCGTTGTAAGTTTTGGTAATGTTTTCTAATTTTATCACAATATCAGCTCCTTTTAATAATGAATACAACGTACTATGAATCGAAAAAAGCCGTCAACAGATGACGGCTTTGCTCATGAATTCTTCGCGTCATCTTCCGGAATGCTCCGTTGGAATTGGCACCTTCCCGAAACGGGGGTTGCCGCAGCGTCATAGGGCCAGTCCCTCAACTGCTCTGGATGAACTATATGTTTGATTACTATTACACATACTAACACCAACAAGCATGATTGTCAAATAGGAGATAGAATAAAGATTGATATTGTGGTTATTTTTCAGCATAAACTGTGCTGCATAAAGATGAATTAAGAAGTGTTCCCAGTGTTCATTTTTCTATATGTAAAAAAGATTAGCAGAAATAGTATACTCATATGTTATGAAAGTGAGAAAAAGTATATTAAAATAATAAAAAATGACCATGAGAAAAGTCAACTTAGTCAAGTTATTCTAACTATTCTAGCTATTATTCACTATACTTTTATACTATAATAAGTAGCGAGCCTACAGTACTGTGGGAAAAATGATCAACATGCAGAAAGGAGAAATATTTGACAAATAGGCAAAAAAAGTCAATAATTGAAGAAAGGAGTTAAAAAAATATGTCTACACAAACGCAAGAAAAAAAGCAATTTACAGATTATTTTACGGAATTTGCGGAAAAATGGGTTCCTGATTCTTATGTTATTGCATTAATACTGACTATTGTTGCATTTATTTTGGCACTTATTTTTACGCCGGCCGGACCGTTTGAAACAGTTGTTGCTTGGGGCAATGGCTTCTGGACGCTGCTTGCATTCTCTATGCAGATGTCCTTAATCGTTATTACTGGATATGCCTTAGCTACCACTCCGATTTGCCAGCGCATTATTACATCAGTGTGCAATAAGCCGGGATCGGCTACATCCGTTTACGTCTATGCCGTTATTTTGGCGACCATCGGCTATTATCTGAACTGGGGGTTTGGCCTCGTATTCTCTGCGCTGATCTGCAAAAATTTAGCCGTACAAGCGGAACGAAAAGGAATTGCTATTGATTACCGGTACTTATGCGGCGCCGGCTGGACGCCCTTCTACATTTGGCACATGGGGCTTTCCGGTTCTGCTCCCCTGTTAGTGGCAACGGCGGATCACTTTATGGTTAAAGATATGGGTGTTATTCCTATTTCCATGACTATTTTCCATCCGTACAACTTGATCTTAACCATCGTTTCGGTTATTGCCATTATCGTCCTTTTTGGATTTGTGCTGCAGCCGAAAAACAAGGAAAAAATGATATCTATTACCCAATGGAATCCTGCGTTGGCTCAAATTGAAGTTCCGGCAGAAGAAAAGAAGGTTGTTACAACGCCGAGCGAATGGGTTACGTACAAACCTTGGTGCTCTTATGTTATCGGTTTGATGTTTTTGGTATACTTGTATTATCATTTCTTTATTCAAGGACAATCGCTGGATATCAACGTACTGAATTTCTTGTTCCTGACGCTGATTATTTGGCTCTACGGATCTCCTGCCGCCATGCTTAAAGCAGTTAAAGCATCGACTCCTGCCGCATGGGGCGTCATTCTCCAGTTCCCCTTCTATGCAGGTATTTTCGGCATCATGAAATATACAGGTCTTGTTGATACTATCGCTGCCTGGGTTATTTCATTCAGCACGGAAACGACATTCCCCGCTATTGCTGCCGTACTGAGCAGTATTATCAGCTATTTCATTCCTTCCGGCGGAAGCAAGTGGGTTATTGAAGCTCCGTTCCTCATTCCGGCCGGCCAGGCATTGGGTGTTCCTGATGCACAGACGGTTATTGCCTATATGTTCGGCGGTGACTTGACGGCGCTGATTCAGCCGTTCTTTGCCGTTCCGTTTATGGCAGTCTGCGGGCTGGAATTCAAGGATTTTGTAGGATACAGCTTCGTAGCCTTTATCGTATTAGGCTTGATCATGATTTTTGGCCTGACCTTTATTCCGTTTTCTATTTAACGGATGGTATAATGGAAATAACAATATAATAGACAAACTTTAAACAGAAAGAAGGTAACTACATGAAAAAATTAGAAGACATCAAGACGATTTGCAATCTTGGCTGCGGAACTATGGGTTTCGGTACGGCTATTGCCTTTGCGAAAAGCGGCTATGAAGTAAATATGTACGGCCGCAAAGACGCAAGTATTGAACGGGCAATGAAAAATATACATCTGACGCTGGATGTTATGAAAGCTAATGATTTGCTGACGGAAGAAGAAGAAAAAGGTCTTCTCAGCCGCATTCACGGCGTAACCACCTTGAAAGATGCTGCAAAAGATGCTGACTTCGTTATCGAATCCGTAGCTGAAGATATGGCAGTAAAGCAGGCAGTATATAAAGAAATGGAAAGCTATTTGGGTCCTGATATTATTTTTGCGACGGATTCTTCCGGTTTGCTGCCGTCGGAAGTTGCTTCGACGTTTGAACATCCTGAACGTTTTGTTGTCGCTCACTTCTGGAATCCTCCGCACCTCATTCCGTTAGTAGAAGTCGTTCCCGGTGAAAAGACAAATCAAGAAACTGTGGATATTACCTGGAAATTGATGGAAAAAATCGGCAAGAAACCGGTTGCTCTTTTGAAAGAAGCTCCCGGTTTTGTCGGCAACCGTCTCCAGTTCGCACTGCTCCGCGAAGCAATGTACTGCGTTAAAGAAGGCATCGCAACGGCAGAAGCTGTCGATGCGATCTGCAAGTACAGCATTGGCCGCCGTCTTGGCGTAACAGGACCGATTGAAACGGCCGATCTTGGCGGGCTTGATATATTCTACAATATTTCTTCCTATTTGAATGCCGATCTTGCCGACGATAAAGAACCGTCCGATGTCATGAAAAAATGCGTTGATGAAGGCAATTTGGGTGCTAAGACGGGAACAGGCTTGTATAACTGGAATCCCGATGACTTGGCAAAAGTAAAACGGACGAGAGAAGAAGTTCTTATAGAATGGCTGAAAAAGGATGCCGCTGGGCAAAAATTCTAAGTGATAATTAGCCGGTAACGGGCTGATATTATGTTGCAGTTATCCCGGGACAGTGGGTGGATAGTCTTCTGTTTCGGGATGACTTTTTATTACCATAACCTATTTTAATAAAAGGAATGAACAATATAATGGTCTATGATGTAGAATATAAAGATGTCCTCGGCTTTGAAAAAGAACCGTTGGAAAGTCCCGATTTTTCCAGTCTTGCAGAAGCGGTTGCAGAAGCGCGGCGCTGTCTGCACTGTGCTGTGCCGCAATGTCAGAAGGGGTGTCCGATTCATAATGAAATACCGCAGTTTATTCATGCGCTGGTAAACGGAAATATTGGAGAAGCCGCGGAACATATTAGAAAAAACAGTTATTTGCCGGGAATTTGCGGCCGTGTGTGCCCTTGGGAAAAGCAGTGTGAAGGATCGTGCGTATTAGGGAAGCGGGGCAAGCATATTGAAATCGGTAAATTAGAACGCTTCGTTGCAGATATGTGTTTTCAGGGAGATCTCCTGCCGATTCCGAAGAAACAAGCGGCTTCGATTGCCAACGTAGCAGTCGTCGGCAGCGGGCCGGCAGGTTTAGCCGCAGCTCATGAGCTCATAAACCGGCAGTATCATGTTTCGGTTTTTGAAAGCGCCTCCGAACCGGGAGGAATGCTGATGTATGGCATTCCGGCGTTCCGGCTGCATAAAAAATATGTTTACCGGGAAATTGAATACTTGAAACAACTTGGGGCAGAATTTCACTTTAATACCAAAATAGGGTCGGATAAAAGTCTGGAGGAGCTATTTGCCGAAGGATATGAAGCTGTATTTTTGGCAACAGGCACGCCGTTAGGGTGGAATTTAGGCGTTGAAAATGATGAAGTTGAAGGCGTAGTAGACGCACAGCATTTTCTGACTCAAGTGCTGCAGGTACAGCTTGGCGAGGCAAAGCCAGAAGAGCTGCCTATTCAGCCGGGGGATAACGTTATCGTTGTCGGCGCCGGCAATGTTGCTATCGATGCTGCGCGGACGGCGCTGCGGCTGAAGGCTAAGGTAACCATCGTGTATCGAAGAGCTGAGAAGAATATGAAATGCCTTCCTTCTGAATATGAAGCGGCAAAAGCCGATGGGGTGGCATTTAAATTTTACTCGGCGCCGAAGGCTGTTGTCGGGACAGATCATGTTGAAGGATTGAAATATGAAAAACAACAGATTTTGGAAGATGCAACAATGGTGCCGACAGGCGAATTCGGCGTTGTCCCGGCGAATAAAATTATTGCAGCGATCGGAAACCGGCCTGAACTGGATTGCATTCGTCAGTTTGGAATAAAAGCAAACGACGATGGATATATTGCGGCACAGGAAATTCCCTATGGGATGACGAGTAAAGCCGGTGTATTTGCCGCCGGTGACGGCGTGCATAAACCGGCTACTGTCGTATTAGCCATGCGGGAAGGAAAAAAAGTAGCAGCCGGCATTGATGAGTATATCCGTGCCAAACATATTCTGGCTAAATGCTGATTGTGAAAAATATTCATTATACAGTAACATAAATATAGTACAATCCTTATAAAACATAAAAAAAGCCGTCTTTCTCTTTTATATTTTCTCCATTCATGCAGGAGAAAAAGGAAGACGGCTTTTTTTATGAAAATAAAGAATTTATTTTCATTGAATAAATATAACGGTGTTCTTGTAATAAATAAAGAATCATGATAGCATAATATCATGATTTTAAGCAGAAAGGAAGATGTGCTTGGTATCGGAAGAATATGCGGTTGCATTGAAGCGATTGCTTTCGATGACGGCAACAAAAAACCTGATATTAGCTAATATTACAGGATACGATGTTTCTTACATCAGCAAATGGATTAACGGCGTTAAACTTCCGGCGACAAAATACATTGAACAGATAAATGAAAAGCTGGCGAAATATTTTACGGACGCGGCGATTGCATCCGGAAAACGTCAGGAATTATGCTCATTTTTGACTTTGCCGGAAAATACGCCTAATCTTGAATTTGAATTATTGCAGTATCTATGTGCTGCGTACCGCTATTCCCTGCGAACCAGCAACAGCCATAGATTGGATAATATGGGAACGACCAAAGTCATTACGGGAAATCACGATACAGTGTTATTTATTTATAACCTGTTTAAAGAAAAACTCAGTCAGAATCAAGGCGAGTGCAATATCCTGATTTTAGGGGATTTTTGCGATCTTATTGATATCGACTTTTGGAAATGCCTAAAGGTCGAAGGAGACTCAGCGCCGCACGTTACTGTTTATGCCGGCATTACTTTGCAGAAACTCACGGAAAATCCGAAGTATACTAAGAAATTATATGACGTTTTGGAAAGTCTTCTGCATTGTGACTTTAACTTATATGATTCCGAACTTATTAAGCGGGGAAATACCATTATCATGGAGAACGAATTTGTTATCCAATATTCCCTGCAGGGAAAAAATGGCATAGGTATTTGTACATATATTTCGGATTCCGCATTGGTACAGGATATTTACAATCGTTTTTATGTTTGTTTTACGAATCAGCAACAAGCGGTTCTTGCGCCGGCCAAACAATTAGGTATTCAAGATATCGGATTCAGGACGGCCTTTTATTCATCAAACCGGTATTTCTTCTTTTTGACAAACGGTTTTGACTTCCTGTTGCCGATCCAAGCCATTGATGATTTCCTGAAAAAAATCAATGCATCAAAGCAAGTTATAAGGCAGATCGGACAGCTGCAGATTATGTGGGATGAATTATTGAGTACAAGCAACGTAGAATTCATGCTGCCTATGACATCCATTATACGGTATATTGAAACCGGCAATATGCTTTTCACCGATATGGAATACAAAATGAAAGCGACTTATCGGAAAATCCATTTAAAACATGTTCTTGAAGAAATGCGGCGAAACCCCAACATTACAATTGGAGTTTTGCAGGATTCTATGGAAACAACGAAATATCGAGTATCCAATTTATCCTATTATTCCAATTATGAGGTTGCTTTTTTTAAGAAAAACCCTCAATATATTGGTAAAGAGGTTAAGCCATTTTATATTATTTCCAGCAAGATCCTTGTCAAATGCTTTCAGGCGTCTTTTGAATTAGTAAAAAAATCGCCTATTTACCGCCAGTTTACGTATAAGGACATTCATCAAAAGTACGAACAATATAAAAGATTTGTAGAACGTACCATTGATTTATACGAGACTATGTAAATGATATCCTGATAGAAACCCTCCTTACGGGACATTCCGAGTAAGGAGGTTTTTTTATGCGCTGTTTCCAGGAAATTAAGCGGCAGGAATATATTGAAAAAGGAGAAGGGTCAGATATGGGAAAGAATTTCTGTGTACTGAAAATTGCGCAAGCTTACGGCGGCAGAGGAGAAGATCATAAACTGTTTTTCTCAATAAAATGATAAGGAATTCCGGTGCAGTATATAAACGAGAAATGAATTAAAGAAAATGTCATATTGAAAACAAATAGATGCCTCCGCGATATGGTGGAGGCATCTATGGATATGTATTTTTTCATATAATGAAAAAGAGTTCTTGGCGGAAAGCAGCGGTTAATCAGCCCAATCCCCATTGATAAAAACAGGAATTTCCGTTCCGTTAGACAGCCGGCCGGTAATGGACAGATCTTTGGAGCCTATCATGAAATCTACATGAATCATGGAATCATTCAAGCCTGCGCGGCAAATTTCTTCTTTCGTCATAGCGGCGCCGCCGGAAAGACAAGTGGGATACGCGGCGCCTAACGCTAAATGGCATGAAGCGTTTTCGTCAAATAATGTTTCATAAAATAAAATATTTGATAACGAAATCGGCGAATGGTAGGGAATAAGGGCTACTTCGCCAAGGCGGCAGGCGCCGCTGTCAATGGAAAGGAGTTTTTGCAGGATGTCGTTTCCGATTTCAGCAGAGGCTTCTGTAACGGAACCGTTCTTAAACACGAGATGGAAGTTGTCGATAAGATTGCCGTTATAAATAAGAGGCTTTGTATTATACACGATGCCGTCTACCCCGTCGGCTTGCGGTGCGGAATATACTTCTTCGGTCGGGATGTTGGCGTTGAACGGAATTCCCGAGGAAGTTTGCTCTTCCCCGCCTTGCCAGATATGATTGGCCGGAAGGTTAACTGTTAGATCTGTGCCCAGAGAGTTGCAGAAATGAAGACTGGCAAAGTGGTGATTGGTCAGCCAGCGGCGCCGTTCGGCAAGTGCCGATAAATGGGCGTTCCAATCGGCTATCGGGTCAGCCCCGTCGGCGCGGGACGATTGGAGAATCTGCTTCCACAGCATTTCATAGGCTTTTTCGGCAGGTGCATCGGGATAGAGAAGACGGGCCCAGACCGTACTGGGAACGGCGGCGACGAGCCATGTTGTTTTTGAAGCCATCATACCGTCAATATATTCTTTTAACGCCGTATTTTGGACTTTCTGCCAGGAAAAAATTTTTTTTGCGTCAACCCCTTCCATGAGATAGGGATTAGCCGAAACCAAGCTTAAAAAAGCCGCGCCTTTTTCGTAATAATAAAGGCTGAAATCGCGCCGCCAGTTTGGAAATGTCTCAAATTGTTCCTGTGTTTCGCATTCATAACGCAGCCGTGTTATGTCGTCGCACCGCCAGTTAAGAATGACTTGCGCGGCGCCGCATGCATAGGCTGCTTTTGTTAGAATCGTAACGAATTCGGAAGATTCTACGGGAGCGTTTACGACAAGAATTTGATCTTTTTGAATGTGAATTCCTTTTTTTAATAACACATTGGCATACGCCATTAATTGTTCGACAGACGGCAATATAATCACTCCTTATTGTTGAAATGCAGTGTGGCGCCATAGGCGGAAGTTCAGCGCGCCGGCGTTGATGATCAAGGCGATGACGAGGCTGAGCCAGTAACCGTACGGCCCGTATGATGTAAAATGAGCGCAGGCATATCCAAGAGGAATGCTGATGAGCCAATACGTAACAAAGGCGATGCAGGTAATAATTTTAACATCCTTGTACCCGCGCAGAATCCCCTGAACAGGTGTTCCGGCAGCATCAAAAAAACAAAAGGCCATGGCATAGATTAGAAACTTGCAGATGGCGTTGAAGGTCTCCGTTTCATTAGTAAAAACGCTGCTGATCGGTTCAAGAAAAAGATACGTTGCCGACAGCGTTAAGGCCGCGATGGCAAAGGCAGTCGCTTGACATAAGAAAGCGTACTGCCTGGCTGCGGCGTAATTTTTAGCGCCGACTTCATAGCCGATAACGATAGTTGCCGTAAGACTGATGCTCCACGGCAGCGTATAAGTCAGCGAAGCATAACTGATAGCCGCCTGATTGGCTGCCAAGTACAAGGTGCCGAATTCGGCCATGAGCAGGCCGACGATGCTGAATAAACTTGTTTCACAAAATACGGCAATAAAGATAGGAATGCCGAGCTGAAGCTGCTGGCGGCAGTGAGTCCAGTTAAACGGCCGGAGTTTTGTCCAGATATGATAGGAGCGGAACGGCTCCTTCCATTGAATGACGGCGGCAAAAATAAAAAAAGCGATCCATGAAGCAATCGTAATGGCATAGCCCGTGCCTACGCCGCCCATTGCTTTTATTCCTAAGCCGCCGAAAATAAGAAGCCGGAACAAAACGACGGTAAGAAGCATATTCATAAGGAGGATAGCCATGGAAATATGTGTCATTCCATGAGCATCGACGATGTAGCGCAGCGTTGCCAGCAGAAATATCGGTAGAATGCCAAAAGATAAGGCGATGAGGTATTCGCCGGCTATTTGATGAACTGCCGGTTCAAGTTTCATGAAGTCGAGAAAGGCAGGAAGACATACATAGCCGGCAGCAATGCAGATAACCGTAAAAAAAACGGCAATGTATAGACTTTGCGCAACATACATAGGAATACGGCTGTCTTTTTTTGCGCCTCTCAGCTGGGCGATAATCGGCGATACGCCGAAAAAAAGACCGCAGATTCCGGAAAATATGGGTATCCAAATATTAACGGCAACGGCGACGCCTGCTAAATCGATCGTTCCGGCCTGACCGCTGAAAATACTGCTGAATATACTGGTACCGATTTGGGCGATTTGCGTAAGCAGCAGCGGAAAGAATAAGATGAGAAAATGTTTTAACTGCAAAATCGTCGGGAAAAGCATAACGTCTCCTGGTATATATAAAACAAGACCCGTCGCAACCGGCGGGCCTTGTCATCTGTTTGAATTATTTTCCCATCGCATTGACTTTGGCAGCCAGGCGGGACTTTTTACGAGCGGCATTATTTGTATGAAGAACGCCTTTCTGAGCGGCGCTATCGATTACACTGCTTGCTTTATCAAAGGCTTTCTTTACAGCGTCAGTATCGCCTACAGCAATAGCTTCCGTCGTGCGGCGGATTGCAGTATGGACAGAAGATTTTACTCTGGCGTTAGCTGCATGACGAGCGGCGTCTTTTTCCATCGATTTGATGTTGGATTTAATTTGCGGCAATTGATTCACCTCCCTAATTTACAAGAACACTATAAAACATTGTATCATAGGGAAGGATAAAAATCAATATGCTGTTTTACAAAATCCCTATATTTTATCTTCCGAACCGAGGACAAATTTGATTTTGTGAACAACGATATCATGGATAAATTGACGGCCGTCTGTCAAGTACTGACGAGGATCAAAATGATCCGGATGAGCTGCCATGTGCTGACGAATGCCGGCGGTCAAGCCGAGGCGCAGATCCGAGTCGATGTTAATTTTGCATACGGACAGGGATGCGGCTTTACGAAGCTGATCTTCCGGTATGCCGATGGCGTCGGCCAAGTTGCCGCCGTTGGCATTGATAATGTTAACGAATTCAGGAACGACTGAGGAGGCTCCGTGGAGGACGATAGGGAAACCGGGCAGCCGTTTTGAAACTTCTTCAAGAATATCGAAGCGCAGCGTCGGCGGAACCAAAACGCCCTGTTCGTTGCGCGTGCATTGTTCCGGTTTGAATTTATAGGCGCCATGGCTTGTCCCGATGGCGATGGCCAGAGAATCAACGCCTGTACGGGTTACAAATTCTTCGACTTCTTCAGGGCGCGTGTAGGAAGCTTCATGCGCTTCTACTTTTACCTCATCTTCAATACCTGCGAGCTGGCCCAATTCACCTTCTACGACGACGCCGTGAGCATGGGCATATTCAACGACTTTTTTTGTCAGGGCAATGTTTTCTTCAAACGAGTATTTGGAACCATCGATCATAACTGATGTAAATCCGCCGTCAATGCAGTCTTTGCACGTTTCAAAATCGGCGCCGTGGTCCAGGTGCAGCGCAATAGGCAAGTCGTTTGTTTCCAAAGCTGCTTCGACAAGATGTTTCAAATAAGCTGGTTTAGCATATTTTCTGGCGCCGGCCGAAGCTTGAAGGATAATCGGTGATTTCAGTTCTGCAGCGGCTTCCGTTACCCCTTGGATGATTTCCATATTATTGATGTTGAATGCGCCAATTGCGTAATGACCTTCATACGCTTTTTTAAACATTTCTTTGGTTCCCACTAATGGCATAGATATACCTCCTAAAAAATAAATTTAATGAAGTTTTAATATATGTAATTCCAACCGGCCTGTGCGACAAGCTGCGCCATATCGGCAGGGAGGGGGGAATTAACCAAAATGTGTCTGCCCGTTATGGGATGGGTACATTCCATCGCATAGGCGTGCAGTGCTTGCCGCTGCATGAGTTTCCGCGAACCGCCGTACAAATCGTCGCCGATGAGGGGACAGCCTAAGTAGGCACTGTGTACGCGGATTTGGTGGGTACGGCCTGTGTGCAAACGTATTTTTACTAAACTATACGCTGCTCCGGCGGCAAGACGGGTAAAATCTGTCTGCGCCGGTTTTCCGCCGGCGGCGACGCGGCGGGTAATAATGCTGTCAGGACAACGGGAAATAGGACTGCGGACCGTCGCTAATATGCTGGGGAAAAAACCTTCTGTCAAAGCAATATATAATCTTTTATAATCAAGGCCCTTTTTGGCAAACAGCGATTGAACCTGCGGTTCTTTGGCGATCATGCACAGGCCGGATGTATTTTTGTCCAGACGGTGCATGGGATGATAAGAACAATGCTGGCCGGTTTGCTTGTAATGATATGCAATGGCATTCGCTAAGGTGCCGCTTCGGACGGACGACGTCGGATGCATGAGCAATCCTGCCGGCTTATCTACAATGAGCAGGTATTCATCTTCGTAAACAACGGACACGGCAATAGGTTCAGGCGG
>CAZDQW010000024.1:0-23902 GCA_964507845.1 uncultured Megasphaera sp.
ATCAGCTGTTACCGTGCTGGCCGTTAAATCGCCGTTTGCCGTTACTTGGAATGTTGTTTCATTGCCATTAGTCACAGTAATCGTATCGGCAGTTACCGTATTGGCTTCCAAGTTGCCGTCGTTGACGCTAAAGCCATGTCCATCAGTGATGCTTCCTACGGTTACTTCACCATATTCACCGACAGTAAACGTTCCGGTTGCATTTTCAATCGTAGTACCAACTACTTCGTTAGCTGTTACCGAGTTTACGCCTAAATCCTGTCCTTCTAAGGAAGCGGCAACATCTTCACCGTCCGCACTAACATATACGTTACCCCACCAATCAGCTGAGCCTGTTGACGTTAAACTAGCTGCACCGACACAGCTGACGCCCATAGTCAGCATAAATGCCGCTAAGACGGCTGTTGCTTTTTTCGATTTTACTTGTTTCATACTAATATCTCCTTTGTTCTCATTTTTCGGACAGCGCAGCGGAAATGCCTGTCCGGGACGGCTGCCGCTATGTTTCATCGGCTGCCGGGAACGGCGGGCTTTCCGCAGTTCCTGTTTCCCCATGTCCTGTGCGGCCGGTCGGCGCGCGGATCATGAACTTTGCCATGCTGCGCCTCCCGTCCGGGCTGGCGCCGCCTTGTCGGTCCCGTTCCTTCGGCACGCTGCGGAAGCGGGATAACCACCGTATCCTGCACGTTGTTCCGCAGAAGACGGTCCGCCTGTCCCGGGCTTCCGTGACTTCCACGAGTCTGCCGCAGTTCCGGCACGTAAAAGACCGGCGGATAACGGCAGGCGCCACGTGCCTGGAATGTTTCCAGTACAGCCGCTCGCAGTGAGACGAGCAGAACTTCGTCCGCCTGTCGCCCCGTTCCGTCACGCGCACTTTTTTACGGCACTTCAGGCAGCGGAAGGTGCGCAGCGCTTCTTTCTTCCGGGAAGAATGCTTGTGGTCGTTCATCCCGTGGCGGTGGGCATATCGACGGCAAGCGGGGCTGCAGTACTTCTGCGTGACCCTGTCGGCAGTAAACTCAGACCCGCATACAAGACAAACTACCTGCCGTTTCATCAGACAGCCCTATGTTCCCCGGCCGTCCTGATGGAAGAAAAAAAGCACGCAAAAAAGACAGCATACACCTATGCTGTCTGAAAAACACGCCGCCTGCGGCGAGGCGCACGAATCCCCTGATGAACGTCATGAGAGCAGAAAAATGCCCGCAGGAGGTATGAAACGTTACCCAATTATACCCCCCCCCCCAGTATATATATCAGCGTTTATGATATGGAATAGGTTAATACTGCTGAATGCACAGAACCAGCCAGAGAACATGACCATTCACCTCCTTTTGATACTATTTAATTTACCACAAGAAAAACGTTTTTGCAACATCCTCATGCGCATAAATATAAGGAAATCATTATAAATACGACGCGCAAAATCCCTGGGAAATCTGTGGTGATCACAAGGCGTTCCGCCGGAAACGGCTTGTATTCTCACTGTTTTCACGCTCAATGGGGGGGGGTATAAAACATGATAAAAACGGTGTCCTATATTTTGTTAAAAAATTTATTTTTATTCATTTTTTGCCATGTGATTCCCCACAGACAGCACCTGTCAATACCCCCTGTCTCTTTTGTATATACTGCCATACACGCCGCTGCTGCATCCACCCACCATATACAGCCGTACTGCCCCTGTCTTTCTCGTCAGAACATGATAATTTATCTGTTTTTACGTTAAATTATCCATTTTTCACAGCAAATGCTTCTTTGCTGTCCATCTGTCAGAAAAAACAGACCTTTTCCCCTCTTTGTCCATAAAAGTCTCCGTAACTACGCGCCGCCGCGCCGGTAAGCCGCATATGCAAAAAAAACTTTCCGCACCGCCTTATGGCGATAGGGAAAGTTTCTTCGTCCGTTTTAACTTGTTTTACTTACTGCCGGCGTTCCTTCATGCGCCGCTCGATGTCCCGCTTCGCTTCTTTTTCCGCCAGGGCCTGCCGCTTGTCGTACAGCTTTTTCCCCGTGACGAGGGCAAGGGTTGCTTTTACGTTGCCGCGCTTAAAATACAGGTTCAGCGGAATGAGGGTATATCCTTTTTCCTTGATCTTCCCCAGCAATTTCAGTATTTCGTATTTATGGAGAAGCAGCTTGCGCGTGCGGAGCGGGTCGTGGTTGAAGCGGTTCCCCTGCTCGTAGGGGCTGATATGCATTCCGACAAGGAACACTTCGCCGTCCGTAATCCGGCAGAAAGAGTCCTTGAGGTTGACTTTGCCCTGACGCACCGACTTGACTTCCGTCCCCGTCAAGGCAATGCCGGCTTCGTATGTTTCGTGAATGAAATAATCATGGCGTGCCTTGCGGTTGTCTGCAATGTATTTCACGCCGCCTGATGGTTGTGCCACAGTCGTTTCCTCCTACTTTTTCCCGGCCTTCTTTCTCTTGCGGCCCTTGGCTTTTTTACGGCTCTTCTTCTTATCTTTCTTGCTCTTCCTGCCTTTTTTCTCTTTCTTTTTCTTCGACGGCGCGGCCTGGGCAAACCAGTTTTCCTTGGACACGGTTCCGGAGCCGCCGCGGCTTCCTTTTTTATACCGCCGGCCGGCGCCTGCCGCCAGAATCTGATGCAGTTCTTCCAGGGAGCCGATAACGCCGGGGGCAAAGTCGATTTCGCATTTTTCCACGTTTACCTTCGCCAGCGTCACGTCCATGGCGTCGCCGAGACGGATCACCTTGCCGCCTAAGCGGCCCCGCATCGTATACGTGGCTTCGTCGAATTCGTAATCGTCGTCCGTCAGCAGGGACAGATGGATCAGCCCTTCGATGCCGTTGTCCAGGCCTACGAACAGGCCGAAAGACGTAATGCCCGTCACGCGGGCCTTAAAAGGCTGGCCGATAAAGGGCGCCATGTACTGCGTTTTTTTCAAGTCGTCCGTTTCCCGTTCCGCTTCGACGGCGGCGCGTTCCCGCTGGCTCGCATGGTCGGCAGCGGCCGTAAGGTACGGCAGGGACTGCAGGGCTTCTTCCTGGCCGAGTTTCCCCCGGCTCTGGTACTGCCGGATAAGGCGGTGCACCATGAGGTCGGGATAACGGCGGATGGGCGACGTAAAATGAGTATAGCACGGCGAAGCCAGGCCGAAATGGCCGGCATTGTCCGAGGCGTACCGCGCCTGCTGCATGGACCGCAGGGCGACGGTCTGGACGACGAGCTCGGCATCGGTGCCTTTCGACTGCGCCAGCAATGCCTGGAAATCGGCAGGCTTCACATCGCTCCCTGACGGCACGGACAGGTCGAAGGCCGATAAGACGGTGCGCATCATGGCGAGGCGGTCTTCTTCGGGGAGCTCATGGACGCGGTACACCGAAGGATTTTCGCTGTCCCGCAAATAGGCCGCCACCGTTTCGTTGGCAATGAGCATACATTCTTCGATGATCTGCTCGGCGACGGACCGCTCCCGTTTTTCCAGCCTGAGGGGCTTCCCTTCTTCGTCGAGGATGACTTTATATTCCGGAAAATCAAAGTCAATCGCGCCGCGGCGCAGCCGCATGTTTTTCAGCACGCCGGACAGGTCCTGCAGGTCTTTCAGCATGGGCAGGAAAGGCTCCAGGTCGTCGGGCACGATGCCGTCGACGAGGGCTTTTCTTACTTCGTCGTAACTGCACCGCCGCTTGACGCAGATGACGGCAGGGCCGATGTCGGCGGAGACGACGGCACCGCTGCCGTCGATTTCCATGACGCAGGTCATGGCATACCGGTCTTCCCCGGCGTTCAGGCTGCATACGTCGTTGGACAGGACCGGCGGCAGCATGGGAATCACCCTGTCGACGAGGTACACGCTCGTGCCCCGCTCGTAGGCTTCGGCATCGAGCATCGTATGGGGCCGGACGTAATAGCTGACGTCGGCGATGTATACACCCAGGCGGAAATTGCCGTTAGGAAGGCGCACGGCGTCGACGGCATCGTCCAGGTCTTTGGCGTCTTCGCCGTCGATGGTAATGAGAGGACGGTCCCGGTAGTCGCGCCGCCCGTCTTCCATGACGACGGTCCTGTCGACGGCGGACGCTTCGGCCTGCACCGCTTCGGGAAAGGAAAAGGGCAGTCCGTGCCGGGCCATGATAACTTTGACGTCCAGATCCTTGTCGCCGTCGTAGCCCAAAAGCTCCGTCACTTCCCCTTCGGCCTTTCTGCCTTCGCCGGGCCATTTCGTAATAGCCGCGACGACGCGGGCGCCGCTTCTGGCGCCGCCCGTCTTGTCGAGGGGGATGTAAATATCTTCGCGTATGCGTTCATCGTCGGGCCGGACAAATCCGCAGCGTTGTTCCCGCTCAAACGTGCCGACCAGCGTCTTATTCGCCCGCTCGATGATGCGCACGATCTCTCCTTCCCGCTTATGGCGGCTCCGCTCGCCCTGTATGATCTGCACGGCCACTTTGTCATTGTTCATCGCCGTATGGCGGTGCTGCTCGGCAATGTAAATGTCGTCCTGCATATCGCCGCAAAGGACGAAGCCGAAGGACGCCGTATATCCTTTATAGATGCCGGTGATTTCCCGGGAGCTTTTTGACGCCGTGTACCGGTCTCCTGCCGCTTTCATGAGCATTCCACTCCTTATCATTTCCTCAAAGGTTTCAAATAAATCGTTCAGTTCCGGCCCCGTGAGGCAGAGACGCTCGGCGCAGTCCTCTACGGTCACGCCGGCCGGATCTATATGGCTTAATTCTATTATATCATGAGAAAGGCGCAAGTTCATCTTTCTCCGCCACCTCCTGCGCTGGCGCGCGAAAAAAGCCTGCGGCGAAGCGCAGGCTGCAAAAACAGATTAAAATGTATTCATCATTCTGCCCAAAATCAGCGTTGCGACGGCAAAGGCGACCGATACGATGATGGTCACTTTCGACAGCAGCGCGTCCATGCCCCGGGCCCTGCTTCCGAACAAGTCTTCCGCACCGCCGCCGAAGCCGGCTCCCATTCCCTGGGTCTTGCTCTTCTGCGCCACGACGACGCCGATGAGGACCAGCGACAAAATGACGACCAATATTTCCAATGCAGTAATCACGGTACTCCTCCTTATTTATGACGCTACGAGTATCATTGTACACTTATTTGCCTTTTCTATCAATAGACAGGGGCTTATTTTCCCCGTCTCTTTTTTCCAAATACCGCTCCAGCTTGCGCTTGACCCGCTGCAGGGCGTTGTCGATGGATTTGACGCGGCGGTGCAGCTCCTTCGACATTTCGTTGTACGACTTGCCTTCCAGGTACGCCGTCAGGACCTGCCACTCCAGGTCGCTGAGGATTTCGTTCATTTTCAGCTCGATATCGGCAAATTCTTCCCGGCTGATGACCAGTTCTTCCGGGTCGCTGACGCGGAGGCCCGAAAGGATGTCCTGCAGCGTCCGGTCCGATTCGTCTTCGTAAATCGGCTTGTTGAGTGACACGTAGGAATTGAGGGGAATATGCTTCTGCCGCGTCGCCGTCTTGATGGCCGTAATGATCTGCCTCGTAATGCACAATTCGGCAAAGGCCCGGAAAGAAGCCAGCTTATCGCCGCGGAAATCACGGGTCGCTTTATACAGGCCGATCATCCCTTCCTGGATGATGTCGTCCCGGTCGGCGCCGACCAGAAAATACGTGCGGGCTTTGGATTTTACGAAATTGCGGTATTTATTGACAATGTAATCCATCGCTCCGCCGTCTTCGTTCTGCTGAGCCAGCTGCACGATTTCTTCATCGCTCATTTCTTCGAATCTGCGTTCCCGAGGAACGCGCTTCCGCATTTCTGCCTGCATATACTATACCTCTGCTATTTCGATCTGCGAATCTTTTCTAATTTTTCCAGCACGTCCTCGTTGCGGACGCGGCAGGCTACTTCGCTGCGGCTGCCGCCGCTTTTCAGCACGTTGCGGTGGTCGTACGCCGCCGTTTCCTTTTTCACGCGCGCCACGTCTTCGGCCAGTTCCCGCGCCGGCATGCGGTACGCGCCTGTGCCGAGCACCTGGATCTGCTCCGATCCGTCGGACGTGGCCACGTAGATGATGCGCTTTTCGCCGCGGTGCTCGTACACCAGCCGTTCGATGCGGCTGTCCGCCGTTTCTTCCTTATCCGTAAAGATGACCTGACAGTCGCCGCCGATGTTCGTGCTTTTTTCCGCCTCTTCCGTATACATGGCGTCAAAGACGATGATCAGCTTAAGACCTCTGGCTTTGCCGTAGCTTACAAGCGTATCCGTCAGTCTGGCCCGGGCGTGCTCCAGCGACTGGACGGCCAGTTTTTTCAGCTCGTCCCAGGCAAAAATAATGTTGTAGCCGTCGACGATGAGCAAATCTTTCATGGCGCCACCGCCTGACGCTGACGCACCACTTCATACATAAGCAGCGCCGCCGCAACAGATGCGTTCAGGGAATTGACGCGGCCGAACATGGGGATCTGCACGAGAACGTCGCACGTTTCCCTGACGAGATGGGAAATGCCCCGGCCTTCGCTGCCGACGACGAGGACGACCGGTTCCGTCAGAGAACTGTGGAAGTAATCGCACGTGCCGTCCATATCGGCGCCGATGACCCAGAACCCCCGTTTCTGCAGTTTTTTCAAGGTCTGCGTGACGTTGCCGATCTGCACGACCGGCATGTATTCGACGGCGCCGGCCGACGTCCTGCCTACGGTCTCGTTGACCGGCGCGCTGCGCCGCTTCGGCAGCAGCACAGCGTCGGCGCCGGCGCATTCGGCCGTGCGGATAATGGCGCCGACGTTGTGGACGTCCTCGATGCCGTCCAGAAGGACCAAAAACGGCGTCCTGCCCGCTTCGGCGGCCTGCGCCAGCACGTCCGTCAGGTCAGAGAAGGCAAACGGCTCGGCAAGAGCGGCAACGCCCTGGTGGCGGCTGCCTGCGGCAATGCGGTCCAGCTCCCGCGCCGGCACGCATTCGACGGCAATATCCCGCCCGCCGGCCAGTTCCCGGATGCGCCGCAGCGGCGGCGCATCGTTTCCGGCGGCAATATATACTTTAATAATGGGCCGTCCTGCCCGCAGCGCTTCCGTCACGCTGTTGCGGCCCGTAATGATACGTTCCCTGCTCATGGCTGCTCCTTATGTATGGGGGTGTTTTTCCGCGCAGTATTCTTTCGTATGGGCGTACACCCACGTCATCACTTCATCGAGGCGTTCCTTTTTCCCGGCTATCAGCAAATAACCGATGAGGGCTTCCAGAGCCGTGCTGTCGTGATACTCGGCGGCCGACGCGCTTTTCGGCACCTGGGAGTAAGCGTTCCGCGCCCGCTGGCAGACGCTTTTTTCTTCGTCGTTCAGCCGTTCTCTGATACAGCGGTACACATAGGCCTGGGCTTTGGCCGACACGAATTCCGCCGCCAGCAGATGGAGTATCTGCACGTTCGGAATGCCCGTGCCGATAAGGCGCAGGCGCAGGTACAAGGCGTAATAGGCATCGCCGGCAAAAGCCAGCGATATGGGATCGAGCTGCGCCGCTTCCAAATCGGGCACGGAAAGGCGCCGCCCTTCGGCAAAAGCCTCGTAGGCCCGCTGTTTCACGGCCAGAAGTTGTTTGAATTTCACTTTTTCCAACGAGCTCCCTGCGGCGAATCTTCGATCGTAATGCCGAGAGCCGCCAATTTATCGCGGATGGCGTCGGCCAGGGCGTACTGCTTCTGGTTCCGGCATTCCTGGCGGATGGCCAGGATGGCGTCCATCAAGTCATTGTAGTCCTGGCTGCTGGCGCCGCTCTGCCGGCCGCTCCACCGTTCTTCCAGGATGCCCAGAATATCCGTCATCGTCTTGAAGATGCGCTTTACTTCCGACAGAACCGACGAATCGGCAGGCACGCCGTTGTTGACGACGGCGTCTTTGTAAATATTGACTTTCTTCGCCAAATCGAACATGGCCGCGCTGGCAAGAGCCGTGTTGAAGTCGTCGCACATGGCTTCTTCAAAGGCTTCTTCATTGGCTTTGGCGTCTTCCAGCAGCGCTGCCGCTTCATCCGATCGGGCGCCGGACGGCATGTCCAGCAGAAGCAGGACGTTGTCGATGGACGTGCCGAGGCGTTCAAGGCTGCGCGTCATTTCTTCGAGCCGTTCGTCGCTGAAATCAAGGGGACTCCTGTAGTGGTTCGATATGAGGAAGAACCGCAGCGCATCGGGGCTGTAATGTGCCAGCACATCTTTGACGAGGAAGAAGTTATTCAGCGATTTGCTCATTTTTTCGGAGTTAATCGTAATGAAGCCGTTGTGGAGCCAGTAGCGCACCATCGGCTTTACGCCGCTGCTGGCTTCGGACTGGGCGATTTCGTTTTCATGGTGAGGGAAAATCAGGTCACTGCCGCCGCCGTGGAAATCGAAGGTATCGCCGAGGTATTTGCTGCTCATGGCCGAACATTCGATATGCCAGCCCGGACGGCCCGGCCCCCACGGGCTGTCCCACGACGGTTCGCCCGGTTTTACTCCTTTCCACAGCGCAAAATCCATGGGGTTGTGTTTGCGGTCATCTATTTCGATGCGGGCGCCGGCCATCATGTCGTCGAGAGTGCGGCCGCTTAATTTGCCGTAGCCGGCAAACTGCTCCACGCTGTAATAGACGTCATGGCCGATGACATAGGCATAGCCTTTGTCGATAAGGCGCTGGATCATGCAGATGATTTCGTCCATGTGGTCGGACACGCGGGGGTACTTGTCGGCGCGGCGGACGTGCAGCTTGTCCATGACGTCGAAGTACGAGGCGATGTACCGGTTGGAAATCGTATCCCACGATACGCCTTCGCCGTTGGCGGCGTTGATGATCTTGTCGTCCACGTCGGTAAAGTTCTGAATATGGACGACTTCATAGCCCAAATGTTCCAAATACCGCTTAATGACGTCCCACGTCACGAAGGGGCGGGCGTTGCCCATATGGGAATGGTTGTACGGCGTAATGCCGCACACGTACATCTTCACCTGTCCCGGCGTCAGCGGCACAAAGGTTTCTTTTTTACGGGTCAGCGTATTATATACCTTTAACTCTCTCATGCTAAGCCTCCTGTTATAAACAAAAAAGCCACCATCCCTAGACAGAGACGGTGGCCCGCGGTTCCACTCTGTTTCTATGGCAAGCGCCATAATCTCAAGGCACGTAACGGGCGCATCCGGACCTGATTACTCCCTTCACCAGGCCTGCTCGCAAAGGCATCTTTGCAGGTTCTGCAATCTAAACAAGGTCTCAGCCCAAGCCTGTTCTCTCTGTAATGCTCCTCTGCAAATCATTTTGGTCATTGCATTTCATGATACTGACTATATCAATACATTTATTATACTTCCATTGTGCTCTTTATCATAACGAATTACCGGCAATCTGTCAAGTCCTATTTGCCGATAAGACCGCTTTGCGCCAAACGTGCCAATACTTTATCCCGTCCCATAAGCGCAATGATGACGTTGAGGTCCGGACCGTGCATGACGCCCGTCACGGCGACGCGGATGGGCATATACACGAATTTCCCCTTGACTTTCAGACCCTTTTGGATCTTTTTGAAAAGCGGCTGCACCGTATCGGCCGTCACCTCGTCGAGCGAGGCCAGTTCGTCGCGGAACATGGAAAGGACGGCCGGCGCCGTTTCTTCGGCCAGGACGGCCGCCGCTTCGTCGTTTTCCGGAGCGAAATCGTCGGTAAAGAACAGTTTGACGGCATCGGTGATCTGCGCGCCGTACTGCACGTGTTCCCGCATGGCCCAGACCAGTTCTCTGAGCCACGCCGCTTCTTTTTCATCCGGCGCGGCGGAGGCGTATCCCGCGGCCTGAAGATGAGGCAGGCACAGGGCCAGGAGCTGATCGGCATCAAGCTGCTTCATATAGTGGAAGTTGATCCAGTTTAACTTTTCAATGTCGAAGACGGCGGGATTTTTGGCGACGCGGCTGAGCGTAAACTGCTGGATCAGTTCTTCGCGGCTGAAAATTTCCTGGTCGCTGTCGGGCGTCCAGCCGAGAAGGGCCAGGAAATTGACGAGTGCGTCGGGAAGATACCCCATATCGCGGTACTGCTGGACCGAAGTGGCGCCGTGGCGCTTGCTCATCTTTTTCTTGTCGCTGCCCAAGATGAGCGATACGTGGGCAAATACCGGTTCGGGAAAGCCGAGAGCGCGGTACAGCACGAGCTGGCGCGGCGTATTGGACAGGTGTTCTTCGGCGCGGATGACGTGGGTAATCCTCATGAGCGCGTCGTCGATGACGACGCTGTAGTTGTACACGGGAATGCCGTCGGACTTGACGATGACGAAATCGCCGACTTTGTTGGAATCGAAGGAAACATGGCCGCGGACGAGGTCGTCAAACTCCAGCGTTTCGTCTTTCGGCGCCGCAATGCGGATAACGTAAGGCCGTCCTTCCTTGAGATACTGCTCTACCGTTTCCTTCGGCAGATGACGGCAGGCGCCGCTGTACACCGGCGTTTCGCCGCGATCCATCTGCGCCTGTTTTTCCGCTTCCAGTTCTTCCGGCGTGCAGAAACAGTAGTACGCCTTTCCTTCCGCCAGCAGCTGTTCCGTATATTTCTGATATATAGGCAGGCGGTCGGTCTGGCGGTACGGCCCGTCGGGGCCGCCGGCGTCAATGCCTTCGTCCCACGTGATGCCGAGCCACTTCAGCGCTTCTTTGATGTTTTCTTCCGATTCGCTTGTCGAGCGCTTCCTGTCCGTATCTTCAATGCGGACGATGAATTTTCCGCCCGTATGCTTTGCTTCCAAATAGTTAAATAAAGCGGACCTTGCGCCGCCGATATGAAACGGCCCCGTCGGGCTGGGCGCAAAACGAACGCGAACTTCCTGTGTCATGAAACGATTCCTCCTACATATTTCTGTATTTCAATACGATAGCCGCCGCCTGCGCCGCCATCCCTTCTTCGCGGCCGACGAATCCCAGGTGCTCCGTCGTCGTCGCCTTGACGGACACGGCCGCCGCTTCGATCTGCAGGGCCGCCGCAATATTTTCAATCATGCGCGGCACGAAGGCTTTGATTTTCGGCCGCTGCGCCATGAGCGTCACGTCGACGTTGATGACGCGGCAGCTGTTTTCTATCAGTATTTGCCGCACCTTTTTCAGCAGCAGCAAACTGGATATATTCTTAAATTTACTGTCCGTATCGGGAAAATACGTGCCGATATCCTTCAAGCCCGCCGCGCCGAGAAGCGCGTCCATGAGGGCGTGAATGAGCACGTCGGCATCGGAGTGGCCGGCCAGCCCTTTTTCAAAAGGGATTTCCACGCCGCCGAGAACCAGCCTGCGCCCTTTTGCCAAGGGATGGACGTCGTACCCGCTGCCGACGCGGTGTTCCGTCGGACCGTTCATATAAAATTCCAAAATCGGCACGTCGTCCATGGTCGTCACTTTATGGTTGCGCTCGTCACCCTGGAGTATGTACAGCTTCTCTCCCAGCGCTTCGACGAGCGAGGCGTCGTCCGTCGCGGCGATGCCGTGCTCTTTGGCGTGTTCATGGGCTTTTATCAGGAGATCCCTGTGAAAGATCTGCGGCGTCTGCACGGCAATGAGGCGGCTGCGGTCCAGGGTTCGCACGGTCTGGAGCCCCGACGCGCCGGCTTTTTCCCGTTCTTTTACCGTATCCTTGACGGGAATGGCATACACGGCCGCCGAAGCCTTTTCCATGACTGCCAGGGCATTGTCGTACCATTCAGGCCCGGCGAACGGTCTCGATCCGTCGTGCACCATGACGATATCGGCGTCGGCGCTGGAAGCCATGAGGCCGTTGTACACGGAATCGGCCCGCTCGGCGCCTCCCAAGGCGTAGCGCACCGGCACGGAAGGATGGAGCGACTCGACGATGGCGGCAATATCGTCATGGTCCTGCTCGGCATTGACAATGACGACTTCGCCGACAGAAGACGCCGCGAAAACATGCATCAGCGTATGAGCCAGCACCGGTTTTCCGCACAGCGGGTAGAACAGCTTATTCCGCTCATAGCCGAACCGCCGGCCGGAACCGGCGGCGACGATGATAACAGATACTTTCAACAACTTCACCTACTCATCCATAATTTTCACAAAAATCATGCGTCCTGCCGACGTCTGCAGCATGGACGTAACGGTAACGAAAACAGTTTTCCCTATATATTTATGGCCGTTTTCAACGACGATCATCGTCCCGTCGTCCAGATAGGCCACGCCCTGTTTCTCTTCTTTTCCGGCCTTGACGATATGCACCGTCATTTGTTCTCCCGGAATGTGAGCCGGCTTGAGCGCATTGGCCAGATCGTTGATATTCAGGACGGCGACGCCCTGAAGAGCCGCCACTTTATTCAAGTTGTAATCGTTCGTGACGACTTTGGCGTTAATCTGGCGGCCCAGCCGGACGAGCTTGGAATCGACGCCCTGCGTGTCGCTGAAATCATCGTTAATGACGCGGACTTCCACGTAGTTGTCTTCCTGCATCTGCTGCAGTATATCAAGGCCCCTCCGGCCCTTATTCCGCTTGAGCAGGTCTGACGAATCGGCAATCATCTGCAATTCTTCCAGGACAAAAACCGGCACCAGCAGCGGGCCTTCCAAAAATCCCGTGCTGCAGATTTCGGCTATGCGCCCGTCGATAATGGAGCTCGTATCGAGAAGCTTTCCGGAAAACTCCGCATAGTGTTTCTTGGAACCGTTCTCCTTGCTCTGACGCTCCATGCGGAACTACGCAACAATGTTGATACTGGCGCTTTGCTTGCGCATGGCAATGCTCATGCCGGCATAGCCGAAAATAATGCTGAACACAATGGGGCCGTAAGCGCCGATAATAGGCAGCCGGGCAAACGCCAGTCCGATTAAATTAGCAATAATAAGTCCAAAAAGCAATCCCAGCGTCCCGACAATCAAATCCTGGCTTTCAAAATCGCTCATTCCCGATTCGATGCGGTGAATAACTTTCCAAATCAGCCGAAGTATGAAGGGCGACAAGGCATATCCGACGGCCACGCCCAGCACGATGCCGGTTATGTAGCCGACAACGGTAACCAGCGTAATGCCGAAAATGCTGCCGCTGAAGAACCTTCCTTCAATTTCCGCGCCGAAATACGGCGTCGCTATGATCTGATCGGCTGCCATCACGCAGATGACGGCCATGATCAGCATGATGACGCCTTTCATGATGTTGTCTGTCACTTTGCCGCCGTTGAATTTTTTGGCGCGCCGTTCCCTTCTGTTGTCATTTCTGTTCACTGCGCCTTTCGCGCTCATCTGGACACACCTCCTTTGCCTGTACCATAATTATGTAACTATATAACTATATCACATTTTTTTATGATAAACCACTAAAATCACATAGGCGTCATAACTTTTTTACAAAAAGATAACAGTTTGCCCCGTTTTTTTCCGGCCTTTACGGAGCGTTTCCCGCAAACGCCGCCCCGATGGCCTCCTGCAGCGTCGCCGCCCCGATGATGCGGCAGCCGGGAACAGGCCCGGCTTCAGCCAGGTTCCCCTTAGGGATGATAAACGTCGTAAATCCCAGCTTGACGCCTTCTTTGATGCGCCGCAGCGCATGGGGCACGCGGCGTATGTCGCCTGTCAGCCCGACTTCCCCCATGACGAGAGTGCCGCTGTCCATGGCCGTATCTCGGAAGCTGGAAAAGACGGCAAGGACGACGGCAAGGTCCGCCGCAGGCTCGGCGATGCGCAGGCCGCCGGCGCTGCTGACGTATACGTCCTGCGTTCCCAAAGCAAGGCCCACTCTTTTTTCCAGCACGGCCAGCAGAATGACGAGGCGATTATAATCCATGCCGGAAGCCGTCCGGCGCGGCACGGCAAAGACGGAACGGGCCGTCAAAGCCTGTATTTCGCTCAGCAGCGGCCTCATGCCGTCCATGACGGCCGCCACGGCCGAACCGGCCTGGCGGGCCGGCCGTTCCGCCAGGAGATATTGGGACGGATTGGCCAGCTCGGAAAGGCCTCCTTCGCCCATGGTAAACAGCCCCGTTTCGTTCGTCGAGCCGAAGCGGTTCTTGATGCCCCGGAGAACGCGGAACTGATAATTCCGCTCGCCTTCAAAATACAGGACGACGTCTACCATATGCTCCATCATGCGCGGTCCCGCAATGGCCCCTTCTTTCGTCACGTGGCCGATGACGATGACCGGAACGGATTCCGTCTTGGCAAATTCCATGAGCCGTCTCGTTCCTTCGCGGATCTGCGCGACGCTGCCGGGAGTGCCGTCGGCGCCGCTGCAGTACACGGTCTGTATGGAATCGACGATAAGAAGGGCCGGGCGGAGACGCTGCGCTTCGTCCAGCACGGCATCGAGAGACGTGTCGGCCTGAATGACCAGTTCCGCCGCCGAAATGCCCAGCCGCTGGGCGCGCACCTTGATCTGCCCGGCCGATTCTTCGCCGGAACCGTACAGGACGGCGCCGCTGCGGCGGCACACGGCATCGGCAATCTGCAGCACCAGCGTCGATTTGCCGATGCCTGGGTCGCCGCTTAGGAGAATCAGCGATCCCGGCACGATGCCGCCGCCCAGAACGCGGTCCAGTTCGCCGATTCCCGTTTCGATCCGCGCCATCGCTTCCAGGGCAATGTCGCCGAGCTTCGCCGGCCTTGCGCCGCTGCGGCGGAAGGCGTCCGTCCGTTTCGGCTCTTCCGGCCTTACTTCTTCTTCCGTCAGCGTACTGTACTCGCCGCACTGCGGGCACCGCCCCAGCCATTGGGCGGACACGCCGCCGCAGGCGGAGCACACATACCTCGTTTTTCGCTTTGCCATGGCCTTTCCTCCCAATTTTTACGCTACTCTTCCAGCAGGCGCAGAAATTCTTCCGGTTCGGGAAGACGGCGGACGAGTTTCCACGGTTCATACGCCGCCAGCTGTTCATACGTATACTGCCCCGTCGCAACGGCGACGGTCTTGGCGCCGATGGCTTTCCCGCACTGAATATCGTAGGGCGTATCGCCGATGACAAACATATCCTCGATAGCGCCGCCCCAGGCGCGGCAGGCTATGTCGTAGGCGTGGCGGGCCAAGTCGTCGCGGTAATAAAACCGGCAGGCAAATCCGGAGTGCGCAAAGTCAAAATAGCCGGATAACCCGGAAAAATCCAGCTTCATCCGGGCGCCTTCCGCGCTGTTTCCCGTAAGGAGCAGCTGCCTGAACCCTTCTTTCCCGTCAAAATAAGCCAAAATATCGCGGACCGGCTCGAAGACGACACTTTCTTCCTGCTTCAATTTCAGCCATTTCAGGAGCTTCGACTCGTAGTCCCGGCAGAACTGCTGCACCGCTTCATCCGTCGGCATCGTTCCCGTCACTTTATAGAGCAGCTGCTGGCAAATATAATTATCCGTCCGGCCGCCGGCGGAAATGCGGGGAATCGGCGCGTCCGGCCCCTGCATGGCGCGGAATACTTCTTCGATGGCGTACAGGCCGGCCCGGCCCGTATTGAGAAGCGTGCCGTCTATATCCCAGTACAAAAGCTTCATCGCATTCACCTCATGAAAATAGGAGCAGGGACAGTATAGCCGGCAGCTTCTATCGAAACTCCCCTATTCTGCACCCTGCCCCTGCTTTTTTGCGCGTGCCTTCTGCGGCACCCTGCCTATGACGCCGCGGCGAACCGCTTCCTTATTGGGAAACGATATCTTTCGTATCGCGGGCAATCATGATTTCTTCGTTCGTCGGAATAACGTACAGTTTGACCGTCGAATCGTCCGTGCTGATAAGCGTGTCCCGGCCGCGGACGTTGTTCCGTTCGGGATCGAGCTTTGCGCCCAGGTATTCCAGACCTTCGCAGATCGCCGCGCGGTCGGAAATGCCGTTTTCGCCGACGCCGGCCGTAAAGGTAATGACGTCGACGCCTCCCATTGCCGCCGCCAGCGAGCCGATCAGCTTGCGCACCTGGTAGTGGAACATATCGAGAGCCAGCTGAGCCCGTTCGTTGCCCTGCTCCGCCGCTTCGCCGAGATCGCGGAAATCGCTGGAAACGCCGGAAATGCCCAGAACGCCGGATTTTTTATTCATGATCGCATCCATTTCTTTCGTGCTCAAATTGTGTTTTTCCATGATATTGATCACGATAGCCGGATCGATATCGCCGCAGCGCGTGCCCATGAGCACGCCGGCAAGAGGCGTAAAGCCCATCGTCGTATCGACGCATTTGCCGTATTGGATCGCCGCAAGAGACGAACCGTTGCCCAAATGGCAGTTGATGATGCGCAGTTTTTCAACAGGGACGCCCATAACCTTGGCAACCTGGCCGGCTACATAGCGGTGGCTCGTGCCGTGGAAGCCGTAGCGGCGGATGCCGTCTTCCTGGTAATATTCATACGGCAGGCCGTACATAAAGGCTTTCGCCGGCATGGTTTGGTGGAAGGCCGTATCGAAGACGCCTACCTGGGGAACGCCGGGCATAATGGCCTTGCAGGCGTTGATGCCGATGATGTTGGGCGGATTGTGGAGCGGAGCCATATCGGAACATTTTTCCAGGGCTTTCATCACTTCATCCGTAATGAGCGTCGAGCAGGCGAATTCTTCGCCGCCGTGAACGACGCGGTGGCCTACTGCGTCGATTTCTCCCATCGATTGGATAACGCCGCATTCTGCGTCGGTCAAAATATCCAGTACGAGCTGTACTGCAACATGGTGATCCGGAATAGACTGCTGAATTTCCTTTTTTTGGTCGTTCCATTTGTGGGTCAGGAGCGAATCAGGCAGGCCGATTTTTTCGACAACGCCTTTTGCCATGACTTCTTCGTTGTCCATGTTTACCAGCTGGTATTTCAGGGACGAGCTTCCGCAGTTTACAACCAATACGATCATGCAATTTACCCTCTTTCATTTTCTGTAATTAATGTATCCGGCCAAATATATAGTCTGTCAGCTCTTTTCCCATGTCGTCGCCTTGACGGTACATGTATATGACATGCCAAATCTGGCCGTTATCTTCAAAGAAGATATTCCGCAGGACCAGGCGCGATACCTGACCGTTGAGGGCCTCGCTGTACGTATACAGCCCTTCGACGGCCGGCCTTCCTCCGACTGAAGCCTCGGAAATCCTCGTTTGCAGATCGGAAATATCCGGCGTCTGTTCGAGCATGGCAATATCGCGCTCAGCCATCATCCGCGGCGTCATGTCTCCGGCCGCTTCCGACAAGGCAATGAGGTTCAGGTGGGCATCGTTGTTGATGTACATCATGGCGTTTCCTCCCTGCCGCCGGACATGGGCCAGATCAAAGGGAGCGTACACGTATACTTCCGAATCGCCGGCTTTGAGCTGCGCATAGCCGAAGCTGTACTCTTCCACCATCGACGTCCCGCCGCATCCGGCCGCGAGCACCATGACCGCCGTCAGCGCCGCGGCAGCAAAAATTTTGCATCGTTTCATCATATATCCACCTGTTATGCTTTCTCCAGACTATTTTTATTATAGCATATTCTTCTTTTGATAAAAAGGGAAATCTATAGACTATTATGAATTCTTATGATGCGCGCAATGAGTTTTCCCCCGTTTTGAAACCGGCATCTTTCTTTTCTGCCGTCCAACAGTATATAATAAATGAGATATATTATATACGCTTAATTGCATCGATGAGGAGAATATCATGATCAGCGTCGCCGTCATTGCAGAATACAACCCCTTCCACAACGGACATCAGTACATGCTCCGCCAGCTTCGCCGGAAATTCGGGCAAAGCGCCGTCATTGCCGTCATCATGAGCGGTTCTTTCGTCCAGCGCGGCGAGCCGGCTTTATTCGACAAATGGTCCCGCGCCGCCTGGGCCCTTGCCGGCGGCGCCGACTGCGTCGTCGAGCTGCCGGCCTTATACGCCCTGTCAAGCGCCGAAGGGTTCGCCGCCGGCGCCGTCCGCCTGGCGGAACGGCTTGGCTGCACCCATCTGGCCTGCGGCGTGGAACAAGGATCGGCCGGCGATTTCCACGCCCTCGCCGACGCCGCCCTGTCGATTGCGCCGCCGGACGGCGGAAGCAAAGGCACCTACGGGCAGTACATCACCGGAGAAATCGAAAAAGCCGTCTCCGGCGAACGGGCCGCTCTCTTATCGTCTCCGAACGCCCTTCTGGCCGCAGAATACGTCAAGGCCATCCATCAATACGCCCCTGCCATGGAATTTATTCCCGTCATCCGCCGCGGCAGCCACGACGCGCCGCTGTGGCCGTCGGATATCTTTGCCAGCGCGTCGGCTCTCCGCCGCGCCATAAAGGATTCCGGTAAGGCGTCGGCGGCTGCCCCTTACGTTCCTTCCTTCGTCCTCTCCGGCATGGACAGGCTCATGGCCGAGGGACGCTGCGCAGATTACGGGCGGTACGGCGATTTCATTTTATACGGCAGCCGCCTTGCCGTTCCGGAACAATTGACGAATCTTCCGGCGTTTTCCGAAGGGCTGGAAAACCGCTGGATCCGGTGCCTGTCCTCGGCTTCTTCGTGGCCCGAAGCGCTGGCGGCGCTGAAAACGCGGCGCTACTCCTACAGCCGCCTGTGCCGCATGGGCGCCTATACGGCCCTGGCCGTCCAAGACCGCCACATGAAGCAGGCCTATGCCGGCGGACCGCAGTACGCCCGCCTTCTGGGCGCTTCGCCGTCGGGAACCAAACTGCTGAAAAACGCCAAAAAATCCATCCCCGTCATTACCAGACTCGCGGCCGGCGAAAAAAAACTTCCGCCCTTCGGCCGGCAGATGCTCCGCTATGATATAAAGAGCACCGATCTCCAGGCCCTCTGCTTTCACGGCTCGTCCTGCCGGCGCGGATTAACGGATTATTATACATCGCCGGTCCTCCTGCCCCGAACGGACGACCCGGCTTCCGGACTTTGCCGCCGCAAAGACGTCCGGCAATAGTCCCGCTTATTTTTTATTTGCATTTTGCTCAATTTATTGTTATAATAATGCTGTTTTGCTGTAAAAATTTGTGTGTCAGCATAAGAATCCGCGGAGAGGAAAAGGAGTCTTGCGATAATGGCGTTATCACTGAATTTAAACATTTACCAAACGTTGGCGGCGGCAGTCGTCGTCTACTACATCGGCGTATTTCTGCGCATAAAAATTGAATTTCTCCGAAAATACTGCATTCCCGCTCCCGTCGTGGGCGGAATTTTGTTTGCCGCCGTCAACTGCATCCTGTACACCAACGGCCTATGGACGTACGAGCAGGACACGACGATGCAGAATATCTGCATGATGCTCTTTTTCACCAGCGTCGGCTATACGGCCAGCCTGAGCCTCATTAAACGCGGCGGCGTCCTGGTCTTTAAAATGGCTATTGTGACGACGGTGTTGATTATCTGTCAAAATCTTATCGGCGTCGGCCTGACCGGCATCTTCGATCTCAATCCCCTCATGGGGCTGGCCACCGGCTCCATCCCCCTCGTAGGCGGCCACGCCACGTCGGCGGCCTTCGGTCCCGTACTGGAAAAAATCGGCCTTGACAACGGCACGACGATTTCCGTTGCCGCCGCAACGTTCGGCCTCGTCGCCGGCGGCCTCATCGGCGGTCCTGTCGGCGAACGGCTCATCCAAAAACATGCTCTCCGCAGCAGCGCCGAAACGGAACGGCTCGATCCGCAGGCAGCGCAGCCTGAAATCGAAAAGCTGGAAGCTGCCGCGGAAAACAAGGAAAAAGCCAGCCAGGCCATCAAGCAGGAGCAAAAAATCGGGCAGACCATCAACAATCACCGATTCATGAACGGCATGGCCCACCTCTTCCTGGCCATGGGGCTGGGTACCTTGGTCAGCGACTTTTTCGTCAGCATCGGCCTCGTCTTCCCGGCGTACATCGGCTCCATGCTCGTTGCCGCCGTCATCCGGAACATTGCCGATTTTACGCATATCTATCCTGTCTACCAGCGGGAAAGCGAAGTTCTCGGCAACCTGGGGCTGACTATTTTCCTGACGTGCGTGCTCATGAGCCTGAAGCTCTGGCAGCTCAGCGACCTGGCTCTTCCCATGCTCGTCCTCCTGCTGACGCAGACCGTTTTCATGGCAGCATTCGCCTATATTATCGTCTTTAAAGCCATGGGCAAAAACTACGAAGCCGCCGTCATGTCGTCCGGCGTCTGCGGCTTCGGCCTGGGAGCCACGCCCAACGCCATCGCCAACATGACGGCCATGACGGAACTGTTCGGGCCGGCGCCGGCGGCGTTCTTCGTCATTCCCCTCATCGGCTCGCTCATTATCGACCCGGTCAACGCTTCCATCCTCATGATCTTCATCAACATCCTGCACTAGCCGGAAGTTTCCACAATGGAAAACAGGCGCTGATAGATACGTCAGCGCCTGTTTCTTTTTACCTGTTATTTTCTTGTCCTATGAACCGGCCGTGCCTTCATTCCTGTATATCCCTCAGCACGTCTTTCCAATACGCCGCTTTGGCTTCGTCTTTGACCGTGCCTTCGCCCCGTTCCAGCGCATGAATGTAATTTTTTATGCCTTCCGTATACCCGCTGGCAGCAGATAAGGCAAACCAATAGGCCGCTTTCGGCAAATCGCGGGGCACGCCCCTTCCGTCCCGGTACAGCTGCCCCAGATTATTCTGCGCCGGCCCGTCGCCGGCCCGGGCCGCTTGTTCGTACAAAGACGCCGCCTTCGCCTCGTCTTTCTCCACGCCCCGTCCGGTTTCATACAAATACCCCAGATTGTTCTGCGCAATCACATTTCCCTGCGCGGCGCCCTGGGCGTACCAGTACGCCGCCGTTTCGTAATCGGGAGCCCCGATATAGCCGAACTGGTACATAATGCCGGCATTGCACTGGCCGTCGGCATCGCCGTGGCCGGCAGCCCGTTCATACCAGAAAGCGGCGCGCACATAATCGCAGGGCACGCCGTACCCCATTTCGTAAAAATGGCCTACGTTGTTTTCCGCCGGGCCGTAAGCCTGCATAGCCGCCTGCATGTACCAGTACAGCGCCTGCCCGTAGTCCTGCTCGACGCCCAGGCCTTCTTCATATTGATAAGCCAGATTATACTGGCTTTCGGCGTGCCCCCGCCGGGCCGCCATGCCGTACCAGTATAACGCCTTCGGCAGTTCTTCGTCGGCGCCGTCGAAAAAGTACAGGTCGCCGAGCCGGCACTGCGCTTCCGTATTGCCGCTGAACGCTTCCTTTTCCAGGAATGCTATATCGTCTACATCATCGTATGTCGCCATTGCGTTATCCTTTCTGCATTTCCTTATATGGGCATTGTACGAAAGGGAGTTATCCTTGTCAAGAGTCTGCATTCAGGACCGCTTCCGGAAAATTTTCTTTCTTCCTTTTTGTTGTATTGACTTTTTGACTTTTAATTGTATAATGATATTGAACGAACGGCGAACCGCTGCCGTCCGCAGTACATACACCATCATCACCCCTGCCGATAAGGAGGTCTTACTATGGGAAACGAAAAATACACGCAGAAAGTAATCGATGCGTTTCAGACGGCTCAGCAGATTGCTGCGCTCCATTATAACCAGGAACTGTCTTCCGTTCATATGCTCATGGGTCTTGCCAAAGAACCGGAAGGCCTGCTGGCCACTATTTTTTCCGAATGCGGCACCGATCTGCCCATGCTGCAGGCACGGCTGGAACAGCTGCTGAAAAAAATTCCTTCCGTCAAAGGACAGAGCAAAATGTCCATGTCGACAGAACTGGTCCGCATCATCGGCAAAGCCCAGCAGCTTGCCGAATCCATGCATGACGATTATATCAGCACGGAACATCTGCTCATGGGCATCGTCGAAGAAAGCGACGACGCCATGCAGTCTCTGTGCCGCGAATTCGGCCTGACGAAAAACAAGATCATGACGGCCATCAAGACGAACCGCAAAAGCAGCGTCAGCACGGACAACCCGGAAGGGAACTACAAGGCCCTGGAAAAATACGGCCGCGACCTGACGGCGGAAGCGCGGAAAAACAAACTCGACCCGGTCATCGGCCGGGACGACGAAATCCGCCGCACTGTCGAAATCTTATCGCGGCGGCGGAAAAACAACCCCTGCCTCATCGGCGAGCCGGGCGTCGGCAAGACGGCCATCGTCGAAGGGCTGGCCCGCCGCATCGTCAGCGGCGACGTGCCGGAATCGCTGAAAAACAAAACGCTGTACTCTCTGGATATGGGCTCCCTCATTGCCGGAGCCAAATACCGCGGCGAATTTGAAGAACGGCTTAAATCCGTGTTAAATGAAATCGCAAAGTCCGACGGGCAGATTCTCCTGTTTATCGACGAAATCCACACCGTCGTCGGCGCCGGCGCTTCCGAAGGCTCCATGGACGCCGGCAACCTGCTCAAGCCCATGCTGGCCCGCGGCGACCTGCGCTGCATCGGCGCGACGACGCTGAACGAATACCAGAAGTATATCGAAAAAGACGCCGCCCTGGAACGGCGCTTCCAGCCCGTCATGGTCGACCAGCCTTCCGTGGAGGACACGATTACGATCCTGCGCGGCCTGAAAGAACGGTACGAAATCCATCACGGCGTCCGCATCCGCGATAAAGCCTTGGTCGCCGCAGCCGTCTTGTCGGACCGCTACATTTCGGACCGGTTCCTGCCGGATAAAGCCATCGACCTGGTCGACGAAGCGGCCGCAAAGCTGCGCACGGAAATTGAATCCATGCCGACGCCTATCGACGAACTGCGCCACAAGATCATGCAGCTGGAAATTGAAGAACAGTCGCTCATGAAGGAAACGGACGACGTATCGAAAGAACGGCTGGCAAAAATCACGGCCGACAAAGAAGAATTAAAAGAAAGAGAAACGCAGCTCAAAGCCCAGTGGGACGAAGAAAAACAGTCCATTCTCCGCACGCAGGCCATAAAGAAGGAAATCGACTCCGTAAAAGGCCAGATGGAACGAGCCGAACACGATTACGACTACGCAAAAGCGTCGGAACTAAAGTACGGCAGGCTGCCCGCTCTGGAGCAGCAACTCAAGGAACAGGAAGCCTATCTTGCGTCCCACCAGGATTCGCAGCTCCTGAAAGAAGAAGTCGGCGAAGAAGACATCGCCCAAGTCGTCAGCCGCTGGACGGGAATCCCCGTGACGAAAATGATGACGGGCGAACGGGAAAAACTGCTCCGCCTTGACGAAACCCTCCACCGCCGCGTCGTCGGCCAGGATGCGGCCGTCCGGGCCGTCAGCGACGCCATCATCCGCGCCCGCGCCGGCATCAAGGACCCGAACCGGCCTATCGGCTCGTTCATCTTCCTCGGCCCCACAGGCGTCGGCAAGACGGAACTGGCCAAAACGCTGGCCGAAGCACTGTTCGACGACGAACGGAACATCGTCCGCATCGATATGTCCGAATACATGGAAAAGCATACCGTATCCCGCCTCATCGGCGCGCCTCCGGGATATGTCGGCTACGATGAAGGCGGACAGCTTACCGAAGCCGTCCGGCGCCGCCCCTACAGCGTCATCCTCCTCGATGAAATCGAAAAAGCCCATCCCGATATTTTCAACGTCCTCCTGCAGATCCTGGACGACGGCCGCCTGACCGACGGCAAAGGCCGGTCCGTCAACTTCAAGAACACCATCATCATCATGACGAGCAACCTGGGCTCCCATGAAATTCTGGAAGCGCAGAATTTTGAAGAAGCCGACAAAAAAGTGCGGGACCTGCTGAAGCAATACTTCCGCCCGGAATTTCTGAACCGCGTCGACGACATCGTCGTATTCAAAGCGCTGCAGAAAGAACAGGTCCGCAACATCGCCGCCATCTTGCTGGAAAACCTGGGAAACCGTCTGGAAAAGCAAGTGAAGATTCACCTCACGTGGACCGACGACGCCCTGCAGGCCCTGTCCGACCAGGGATTCAACCCCCAGTTCGGCGCCCGTCCTCTCCGCCGCCTCATCACGCATACGGTGGAAACAACGCTGAGCCGCGACATCATCGCCGGCGACGTCCGCGAAGGCGACACCGTTTCCATCCATTTCGACGGCAGCGAATTTACCTTTACGCCCCTGCGCCGTCATCAGGAA
>CAZDQW010000025.1:0-22802 GCA_964507845.1 uncultured Megasphaera sp.
GCCGATACGGTCATGCCGGTCAGCGACGTAGAATAGTCGGCAAAGGGGTATTTCTGATTCGGGAATAACGCCTCGAAGCTGACTTCTTTCAGACCCGGTGATTTAAGGATGTTGATTTCCCCTTCGTTAATCAGTTCCACCGTTTTATTCTTATTGCCGATTTTAATGTCCATTTTAGACGGCGGCACGGGCAGCATCGTACTGCCTAAAAAGAAATAGTAGCTCATGTATGCACCGCCTCTGCTCCCGCGTCCATTGCCTCGCCCAGCTGCTCGATGAGACGGACGATCATGCCGTCTGCATCGACGCCGTTTGAAATATTGTTCTGGTTTTCCACCTTAATATCAATGCTGGCCGTCGTGTACTTATTGATGACCTCCTGTTCGGCAACGTCGCGGAAAAACTTCAAATCTTCATCCATAATATCCAGCGCGTCCAGCATGGCCTTCGTATTGGCGGCCGTATCTTTCGTACTGCCGGCCACATCGTCCATGCCAGGAATATTCAGGCCATACCGCCGTATTGTCCGCCGGCCTGTACGGCCTCCGATATATCCGGGAAGAAATTAGAGAGAGAAAAATCCTGCACGAACTGCCGGGCAGCATTCCCCCATTCTTCCGGATCGGCGCGGTATCCGATTTTTCCAATCGTGCTGATATTCGTGCCGAATACACTGTTAATCATTTCAGCCGCCGTATCCAAAACATCAATCAGCATATTGACCTTATCAATCATGAAGTTGACGGCAGAGGCAACAACCCGGGCAATAGCGCCGAATGCGCCGGCAATGGCACCGCGAAGTCCCTCTGTATGTATCTGCCACGCCGTAAATACCGCGATGGCAGCGCCTACAAGGGCGATTACAATCAAAATAGGATTGGCCAGCGCCCACGTAACAGCGCCCAGCACGGCGACTTTTACCGAAGCCAGCCCCGCGGCGATAGATACACCCCGCAGGGACAGGGACATGACGGCTGATGCCGCTGCCGTCGCCAGCTGCCGTGCTTCAAAGAGAATCAGCTGAATATTCGTTGCGGCCAGATACGTGCCGTACAGCAGCGCCGACGCCGCAAGGCCGGCAAAGGCGCCGATGCCTATCTCTGTCAGTATTTCAAGAGCGCCTACGGCAATTTGCACCCCTGCCGACAGCCAGCTGCCGATATAGCTTCCTACGGCATACACGGCTTCGCCGAACGATACGGCTGCTGACAATGCGCTGCTGAGTGCCCCTGCCGCAATGGCCGCCGCCCCGACAATGCCGGTTGCCAGCATCTGGACAGCCTTTGAATTGGCAATGTCCGTAAGCTGCGCGTATACCGGCCGGAACGCCCACGTAGACCGCGTTTCAATGTTCGTCCAGATATCATCCCATTTAAGCGGAATCTGATTGAACTTTCGGTTAATTTCATCAGTCGCGCTCAGCATGGCTTTCTTGATAATATCGGCGGTAATTTGTCCTTCGGCGCCTAACTGCTTGATGTCCCCGATAGAGACGCCCATATATTGGGCAATTACCTGTTCCAGCATCGGGGCGGCCTCGGCAATGCTTCTCAGTTCGTCGCCTTGAAGCCTGCCGGAACCGAGTGCCTGCGTTAATTGGAGCATGGCGTTTTTCTGTTCGACAGCCCCGGTGCCGCCGACGGCAAACAGTTTCTGCACGTTTTCCACAAACGGCACCAGTTCGTTCGGATCAGGGAACGCCTCTTTTGCCGTCAGCCCGATTTTTGATATGGAATCGGCCATGGTGGAATACGCCCCGCGGGCCCGAAGGGCCGACTGGTAAATGGCTTCATTGAGCGCTGCGGCTTTTTCCTGCGAACCCGTTACCAGATTCAGCCGCGCCTGAATGCCGGAAAACGCATCGGCCGTATGTACCAGTTCGGCCAGTTGTCCTTTGGCGGCATCGATGCCCCTCAGTACGAAGTTGCCAACGATGTTCCCCAGCGCAAACTGGCCGACTTGCCCGCCCAATGCGTTATTGATGCTGTTCTTCAGGTTTTGAATAGCTCTCATGGCGCCGTTGCCGGCCGATTGGAGACGGGTCATTGCGCTGGCGCCAGCTGATGCCAGGCTCTCCAGTCCCGGAGTCGCCTGAAACGCCGCCCGGCCGATACGGTTTAAGGTGCTTTCCATACGTCCTGCCGACGCCGCTGCAAGATTCTGACGTTTCTGCAGTATTACCGCCGCCTGTGTCATTTTCTTAAGCGGCCCCGATACGCCGTCACGCAGCGCCAGATATTGGGTAAGTGTCGCCACGCTATCGCCTCCTTCCTCTTGCGCGGCCTTTCGCCTTTCGTGCTTCTTCTTTATCGTGCTTGATTTTCAATGAAATAGCCGCCGCCAAAAACGCCTGCTCATGGATCGGCAGACGCAGAATCTCATGCGGCAGCTTATGGAGTTTATGGAGACAATAGTATAAGACGTTTGCCCATACATCGCCTCCATTGATTAGTTTTTTGCCGTGCGTATCTGTTCGGACATTTCCGATTCATACCCCTGCGCGGCTAAAATGCCGTCGGTCAGCGCAGCGTATTCACCCGGCAAAAGCATCTTCTTTGCCGTTTCCACGGCGCCGATTGCCTTGTAGAAGTCCTGCAGTTCCACGGCGTTTAGATTCGGTTCTACGACGCAGCGTTCCACCAGCAGGTCCATAAACTTATCGCTGTCGGTCTGTTCCGTGCTGATTCGTGTTTTTAAGTCCGTGACCTTTTTCATGCATTGCCGGCGCAGGTGTTCAATTTCGCTCTGGTCCAGCACCTTGACGCGCCACGCCAGCGGCTGGCCGTCCTTCCCTTTGAAGCGGTCCGACACGACGAAAGATACTTCTTTCGTGAGCGGCTGCATAAATGCTTTCAAATCCATCTAATAGCTCCTCCTTACGATGACGATGACATACCGTCCAAATCGCTGAACGTTTCCGGTACTTCAAAATCTTCAAACGTAAATTCCACATCCTGTTCCAGCCAGTCGCCGTCTGCGTCAAATGCCGCAATCGTCGCCGTGTCCAGGTTGCAGTCCGTCAGAATAACCGTCTGGGCGCCGACGCTTGACGTCGGGTCTTCGTTGCGGATCTGGATGTCAAAATAAATATCCTCGCCGGAATCCTTATAGTCTTTCATCAGTTCCGTAAATTTCGACGTATTGCTGTAAATCGTCATGGTACCTGTGCCGCTCCAGTTCGTCGCCCGGTGGCCTACACCGGTACGGCCCAGAATCGGCACTTCTACTTTATTCTTTTCCACTTTGGCTTCCAGGTTCTTTGCCTGCATCAGCAAATACCGTTCCCCGTCAATGGTAATATAGCAGCTGGCAAGTTTCGCGCTGATCGCGTCGCGCGCGTGCATGGTGGTAATTGAATCCGCCATGGCTGATCCCCCCTTTCACTAGGATACAATGATATTCATGTATAGCTTTTCCATACACATCGTCGGCTGAATGGCATATTCCGCCAAGACGACTTCTTTGCTGTCGCCCATTTCCGGAATCGGCACGTCGTCCGAGCTGAAATTCTGAATAGCCCGGATTCTCTGCATTTCCTTTTCATACGCGACAATATCGCCCCACAGCGCCGTGCGGCCTTCTTCATCGTTCGGCTCTTTCCCCAGATACGTCTGGTTAAACAGCCGGGCAATATCGATAGCATGCTGATCCAGTACGCGGATAACCTGCTTGCTGGAAAAATCTTCATTTTTCGATTTCGTAAAACTCGTAAAGGTATTGATATCACGCAGCACATTCACGTCGCCGACTACATCGCCTTCCACCGGATCCGTGACGCGGTGGAAGATGAACATGCCGTTATCGATAGCCTTTTCCAGTTCCGTCTGCGTATAGCTCGTATCGACGGTAAAATTCCCGTCATACGTGGCGTTGGTGCAGCTGTCATTGACCGCGCAGCTTGCTTCCGCCCCCGTTACCCAGTAGACAAGAGACGCTGGGTTTTCGCCGTCGTCGGTAACTTTATTGGCAATGCTGATGACGCCTTCATAGTCGGCGTCTTCATAGTTGTACAGCACGCACTGGAATTTCGCGCCGACTTCGTCGCGCATCCGTTCCGTGAACTGTACCATCAGTTCCTGCACCGAGCTGTCCGTCGAGGCGCAGCCCAAAATATTAAAGTAATACGGTTCGATGGCATCCAGATAGTTCTGGTACGCCAACGTGGTTACGGCGCTGCCGTTCGTTCCGCCGGTAAGCGGTGTTGCCGCTGTAATAGCGTCTTCCAGCGTGCCGGTCCGTGTAAAGGTGACGTAGTCATTGTCATCCAGATCCTCCCAGCTGGATACGGTCTGTTTGTCCAGAATCGTCAGCGTTGATGTGGAAATGGTCGAAGCCGACGCCGTGCCGGTTTCTGCTTCGCCGGCGGTAGAATCGCTCGTATCTTCCTCATTTAAATACGTAGTGACGACGTACATGTCTTCTTCATCGACGTCTGCCTGAATGGCTACGTACAGAGCGTTCCCCCTCGTGCCGCCGTATTTTGCCGTAGCAATATCGCAGGACGCTTTTACGGCGCCGCTGTTCAGCCGGTAGAAGTAGCCGGTCTGCAGGTTAAGGAACAGGTCGCGGATGCCTTTGATTTCATCGGCGCTGTAATCATAGCCGAAATACTTCATGGAATATTTCTGGAACTCGTCATTGGTTACGATAAAAACTTCCTGTTCCGGCCCCCAGTCCAGTTCCAGCGGCATCGTACCGTATCCGCGGTCCGCCATGCTTACGCTGGCCCGCGTGCGGCTGGTAAAGTTGATGTACATGCCCGGCAGGGTTTTATTTTGGGTGATCCAAGTGCCACCGCCTAATGCCATAGGTTATACCCCCTTTTTGTTCTTCTCATTGACGACAGGCCTCGCCAAAAACTTATTCAGGGCCTGTTTGATTTCATCGTGTGTATACATTTCATGGTCCGACAGTATCACGGACAGCGAATCGCGCCATTTACGGTACGTCTTCGACTGCACGATCTGCGGTTTCGTAAATTTAGCCATGACCGCCCTCCTTTAGGTGCTGCGTCTGGATCAGCGTCTGCATCGCCGGCGCCGGTTCTTTGTACCGCCACAAGAATATATCGTAATGGATGGTTACATGAAGCTCCCTTTTTTCTGTCTGGTGCTCCATATTCGTGCCGCGGATAAGATGGCCGTCCAGCTTGATGTATTCAAGCGCCGGATACAACCGGTCCGTAACCGCATTGATTTCCCGTTCCGGCTTGTATTTGTCGGCGGCGAAATACGTCACCCGGTAAAGGCCCCGGCGCATATACCGGCGCCCCCGGATGAGTTCGAAGCTTCCGCTTATCTGACGCACGAAAAAAGACGGCTCCGCAAAGTTCTGCGGTACGTCGTCTGTGTAATATGTGTATTCAGTACCGAATTCCTCTTGCAGGGCATCCAGAATGCCTTGTACAACGTGCTGTGATTCAACGTTTTTACCTGCCATTCCAATGCCTCCTTAAATACGTCTCAAACTCCCGGCGGATGTATGCCGACCCTTCTTTTTCTATCTCTTCCGCCGACAGCTTCATCATAAACTGCCCATCTACCCAGCTGCGCTTTAAGCGTTTTCCCAGCTGCGGAACAAACCGCCCCGGCCGCTGACGATGTCCGTATTCCACATAGGACGCGTATTTCATCGGATTGATAACGGTCGCCGTCCATGTATCGCCTTTCTTTTGAACGCCGCGAATCAGCCAGCGGCGCCGTAAGGTTCCGCCCTGGTATCCTTCCCAGTACGCCAGCGCCTCGTCGTCTGCATCCGGTTTTGCCCCGACAGGCGTCCGTTTCTTGACTTCGCGAAGAAAGAGCTGAGCTAATACGTTGGCCATGTGTTTCAGCGCGGCGTCCCGGTCTTCCTGCAGGCCTGACAGGTCGGCAATAACCGTGGCAATGCCGGAAAAGTCCTTTTTCATTATGCATATTCCTCGTACAGCTTCAGCTTAATTTCCTGATGTGTGGCATACATGGCAGGTACGCCGCTGCGGTGGTAGTCCGTTGTTTCGTCCTGCCTTGTGACGCTGATTTTACTGCCGGCAGGTATCTCTACATCCGGCGCGATGAATAATGTCGCGTCCCGGTCCATGCCCGGCGCTTCCCCATCAGCAACGGCTGCATTGGCATCAAAGGAAATGCGGCACGGGATGTTTTCATACAGCACCGTTTCTACCGTCTCCGTAATGCCCGTGTTTTCGTCTATCGTCGGGGTGAATACCGTTACCGTACATTCATCGTCATAGAGCGCTTCCATGGCCTGTTTCGCCGATTCCCGCGCGGCTGCGATTACATTGCGCATCATGGCCGGATCAGCCTCCTGTACCGGTTCAGCTGGGCCGTATAGTTCTTCAGTATCGACTCCGTATAGTAGTCCTTGCTGGACTGGTCGGCAAACGATACGGTAGCGTCGCCTTCCTTAATGCTTGTAACGATACCGGCAGAAAGGGATGAACTGCCGATGCCTTCCGCCCGGTATATGTCAATGGCCATGCGGTACGCCGTGTTTTCCAGTCCTGCCGGCAGTTCATCCAGATTGCAGTAATTCAGAATTGTTTCCACCACGTCGTCAAGCACGAATTGCAGCGCCGTATCAAGCGCTGCATCTTCTATGCTCAGCAGGCTTTTCAAATACGCAAGGCTCAGCGTCATTGCGCATCACCCGATCTTGTGCTTAATCGCCACAAGACGGATCGCCTTATCTTCATAGACGCGGCTCCAGTTATCGGCCTCAGCCAGTTCATCCCTGGTCGGCGTTTCAACGGCAGCCTGCGACGCCCGCTGATACGCGATTCCACGCGGATGAAGGATAAAGGTGCGGCGGTTGATGAGGTAATCAATGCCGGATCCTTTTTTCTTGTCACGGTCTACTTCTGTTGCCACGAATCCGACAGGATTGCCGTTGCCAAGAGCAATGGCGCCCGATCCGAAAAGATACGTCGTATAAACGCCATCTTCCACAGGGCATCCGTCGTCTACGATGACGCGGCGTCCCTGATAGGTGTCAAATTCAACGCTCGTGCTGTCCCGTTCCGTGACGATAAGGTTCTGTTTCTTTAAATACGCTTTCGTTGCGCTGTGCATGGCAACCGCCGTCAGCTGGTACTGCGCGTCGCCCAGCATCTGCAATCCGTCAATGAATACGGACGCGCTAATATTAGCCGACGATCCGGATTTTGTCGATACGTCCAGCACATGGTTTTCCATTGTATCGGACGAGAATACGCCCGTCAGGATAGCGATCAACTCTTTCTGCATGTCACGGGACCAGTACGCGGCAACCAGATCGCCGATAGCAGCCATGGGGTCGCTGCCGGCAAGAGCAGCCGAAAGGTCCGTTGCCGCCCACATCTTTGCCCGTCTGATCGTAACGGATACGTCTTTGTTCGACGTGATTTTATTGGCCGTCAGGTCCTCGCCTTCAATAATGGGCTCCGAATCGCCGGTCAAGTCTTCAAAGAACGGCATATTGTGGATAGGCGCCGCTTCGCTGGCCAACCTGTCAAATTCCGCATTGTTCGTCACAATGCCGCTTTGGTATAAGGCCGAAAGCTCCATCGTGCGCTGAATTACATACGGCGTAAAGAGCTCCGGTACAATAACGTCAGATAATGTCGTTTCTGCCATGATGTATTATTCCTCCTTTAAATCGACATCCCGGCAGCAGCGGCAAGTGCGCGCGCCTGCTCCGGGTTCTCGCGGAACAGTTTCCCCTGCTCCGTCAAATTAAAACTATCTTTTGCAAATGGGTTCTTCGTCGGATTACCGCCGCCTGCTGGTTTATACCCGCCGATCGGCGTCGGCTGATGCTTGAACAAAAACGGCTTGTCTTTTTTCAGCGCTGTCAGCTGTTCGGTTAATCCGGTAATTTTTCCGTCGTCGCCGACGATGAGTTTTGTCTTATCGAACAGCCCTGCCACAATATCGACGTCCTGTGCATCGGCGGCAACGGCTAATTGTATAGCTGACGATAACCGCATATCCTTCATTTTGGCTTCGTATTCCTCCGCCGCTTTCTTATTCGCAGTCTGCAGGTCTTTAATCTGCTGTGCCAGTTCGTCGTTGCTGCCGGCAGTTTTCTTTAATTCATCCAGCTGTTTATCGCGGTCGGACAGCGCTGCCTGCAAGGTCTTCTTTTCCTCGTTGACCTCGTTAAAACGAGATTTCGGCACGTAAGCGCCGTCTAAAAAACTGCGAATGGCCTCTGCCGCCTTTTCTTTCGATTCGTCTGCAATGCCAAGCGCTGCCATCAGTTCGTTTACATTCATTATATGTTCCTCCTCCGGTTTTTACCGTGGTTACCTTCCCACGCAGAATATATATGTCTTACTATTCGGCGCTGTATGTGCCGGTAATAGATACAGCCGATGCATCGGACAGTGTGAGCGTGCCCGAAACAGTCGAACCGCTGATATTGATTTCACAGGCGGTGATGGTAACTGTCGTTCCATCTTGACCATTTGAACCAGCTGCGCCGGTCGCCCCCTTCGGAATGCCAAAGTTCAGAATAGCGGCGGTTTCGGTGCCCACATTCGTGACGGTTGCGCTTTCACCTTCTGCAAGCGTTTCAACCGTACCAATCGTGATTGTCGCGGCTGTTCCGTTCGAGCCGGATGCACCAGCAGCACCCGTTGCGCCTTTCGGGATACCGAAATTGAGCACGGCGGCGGTAGTCGTGCCTACGTTTCCGACCGTAGCGTTTGCCCCCTCATCGAGCGTGCTAACTGTTCCGATTGTGATTGTGGCCGCCGTACCGTCTTGACCGTTTGTGCCGTTCGTGCCGTCCGTTCCTTTGGGAATGCTGAAGTTAAGAACGGCAGCGGTAGACGTTCCCACGTTTTCAACGGCGGCGAATTCGGTCGATGCGACGGTGTTAACCGTGCCTACCGTGACTGTTGCCGCCGTGCCATTGGCTCCTGCAGATCCCGTTGCGCCTTTAATATCTTCAAGAGCGACGAGATCAGCCCAAGTGGCGCCGTTGTCATAGCTGACCTGAATGTGAGTGTCGGTCTTTTGGAACTGAGGCGTTACACCATCTTCGCCGTCTTCACCGTCAACGCCGGGTTCTCCGTCTTTCCCGTTTTCGCCAGGGTCTCCCTGAGCGCCTTTTTCACCCTTAATTTCTTCAAGAGTTACTAAGTCTTCCCAACTGGAACCGTCATCATACGAAACTTGGATTGCCGTATCCGACTTCTGCAATTTAGGAGTAATACCGTCTTCACCGGTATCACCTTTCTCGCCCTGTTCGCCTTGCTGGCCTTGTTCACCGGTTTCACCCTTTTCGCCCTGCGGGCCCTGTTCACCTGTATCGCCCTTCGCTCCTCTGGGAATGCCAAAGTCAAATACAGCTGCCGAACTCGTGCCGCTGTTCGTTACGGTGGCCGATTCACCGGCTTCCAAGGTCGTGACCGTTCCGACGGTAATCGTAGCCGCTTCCCCAGCCGCGCCTTGCTCCGCTTCCGCATCGGCAATGCCTTGTTCCATGTTGTTCAGTTTTTCCGCTGTGATTAATTCTCCATCTGTCCATGTGTGTTGTTCGTATGCCATTTTATTCTTCCTCCTGTTCTGTTCCTACTGTTGCTTTTCCTACAACTGCCGTCCCGACAATAGCGGCGGTTTCTTCTTCCTCGCCACCATCGCTTCCGCCTCCTCCTTCATCCGGTTCAGATCCTCCCTCGCCCCCGTCATCTTCTTCTGCCACATATTCGCTGTACTCTATGTGATGTATTACGCAGTATTGAATAATCCGGCAAATTTCGTATTCCGTCTTGTCGGCAACTTCCGAAAAGGGAAAATTCGTCCCGAACTCATTTAAGTACGCTTTCAGCCATTTGTACACGCTTTCACCCCCTTTCAAGGCAACAAAAAAAGCGCTCACGTTAGTGAACGCTTGTCTTATGAAGTTGTTATTATAAGCCCGGTGTTATCTCTTTTATTCCCTTCAACATCCGATATGTCTTTTTCATCATGGAGTTTTCTTCCAAGTATTCCAGACCTTTCAGCGTGATACGGATATCCTCCAGCCGAAAATCTGTCATGCCGGATGCTCGAATAATTTTAATCCCCGTAATATAACCAGCTTCCTGCATCATGAGCAACAGGTTGTTCCGTCGCTGATCGCTGATACCAAGCTGTTCGGCATCTAAGGCCTTCACATCTAGTTCTTCGTCTAATGCCCTTTCCAAGGTATAGAGAATCAGGTAAATTATTTTAAAATTATCCATCTGATTACACCTCGATATTACTTAAACATAGGAATAAGCTGGAGCATTAGGCCGCCTCCTTCTTGTATGTCATCCCATATTTTGCTCATTGTGCTGTTATACTGTAAATACTCGATGCCGTCAGACGTGATTTGCGCGTTTTGGTATGACATGACCACTTGTACCGTGTTTTTACCTAAACCCGTTACGGCACTGCCTACCCCGGTAATAAACCCTTTCCGCATAAGCACGGAATAGATAAACGCCAAATAGGCTTCGTTTATTTGTACCGGGTATTCTTCCAGATTTAAGTATCTGTCTTCCGGCTGTATCCTTCGTTTTATGCAGTAATACAGATATGAAAGGAGATAGTACACAATGACATGATAATCGTCTTTAGACACGGCATTTACCTCTTTATTCCTCTTCTATCTCGATAGATTTGATTTCACTAGGATACAATTCAATTAATCCTTTATCAAATCCATCCATCTCAAACGCCATACTTTCCTCTCCGTTTTCATTATCAATTGGATCCACATATATATCCCCGTATCCATGCCACTCTTTCCCATCTACTGTTATAATTTTAACTCGTTTCCCTTCATACTCATAAAGAGGCAACATTTAATCATCGCTCTCCTTCCTGTTTTTTGCGGGAACTACATGAACCCCTGTTTTTGAATAATGTATTGTAAGCCGACAAGTAGGATTTTCTTCGCCAATTTCTCTATCTACGTTTACCCCTATTTCCTTCGGCAAAATTATTACTTCTTTTTTAACCCATTCTCCACTTCCCGTATACCACGTATTTCCCGTCCCTGCATACTTGTTCACTATCTCCTGTATCTCATCCATGGAGATGGTCATGTAGCTCTTGCCTTCCTGATACAAGGTCGAACTTTTATCATGCCGGGCCTGTTTATTTTTATTAACGGTGAGCTTAATTTCCCCTGCTAATGCCTTTTCTTTTATTATAACAGATTCTGGAGTACTGCGCTTATATAAATCAAAGGAAATTGTTTTATCGACAAAAACTTTTTTCCAGTCGCTGTACGTCATATTGCCCGGTACGTGGTATGTCTTGCCGTCCTCGCCCCGTGCCGCCCGTTTGCCATTCCAGCCCTCAATATACGGCACGGTACAGCTCCGGCACCACGGATGGAACGGCGGCGCCGTCACGCCCGGTTTGAATTCCGCCATTGCAAACGTCTTCCCGTCCATTTCCCGACATATGTCAGACGTCCTGCTGTCCAGCGTGGCCAGTATCTCATATTTCTCAACGCCCAGCTCTTTCATGCTGTCTTTTTCGCTCAGAGAACCGAAATAGGCGCTCTCCGTTGCGATCAGCCGTCCGGCGTTCGTCATGGACGTGTGCATTCTCTTCGCCAGCCGCTGGGATATTTCCCGTTGACTGTCCCCCCGTACCAGTCCCTGTATCAGCTCATTCTGCATGGTATTCAGCAGCTTCTTTTTATCATTCCAAATACGGTCGGAAAAATTGCTCCCATCTGCCGCCCATGGTTTGTCCATGATTTTTTCCAGCTGCGTTTCGTCTATCTGCTGGACGTCGAATCCAACGCCTATCGCCTTTTGCAGTTCATACGCCGTCTGGTAATAGCCGTTTCGGTATGTCTCGCGCATCATCTCGTCTATTCCGTCCAGCTGGTTGCCAAACAACGTTTCCAGATGCTGCTGTATTTGCAGCTGTATGGCTTCCAGACGAGATATATGGTACTTTACCGATGCATTCTCCAGTTCTTTCGTCCAGTCCGCTGTAACGCCGTTTTCCTTGCCTTTTCGGATGTACTCGTCCAGCGTCATCTTAAAGTCCTTCAGCTGTGACTTCGTCAGAAACTTCCTTGCATCGGCATAAGAGATGTTGTTGTTGTCAGCCAGCCGCATATACCATCGGGCAATATCTTTTTCTATGCGGTTCATGGCTTCCCGGTACATGCGCTCGACGTCGTCATAATAGTCCATGGCGTCTTCCAACAGCGATTCACTCATCTGTTCAAACCGTTTCTGCCAATAGGCCTCATTCTTCGCCGTTGTCATCGTTTTCACCGCCCTGCGGCTGCTTTGCAAATGCGCTGCGGTACGTATTTACTTCATCTGCTGACGCTTCCTTCTCGGCGGCCAGCTCTTTTTCTTCGTCTTCCGCATTTTCCACGAACGGATGGTTTTTCAGTATCGTCTTTGTGCTGACAACTCCTACGGATTTTTGGCACATATCAACCAATTCAGCGTCGTTTCGGATAGATGTGCGCGTCCATGTCTGAATAATCTGTTCCGGTTCCTTGCCATGCTGCCGGCAGATTGCCCGTACCAGCTCGCCGAATCCCTGCCGGAACTCCGTTTCCATTATCCCGGCCTTTAATTCCAGCAGACTGTATAAGAACTTCATGGCCTCGCCGCTGGTATTGTCAAACCCCTGCTGCTGCGGGTCAATCCCCTGCCCCATGTCAAAGATCGCTTTACGGGTAATATCCAGCAGTTTGTCACGGGCTTCTACCGGTATTTCTATCGTCAGCGTCGATACGCCGCTTTTATCGTCTGAGCCGTTGCTTTCTGTCTGGATCGCTTTGTAATACTTCATGTCCGACAGGAATTGCTTCAAGTCCGTACCGCCGTAATTCGTCAGTACGAAAATAACCTGCTGAACGTCCTCCAAATCATCGACAAATCCGCTGTATGTTTTATCATAGCTGTCTATCAGCGTTTTGATTTTCTCCAGATCGTTCGTATACGAATTGTTATTAGGGAAGGCGATAAACGGCACCGCTCCCATATTATGCCGAAAGGTATTCGACGGCTGCGCCATTCCGTCAAAGGCTATATAGGTGAAGATATCATACGGCTGGAATACGTCGCCATGCTGGCGGAATGCCTGGCATTCCATATCATTCCACAGTTCGTATACCTGCCATTCGTCCCCGTTGTCGTCTATTTCCCGATACGAACGAAGCACGGCCAATAATTCTTTTTCCAGCCGCGTAGTCCAGATGGGATATATCTGTATAGACGGGATTACCGCATAGCCAAATCCGTTTTCTTCATCCGTCCAGTAGTGGATCCAACCAACACCTGCATTCGAAGCATCGACACACAAATCCTTGCACTTTTTGGCGTAGCCGTCTCCCAGTGCGTCAGCGATGGCTTCGTTCAGCTCATCGTCTTTCGTATCGAACAGAGGCGGTGCGGTAAACATGTACCCTGCTTTCTGATCAACCAGCAGACCGTGGAAATTAAAGGCGATTTTATTATCGGCGCTGCGCAGCGGATTGCTTCCTTCGACTGCCTGCGTTTCTTTATCTGCCCGGAATAAAATGTCATTCTTCCCGACGTAGTACCGCATCGCCACTTCTGTTTTCAGCCGAAAGCCGGCATGCAGCCCTTCGTATTTTGTTATTAGCTTTTTCGCTGCTTCCAGCTCCATCGTATCACCTCAGTATCTTCAATTTCGCCCGCGGCATGGCGTTTTCCATTCCATAACGCACGGCATCGATGGCATGGTTATCTTTATCCGGGTATGCGCTGATAAACTGCCCGTCCCGATTACGCTCATATTCATATCCAACAAATTCACGGTACGTATTGGGGCAGCGCCGCTTGTCAATGTAAATATGGCTCAGATTCTGCAGCCACTTCATACCATGATCCACACTGCCCGGCCCCTTGCGTGCGCCTGCGACATGCAGCCCCAAATCCCGCATTTCCGCAATCGATTTCGGTTCTGCGGAATCCGCGATGATGCGGCAGCCGTTATACCTGCGTCCGATCCGCGCCGCTGCCTGCCGGTTCGTCAGTTTCTGCTGGTATATTTCGTCGAAGATGTACAAATCCTCATGTTTGGCGTCGTAGTGCATCACTACGAAGGCCAGCGGGTCAACGGCAAAACCGAAGTCCAATCCGTAATACCGGCGGTCAAACTGATAAATCAGTTCATCCGGCATCGCCATGTCTTCCACGTTTTCAAATACGGCGCCGCCTGTTCCCGTAACTTCCCCAAGGTACTCGTGGTTGTACGACGTTTCGTTTTTCGCTTTCAGCCTTTCCGCTTCCAGTAAAAACTGTTCGCCCAGCCACTCCGGCGGCACGTCCAAATAGGTGGTCTTGTGAACCATCCTGTCGGGATATTCATTTGCTATCTCTTCATTTACCCAATTATTCCGGCTTTTCGGCGGATTGTATGACGCAAACACCCAGTATTTCTCGCCGCCGCGCAGCAGCGACTGGTTGAGATTGCGTATTTCTTCCATGCCGCTGAACTGGTCCAGTTCCTCATACCAGACAATGCCGACATATCCAAACGGCAGCTTAATCGACTTTACTTTCATCGGGTCGTCTACGCCGAAGAACAGGATTTTCTGTCCCGTCGGTTTATAGGTCATTTCATGCGGTGAGGTAATGCACTTAAAGCGATCCATAACGCCTAATTGCTCAAGCGCCCACTGTATTTGTGTATACACACTGTTTTTTATCGTGTTGCCGACCTTACGCAATACAACGGCATGGCACTGCGGATGCTGCATCAGAAGAAGCGGTACTTGTATGCCGATAAAGGATGATTTCGTACTGCCTCGGCCGCCGGGAAGCCAGTAAAAGGTATGCCCGTGATCCTGCACATCCCAAAACACCGTATCGAACGATTTCGCAATGCAGTCTGCTATGTTAATCTCCATACATATCTTCCTTTCTGCGGAATACGAAGGTCACCGTGTCCGCCTGATTCCCTGTCTGCAAATCTTGTACTTCAGCTTTGAGCTTGGCGTTCCGAAGCTGATGCTCTTCTACGTCCAACTTCATGGGATAGCGCTTCAGTAAGAGCTCTGCGGCTTTCAGTCTATCCTTTGCCCCGATTTGCTTTTTTACAATCACAGCAGATGAACAGCCTTCTCCGCAGCCTTCTACGGCAACAACTTCCTCAATGATTTCACCGCGCATCGATTGTGATAAAAACTGAACAATTTCCTCCGGTGTGGCCGTTTTCCTTGCCTCGATTTCCTTCATGCGCCGATGAAGTGCATTATTTATTTCAGGTTTCTTCAGGTTTTCGCTACCGATAGAGTATGCCGTTTTCTTACTGTAGCCGGCCATAAGGGCAGCCTTCGTAGCGTTGCCGGTTTCAATATAGGCTTCAACAAATCGCTGTTGCTTTTTGGTCAGGTTCATTTACATGCACACCACCCTCTCCTTATGCGGCATTATCTTTCCATCTTATTTCAGCATCTTATTCCGCCTTGTGTATTTTACCGGCTGATGATTGAGATCCGTTTCATTCGCATAACGCTGCCGGCTGCGGTTATGTTCAAAGCATACGCACCGTTCGCCGCTTATCGTCAATCTCATATTCGTACAGACTTCCCGCTGGTTATACCGACACCGCAGATTATCACAAAATACCATATCTATCACCGACTTTCAGGCAACAAAAAAGCCCATCGTAGCGATGAGCTGATTAATGATCTAGCTATTAAATTTGGCAGGATGGGTTCGATTCGAACGAGCATTCACGGTTTTGGAGACCACTATTCTACCCTTGAACTACCCTCTTATATGGCGGATGGTGCAGGACTCGAACCTGCGTTATGGGACGCCACCCATAAGTCAATTTAGCAAACTGCTACCTTCAACCTCTCGGCCAATCATCTAAATTTCCACGTTCTTAGTATAGCACAAGTTTTGCGTCATGTCCTGCCGAAAAGTGATACAAAAACGTACAAATCTGCCGAAAATTGTCGCTCAGCAATAGTTATTCACAAATTATCCACAATCAGTAATAAAATCTTATTTTACTGTTGAAAAAACACGCACATAGTGAGCGCTTTTGATTTTAGTAATAATTATTCTGGCAAAAAATTTTCTTTTCTCCAAAAGGATGCATTAATCACTTCTTCTAAATTTCTTTTCGTAATATCTACCAGTTTATCAATCTTACGATATTCCGCTTCTAATACCCTTTGGTATCTTCTATATTCTTCGATGTCATTTGTGTTATGTGACATCGTATTCCAAGTATTTATAGAACAAATATGTCCTCTAATCCATGTATATAACGTGATAATGTTTTCTGTTGTCTGTAAATCAAAATAACCTAATTTGTCGGCATTATGATCATATATTGCTAAACAATCGTCATCTACCAACATGATTCCTTGAACATATTGTACGTTTCCATTTTTATCTGGTTCTATCTCTTTCAAAGAATAGGCCATGTCATCTTTCAATTTTTCCTTATATACTTTTACTAATGTGTTAATTTCAGTAAGCAAGGCTTTCGCCAATCTTTTCCTATTTAAATATGCATCATAAATATTTTTCAAATAAAATACTACAATAGCAGATATTAGCGAAAGCACGGTTGACAAACAAACTGTTTCCCAATTCATTGCATTCTCCTTCCTATTTCTATTCAAAAAAGGAACAAGCTAACATTGTTCCTTTGAAACCTCATTTCAATGCAGTTATTTACTGCTTTTTGCTTTTAAAAAGAAGCGCCAGCATTTATAGCCGTATTTCGAAGCAACCATCCGCTGCCCCCAACGGTTGGTATATTCTTTACAGCATACCCAGCGTCCAGATTTATTAGAGTTTATCCAATTACGATCTTTCATAACCAGTCTCCCTTCCGGAGACCGTTGCAAAATCTAGCTGATAGTGCTAAAATATTTTAAACGCATATTTTAGGTTAGCTCACCCCGAGCTAAAATATATAACAGAAGCGCCAACTTCGGTTATATAGCAACAGCCGCCTCAGTTATTTCAACCGCTAGGCGGTTGTTTTTTTATCTTAATCACAATAGATTTTCCTCCTTTCTATCCGTATATCACAGAAAACCTTGACATTAGCTTCTACCTTTTTGAACTCGAGCGGCTTTTTCTGATACTCCGTATTTCTGTTCAATTTCAAAAAGACTTAATCCTTGAAGATACCGTGCAGGCGCCAACAATTCTCCAGCAAAGGCATCTGCCTGCCATTCAGGATCTCGATATGCAGGAAGCCTCGTTCGAGGGTCTGCTTTTGCAAAAGCAACATTTTCCTGTTGATGTATAAAGAGATGGGCGATTTCATGAGCTATTGTTAACCGATCCCTCCCATACCCATTACAGGCTCCTTCATACACATCTTCACGAATACGAATAATCCCTAGACTAGGAAATGTTTCTCCGTGATTTTCTCTCATTTTATCTTTTTCTACAATCTGAAAATCAACACCCAGTGTTGATAGCTCCCATTCTAATAATCCTACTATATTGACATACCCATCATCTGGCAATCCCATCATTTGTTTAAAAACTCGAACTAATTCTCTAATAGCATTCAACGATAACGGATTAGCGACTTTCATACACTACATTTCCTCCTTTTCCAGAATTTCATAAATTTTTTGAATCTGTTCATTATTCATTTTGCTGAATCTTCTGGCAAAAGAAACCGCTAACTCTTTCTTTAAAGTGGATTCATTTTTAATGCAGATTTGAACTTCCTGATTGGAAATTGCAGCTAAATACTGTAAATTCTTTGCCTCATCTAGGGATAAGTTATATAGCTTACAGATTTTTCGTACCAACACATCTGTAGCATTTCGCTTACCATTTTCGACAGCAGAAAGATATGACGACGTTACTCCCAGTTTTTCAGCCATGTCTTTTAAATATTCCGTGCGATCAATTCGTATCTTTCTCAAAAATTTGCCGAATTCGGTCACCATAATACCACTCCATTTCATTCTCCTCCAACGTTTATTTAACTTTTTTTGTTGATTGTATCATCATTAAAAGTTTGTGTCAAGTTTGAAAAACACTTGTATATGTGCAACATATACTTTTTATCAATTATTTTTAGGAAGCCAATTCCCCTCGACTTTACTTTTTTCTCTTTTATCCCGTTATGCTCGACTTATTTTTGTCAAGTTGTAGGGCGATTTTCCCCAAAAAGTAAAATAGCTGTTTTTAGAAATATATTTTTCAATAAAATCGCTCACGATGTGGGCGATTTTATTTTTAAATTATACGTACTCATCAAGAAAAACGAGTTCCGTTTGAACCGGAATAGCCTTTGGACCAAACATCATACTTGCCAGCATTTCTATAATTTTCGGAAGACGACGACGGCAGAATCCTTCACTGACAACGTTATCACTTGCAATAGTCCGCCAAGATTCATTATAAATCATCCGGCGTACAACAATATTGCGGTCTATATTATTTAATGCTTCTAGGGATCGGCTTAACCGTTTTAACACTGGCTCTATTTTTTCTATATCCTGCTGAAGGTGCTGAATTTTAACTTCCAGTTCTTCCTTTTTTATGTATTCACGTTCTTCCTGACTTATATTTTCTCTATTATTTTCTCCGGATCCGGAAAGGGATGTCACTTTCGGAGCAGCTGTAACAGAAAGCTGTTTTTTGTAATCATCAATATCAGCCCGCACGTTTTCAACGTACTTTTTAAATTGATTGTATCTCCGTAAATAATTTATTACAATCACTGTGTAATCATTGTGATGCACAGATATTCTCTCCTTTCTTTCCCCAAATTAACTAAATATTTTAAAATGTCATCTTCTTTTCCGTTTTTCGCCGTGCTGAACAGTTTCGCTCGTTATTGCATTTCTTCACTCGTTGCCCAAATTCGTCATCCATCCTAATCTAAACCATCATCCATTTATCCAGCGTATGCGGGTTGCATTCGCAGCATGGGTAATCCTGACTATGGCAATAGGCGTATATGCAGGTACTGCAGCTTACTTCGTTGTAATAATCCTCCAAAAGCCACCCGCAAAATATGCAGCAGCTATTGGCCGTATCTTTGTAAAGCCATTCCAGATTATTCGTATTCTGTTGTTCCGGATGGATTGTTTTCGGTTTGCACCGTCGTTTCTTTCTCACTTCGTATATTCTCCACTTCTATTTCAATCCGCGGCCTGTCACTATAGTACTTCCCGGCCTCAATATGTACGATACAGCTATCGTCCTTGACGATGATTCCATTGAGGGCATCGAGAACGCCCTTAATATAATTGTCCGTATCGGGTCTGCTCGTCGGACGAAGCATATAATTCAGTGCGGCCGCTTTCTTTTTCTTGCTCCATGACTCGGGAATGCCCCTGAATATCCGCAGTTTCAGCCGGCTGGCCTCTTCTATGACTTGGAATCCGTCGTCAAACAAGAACTGAGCCTCCAGCCGGATCAGCTGTTTGTATTCCTTGGATTTCTTTGGATCGATGGCCTGCACATGTCCATGAATCGTCGTGAAACGTGGCCGTCCCTGGGCTACCGGTTCGCCGTAAATGGTCATTCTCACCCGTTTCTCGCCGTTCGTATCGCGATATGATGAACTCATGCTCTACCTTCCCCGAAAATATCTACTGCCTTTCCCGTGTTCTGTATGTACGTCTCCAATGCTCCATACCGTTGACCGCACTTCATAGATAGGTATTGCATAAATTCAACTATGCGTACATCTCCGTCTATAATACAGCGCTGGTATAGTTTCAGATGTTGCTGCAGCCTTCTTATCTTTTTAGCTTTGAACTTGAATTTCTCATGCAGTATCCGCAGATTCAGCAAGTAGGTTACTTCTGCCGATTCGATATACCGTCCCCGCTCAACTTTGCCGCAAAAAACCGGACGGCCTAATACAATGCGGTACGTATCATCTTTTTCCTGCATTTTCGGGGTTCTTCGCAAGTAGTCATGAAACATTTGGGTATCCATACCGACATCTGCCAACACGGCGTAATCATGCCGGTAATCAGGATATGGCGGATGCATAAATTCCTCGAATTCATGCATTATTTCGGCAAACTTATATCGGCCCCATCCGTAAGTGTCATGCAAATGCTGGAAAATTAATGTAAATGTAATCACTGCCCCAACGTTATCCGGCCTGTGAAGCTGCTGCTTGCCGATCGTCCAGCGTACTTTTCCCCAGTTAATCATTACGGTATTGTCCTTCATGTAATCGCCTCCTAAATTGTCTCCGTTTTATTCGGCTGGTTCAAACTCATTTTCCCGTTAAGCTTTCGCACGGCGGCAGCAATTTCTCTTTGCTTGCCGCCCTGGATAATAGCCCGGCGGAAATCTTTTTTCTCCGTCCTGCGGGCTAAAGCCTGCTCGTATGCCCGGCGGAACTGCGCCCTCAGGATCGGCGCCTCATCGACGAGCGTCATGCATATCTCCTGCCATCCCAGACTATCAACAATCTCTTGCAGCACCTCGCTGTCAAACTGCGGACGGCTGTAATATCCGACGCTGTGGATAGCCCGCTGCACCTGCCCCCATGCTTCATCTGCACCCAATTCCGCCGTCCCGCTGGCCAGCCCTTCCAGTACGGCGGCAGCACTGCGGATTTCCGCAATGGTAGGCAAGAATTTGGAGTTGTTTATCAGCTTCCTGACCGCTGTCTCTAAAATAATCGGATGGATGTCACATAGCATTTCGACGTAAAACCGCAGCTGGTCCTTGCTCAATTCCCGACTGTATGCCAGCTGCAGGAATGATATGGCTTTCAGCGTCTTAGCTTTAGCCGTCTCCATGGGTTCCATTACTCTTTGCCTCCTGTTCGTATTCAGCCAGTAACTCCATGACGTCGGAAATGGCTTGCTGTTTACCTGCCGGCGCTTTTTTCGGTGCAATCCCATTGTCGTACCCTTCAGAATCCCAACGGCGCAGAATACCGGCAATGTAGCCTAAACTCCGTTTGTTTCGCAAGACGGCCCGTTCTATGGCCTTGCTTACCCAGTCGTCGCCATAGCGTTGGATTAACTCCTCCAGCTGGTCTTTTTCTATCTCTGATCTAATCGGGCGGACTGTATTGGCGTAAGTTTTTAAGGATTTGTATATCGGGGTCGTCGGGGCATCCGGCGCCGATATGCCCTTTACGGTGTCGTCGTTCCTATTCTCTACTTTACTTTCCTTTACTCTACTTTCCTTTACTCTACTTTCCTTTACTTTACTTTGTCGATTATCGTATACATTAATCGAGTTATTGTATACAGAAACCGCGTTTTTGTATACAGAAACGTTTATGAGCAGAAATCTTGCGTCGTAACGGACCACACTTCTGCGGCTGCACGCCTCGAAAAAACGAGACTGTATGCCGACAGAAGTAAGCACGCTATATTGTTCATACATATTGGCGTTAAAGAAATCCACCTGCACCGCCTTCATGGCAGTCTCGGTTACTGCGCCCTCGCTTACCCCAAGCTCGTCAGCAATAAGAAAAGGCATATCGTTGTCCCACCGAAGAAAATACCCCTCATTTCGATAGATATTAGCCAGCAGGCTGATTAGTACCGGGATGGATTGAGTTCCGCACGCTCTCATTATTCTGCGAATCTTAACATCCTGCAAAAACCCAACGTCTAAAGGAAAGTAATCTAGTCCTTGTTTGGTTGGTCTGGCCATTGCAGATGCTCCTATCTTTTATTCATGAGTTTCCTCCCTGTTTTTCGTCCCAATATGTCGCCATCATGCCGGCCCTGCGCAGCTTCTTCCCTGTCAGCTCGGAGAATCTGTCAGCAACCGCCGTTTCCAGTACCGTGCCCCAGTAGACAGATTCTTTCCCTGAAAGGTCCTCCGGTTCCGCTTGCCCTGTCTTTTCCAGCCAGAGCTGGTATTTCGACTTCCACGGGTTCATTCCCATAATGGCGCCGGCGTCTGATCCGCCGATGCCGGAATTTCTCGTTTCCAGCCATACGCTGCGGTCTTTCATCTGTTCGACTGTCATGATCAATTTAGCATCCATGTTAATTCTCTTCCCGCTTAATAATCTCCAAAATCCGACGAAGTACTGCATCCTCGTCAAGTCCGCTTTCCCTTGTTTCCAGCTCCACTTTCCCGCCGCTCATAAGCGCCAGCGACCATGTCGGTGTCTCGCCCTTCTTTGCCGGATCTTGATTGACATAGAACTGGAATTTTGATTTCGTCAGCTGCGGCAGTGGATACAAATAAAACGTCTTTTTGCCATAGCTGCCATCATAAGAAATCAGCAGCATCCGGCTGCAAACCTCGCTAAGTTTACGGCTCGTATTGAAACAGCTGACAAATTCTTTCAAATCTTTACTTTGAGTTACCAAGTTATATCCTCTCCTCCTTCTTTTATTCTCGTCTTCGTGATATAATTACTACGAAAACGTTTTCAAAACCCAAGTTAATTCTCACCTAAAGCCCTGCGGTTTCCCCCGCAGGGCTTTTCCCCATTCTTCAATGGATAATCCAGCCCATCTGGTACGCCATGCAGGCGACGATGGCAAAGCCCGCCAGCGTCATCCCTAAGAAGATGGATAAGGTGCGCAGGTCATCGGCCTCTTCCTGCAGTTCCTGCAATTGCCGGGTATATTCCCTGCTTTCCGCCGACCAGTCTGTGCTTGTCTCTCCCGATCCCGCCCGATTGACCCAAGGCGGGATAACGGGATCCTGCAGCCGGGAGAACGCCACCCCCGCCGCCCGGGCAATCATGTTGTAGTCGTCTCGCTCATCGAGCCGGACATCTTTGTTGTTTTTCATATCGTTTCCCCTCTCTTCAAAATTCGGCTATCTGGCAGCCTTACCGATTGGCCATCCCATGTATGCCGGCGCCAGTACCGCATCAGCGGCCGAGACC
>CAZDQW010000026.1:0-21806 GCA_964507845.1 uncultured Megasphaera sp.
CGGCAATAGGTTCAGGCGGAAAATCGTTTGTTTGAGGAAGTGCAACGCATACGATATCGCCCTGGCGGACGAAATCTTTCGTCGTTGCGTCCTTTCCGTTGACTGTGCAGATTCCATGATGCTTGATGCGGCGCCGCAGCGTAGACGAGACGCCGGCCAGCCGCAGCGCATGAAGAAGTGATGTGGAATGCGGTACAGTACCTACGGTAAAATGAATCATCAGTTGCTCCTGACATGGTTTAGTATATACCTATTATACAAAATAGAATAGAATAAATCCATATTTTTATTTTGCCTGTACGGGAATTTGCCGGAAATTAATTTTTCATGAAGAAGAACGTTGACCGGAAAGGAAAGAATATATTATGATAGGAACGCTGCCGAATCTTCTCTCGTCTGATAGTACGGAAAAGAAGGAATTTTACTTTGCCGCAGAGAATAATATAAGCGTAGTATATTTAAGTGCAGGTGGTAGGCGTGGCGAAATTTTCCAGTGAGTTCATCGAACAAGTACGGCAGGCCAATGATATCGTCGACGTCGTATCCGAGTACGTGAGGCTGAAGCGCCAGGGACGAAATTTCTGGGCCTGCTGTCCGTTTCACAATGAAAAGACAGCGTCGTTCAGTGTTGCTGCCGACAAAGGTTTTTTTTATTGTTTCGGTTGCCATGCGTCAGGCGATGTGTTTAAGTTCATTATGATGGAAGAAAATGTTTCCTTTGCCGAAGCGGTAGCGCGCCTGGCCGAACGGGCCCATATTGCAATGCCGGAAGCGGAAAAGACGGCGGAAGAAAAAGCACGGGACCAATTGACGCGGCGGCTGTACGAAATTAATGACATGGCGGGAAATTTTTTTCATAATTGCCTGACACAGACACGTCTTGGCGCTGCCGGATTGGCATACTTCCGCAAGCGTCATGTATCGGATGATACGATACGGGACTTTAAGCTGGGATTTGCTCCGGATCGATGGAATAAATTGACCGATGCTTTTATGCAGAAGGGAATATCGGGAAAAGAGCTGGTTCTGCTGGGCCTGGCCAAAGAGAAAAACGGCCGATTTTACGATGCGTTCCGAAACCGCGTTATCTTCCCTATCCGCGACGGACGAAGCCGGGTTGTCGGTTTTGGCGGCCGCGTACTTGACGACAGCCGTCCGAAGTATTTAAATTCTCCGGAAACGCCGATTTTTAATAAAAGGTGTCTTCTTTTTGCCATAGATCGGGCTCATAAGTCGATCTTCGATGAAGGAAAGGCTATATTGGTTGAAGGGTACATGGACGTCATTGCCGCTCACAACCGCGGAATCCGCAACGTTGTCGCTTCGCTGGGCACGGCATTTACGCCTGAACAGGCGCGTCTTTTGCAGCGGCAGGCAAAGGAAGTTATTTTATCTTATGATATGGATGATGCGGGGCGTCAAGCGACGATGCGGGTTATGGAAGTCGTCAGAGGTTTGGGACTGCATATTCGCGTCGTATCATTGCCGCAGGGAAAAGATCCTGATGAATATATTAATTCATTAGGACCTGATAAATTCCGCCAGGCTGTAGACGATGCGCCTAATGCACTGGATTACGTGCTGCAGACGGCGATGCGCCAGTTTGACGTGACGACGCTGGAAGGAAAATCGGCTGTTACGGCGATGATCTGGCCGGTGCTTGCCGCTGTAGACAACCAGGTTGTGACGGATGCTTTTTTGACGAAGATGGCGCGGCAGATACAAATTGATGATAGGGCTGTCCGCAGCGAATTTAATAGATATGTGGCAAAGCATCCTGAATTGGGACAGCAGCCGGTTGCCATATCTCAGGCAGTCCTGCACGGCAGCACGGCGGCTCGCGGCAAAGATGCATTATCAATTGCCGAGGAAAATATTTTGCGGTTTCTTTTGGAACGGCCGTCTGCCTGCGAAGGAATACGGCAGAAAATAGATATTGCATTTTTTACAAATGAAAGGCGGCGTCACATATATAAAATAATAATGGATACCTACACAGCTCAAGGAATGTATGCCATTGCAGACATTCAGCAGAAATTAACTCCTGAAGAGGCCGAAGAAGTAGCGCGAATTATGATTCTGCAGGACGTTCCCGTAGATGAATCAGTATTGATGGATTACGTCAAGCGTTTTCGGCTGGTGGAATTGCAGAAGCAGTATGCAGAACACTGCCGGCGGGCAACGGCCTACAGCCGTAATAATGATGACCAGAGAGTTATAGAAGAGCTAGCAATATGCAAAAAAATAAATGAAGAAATAAAAAAATGGTCTTAGGAGCAGAAAGGAGCTTGTACGTCATGGTAAAAACAACAGGGGCATTTGAAGAAAATGCAGTAGAAATAAAAAACGACGCGAAGAAAAGCGCAGCGAAAAAAACGGCGAAGCGTAAAAACTGCAAAAAGAAAGAACCGGCCAAGCAGGTTACTGAACAAGAGCATCGGGAAATCGTGCTGCAGCATATTAAGCAGCTTCTTCAGACAGGACAGAAAAAGGGATGCTTGACTTATACGGAAATCATGAACGTCATGGAAGAAGATGATTTAACGCCGGAACAAATTGATAAGATGTACGAGCTGTTTGCTGATAAAGGTATCGATATTATTGGTGAAGATGATGCGATTAATGAAAATGACGATATCGGCGTCGATGAAGACGGAGAAACGGTTCCTGATTTGCACAGCGTCGATTTGAGCGTTCCCGAAGGAATTAATATTGATGATCCTGTACGGATGTATTTGAAAGAAATCGGCCGCGTTCCTCTTTTGGCGGCAACGGAAGAGATTGCATTGGCCAAAACCATTGAACGGGGGAATTCGCCGGATGCGTCGGAAGAAGAAAAAAAGGCCGGTTCCTTGGCCAAGAAAAAACTGACGGATGCGAACTTGCGTCTTGTAGTCAGCATTGCCAAGCGGTACGTCGGCAGAGGCATGTTGTTCCTTGACCTTATTCAGGAAGGGAATTTAGGGCTTTTAAAAGCCGTGGATAAATTTGATTATAGTAAAGGATATAAATTCAGCACATATGCTACGTGGTGGATACGGCAGGCCATAACTCGCGCCATTGCCGACCAGGCCCGCACGATCCGAATTCCTGTCCATATGGTCGAGACTATCAATAAACTTATCCGTATTTCCCGCCAGCTTCTGCAGGATAAGGGCAGGGAACCTTTGCCGGAAGAAATCGCTGAAAAAATGGATATTCCTGTTGAACGCGTGCGGGAAATCATGAAAATTGCCCAGGAACCGGTATCATTGGAAACGCCGATTGGAGAAGAAGAAGATTCCCATTTAGGTGATTTTATCGAAGATTCTGAAGCGGTGGCTCCTGATGACGCAGCCTCTTTCATTCTTCTTAAAGAACAGATTGAAGATGTGTTTTCCTGTCTGACGGACAGGGAAAGAAAAGTGCTGTATCTGCGCTTCGGCTTAAAAGATGGCCGACCCAGGACTCTTGAAGAAGTAGGCCAGCACTTTAACGTTACGCGTGAACGCATTCGCCAGATTGAAGGCAAAGCGTTGAGTAAACTGCGAAACTGGGGAAAACGGGAAAAAATTAAGGATTTTCTTTAAGCGAAAAATCTTGACGAGTGTACGTTCTTATCGTATAATTGTTTAGCAAGGTTTTCCTTGCTTTTTGGGCCTATAGCTCAGCGGTAGAGCCCCCGGCTCATAACCGGTCGGTCCCTGGTTCGAATCCAGGTGGGCCCACCACATCAGCTGATATGCATGCGAACGTGCTGTTTGCGTGCGGCAGTATTTTTGTCGTGACGGTATGGATGTCATGCTCGGGCAAAGATACGAATACGGCAAATAAAAGCTTTTATTGCGTGAGGCTTTTATTTGCCGTATTTTATTTTTTGTAAATAAAGGCTGTACGATGAGTCTCTTAGTTCATAAAAAGGTATAAAAGGCCGAGTAGGAATACATGACATAAATTGGGAAATATGATATTATGAAATATAAACTTAATTGTCGAAATGGAGAATCGTACATGGATGTATTTGACAATAAATTTTATTTTTTATTAACATACGGATGCCAGATGAATGAAAGTGACAGCGAGCGGTATGCCGGCCAGTTGGAAATGCTGGGATATAGGCGGACTGAAGATATGGATATGGCAGATGTTATTTTACTGAATACCTGCTGCGTCCGTGAAACGGCAGAAGGAAAAATTCTCGGCAAAATAGGCGAGCTTAAACATGTTAAAGAGCGCAATCCTCGGCTTATTATTGCCGTGGCCGGATGCATGGCGCAGGAGTGGCAAGATCGTCTTTTTGAACGGGCGCCTCATATTGATTTGGTTATTGGTACGCATAATATTCATAAGTTAATTGAACTAATCCGGGAACGGCAGGAAACGTCGGGACATTATTTGGAAGCAGATATGACGATGCCTGCTTTTCATGACGTGCCGACGAAACGGTTTCAGAAATTTTTTGCCTGGATACCGATTATGAACGGCTGCAATAAATTTTGTACATATTGCATCGTGCCTTACGTTCGGGGACGAGAAGTCAGCCGCCCCCTTGCTGATATTATCAAAGAAATAGAAGCTGCTGCCGCTGAAGGGTACAAAGAAATTACGCTTCTTGGCCAGAATGTAAATTCCTATGGTCTTGATTTGAAAAGCGGCGAAGATTTTTCCGCGCTTATCCGGAGCATCGATGAAATCGATGGCATTGAGCGGGTTCGGTATATGACAAGTCATCCCAAAGACATGACCCTTGCCATGATTGATGCTGTTGCCGGCAGCAAAAAAACAGTCAATCATATGCATCTGCCTATTCAGAGCGGTTCTGATTTTCTGCTCAAAAAGATGAATCGCGGATATACGGCTGCTCAATATTTGAAGCTTGTAGAATACGCGCGGAACCGTATTCCCGATTTGGTATTAACGACCGATATTATTGTCGGCTTTCCTGGGGAAACGGAAGAAATGTTTCAGGAAACATTGGATCTCCTGCGGCGTGTACAGTACGACATGGCGTATACATTTATTTATTCTCCGCGGCGGGGAACGCCGGCGGCTTCCATGGATGGACAGATTGCGCAGGAAGAAAAAAGCCGGCGTCTGCAGCGGCTTATGGAAGTGCAAAATGAGTTTAGTCTGAAGCGGAACCAAGCAATGGAAGATCATGTGTACGAAGTTATTGTCGAAGGACCGACTAAAAACGATGAGAATCATTGGTTTGGCCGCACGACGGGAAATAAAATGATTATTTGGGAACATGACGGCTCCGTTGCTATCGGCGATACGGTTAAAGTCGCTGTCGACAAGGGACAGACATGGGTTTTGAAAGGACATTTAGCGAAGTAAGGAGGCTTTGCGGTGACTGATAAAGTGAAACTGACTCCCATGTTGAAGCAATATTTGGAAGTAAAAGCCCAATGTCCGGATAAGATATTATTTTTCCGGCTAGGCGATTTTTATGAGATGTTTAACGAAGATGCGCTGACTGCATCCAAAGAACTGGATTTAACGCTGACCGGGCGGGGCGTAGGCAATAACGAACGCGTCCCGATGTGCGGAGTTCCTTTTCATTCTGCAGATACCTATATTGAACGATTGGTGCATAAAGGGTATAAAGTAGCGATTTGCGAACAATTGGAAGATCCGAAACACACGAAGGGAATTGTCAAGCGCGATATAGTTAAAGTTATTACGCCGGGAACGATTACGCTGGAAAATGCGGTGGCGTCTAAGAAAAACAACTACATTGGCTGTTTATGCGGTTACAACGAGTTTATGGTTGTTGCCCTTATGGATGTAACGACCGGCGAATGCCTCTGGTCACGGTGTGGTACAGAGGCGATGGAAGACAGTCTGTTTGATATTTTTTCCGTGTATGAGCCGAGCGAATTAATATATACCCGTATGGACAGTCATATGGAACTTGTTCAAAAATATCTTCGCAGCCGCTTAGCCCAGTGCGTCATAGCGCCTTTTGAGGCGGACGGCGCGGCGGATTACGGCGCGATAGCCGCCCGATATTTTGATGAAGCGGCCATGAACGAGGCAAAAGAGGCGGGAGAATGCATCGGTATGCTGCTGACGTATGTAAGCGACGTCATGAAAAGCGATATCGGTCATATTAATTCGCTGGAACGAATAGACAACGAACGGCGCCTGGTCGTTGATGCCGCCAGTTTGCGCCACTTGGAAATTACGCAGAACGTTCGCGACGGCGGCCGTAAGGGCTCGTTATTGTCGATTTTAGATAAAACGAAAACGGCTATGGGCGGCAGGTTGCTGCGCAAATGGCTTGAAGCGCCGCTTGTTCGGATTGCCGATATTATACGGCGGCAGGATGCGGTGGAAGATATTCTCAGTCATGAGATTATGCGTCAGGAATTGGGCGATGCTTTAGATCGGATTTATGACTTTGAACGCATTTTGACACGTATTGAAACGGGTACGGCGAGCCCGAAAGATTTAGTGGCGTTGCGAGAATCGTTGGCGGCTGTGCCGGATTTGCGGCGTATTTTGGCCGGCGCAGGGGCTGATCTTTTGAAGATATTGCGGCAGGGCATACAGGAACATGCAGATATGTATGCCCTGCTTTGCCGCAGTATTAAAGAGGAACCGGGACTGGTTATCCGCAATGGCGGCGTCATCCGCGACGGTTATTCGAAAGAACTGGATGAAATCCGGCGGCTGGCAGATAACAGCAAGGAATACTTAAAAAATCTGGAAGAGCAGGAAAAAGAAAAAACCGGCATTAAGATGAAGATTGGCTATACGAAAGTTTTCGGCTACTATTTTGAAATTTCTCACGCCAATACGAAGCCGATTCCTGATTACTATGTGCGGAAGCAGACATTAGTAAATGCAGAGCGGTATATTACGCCGGCACTGAAAGAGTTTGAAGTTAAGGTGCTTACTGCGCAGGAACGAATGCTGGAGCTGGAATATCAATTATTCGGCCGGATTCGGCAGGAAATTCAGGGGCAAATTCGGACCATGCAGGCGACAGCTCGGGCGATTGCCCGTGTTGATTGCTTGTACAGTCTGGCCTGCGCTGCGTATGATAACCGGTATGTCCGTCCCGGACTGAACACAAAACAAACGATACAAATCAAAGACGGCCGTCATCCTATTATTGAAAAGTTTTTGAAAAATGAGCTTTTTGTACCGAACGATGTATTGCTGAACCACTCGGATCATGAAATTGTCGTTATAACGGGGCCGAATATGGCGGGGAAATCAACGTATATGCGTCAAGCGGCCGTATTAGTGCTCATGGCTCAGGCAGGATCGTTTATTCCGGCACGGGAAGCGTCGATTTGTCCGGTAGATCGCCTTTTTACCCGTATCGGCGCCAGTGATGATATTTTAAGCGGTCAGAGTACATTTATGGTAGAAATGAAGGAAGTATCCTACATTTTAAGCCATGCAACGGAACGAAGCCTGCTGATATTTGATGAGATAGGACGGGGAACCAGCACGTTCGACGGCATGTCGATTGCCCGTGCCGTAATTGAATATTGCTTGAAGCATGTTCATGCCATGACGTTGTTTGCCACACATTATCATGAACTGACGGATATGGCAGATGCGTCGGCAAGAATAAAAAATTATACAGTCGCGGTCAAAGAACGGGGAAAAAATATAAAATTTCTTCGCCGGATTATTCCCGGCAAAGCCGATAGGAGCTACGGTCTGCATGTAGCGCGGCTGGCCGGTTTGCCTGAAAGCTTATTGAAGCGCGCTGAAATGATATTGACGGAACTGGAATCACAAGGCGGCAGCGGAACAGCCTGCGCGGTCTTGCCGGAACGGCACATTCCTGTTCCTGCGGCAGATAATTTGTTCTCCAATCCCGTATTAGAGCGGCTCATGCAGGTAGATGTATCGAGCATGACGCCCATTGAAGCCATTTCGTTTCTTTATTCTTTGCAGAAAGAAGCTAAAGAAGGGAGCGGATTATTATGAGCTCTGTTATCAATATTCTTGACGAAGCGACGCGAAATAAAATTGCTGCCGGCGAAGTTGTCGAACGTCCGGCATCCTGTGTCAAGGAATTGGTGGAAAATGCCGTTGATGCCGGGGCAAGTAATATTGAAATAGAAATTGCCGACGGCGGACAGTCGTATATCCGCGTTACTGACAACGGCTGCGGCATGAGTCCCGAAGATGCGCGGAAATGCGTTATCCGTCACGCGACGAGCAAGATCAGTTCTGCCGACGATATTTTTTCTATCAGTTCGTTGGGATTTCGCGGCGAAGCTGTGCCCAGCATTGCCGCCGTATCGCATATGCAGATTACGACTCGTCAGCAGGAGGATGATTTTGCCACTCATCTGCTCTTGGAAGGCGGGGAAATTGCCGAGGAAGAACAGATAGGAGCGCCTGCCGGCACGACGATAGAAGTTAAGGAATTGTTTTACAATACGCCGGCTCGGCGGAAATTTTTAAAGAGCGAACGGACGGAAAGTTCCAAAATAAACGACATCATTACGAAATTGGCATTGGCTCAGCCGGCTATTTCCTTTACGTTTACCAATAACGGGAGGACGACGTTCCAGACAGGAGGAGGAGGCGACTTAAAAGAGACGATAGCTAATATTTACGGCGCGGCGCTGGCGAAAGAAATTTTTCCCATTTCCTGCGAGGGAGACGGCATTGCTGTTGAAGGATATGTCGGGAAGCCGTCTGTGTTAAAAAGCACGCGGGCTTGGCAGACGTGTATTGTGAACGGCCGTATTGTTTACAACGCATTGATAAGCAAAGCTGTTGAAAATGCATATCATGCCATGCTGCCCAAGGCAGGGTATCCTTTTGCGATGATTCATATTCATGTAGATCCGGCTGCTGTTGATGTTAACGTTCACCCGGCTAAGACGGAAATAAAATTTGCTGATGAGCAGGCCGTATATCGGGCGGTTTATCACAGCATTGTTACAGCTCTCATCTCTCAGGAAAAACCGGAAGAAATTGCGGCGTCCGTACGCCTGCCTGATTACGAGGTACAGCGCATGGAATTCAATGAGGTGAAAGGCATGGCGCCGATGCAGCCTCAGAGTTTTTCGTTTGGCGGCGAATCGCCCGGAATGGTGAATGAACAGGCTTCGGTTTCATTCGGTAAAAGCGCAGAGCGGGAAGTCCTTTTGGCCGGCAAAGGAGAGAAACCGGGATATGAAGCAGCCGAACAGAGGATATCTCTGCAGGAATATAGTTCTCCTGTGCTGACAGATGATCAAGCAGAACGGCTCAGCCGTGCTTTAGCCGAAAAAGGGCGGGCATCAGCGGACGATATGCCTGTCATTTCTTTTGCCGGAGATGAAGACGTGTTTATTCCGCTTGGCGAAGTGGCTGATTGCTTTATCATCGCTAAAAAAGGGGAAGATTTGTATATTGTAGATCAGCATGCCGCTCACGAACGCATCCGCTATGATATGTTGTGCAAACGTGCGGAAAAAATGCCTGGTCAGCAGCTGCTGACAGCGGAATTTATTGAAGTAGACGGCGAAGATCTGGACTTACTGCTGGAGCGGCACGATATATTTGAAGACTTGGGGTATCTGTATTCCGAGGCCGGCCCAAAGACGCTGCGGGTTGAAGAAGTCCCATGCGATCTGCCGACAAGCCAAATAGCCGATTCGCTCCGGGACATATGCAAAGCGCTTCATGAAAACGCTCATCCGGATAAGGCTGCGCTGCGGCACCGTTCGCTGGCGTATTTATCTTGCCGCGGAGCGATAAAAGCCGGAGATGCGCTGAATATCCGGCAGATGAAGCAGTTACTGGAGGATTTGTTTCATACGGACAAACCGTATGTGTGCCCTCACGGGCGGCCGGTTATCGTGCGGTTTACGCCGCATGAGCTGGCAAAATTATTTAAACGGACATGAGCATGAATAGGATATACGTAACACCTTCGCTGAAGGCAGGGACGGCACTGTGCGAAGAAGCCCGGAAATGGGCTGAGGAAATCGGCGCGGCTTTTGTGCCGAGAAAACGGCAGACTACGGAAGAATTAGCTGCCGTGTACGGAAATCGTTTTTTGATTTATACGACAAAGGGTCCTCAGATTATACGTGAAGAGGGGCGGCATTTCTTCAGCTTGAACATGGCTGAACTGCGTATTCAGCATATCAGACAAGGAAAAACAGATTATTTGGTGGAGGCTGTCAGCGCTGCGGCCCCAATCCGCTTTTTAGACTGCACCTGCGGCTTTGGCGCCGACACCATAACGGCGTCGTTTGCCTTGCCGGCAGGGTCAGTCATCGAAGCAGTGGAAGATTCGCCGCTGCTGGCCGCAGTAACGGCATGGGGCTTTCGGCATTTTGTTCACGAATGTGCAGACGTAACGGCTGCGCTGCGCCGTATTCAGCTGCGGCAAGGGAACTATGTCTCGTATTTAGCGGAAGCCAAGCAATACGATGTCGTGTATTTTGATCCTATGTTTGAACATCCTGTTGATGCCAGCTGTCAATTCCGTCCTGTTCGTTCGCTCATGAATCATGCCGGCTTGACGGCGGAAACGGTGAAATTAGCACTGAACAGGGCGAAACGCGTCGTCATTAAAGGCCGTTCATTCAAACAGCTGGCGGAAGTTTTTCCGCACGTAAGGGAGTACGGCGGCAAGTACAGCCGTATCCGGTATGCCGTGCTGGAAGGAGATGGGTGAGATGAATCGATTGATTGTCATTCTCGGACCTACTGCCGTCGGCAAGACGGCATTGAGTTTTTCTCTTGCCGATTATTTTCATGGGGAGATTATATCCGGAGATGCGTATCAGATTTATCGCCGCATGGACATCGGCACGGCGAAGGCAACGCAGGAAGAACTGCGCCGCTATCCCCATCATTTGATTAACATTGCCGAGCCGGACGAACCGTATTCAGCGGCACGGTTCTGTGCCATGGCCGGAAATATTATACGGTCGCTCCATCGCGCGGGCCGTATTCCGATTCTTGCAGGCGGTACAGGATTATATGTGCAGGCATTGCTGGAAGGATATCACTTTGATGGCGAGCGTGTCGATGAAGGCGACAGGGAAAAAGTGAAAAACAAGATGGCGTCTTTCTCGCAGGAAGAATTGAAAGCTTATATTGTGTCGCAGACAGACTGGCAGCCGCCGGATTGGCATGAACTGTTTTCCAATACGCATCGGTTAGTTCGACTGATGGCGGCTATCGAAAAAGGAGAGGGGCGGGAATTTGTCCGGTCCGGAAAAGACGGACTTGTTTATCCTGCCTATGTGATAGGATTGTCGTTGCCTCGGGACGTATTATACGAGCGGATAAACCGGCGGGTTGATTTGATGATTCAATCCGGCTGGCCTGATGAAGTGCGTTCTTTGCTGAGTGACGGCATTTCTTTACAATGCCAGTCCATGAAAGCCATCGGATATGAAGAAATGGCAGCGTATGTGCAAGGCCGGATGACGATGGACGAGGCGGCTGAACGCATAAAAGCAAGGACACGGCGCTTTGCAAAACGTCAAATGACATGGTACCGGCGAATGCCCTATATTCATTGGTTTGCAAAAGACAGTTATTCGTCGGACAAAGCGCTGTCGGCTGCCATTATTGCGGACATAGAACGAGTTATGCACGAGTAGTGCGGAAAGTGTATTGCCGGAAACAGCAGTACGTTTCTGCAGGAGGAAAGGATCTGAAATTTTTATCTATGATGGATGTTGAACAGCTCAGAAAAACGGCAATGGCTGCATGTGCCGGGCAATTTGAACGTATTGATACGATTTGTTTGAAAAATACGGCAAAAGTACTGCAGGCCTATAAGGAATGTCAAATATCGTCGTATCAATTTGCCGGAACATCCGGTTACGGATATAGTGATATGGGGCGGGAAAAACTAGACGATGTTTTTGCCCGTGTTTTTAAAGCTGAAAAAGCGCTCGTGCGGCCGCATTTCGTGTCCGGCACCCATGCGATGGCAACCGTGCTGTGCGCGCTGCTGCAGCGAGGCGATTTATTGATGTCTCTCGTCGGTTCGCCGTATGATACGATGCAGAGTGTTATCGGCTATGCCAGGGAAATGCCGCATTCATTAAAAGAAAAAGGCGTGCTGTATGAAGAAATTCCGTTAAAAGATAATACGTACGATTTACAGGCAATTCAGTATGCCGCCGCGGAAAAACGGCCGCGTCTTGTCCTGATTCAACGTTCCCGCGGATATAGTACGAGAGCGTCGCTTACGATTTCTGATATCCGGAATATCATTGCCGCTGTAAAAACGGCCAGTCCCCAGACAATATGCTTTGTCGATAATTGTTACGGTGAGTTTGCGGAAATAGAAGAACCAGTTGAAGCCGGTGCCGATATTATTGCCGGATCGCTGATTAAAAATCCCGGCGGCGGCATTGCTCCGACGGGCGGGTATGTTGCCGGAAAAGCAGCGTTAGTGGAGGCTGCTGCCGACTATTTGACGGCGCCGGGGCTGGGCGGCGAGCTTGGATCTTATGCTGCCGGATACCGGTTGTTTTTTCAGGGATTTTTTATGGCGCCTCATGTGACGGCTCAGGCGATCAAAGGGGCAGTTTTTGCGGCTGCCGTATTTTCACAGCTGGGATTTAAAGTAGATCCCTTGCCGGAAGAGGAACGGCACGATTTAATCCAGACTATTTTTTTGGAAAACGAGGAAAATATGTGCTTATTCTGTCAGGGAATCCAGGCCTTTTCTCCTGTTGACGCTCATGTTGTTCCGATTCCCGGCGATATGCCGGGATATGCCGATAAAATCATCATGGCCGCTGGTGATTTTGTTCAAGGTTCCTCGATTGAGTTATCAGCGGACGGGCCGGTTCGTGATCCCTATATGATATACCTGCAGGGGGGTGTTGTGTTTGAACATAATGTGCTAGCTGTCCTGAGCGCAGCTGAATATATTTACGATCGTAAAGGAGACGGCCGTGATTAAAGAAGTCATTGTTGTTGAAGGAAAAGCAGATATTGCCCGTATACATGCCAGCCATATCGAAGCCGACATGATTGCGACTGATGGATTTAGCTTGCGTCCGGATACGCTAGAGCAGATTCGCTGTGCGTATGAGAAAAGAGGAATTATTATCCTGACAGATCCCGACAGTGCCGGCGAACGCATCCGGAGTTTTTTGACTGTTCGCTTTCCTGAAGCAAAGCATGCTTTTATTCCCAGAAAAGACGCCATTGCCAATCATGATCTCGGAGTGGAACAAGCTTCTTCTGAAGCGATAAAGCTGGCTTTAGCCAAAGTAAGGTACGCTGTGTATGAACCGGAGGAGAATTTTACGATGGCCGATTTGCTGGAGGCTGATTTAAACGGATCTGCCGCTGCCGCGGAACGGCGGGCTGCCGTAGGCGCCGTTCTCGGTATCGGGTACGGCAATGCCAAACAATTTTTAAAACGGCTGAACCATTATGGCGTGACCCGCGCCGAGTGGGATGAGGCCGTAGCGAAAATAAGGGGGAGACAATCGTGAAGGATGTTGATTTGTCCAATCCTGACGTAGTTCGTTATATTGTACAGCGGTTTGGTCTGCATATGAATAAGAAATTAGGGCAGAATTTTCTTATTCGTCATGCGGTTGTTAACGATATTGCTGCTGCGGCAAAACTGGGTGCCGGTGATCCTGTACTGGAAATCGGTCCCGGTATCGGTACGCTGACGCAGGCGCTGGCAGAAACGGGGGCAGCTGTTACTGCTGTCGAAGTAGACGAACATTTACTGCCTGTTTTGGACAAGACGCTGGAAGCATATGACAATGTCCGCCTTATCCACGGAGATATTATGAAGGTCGATATTGCAGAAATTATGGGCGGAAAAACGTTCAAAGTTTGTGCTAATTTACCGTATTACATCACGACGCCGATTATCATGAAACTTCTCGAACAAAAACTTCCTATTGAAAAAATTGTCGTCATGGTGCAAAAAGAAGTGGCATGCCGCATGGTCGCGGCGCCGGGAAGCAAAATATACGGTGCGTTGTCCGTATCGGTGCAGTATTATACAAAACCGCAATTGCTGTTTGACATATCTCCGTCATGCTTCATGCCGTCGCCGGAAGTAACCTCTGCCGTTGTGGCAATGGATGTGCGGCGTGAGCCGCCGGTACAGGTACTGGAAGAAAAACGGTTTTTTCAAGTGGTCAGGACGGCTTTTTCCCAGCGCAGAAAAACCTTTGCCAATGCATTAAAAGGCGCAGGTTTATCGAGGGATGATGCTGCCGCTGTGTTGGCAGAGAGCGGTATTGACGGAAACCGCCGCGGCGAGACCATGAGTTTGCAGGAATTTGCTCTTATTGCTGACGCATGGAGCCGTATGGAAGCAAATAAGTAGGAGGGACTTTTATGGCACAGATCATTTCTTTCGGAGGATATACGCCGGAAATTGATCCGACAGCGTATATTGCTGAAACGGCAGTTATTATCGGACATGTTACTATTCGGAGCGGCGCCAATATCTGGCCTCATACCGTTATCCGCGGGGATGAAAGCCATATTGTTATAGGGAAAAACGTCAGTATTCAAGATAATTCAACGATTCATACCTATCCGGCCCTGCCGATGCAAATCGGCGATAATACGCTTGTCGGACATAATACAATTCTGCATGGCCACTCGATAGGCAAAGGCTGCCTGATCGGCATGGGATCCATTCTCATGGATGCGACGGAAATTGGCGATGAATCTATCATCGGCGCCGGTACTATGATAACGAAGAATAAAATCATTCCGCCGCGTTCGCTAGTCTACGGCATGCCGGCCCGAGTTGTCAGGACATTATTGCAGAAGGAAATTGACGATGTGCAGAGCGAGGTAAAGCAATACTGCGCATTAGGAGCAAAATATAAACAGATACAGGGGGAATAATCATGTTTGCATACGAAATGCCGACAAAATTATATTTTGGCAAAGGCTGCATTGCTGCAAATGGCGATATCATGAAAACGCTGGGGAAAAAAGCGCTTCTGGTCACAGGCCGCAGGTCGGCGAAACAAAACGGCGCTCAGGATGCCGTCACAGCCGCATTGAAAAAAGCGGAAATCGACTGGGTGCTGTTTGATGAAGTCGAAGAAAATCCGTCTATTGCAACGGTGCGCAAAGGCGCCGCTGTCGGAATGGAAGCGCAAGCCGATTTCGTCATCGGCATTGGCGGCGGTTCGCCGATGGATGCGGCGAAAGTTATTGCCTTGCTCTGCACGAATGAGCTGGATGACGATGCGTTGTTTAAAGGCCCCTATCGTATGCCTCTTCCTATTGTGGCAGTCCCGACGACGTCCGGAACGGGAAGTGAAGTAACCGGTGTCAGTGTATTGACAAATCCGACTGCCGGCACAAAACAATCCGTTAAAACACCGTTTATATTCCCGCGCATATCTTTTGCCGATCCGTCGTTTACCTTAAGCGTATCGCGTGCAGTTACGATTGATACCGCTATCGATGCCTTATCTCATGCTGTGGAAGGGTATATGTCAAAAGCGTCCACGCCGATGAGCGACGTATGGGCCGAAGAAGCCATGCGTTTTCTCGGGATGCATTTAACGGATCTTGATAAGGAATTATCCTATGCTGTACGTGAAGATCTAATGTATGGTGCGACTTTGGCAGGAATTGTCATTGCCCAGTCGGGCACGACGTTGGTTCACGGTATGGGTTATTCGCTGACATACTACAAAGGGTTATCTCATGGCCGGGCCAATGGGTTGCTTTTGCCGTATTACATGCAGCTCATGGAAGAAACCATGTCTGACAAAACTGAACGAGTATGGGATATACTGGGCTTTTCAGGATGGGAAGATTTTGCCGCCTGTATACAGGAGCTGATGCCGACGGCGCTTTGTTTAACAGAAGAGGAAATACAGCAATTTACAGCATTGACAATGAAAACACAGTCAGTCGTAGTTACTCCGTACGACATTACGCCGGAAGTTGTATCAACTATTTACAGACATATAAACCGGTAGAGGCTGCAAAATAAGCTGTGCAGCTGCAATGCCAAAGAAATTTACGTTTCTTTCGGCTGTTTTTACGGTTTGCATGACGCCGTCTGTTTGAAAATATACGACTTGTTATTGCACTTTTCATTTCGCCATATGTGATAAAGATAAAAAATCCCCTCCCTGCTGGAAATCCAACAGAGAGGGGATTTTGTTTTAAAAACCTGTGAAAAATCCCTGTAATTATAAATCGTTTCTGATAATATTTTTGATTCTTGATTATGTATACAGGACCTGACTGGCTATGTAAACACAGGCGAAAATTCTATTATTTACCACATGTTCTTTATTGGAGATTCTGCTTTTATACATGAGACTCAACTTTTCGTACCTACCTAGGTCAATGAAGAAATTGCAAAGCAGTCTATGTTTAGAGGCCGTATTGCCCATAGAATAATTTCGGCCGTCATCATTTCTACGGCGATGACCAAAGTGATGTACGGCGGCACACCGATTTACTGCTTGCAAGAGCTGAAATTTAAAGCGCTAGTCCGTATAGGAGATACTATTACCTGCACGGCGAAAATTATCGAAAAGATTCCTGAAAAGCATCGTCTTATTTTAAGTACATTGTAACGAACCAAAATGGCGTTGTCGTGACAGATAGAACAGCAGTCATGTTGAAAAAATAAGTTTTTCCGCTGCAAAACTCAGCAGTCTGTAGAATCAGATGCGGAGTTTTTATTGTATGGCATATGATTAGTTTTAATACGAATTATTTTAATAGAAGAATTATGAATGAAACGTATTATTTTCTTTTAACCCATACAGAAAATATATTATATAATGAACTTATTGTTAATTACGAACAAAAGTGATACAATAAAAGCAAGAAATTCGCATATAGGAATTAATTTGCATAAAAAGAAGGAAGTGGGAGAGAATGATAAACGGTATGATCATCGACGGGATCGACTATGGCTAAAAAGTAGACGTGAAAAAGTGCAAATTGGTATTCTAGTATGTTGTTATCATGATCAGGGGCAGATAGCGACTAAACTGAAAGCCTTCGATACGGGAGTGGCTGGTGGATTGCCGTATCCGGTTACGACACCGGAACACGGTTCGACATATGATAGCAGGAAAAGGAATCGCTAAGACAGCTGTACGGATTGTACGCAGATGGTTGGCTGGTGCGGTGAAGAATAAAAGATGACAACGAAGAAACTCTATGTATAGTGGTACAGTGTTATACGTAGGCGTTTTTTTATCAATTTGTGTTTCCAATAATATCTGTTATTTATTCTTAACAGTGCCAGACTGACTTAAATAGCACAAAACGCATATAAGAAGCAATATGTATTTAAAAAGTGGCTATAAAGGAGAATATTTTATGAGTAAATTTAAAGAACGATTATTTGGTCCGTTTATTAATATGAATTATCCTGCTGTTGTAGAAATTGCCGGCTTAGCGGGCTTTGATTTTGTTATCATTGATAATGAACATGGTGAAATTCCTTTGGAGAGTACTATTGATTTGATTCGCGCAGCTAAATTGACGGGAATCCCGGCGATTGTCCGTGTATATGAAGGCAATCCTGAATTGATCGACAAGGCGTTGGATTTAGGAGCAGACGGCGTTCAAATTCCAAATATCGGCTCTAAAGAAGCTGCTGAAATCGCTGTTCAGGCCGCTAAGTTTGCACCGGAGGGAAGCCGCGGCTGCAATCGGTTTGTTCGTGCCGGTAAATACGGCAGCATTAACAAAGAAGATTTCTTTGGCAAAGCTAATGAAGAAACAGCAGTTATTTTGCAGGTAGAAGGGCAGGACGGCGTCAACGCGCTGCCGGACATTTTAAAAGTGAAAGGCATAGATGTATTGTTTGTCGGCCCTTACGATCTTTCTGCCTCTTTAGGTATTCCCGGCCAGGTAGATGATCCGAAGGTTATTGAACAGATGAATGAAATTATGGTACAGGCTAAAGAAGTAGGCGTGGCGGTAGGCTTTTTCGTAGACGATGTAAAGAAGGCTGTCGAATGGAAAAATCGAGGTGTACAATATGTATCGTTCTCCAGTGATGTAGGAGAATTGTTCACGCGTTTTAAAGACAATGCCGATTATTTTAAAGAACACTAATTCATGACGATATAGATAAAAAACTCAAAAGTATCCCTTTTAGAAAGAACCAGGCTTCCAGTAGCCTGGTTCTTTCTAAAAGGGATACTTTTGGTGCAGAAATAAAAATTCTACTTATGACGATAGATCGTTTCATAAACAGGATTGAAAATTTGAGAAATTTAGAGTCATGATACATCTACAATACGCCTTTAGAGAAACGCTTTATACTTGACGTAGGCATAAAAGATTTATGCAGAGCAGACGCTATAAGAGTGGTTGACAATTATCCGTAGCACAAGAATTGAGGAATATAACTGGCTACATACTTCATTTACTCACAGGTTTAAGATTATTTATCCACGAACAAAAATTTTGTTATTGTTCTACTGACGTAGGAGAATAGAAAACGAAAGAGTTCAGGAAGAAGCTGTTGTCTGTTATGCCGAGAATATGCATATTGTGTTCCAGTGCTTTTTGCGCTGTTTTCAGGGATTCAACAATAATTCGTTGTTTTTCTTCCGCTAGACGAAAAATGGGAATACTCACGCTGATGGCGGCAATAATTTTATCATTGTAGCGAATCGGCACGGCGAAGCAACTTAAATCTGGAGAAATCTCGCCGACTTCCTTGAAATAGCCGTCTATTTTCGAGTGTGAGCATTCTTCATACAGCTTTGCAACAATTTTATGAGTTTTTTCTGTTGCTGGTTTTAGCGGATCGGGATAGAGCGAAGTTAACTCTTGAAGCGAATAATTACTGAGCAGTGCTTTACCGATAGCGGTACTGTAGGCCGGAAGACGTTTGCCTACAAAGGATACGAGGCGAATTGGTTGGGCCGAGTCTTCTTTTGCCAAATATAATACGTTGCCATTGACTAAGATGCCGAGTTGGCATGTTTCATCAGTTTTGGCTACGATTTCTTTCATTTCTTTTTTGAATAGATCAAGAAAACTGATATTTTGCAGCGCAGCAGATCCGGTAATAAACATGTTGATGCCAATAACGTACTTGCCGTTGCTCTTTTGAGCGATAAAATTATTGTCACATAAGGTATGGATAATAGGAACGATGGTGCTTTTCGGTACATGTATTTTTGTTGCGATTTCTGTCAAAGTCAGGCCTTCGTCATTCGATGCAGCAAGAGATTGTATGATGTTTAAAACACGCAATGTAGGCTGATGTTGAGAATATGCCATTTACATATCATTTCCTTTCCTGTTTATGTCATTATATGAAGAGTGGACAGTTTTTATAATTTTTATTAAATACAAATTATAATATAATGATATCATTATATAGTGTTTTATTTTTTTTGTCCATATATTGGAACAAATAATTTTTGGAGAACCCTTTAGGGATATAGCCATATGCTACTTTAAGATTATGGGTTATTTATAAGTGATATGTTGTAAAGATCTATATTAATCTATATTTATTGATAAATTGACATTTTAACATGCCGATATTATAATTATGCTTGATAATACGGATATAAAAACAAAAACGTAATTAGAGAAAGTAGAGGAGGAGACTTATGGAGGAGCAAAAAAACAGAACGATTATACGATCTGTTTCTCGGGCATTAAATATTATTCATTTTATTGCGTATGCAGAATGTGCACCTTCATTTATGATGATTCAGCGGAAGACAGGAATTCCCAAAAGTTCGTTATCAAATCTATTAAAAGAGCTGTCATGCGAAGAATACATTGTCTATGATGCGAAAAAAAAAACGTATAGTGTTGGCAGGAAGCTGATTGTTCTTTCTGCGACAATTATTAATCGAAAAGATATTAATCAGCTGTTTAATATTCATTAAGAAGAGGAACGGCTGACTTGTTTTGGAAACTTCCGGTTATAAAGATCTCTTTAAAGCTGTAAAATTTATGCAGTTTCAAAGAGATCTTTATTAATATTTTGATGCATACATAAAATTGATCTAATGTTTTTTTGACATAATAGCTCGGCTAATAATGAAAAGGGATTGAATTTTTTATTACAAAATGATAAAATAACGAATATAAGAAATAAAACGTATAAACGAATAAAAAGACTCGTCTATAAAATTGCTGATGAACGAACAATTTTGTACACATAGATAGAGAATTTTTTAGACGGGCGTTTTGTATTCAATACTAGTTTTTTTGTGAATGGATTTTATTAAAGGAGGAACTAACATATCATGAAGCGTAATTATGTTGTGATGGATGGTAACACTGCTGCTGCATATGCGTCATATGCTTTTACTGAAGTAGCCGCTATTTTTCCCATTACGCCGTCTTCCGTTATGGCTGAAAAAGTAGATGAATGGGCTGCGAAAGGTAAGAAGAATATTTTTGGCAATACTGTCGATGTTATTCAAATGCAGTCGGAAGCAGGCGCTGCAGGCACCTGTCATGGCTCGTTGCAGGCTGGCGCATTGACGACGACATATACTGCGTCTCAAGGATTGTTGCTCATGATTCCGCCGATGTTTAAGATTGGCGGTGAATTCCTGCCGGGTGTATTCCACATTGCAGCTCGTACTGTCAGTGCTCATGCTCTTTCTATTTTTGGCGATCACTCAGATGTCATGGCCTGCCGTTCTACGGGATTTGGTATGCTCATGTCTTCGTCCCCGCAGGAAGTCATGGATTTAGGCGCTGTTGCGCATTTGTCGGCGATTGGTGGCCGCTATGCTTTCATGCATGTCTTCGACGGTTTTCGTACATCTCATGAGATGCAGCGCATTGAAGCACTCGACTATGCCGACTTAAAAGGGCTCGTTGATTATGATCAACTGAACGCATTCCGCAAAAACGCGTTGAATCCGGAACATCCTTACGAACGCGGCACGACGGTTAATCCGGATGTTTTCTTCCAGTGCAAAGAGGGGGCCAATGAAAAAGTAGCCTCAATTCCTGGTGTTGTTCAGCATTACATGGATGAAATTAATGAATTAACCGGACGCGATTATAAATTGTTCAACTACTATGGCGTGCCTGATGCAGAAGAAGTTGTTGTTGTTATGTGCTCGGCTGCCGAAACGGTCCGCGATACTGTCGATTATCTCAATGCCCAGGGGAAAAAAGTCGGTATGGTACAGGTTCACTTGTATCGTCCGTTCTCTGTACAGCATTTCACAGAAGCTATTCCGGCTACATGCAAAAAAGTCGCCGTATTGGATCGCACGAAGGAATCCGGCTCTATTGGCGAGCCGCTGTACTTAGATGTACAAAGTGCTCTCATTCAAGCCGGACGCGGTAATATTGTTGTTGTCGGCGGCCGCTATGGTTTAGCTTCCAAAGATACGACGCCTGCGCAGATTGCTGCTGTATATGCGAATTTGGAACAGGCTCAGCCGAAAAACAACTTTACTATCGGCATCGTAGATGATGTGACGAACACGTCACTGCCTGACGAACCAATTAAACTGTCCTATGCAGGCCAGACTGCCGCTAAAATCTGGGGTCTCGGCGGTGACGGCACGGTTGGTGCAAATAAGAACGCCATCACGATTATCGGTCTGACTGCCGATAAATACGCGCAAGCCTATTTCTCGTACGATTCCATGAAGACCGGCGGTCTGACGCAGTCTCATCTCCGATTCGGAGATCAGCCTATACATGCGACATACCTCGTTGATTCGGCTGATTTCGTAGGCTGTCATGCTCCTACATATGTTCATAAATACGATACGACGGCCGACTTGAAGGACGGCGGCGTATACCTCTTGAACTGTCCGTGGACGCCGGAAGAATTGGATGCACAGCTCCCGGCTAAAATGAAACGGGACTTATATAATAAACATGCGCAGTTC
>CAZDQW010000027.1:0-18643 GCA_964507845.1 uncultured Megasphaera sp.
GATATAGTGATATAGTAAAGAATCAGAAGCTGCAGGCTAAGGCCTGCAGCTTTTTGGCATGATTCTGCGGCATAATAACTATGTAAAAGTAGTTATAACAAACGGAAAAAATGGAGAAAGGCGAAGAAAAATCCTTGCACGGGCGCGTGTTTTGTAGTAAACTATGTAAGTACGCGACAGCAAAGGGGGGCTTTGACTGCGCGGCAAAACTATGATATAGGATGTTGCCTGCTTGGCGGGGAAACTCCTATGGAGCAGTCTATTCGACGAAATGGACGTTAGGAGGAATTAAGTAATGGCAAAACAGGAAAGAATCAGAATTCGCCTTAAAGCGTATGATCACAAAATCTTGGATCAGAGCGCGGCGAAGATCGTCGATACGGCGAAACGGACCGGTGCGATGGTATCCGGACCGATTCCGCTTCCGACGGAAAAGAACATTTTCACGATTCTGCGTTCACCTCATGTAAACAAAGATTCTCGTGAACAGTTCGAACTGCGTACGCACAAACGCTTGATCGATATTCTCGAAGCATCAAACAAAACTGTTGATGCACTGATGAGACTCGACTTGCCGGCCGGCGTAGACATTGAAATCAAATTATAGGAGGAGGTGCGATTATGTCTAAGGCTATTTTGGGGAAAAAATTAGGAATGACGCAGATCTTCACGGAAGAAGGCACGGTCATTCCCGTAACAGTCGTCGAAGCTTCGCCGAATGTTGTCGTTCGTGTAAAAACAGTCGACACGGACGGCTATAATTCCATTCAGCTCGGCTATGGCGAAATCAAAGAAAAACATCTGACAAAACCCGTAAAAGGGCAATTCGACAAGGCAGGTGTAAAGCCTGTTAAATATCTTCGCGAATTTCGTTTGACAGATACGCCGGAATACACGGTAGGCCAAACTCTGGCAGCTGATATATTCGCAAGCGGCGATCTCGTCGACGTAATTGGCACCAGTAAGGGGAAAGGTTTTGCAGGTACCATCAAACGTCACGGTTTTCATCGCGGACCAATGACTCATGGTTCTAAATCCCACCGTGAACCGGGTTCTCTCGGACCTATGATCAGCGGCGGCGGCGGCAAAGTCATTAAAGGTAAAAAACTTCCTGGACAATTAGGCGGAAATCAGGCAACCGTTCTTCATTTGTCTGTCGTGAAAGTTGATATGGACAAAAACCTTATCTTGATTAAAGGCGGCATACCCGGCGCGAAAGGCAGCTTGGTAATGATCCGCGATACGGTAAAACCCCGCTAATTGCGATGCACAGGAAGGAGGATAATTTATAATGCCAAAAGTAAGTACGTATAATATTGCCGGCGCGCAAACCGGCGAAATCGAATTAAACGATAGCGTATTTGGCGTGGAAGTGAACGAAGCCGTCATGCGCCAGGCTGTTCTCCGCCAGTTAGCCAACGAACGCTTAGGCACGCATTCTACAAAAACAAGAGGGCTGGTTCGCGGCGGCGGCAAAAAGCCTTGGAAACAAAAAGGAACCGGCCGGGCCCGTGTAGGCAGTATCCGCAGTCCTTTATGGGTCGGCGGCGGCACTGTCTGGGGTCCCCATCCCCGTTCGTACGCCCAGAAAATGCCGCGCAAGGCTAGGCGTCTGGCTGTAAAATCCGCGCTGAGCGATAAAGTGAATACGAACGAATTATTCGTTTTGGATGAAATTGCGCTTTCGGCAGCAAAAACGAAAGAAGTTGTTAAAATCATCAATAACTTCAACTTTGCCGGCGAAAAAGTTCTCTTCATTACGGACAACGATGAAATTATGGCACGCTGCGCCCGTAATATTACTGGTGTTAAAGCCATTTCTACTGAAGGCATGAACATTTTTGATTTGCTTCACTATACAAAATTGTTCGTCACCAAGAGCGCTGTAGCTAAAATCGAGGAGGTGCTCGCGTAATGACTATGCATGATATGTTGATTAAGCCTGTCATCACTGAAAAAACGACAATGATGATGTCTGAAGGTAAATATACGTTCAGAGTACCGCTCCAGGCCAATAAAATCGAGATCCGCAAAGCGGTGGAAACTGTGTTCGGCGTCAAAGTAAAGAGCGTCAATACGATTCGTATGATGGGCAAGTTTAAACGCATGGGCAAGTATGTCGGTAAACGCCCGGACTACAAAAAAGCCATCGTAACACTTCAGGAAGGCGAAACAATCGAATTCTTTGAAGGAGCATAAGGGATAACGAAATAAAGGAGGAGGCACTACAATGGCCATAAAATCGTTTAAACCGTATTCCGCCGGCCGTCGTTTCATGACTGTTTCGACTTTTGAAGAAATTACGACGTCCAAACCGGAAAAATCCTTGCTGGCTAAAGTGACCAGCAAGGGCGGTCGCAATAACAGCGGCAGAATGACTGTCCGCCATCAGGGCGGCGGCCACAAACGCCGTTACCGCTTGATTGATTTTAAACGCATTAAAGATAATATTCCGGCAAAAGTCGCGACGATCGAATATGATCCGAATCGTTCCGCTAATATTGCCCTTTTGTTTTATGCTGACGGCGAAAAGAAATATATCATCGCTCCGAACGGACTTAAAGTAGGCGATGTGGTTTACAGCGGCCCCGAATCGGATATCAAGATCGGCAACGCATTGCCGCTGGCGAACATTCCTCTTGGTACGTTGGTTCACAACATTGAATTGAAAATCGGCAAAGGCGGACAAATGGTTCGTTCGGCCGGTGAATCGGCGCAGCTCATGGCAAAAGAAGGCAATTATGCATTGCTTCGTCTGCCGTCCGGTGAATTGCGCCAGGTGCACATTAGATGCCGCGCAACTGTCGGCGTGGTCAGCAACACGGATCATGAAAACATTACGATCGGCAAAGCCGGCCGTTCCCGCTGGAAGGGCATCCGTCCCGGCAACCGCGGCGTAGTTATGAACCCGTGCGATCATCCCCATGGCGGCGGTGAAGGCAAGTCCCCTGTCGGCCGCAAACGTCCGGTTACTCCTTGGGGCAAACCTGCATATGGCGTTAAGACTCGCGAAGTTAAAAAAGCTTCTAACAAGTTTATTGTGAAGAGACGTAAATAGGTTGTGGAAAGGAGATAAATAAGTGTCCAGATCTGTTAAAAAGGGCCCATTCGTTGCACATCATCTGCTGAAGAAAATTGATGCGCTGAATGAAGCCAATGAAAAAAAAGTAATAAAAACTTGGTCCCGCCCATCTACGATTTTGCCCAGCTTCGTAGGTCATACGATTGCTGTACATGACGGCCGCAAACATGTGCCTGTATATATTACAGAAGACATGGTTGGCCATAAATTAGGCGAATTTGCGCCGACCCGCACATTTAAAGGCCATGCAAAATCTGAAAAAGCCACGAGATAAGGGAGGTAATAATCATGGAAGCAAGAGCAATTGCTAGACATATCCGCATTGCCCCCCGCAAAATCCGTATCGTAGCCGATTTGATTCGGGGCAAAGATGTAGCCGAAGCGTTTTCGATTTTGAAATTTACGCCGAAAGTCGGCTCTCATGTAGTGGAAAAAGCACTGCGTTCTGCTGTCGCTAATGCGGAACATAATAATGATATGAATGCAGGCAGTCTGTATGTTTCGGAAATTTTTGTCGACCAAGCGTCGACGATGAAACGTATTCATCCCCGCAGCCGCGGACAGGCATTCAAAATATTAAAGCACTCCAGTCATTTGACTGTCGTTGTCAAAGAAAGAGCTTAAGGAGGGAAATGTAGTGGGTCAAAAAGTTAATGCCCATGGATTTCGTGTTGGCGTTGTAAAACCCTGGGATGCGAAATGGTACGCTGAAAAGGATTACGCAGCATTGCTGAATGAAGACGTAAAAATCCGTGAATTTTTGAAGAAGCAGTTATTTATTGCAGGCGTTTCCCGCATTGAAATCGAACGGTCTGCAAAACGCATCAAATTAATTATTCATACGGCGAAACCCGGCATGGTTATCGGTCGCGGCGGCGCTGGCATTGAAGATATTAAAAAAGCGCTGAAAGCGTTTACGACGAAAACTGTCGATGTAAATATTGCAGAAATCAAGCAGGCCGAAATGGATGCTACCCTTGTTGCTGAAAACGTAGCCGGCCAGCTGGAACGCCGCATCGGTTTCCGCCGCGCCATGAAACAGTGTGTGGGACGGACAATGCGCATGGGTGCAAAAGGCGTAAAAATTATGTGCTCCGGCCGGCTCGGCGGCGCTGAAATCGCCCGCAGCGAAAGCGTTCGCGACGGTTCTATTCCTCTGCATACGCTCCGCGCCGACATCGATTATGGTTTTGCTGAAGCGCGTACTACGTATGGATGCATCGGAGTAAAATGCTGGATCTATAAAGGAGAAATACTGCCGGAAGCTAAAAAAGCTCCGCAGAAGAAACACGAAAGGAGCGAAGCGTAATGTTACTTCCAAAACGTGTTAAATATCGGAAGCAGTTCCGCGGCCGCATGAAAGGCCAGGCTCATCGCGGCAATACAGTTGCCCACGGCGATTTCGGCTTGGTGGCAACGGAACCGTCTTGGATTACAAACCGCCAAATCGAAGCCGCCCGTATTGCCATGACTCGGTATATCAAGCGCGGCGGTAAGGTTTGGATTAAAATATTCCCGGATAAACCGATTACGGCGAAACCGGCAGGAACTCGTATGGGTTCCGGTAAAGGCGCTCCCGAATATTGGGTAGCCGTAGCAAAACCGGGCCGCGTCCTCTTTGAAATGGGCGGCGTAAACGAAGAAATCGCCCGCGAAGCCATGCGGCTTGCCAGCCATAAACTGCCGGTAAAGACGAAGTTTGTTGTTAAAGGTCAGGAATTAGGTGGTGAATAAAATGAAGGTTAAAGAAATCCGTGCTCTGAGTGCTGCCGAAATGGATGAAAAAGTAGTTAGCCTGAAAGAAGAATTGTTTAACCTCCGTTTTCAACATGCGACCGGCCAATTAGAAAATCCAATGCGTATTCGCGAAGTCAAAAAGACTATTGCGCGCATCAAAACGGTACAGCGTGAAGCAGAACTGAAAGCGCAGGCGTAATTAAGGTACTAAACTGGAATCTAAAAGGAGGTTACAAGCACAGATGGAAAGAAACGAACGGAAAATCCGCGTAGGTAAAGTCGTCAGCGATAAAATGGATAAAACCGTTGTTGTTGCTGTAGAATATAAAACGCAGCATAAGCTGTATAAAAAGCCGATTATCTCGACAGTTAAATTTAAGGCGCACGACGAAAAGAACGAATGCCATGTAGGCGATATTGTGCGCATTGAAGAAACGCGTCCCTTGTCCAAAGAAAAACATTGGCGAGTTGTGACGATCGTAGAAGCAGCAAAATAAGCTCGAATAAAGTAGGAGGTTAAGCCATGATTCAGCAAGAAACTATGTTGAATGTTGCCGATAACACCGGTGCCAAAAAGCTTTTGTGCATTCAGGTCATGGGCGGCTCATATCGTAAATATGGCAACATTGGCGATATCATTACGGCGTCTGTTAAAGATGCATCACCCGGTGGCGTTGTCAAGAAAGGCGACGTAGTAAAGGCTGTTATCGTTCGTTCGAAAAAAGGATTGCGCCGTGTTGATGGTTCGTACATCCGTTTTGACGAAAATGCAGCAGTTGTAATCAATAATGATAAAAGCCCTAAAGGGACTCGTATATTTGGGCCGGTTGCCAGAGAACTGCGTGAAAAAGATTTCATGAAGATTATCTCCCTGGCTCCGGAAGTATTGTAAGCAGAGGAGGTGTTCTCAATGGGAAAAATGCACGTTAAGACAGGCGATACAGTTATCGTCATTGCCGGTAAAGAAAAAGGCAAGAAGGGCAAAATTATCGCAGCGTACCCGAAAAAAGACCGTGTTGTCGTAGAAGGCCTTAATCTGGTTAAACGCCATACAAAACCGAGTCAGAACAATCCTCAAGGCGGCATCATCACGAAGGAAGCGGCTATCCACGTTTCCAACGTTATGCTCGTAGATCCTGAAACAGGCAAGCCGACCCGCGTCAGAACGGTACGGCAGGCAGACGGGACGAAAGTCCGCATTGCTGTAAAAAGCGGTAAAGCTATCTAATGAGAAGGGAGGCCCTTGAGAAGTGTCCAGATTAAAAGATAAATATTTTTCTGAAGTCGCGAAAGGACTGCAGGAAAAACATAATTATAAAAACGTAATGCAGATTCCCAAGGTTACGAAAGTTGTCATTAACATGGCTGTCGGCGAAGCGGTCAGCAACTCGAAAGCTTTGGATGCTGCCGTAAATGATATGACGATTATTTCCGGCCAGAAACCGATTATTACGAAGGCGAAAAAATCCATTGCAGCGTTTAAAGTACGCGAAGGAATGAACTTAGGCTGCAAGGTTACGCTTCGCGGAGAACGGATGTATGAATTCCTCGATAAATTAATGAACTTGGCCTTGCCTCGCGTACGTGACTTTCACGGTGTCAGCGCAAAGGGGTTTGACGGCCGCGGCAACTATACGCTGGGATTGAAGGAACAAATTATTTTCCCGGAAATCGAATACGATAAAATCGATAAAGCCCGCGGAATGGACATTACTATCGTTACGACTGCGGCAACCGACGAAGAAGGCCGCGACCTCTTGACGATGCTGGGAATGCCCTTTGAAAAGTAATGAAGGAGGATAACATACATGGCAAAGAAATCTATGCTTGAACGTGAAAAGAAACGTGAAAAAATGGTTGCCCGCTATGCCAAGCTTCGTGCTGAACTGAAAGCAAAGGGCGACTATGAAGCGCTTTCTAAATTGCCGGTCAATTCGTCGCCGGTACGCCTGCACAACCGCTGCAGCGTCACGGGCCGTCCTCACGGTTATATGCGTAAATTCGGCATCTGCCGCATTACATTCCGTGAATTGGCTTATAAAGGACAAATCCCCGGCGTAAAAAAAGCCAGCTGGTAATGGATTTCACGAAAGGAGGTTTTTAGACAATGGCAATGACCGATCCGATTGCGGATATGCTCACCAGAATCCGTAATGCCAATTCGGCATATCATGAAAAAGTGGAAATGCCCGCTTCCAAGATGAAAGCTGCCGTGCTTGATATTTTGAAAGAAGAGGGTTTTGTTAAAAATTATGAATCCGTAAACGAAGGCAAAACGCTGAAGGTTACGTTAAAATATGGCTCTAATAAAGAAAAAGTTATTACCGGCATTAAGAGAATTTCCAAACCGGGCCTGCGCGTATACGCCGGCAAAGAAGAACTGCCGCGCGTTCTCGGCGGTTTGGGAATCGCCGTTATTTCTACGTCCCAGGGCGTCATGAGTGATAAAAAAGCTCGCAAACTTGGTCTGGGCGGCGAAGTTATCGCTTACGTCTGGTAAATTGTTGGAGGTGTCAATATGTCCCGAGTAGGTAGAATGCCTATTGATATCCCGGCAGGCGTAACAGTCAGCCTCGACGGCCACGTACTTACCGTCAAAGGCCCGAAGGGCGAACTTACCCGTACGCTGCACCAGGATATGAAAATTACAGTTGCTGACAACGTTATTACTGTAGAACGTCCTTCGGACGAAAAAGAACACCGTGCCCTGCACGGCCTTACGCGCGCACTGGTTGCCAATATGGTGACTGGCGTTACGACCGGCTTTAAGAAAGAATTGGAAATCGTCGGCGTTGGTTACAGAGCGCAGATGAAAGGCGCTAAATTGGCTCTGACGCTGGGCTTTTCCCATCCCCTTGAATTAGATGCCCCCGAAGGCATCACGGTGGAATGCCCGAATGCGACGACTATCGTCGTATCCGGCATAAATAATGAACAAGTCGGCGAATTTGCCGCTAAGATTCGCGGATACCGCCTGCCTGAACCGTATAAAGGAAAAGGTATCCGATATGCCGGCGAACATGTTCGCCGCAAAGCCGGCAAAGCTGGTTCGAAAAAATAATTAACGTGAGTTTGACATAGAAAGGAGTGAATTCCTTGAAATCCAGTAAGAATGCAATTCGCTTAAAACGGCATTGGCGCATGCGCAAACATATCAGCGGAACGGCTGAACGTCCCCGCTTGAACGTTTTCCGCAGCCTTTCAAATATTTACGCTCAAGTTATTGATGACGAAAAAGGCGTTACCCTTGTTTCCGCCAGCTCGTTGGATCAGGAAATCAAAGCACAGAACGTCAGCGGCGGTAATGTGGAAGGCGCAAAATTGGTCGGCTCTTTGGTTGCAAAACGTGCTATTGAAAAAGGTATTACTGAGGTAGTATTTGACCGAGGCGGTTATATTTACCATGGCCGTGTTGCCGCTCTGGCTGAAGCAGCTCGTGAAGCTGGCTTGAAATTCTAATCAAGGAGGAAATAACACATGGCAAGAGTTGACCATGCAGGTCTCGAATTACAAGAAAACGTCGTATTCATCAACCGTGTTGCTAAAGTCGTTAAAGGCGGCCGCCGTTTTTCCTTCAGCGCGCTGGTTGTTGTAGGTGACGGCAACGGTCGGGTTGGCGCAGGATTGGGAAAAGCCGGCGAAGTTCCGGAAGCAATTCGCAAAGGTGTGGAAGACGCGAAAAAACATATGATAACTGTTTCGCTGAAAAATGGCTCCATTCCTCATCCGATTACGGGAGTTTTCGGAGCGGGAAAAGTATTCCTGAAGCCGGCTGCCGAAGGTACCGGTGTTATTGCCGGCGGTCCGGTCCGTGCCGTGCTGGAATTGGCCGGCGTGCGCAATATTTTGACTAAATCGATCGGCTCGTCCAATCCGAATAATATGGTTCAGGCAACGCTTGATGGCTTGGGCCGTTTGAAAGATGTCAATAAAGTTGCTGAACTCCGCGGCAAAACTGTAGAAGAAATTTACGGTTGAGAAGGAGGGTACACAAAATGGCGCAAGTAAAAGTTACGCTCGTCAGGAGCCTCGCAGGCCGTCCGGGAGACCAGCGCGCAACTATCGTAGCATTAGGTCTTCGTAAGACGAATTCCAGCGTAGTAAAAGAAGTTACGCCCCAGATTAAGGGAATGCTCCATAAAGTAAGACATTTAATTAAAGTTGAAGAAATTTAAAATAAAGGAGGTGCGCTGAATTGAAACTTCATGAAATGACCATTGTTCCCGGGTCCAAGAAAAAACGCAATCGTGTAGGCCGCGGCATTGGTTCCGGAAACGGAAAAACGTCCGGCAAAGGAATGAAAGGCCAGTTGTCCCGCAGCGGCGGCGGCAAGCAGCCGGGGTTTGAAGGCGGCCAGATGCCGTTGTACCGTTTGCTTCCGAAACGCGGCTTTAAAAATATTTGGGCAAAACAATATGCGGAAGTTAATGTATCTTCCCTGAACTGCTTTGAAAACGGCACGACGGTTGATCCCGTTGCCTTGGTAGAAGCAGGTATTCTGAAAAATGTCCGCGACGGCGTTCGTATTCTCGGCAACGGCGACTTAGAAAAATCTCTTACGGTTGTTGCCCAAGGCTTTACGAAATCGGCGCAGCAAAAAATTGAAGCAGCTGGTGGTAAGGTAGAGGTGATTTAAGGTGTTAGAGAACATCCAGAATGTCCTGAACGTTCCGGAGTTCCGGAAACGAGCAGTCTTCACCTTAATCATGTTTATCGTTTTCAGACTGGGCGTTCACATTCCCGTTCCGGGAGTAGACGCCTCGGTCATTGAAAATCTTTTCAGCAGCGGCAATCTGTTCGGATTGTTGGATTTGTTTTCCGGCGGAGCTTTGAGCAAGTTTTCTATTCTTGCCATGAGCATTACGCCTTATATTAACGCATCCATCATCATGCAGCTGCTGACTTCCGTAGTTCCTACTTTTGAACGGTGGGCTAAGGATAATCAGGACGGCCGTGAAAAGATCCAGAAAGTAACCCGGTACGGAACGGTTGTGCTCGGCTTTATCCAGGCATTTGCCATGAGTTATGCGTTGAAAGTAAATCATGCTTTTGTAAATGACAGCTGGGCCATGGTATTTATGGTCGCAGTTATCTTGACGGCAGGTACGTGTTTTCTCATGTGGCTTGGCGACCAAATTACGGCCGGAGGCATAGGAAACGGCATTTCGCTGATTATTTTTGCCGGGATTGTTGCCCGCTTTCCTGATGGCTGCCTTACTATGTACAAGTACATACAGGCAGGCTCTATCAATATCTTCCAAGTACTGCTGTTCCTCCTCATTGCGCTTTTCATGATTGTCGTTGTCATTGAGGTTACGCAGGGGCAGCGGCGCGTAGCAGTACAGTATGCCAAACGCGTTGTTGGCAGAAAGATGTACGGCGGCCATTCGACGCATATACCGCTGAAGGTCAATCAGGCCGGCGTTATCCCCATCATTTTTGCCTCGTCTGTGCTGATGTTTCCTATTACGATTGCACAGTTCGTGCAAAATGATACGATTCAGATGATTGCCGGATGGTTTGCCTGGGGAACTGTGACCAACACGATCATGTATGCTGTGCTGATTATATTTTTTACATATTTTTATACGGCCATATCGCTGAATATTCCGCAGCTGACGGAAAATATGCAGAAATACGGCGGTTTTATTCCGGGAATCCGTCCCGGACAGCCGACGGCCATGTACATCGATAGAATCATGACGCGCATTACTTTAGCCGGATCGTTCTTCCTTGCCTTTGTGGCAATCCTGCCGAATTTTATCGGCTGGATTACAGGGATTGAAGGCGTTTATTTCGGCGGTACGGCGCTGCTGATTGTAGTCGGTGTTGCTATCGATACGATGAAGCAGGCGGAATCATTGCTGCTCAACAGACAGTATCAGGGCTTTATGAAGTAATGTAAGGAGGCAGGGTTGAATGTATATTCTGTTAATGGGACCTCCCGGTGCCGGCAAGGGCACACAGGCCGAACGATTGATTGAAAAATACGGCATTCCTCAGATTTCGACGGGCGATATGTTCCGCGCTGCAGTCAAAGAACAGACACCCCTGGGACTGGAAGCAAAAAAATACATGGATAATGGCCAGCTCGTACCGGATGCCGTCACTGTCGGCATTGTAAAAGAACGCCTGGCAAAGGACGATTGCAAAAAGGGCTTTATTCTCGACGGCTTTCCGCGTACGACGTCGCAGGCCGTGTCCCTCGATGCAATCCTCAGTGATTTAGGCATTAAGTTAGACGGCGTTATCAACATTTCCGTTCCTGATGATGAACTGATCAGACGGACGACAGGACGCCAGATATGCCGGAGCTGCGGTTCGACGTATCACATTGCTTTTAAACCCTCCCATTCTGAGGGCGTTTGCGATAAATGCGGCGGTGAGTTGTATCAGCGCGATGACGACAAAGTAGAGACTGTTGAAAAACGTCTCAGCGTATACGCAGCGCAGACAAAACCGCTTATCGACTATTACAAGAGCTCGAACTTGTACATTGAAGTGGATGGCAAACAAAGTATGGATGAAGTATTCAACGCGATTGTCGACAGCCTTGAAAAGAGTAAGTAAATTATGATTATCTTGAAATCTAAGCGGGAAATAGCGTATATTCGCGAAGCAGGCCTTATTACGGCCAACGCGCTGCAGCTGATGAAAAAGCTGGCGAAGCCGGGCGTTACGACAGGCGAGCTGGACCGGCAATGCGAGGAATACATCCGCAGCTGCGGTGCTTTCCCGAGCTGTAAAGGCTATTACGGATATCCGGCGACGATTTGCGCCAGTGTGAACGAGGAAGTTGTCCACGGCATACCGGGGCGCCGCAAGTTGAAAGACGGAGATATTATCAGCGTTGATTTAGTGGTAAATAAAAACGGCTATCATGGAGACTCGACGATTACGATTCCTGTCGGACACGTCGATCCGGCTGTTCTTCAGCTGCTGAAAGTAACTGAAGAATGTCTCTATAAAGGCATTGAACAGGCAGTAGCCGGCAATCACCTGGGCGACATCGGGAACGCTGTCCAATCTTATGCCGAAGCGCACGGTTACGGCGTTGTCCGCGATTATGTCGGACACGGCATCGGTACGGATATGCATGAAGAACCGGAAGTTCCGAATTACGGTTCAGCCGGTCACGGAGAATTGCTGGAGCCGGGAATGGTATTGGCTATCGAACCGATGATCAACATGGGAACGGCGAAAGTCCGGCAGATGAAAAACGGCTGGACCGTCGTTACGTGCGATAAAAAGCCGTCGGCTCATTTTGAACATACCGTGGCCATTACGGAAAACGGTCCGGAAATCTTGACGTTGCCGGGATGATGGAACGAAGAGAAATGCCTGTTTGCGCAGTCGTAAAAAGCTGCGCCGGCAGGGATAAAAACAACCTGTATGTCGTTGTCGGTACGTTGGATTATCCTTATGTATGGATTGCTGACGGTAGAAAATACAAAGTGGATAAGCCGAAGAAAAAAAACTGCCGGCATCTCCAGCTAGTGGGAACGGGCGTATCCGCGGGAAACGCCGGTTCTAGGCGAATCAGCAATGAATGGATACGGTCCGTTGTGAACCGGACTAAGATGGAATTGACCAGGGAGGGTACACATGTCTAAGGAAGATGTCATTGAAGTGGAAGGCGTCGTCGTAGAAGCGCTGCCGAACGCTATGTTTAAGGTTAAATTGGAAAATGAGCACATCGTGCTGGCTCACGTTTCCGGTAAAATGCGCATGAATTTTATTCGTATTCTTCCCGGCGACAGAGTGACGATGGAATTGACGCCGTATGATCTGAATCGTGGTCGCATTACGTATCGCTTTAAGTAAGATAGATTACGCAGGAGGTTAGTTATGAAGGTAAAACCGTCAGTAAAGAAAATTTGCGAAAAATGCAAGATCATTAAACGCAAAGGCCGCGTCATGGTTATTTGCGAAAACCCGAAGCATAAACAAAAACAGGGTTAATTGACTGGAGGAGGATGAATAGATGGCACGTATAGCCGGCGTGGACTTACCACGAGATAAACGAGTTGAAATTGGCTTGACCTATATTTTGGGAATTGGGCTTTCTTCTTCCCAGCAGATTTTAAAAAAGACCGGTGTCAATCCCGACACGCGCGTCCGTGATCTGACAGAAGACGAAGTACAGAAAATCCGTGAAGTCATCGGTTCTGAATATAAAGTAGAAGGCGATCTTCGCCGTGATACGGCTCTTAACATTAAGCGGCTTATTGAAGTCAATTCCTATCGGGGCAAACGGCACCGCGCAGGTCTTCCTGTTCGCGGACAGCGGACCAAGACGAACGCCCGGACACGCAAAGGTCCGAGAAAAGCCGTTGCCGGAAAGAAAAAATAAGATTTTGACGTAAGGAGGGACACGATTTTGGCTAGAAATACAGCAAGAAATACGAAAAGAAAAGAAAAGAAACACGTAGAATCGGGCGCAGCCCATATTCGTTCTACCTTTAATAATACGATTGTTACGATCAGCGATACGAAAGGCAATGCCTTATCCTGGGCCAGCGCCGGCGGTCTCGGATTCCGCGGATCCCGTAAGAGCACGCCCTTTGCGGCGCAGATGGCTGCGGAACAAGCTGCAAAAGCTGCGATGGAATACGGCCTCCGCCAAGTTGAAGTATACGTAAAAGGTCCTGGATCCGGACGTGAAGCTGCTATCCGCGCACTGCAGGCAGCCGGTCTGGAAGTTAATTCAATTAAAGACGTAACACCTATTCCCCATAACGGCTGCCGTCCGCCGAAACGCAGACGTGTATAACAGTAATCAACCAAGTTGTTTTGATTCTGGAATAGGAGGATTTTCCTGATGATTGATGATTACAAGTTTAAAGTTAAACCGGTTGAAGGAAAAAACAACGGTACTTATGGAAAATTCGTATGCGAACCTCTCGACAGAGGGTACGGAATCACGTTGGGCAATAGTTTGCGGCGCGTCCTCTTATCATCGCTGGACGGCGTAGCAATCACCTCCATTAAAATCGACGGAGTATTGCATGAGTTTTCGACGATACCTGGCGTTCGGGAAGACGTTTCTGAAATTATCCTGAACTTAAAACAGCTTAGTCTGAAATTCAATAGCGATGATATCGATGAATTGGATATTACGGTTGATATTACTGGCGAGTGCGAATTTACCGCAAATGATTTGAACGTAAACTCAGACATAGAAGTTTTGAACCCGGATCTTCATATTGCGACATTAGACAAAGATGCGCGCATTTTCATGCAGTGCCATATCGAACGGGGAAAAGGATATGTTCCGTCGACGAAAAATAAGAAAGAGACGGACGTTATTGGCGTTATTCCCATTGATTCGATTTTTTCTCCCATTGTCAAGACGAATTACGAAGTCAGCAATATCCGGGTCGGCAACGAAATGGATTATGATTCGTTGACGCTTGAAGTAACGACCGACGGCAGTATTGCTCCGGAAAATGCCGTGGCCAAAGCGGCCTCCATTATGATCAGTTATTTGGAATACTTCCAGAAAATCGCGTCTGATCCGAAAGCAAATGAAGGAAAAGGCGACTTTACTAGTCAAAGCGGAGAAGAACCGAAGGAAGTAGACGGGCCGGAACTCGGTCAGATTAAAATCGACGTGCTGGATTTATCCGTGCGCGCATCAAACTGCCTGAAACGGGCCAATATCTATACGTTAGGCGATTTGGTGGAACGGACGGAAGACGATTTGTCCAAAATTCGCAATTTGGGTAAAAAGTCCGTCGATGAAATTATTGAAAAGTTGAAAGATTACGGTTATGATTTGAAATCCAACGAAGAATAATTCGAGGAGGATGAACGATGGCTTATAGAAAGTTGGGACGTGACAGCTCTGCACGCAAAGCATTATTGCGCAGCATTGTTACTTCTTTATTCCAGCATGAACGCATTGAAACGACGGAAGCAAAGGCAAAAGAACTGCGTAGAGTAGCGGAAAAAATGCTGACTCTTGCTAAACGCGGCGATCTGCATGCGCGCCGGCAGGTTTTGGCTTACGTGCGTGATGAAAGCGTTGTCAAGAAAATGTTTGACGAAATTGCCCCGAAATACCAGGATCGTCAGGGCGGATATACGCGTATTATTAAAACCGGCGTTCGCAAAGGCGATGCAGCGCCTATGGTAATCATTGAACTGGTCTAAACGACAGAACCGCTTCGGCATCATGCCGCAGCGGTTTTTTTATAAGATGAGGTGAGAATAGATGGCGTACAGGATGATGCTGGCTGTAAATTTCACGCCGGAACGGATAGCGCTGCTGAAGCTGCTGGCGCTGCTGACAAAATCCCAGATAAAAGTTGTAGGAGACGGGGAGAAAGGCGAAACCGTCGGCAAGCTGCTGGGACTGACAAATGAAGAAATTGCGGAAATTGCCGCCAATAAAGTGGATACCGACGAAACCACTGTGCATGATAAGGCGCAAGACGATGAATCGTTGGAACCGGTTACGAAAGAGGCGTTGATCCTCTGCGGATTTGACAACAAAGCGGTGAATTTGCTTTTAGACGGTATTCGCCGCGGCCGTCTGAAACATGTACCGCTGAAAGCGATGGTTACGCCGAATAACATTTCTTGGACGATACAGACGATTTTGCAGGAATTGTCCAAAGAACATGCTTACTTTCATAAAAAATAATGAGAGATACGACATTATGCTTTCCCGTAGATGAAATGGGGAGAATTTTGCTGGGACGGAAAAAGAGAGGATTCGGAGCGGCGAAGTGGAACGGCTTCGGAGGCAAGCTGGAGGACGGCGAGACATACCGCCGGTGTGCGCTCCGTGAACTGCGCGAAGAAGCAGGCCTCTGCGGATGCGAAGCTGATCTGGAGCTTGCCGCTTTTCTCTGGTTTCGCTTCAGCGCCGATCCATCTCTGGATCACGTCGGCTGCGTATATTTTCTGCACCGTTATACCGGCGACGTGGTCGAGACGGAGGAAATGGAGCCGCAGTGGTTTTCGGCAGAGAACCTTCCCTTTGACCATATGTGGCAGGGCGATAAAATATGGCTTCCGCGGCTTCTTCAAGGAGAAAAACTGAGAGGAACGATTGTCTTTGCAGCCGATAACGATACGGTTCAGTCCATAGAGCTTCAGCTGGCGGAATCACTGCGTGATTAAAAGCCGGCGAGAGATGTCTTGCCGACCGTTTTGGCATTGAGGAGTGAGAACAGGTGCTGTATACTATTCATAAGGAGGAGATGATCTTATGAATACATTAGTTGCCCTTTGTATTGCTCCCTGCGGGACCGGAGATTCCTATTCTCCGTATGTGGCGCAGGTTGTCAAAATTATCCGCGAATCGGGACTTACGAGCCGGACCAATTCGATGTTTACGGAAATTGAAGGCGAATGGGACGACGTCATGGCCGTTGTCAAAAAGGCTGCGTTCTATTTGGCGGAGCAGGGACTGCGGACGGAAGTTGTGCTGAAAGCAGATATTCGGCCGGAACATACGAACATGATGGATCATAAGCCCTGTGCGGTGGAACAGATTCTGCAGCAGGAAAAGAAAGAGGCTGCGGAAGAAAAATAGCGCAGCCACGGTGCAGTACAGGATACGAACAGAAAAAAGGTTCCGGTTTACAGCCGGAACCTTTTTTGACGGCGGACAGACGACGCTGGATTTTTAGCTGTTGGAGAAAGAAAACAGGCGCGCGGCCTCAGAGTAATTTGACGTTATTTCCCTGGCTCCTGAGCCACATGTGGATGCCTTTGCCGAAAACCTCGGCCGATATGGTGTAGACAGAACCTTCCTTTTTCTCAATCACTGCCGTAGGAAGACGGTCCAAAATTGCGTCGATATCCGGGCCCGAGTACTGGAAGCGGATCTGCTGTAGTCTGCCGCCGTACATAAACTGAACCCGTTTGCGGAATTCGCCTTCCTGAAACCGGTTTGCATATAAAACATGGTACGTCTCAGGCAGGACCGTCAGCTCGGCAATGCGGTCGATGCGGTAAATCGTCGGGAAGGAATCGTTAATGACGTCGAAATGTTTCTGCACGTCTTTATCATCAATAAAGGCAGTTAAATAAAAATAATATTCGGAAAACATGATGGCAGCCGGCTTTAATTTGCGGGCTACTATTTTTTTGTCTTTTGAGCGGCAGTAGGCGATTTCGATATAATGATGCGTGCGGATAGCCTGGCCGATTGTCCAGAGCTTGTCGATAAATACGGTTTTATGATGAGGTTCAATATAGTGGAACGCTTCGTTTTTTATCAGTCTGCGGATGACCGCCTGATTTTCCGGAGAAACACAGTGCGACACGACTTTATTCAGCATATCGGTCATTTCCTTTTTCGTAAAGGCCCGGCTGTCGAGGAGAATCTTGCAGATTGCCAGTATTTCTCCGTTAGTAAACCCGGACTGGTCAAGCCGGTTCAGCACGTAGCCTTTCTGACGGCGGTCATACTCCACGGCATAAACCGGCGATGCGCCGTCATCCTGCCGGAACAGATAAGCTTGAATATCTTTTATGTCACGCTGAATACTGCGGACCGTTACGCCGTGACGGAAAGCTTCGTCCGTCGGACGGATGCAGCATCCTGCGCGCAGTTTCGTATATAAGCTGAGAATGCGGTCCATCTTGCCGAGAGATTCTTTATCTTGTTCGGGCATGCGCATGATAAACACCTCGCTGAAAGAAAGAGATTGACTGCTGGTTTCATTATACTGGATTCCGAGTTCTATGCCAACATATTCATCGCCGCTGTTCATTCTTTAGATATTTTGGAATATTTTTTCTATAGAACAACCTGGTACCGGATGTATAAAAGTACCTTTCCGGATACGTGCCCTTTTTCCATACATTTTTGAAAAAACGAAGGGAACGACAATATCTGTCGCCCCCATATGGTATGCTGGAATCACTAAAATACAGGGGGGTTCTGTATGAAAAAAGACAGGAAAAACGAGTGGAATGATGAGTTGTGGAATGAGGCTATTGACGAAATACTGCGGCGCCGTCGGGCTTCGACGACGATGCTGCAGCGTCGGTTCCATATTGGCTACAGCCGTGCGAGCCGGTTGATCGAGGAAATGGAAAGAAAGGGGATTATCAGCGGGAAGTGCGGGTATGAATCAAGAAAGATCATTATGGATGAAGAAGAAATACGGCGCTGCTGCGTGAGAGATCGGTGATGCGATTTCGGTAACGGAAAAGTCTTGACATCTCGCGGGATACATAGTATACTAGCCTAGTAAGCAATGATGTGGAGTGATACTCAAGAGGCTGAAGAGGACGGTTTGCTAAATCGTTAGAGGTCGCAAGGCCTGCGAGAGTTCGAATCTCTCTCACTCCGCCACATAGCGAAACAGGCAGTCTTGAATATTCAGGACTGCCTGTTTTTTATTTCCGGACAGACACCGTAATCTCTGTGGTGTAGGTAGTTATTTCTTCTTTCATGAACGCAGCTGCGGAATCATAGAAGATGGTGGGAGAAGAATGAATAATTACATGAAAAATCGGAATATATTATGCTTTCCCGCAGGCGGAAATAGTACGCTGCGGTTTCTGTAATTGTGCCGGTTTGTGCAGGGTGTAAAGACATTTTTGCCGTAGATGCCGAGGGAGAAATTTGTCGTCACGGGGAAGGGAAACGGATAGGCACATGTATAAAAAAGCATTATTGCGCATATATAAAACATATCGCTGCATGTCATTCCGTCCCCCTTTAGATTATACTGTAAGCAGGGATATACGCAGATATTTTTTTGTCCTGATTTTTCTCAATCAGTCATGCCCCCCCCCAGACGTTGACGATGATTTTTTATCATAAATATTCATAGAGGATATTGATTTTTTATATTT
>CAZDQW010000028.1:0-2309 GCA_964507845.1 uncultured Megasphaera sp.
TGCGGAAATTACCCGGTTAAAAAATATTGGGTGAAAAGAATTCCCAATCGACCTCTCTTGGAAACTTACGTTCAATTCTTCAGTACTAATCACCCTGCCGCTGCTTTGACTGACAAAAGCCCTGTTCAGTACAGAACTGAACAGGGCTTCCACTAAAATTCCTTTTTGTGTCTGCTTTTTCTTGACAAGTGCATTCCCACTATCTAAAAAGCTTCCGTAAATTACCTATGTGTCAAATCAGAGATACATAATTTTTCATTACGCACTCTTTTAATGCTGCACCGGTGCGGTAACGCGTTTCTTTTCACGAGTTGGGACTGTCTGAAGTTCCGTTACAGTAATAGCGTTGCTTCTTGTCGCCGCACTGATTCCGACAAAAAGGACACCGCAAACGATCCATTCAGCGTAAATAACATGGGGAAGAACGCGGACAGCCGGCACAAACATCCATGCTGCGAGCACGATAACCGATGCCAAAATCGTATAGAATGCAGCTGTGCGGGAGCAGTATTTCGGCGCATACATAGTCATAAGCGCAATAACACTGAACGCCGTCATAAGACTCAGCCCGGCCATAAGCGTAGAAATAATTCCGCTGATGGTCAAGGCAAAACTCAAGGTCAGGAGCCCGAGAAGAAGAACAGATATGCGGGTAATGGTAAGGTATTTGCTGTCAGACATGTCCGGTGAAATAAACCGCTTATGAATATCATGCGCGTAAAGGGTCGCAGAGCTCAGCAAAAGATTGCAGGCGCAGCTGACGTCGGCAGCCCAGAGAGCGGCCAGTGTAATCCCGGCAAGCCACGGATTAAGGGACATAATCATTTGAGGTAGCGCCGCCGTAGCGGAAATATTGGGATACATTTCCGAAGCAATAACACCGAGGAGAGCGCTGACAAAACCGATCGGCAGCATGAGGAGACCGCCGATGATAAAGCCTTTGCGGGCCGTATGAACGTCTCGCGCTCCCAGAGAAATTTGAATGATGCTTTGGAGAGACAGATTAACCGTAATCAAGACGATGATCCATGTAATAATAGTCATGGATCCGACGCCGTCGATAAAGTCAAGTCCGTGCGGCATAGGCAGATTCATCTGAATTTGCTCCATGCCTCCGACCATGCGGACTGCAAGGACAACGGCCATAAGAATGCCGGCATATTTCAAAGAAACATTCATGAGATTTGTAATACTAGCTGACCACATGCCGCCGATGAGCGTGACTCCAATGAATACGACAGCACTCATGAGCATGCCTGTGACAGGCGTAAAGATTTCCGGCAGCAAAGCAGCAAGAATCATACCGCCGGCAACATATTGCATGCTCATGACGACGAGCTGAACGATAATCTGGCAGATAATGCCGATAATCATGCTTTTTTTATCATAATACCGTTCCAGCATTTCCGGAATCGTCGTAATATTGAGGCTGCGGTATTTTTTGGCCACCGTAAGACCCATAACAATAGCGCCGATGCCCCAGGCTGTCGTATACCAACCTGCGGAAATGCCGGCATGATAGGCCTGTTCGGCAACGCCGATAGTAGATGCACCGCCGACGGCAAGACCGACGATGGACACCATAATGAGCGGCGTCGTAAGCTGACGACCGGCAAGAATATAGTTTTCCGACCGTCCTGTTGCACGGTGCTTCGTGTACCAGCTGATTAAGAAAAGCGTACAAATGTACAACCCGACGACAATAACTGAACTGTTCATGTTGTTTCCTCCTGCCTAATAATAAATAAATGCTGTATTCCCATAGATGTATAAAAAAATCGCCCCTCCATGAGGGACGATGAACTCGCGGTACCACCCTGCTTATCTGATTTTCATATAAAAAAGGCGGTACCTCAAGGGACGAAAATCTCCGCGGTACCACCCTAATAATCTCGAATCAGATCAACTCATAGCAGTAATAACGGCTGCCATACCGGTTCGGCCTACTGATTGCTGTTCAGCCTCACAGTTCGGGAAAGAACTTCACGCTGCGCCGAATACCGATTTGCACCATCCACCGGTTCTCTGAAAAACGTCTGCAGCCTTACTTTTTTCCGTCTATACTTTTATCGGGAATATATTGTATCGTGATTTTATTATACGGAAAATCCCCAAAATGTCAATATGCATCAAGGTAATTTTCCGTATATGCAAAAATTAAAGGTTTTACCTATGCGGACATTTGTTGATTTCCGTCAGTTTTATACATACATTATGAAACAAAGAACCGTTGTCGACCATACTATACATCTGCCGCCAGCGGTAAAACGGTCAGCAGCGCCGGATATCGTATATTTCCGCATTCAGTC
>CAZDQW010000028.1:2409-3884 GCA_964507845.1 uncultured Megasphaera sp.
CGCACTGCCGTCGAGAGATCCCGTAATGAGAGGCGTAACAGCCATAGGTCCTGAAAAATAAAAGAATCCTGCCGTACGCATAATCGCACTGAATGATCTATTCATTAACTACTATCCATGCATCTAATGATAATCTTGATATCTGCCCATGATGACATAAAAGCCAACCACTTTTCACGCTTTCATTATCTCAGGCATACACGGCAACAGAGGAATGCCCCGCAGACAGTGTAAAAAAAACTGCAAACTGACGGTTCCGCCTGTATTGCCAATAACACAGCCATTAATGCTCTCGCTTTGCCGTGCTCATCACGGCTTGACGTCAGCCCGAAGCAGGATAACGACTTCCGTATCCTTTGCCGACTTATAGTAACTGCGGAACAGTTTTCCCAACAGAGGAATATCCCCTAAACCAGGAATTTTCCGCATTGTCTCTACATCTTCACGACGGATGAGGCCGCCGAGTACCAGCGTCTTTCCCGGAAACATTCGTACCACTGTTTTTGCCTGGCGGGTTGCAATACGGTAAGCTTTCAATTCACTCTCCAAAACGGGCGTGCTTACTTCGGCTTCAATGGCAGCTGTAACTGTCCCGTCATCGTGAATACGAGGCGTAAAGTGCAATTTGACGCCTACATCTTCATATTCGGTCGTTGTCGTCTTTTCACCGCTGCTCATATGCTCAGTCACGACGGGAATTTTATCGCCGATAAGAACGCTGGCTTCCCTGCCGTTGACAGCAATCATATGCGGCCTAGCCAAAATACTGGCGTCTCCTTTTTCTTCCAGAGCCTGTAGCTGAGCCGTAAAGGAGAAACTCCCGTCGGCGCCGGGACCTCCGGGTACGGCTGCCCATTCCCACTGAACGCCGCTCTGACGCAGGGCACTTCTGTCAATAGATGCAATTTCTACTTCGACGTCCACCTGTTTCGGCGCCTCGTCAAGAGACTCAATAATAGCGGAAACGGCTTTCTGCTCCTGTCTTGTCCCCATTACAACTATGCTGTTCGTATCGCTGAAAATACGTACACTGCTATCAGGGACGACAGCTCTAACGGCTTCCTGTACGTCTTTCGGCGCAGCATAACGAAGCTGCCACAGCCGCGCCGACTTAGCCGCATTGTCCCTCGTCGTCCGTGCCGTCACAAAACGCACTGCACCGTCCAACTCATAGTGCATATTACGGCTCGCCGCCACAGCTTCCATCGCTTCATCGACAGACACGCCGTTAATATGAATCGTTACAGTCCCACTTACGGAATCATCAATAATCAAATTGATCTTTCCGCTGCGTGCCAGTCCCTCTAAAACAGTACGAACCGGCGCATCCCGCACGTGAAGCGTCACAGATCCGGCAGCTGCGGCAGAAACATGGCAAAACAAGAGTCCTCCTGCTACCAGCATAAAAAGTCCCCTCATCTTCCGTTTCCCCTTTCCCGAATAAATTCCTCTTTCTGTGTGCCTTTTTCTTTCTG
>CAZDQW010000028.1:3984-17733 GCA_964507845.1 uncultured Megasphaera sp.
GTTTTTTCTGCCCGCATACTGGTTTTATCTTTGCGGGAACTCATGTTCCAATCCATCGTTACTGTCACACGGCGGCCGTTCTTTTCCAGTACGGCCGACTCTTCGCCAATAAAAACAACGGTGCAGCCGCCGAAACTATCGCCAGTCATGCAAGCTCCTGATTGTCCGTCCCATTCCAGCAGTGCAGCAGCTGTTCCGTCATGATAAATAATGCCGCACAATCTTGGAAAAATGCTTTTTTCCGTTTTTCCGGCATTATCTCTTCCTTGAACTCCTTTGCCCGGAAACTCCTGCTGTATCGGAGCAAATAAATCAGGCAGCACCCTGCGCCGCACTGCCTGAGCTGCGGGAACGACAAGACGGCCTTCTGGCAGACGAGTCTCTGCATCTCCTTCTTTCAGCCCAGAAAAAACGGGAGAAGAAGGATTTACATCCTTTTTCTCCCGTATCATGTCCTGCCGCTCTGATGAGACGCCGTCCCAGAGACACCAGATTCCTGCCAGCATAAGCAGGATAGCTCCATACGGGAGCCATTGTTTCCGGTGACGAGCAAAAGCGTTCTTAATGAGAGCCTGCAAGGCCGTTGTTTTATTCGTAATCATGACCGTATCCGTACGGATGAGCGCTGTGCCATCTCCACGCATCGCCGATAATGGTCTCAATACGGCTGTGCCGCGGCTGCCATCCTGTAAGACGCCGTATTTTTTCCGACGACGCCACCAGCACGGCAGGGTCGCCGGCGCGGCGGGGACCCTCTGCAACGGGAATATGTTTTCCCGTAACGATACCGGCCGCCTTGATCATCTCGCGCACGCTGAATCCATGCTGAGATCCTAAGTTAAAAGCCTGCGACGAACCGCCGTCGATGAGATACTGCAGTACCAGACAGTGGGCGTCTGCCAAATCAGCAACGTGTATATAATCGCGGATGCATGTTCCGTCCGGAGTCGGATAATCCGTGCCGAAAATGGTAATTTGTTCCCTCAAACCTTGCGCTGCTTTCAAAATTAAAGGGATAAGATGAGTTTCCGGCGCATGGTCCTCGCCAATCGTTCCGTCAGGCGATGCGCCGGCGGCGTTGAAGTAGCGAAGCGCCGCGTATTTCAGCCCGTAAGTCCTGCCGAACTGTGCCAGCATCTGTTCAATCATCAGTTTTGTCTGTCCGTAGACATTCGTCGGACAATAGGGCATATCTTCCGTAATCGGCGTTTCATCAGGCTCTCCGTATACGGCCGCCGTCGATGAAAAGACAAAGTACGGAACAGAGGCACGGCGCATAGCCTCAATGAGGCAATAAGAACCAACGACATTATTGTCGTAATAAACAGTCGGATTTTCCATAGATTCGCCGACTTGGCTGTGAGCGGCAAAATGCATGACTCCATCGATTCGTTCCTCTTTTAAAATATTTGTCACAGCATCCATATGGTGGATATCTTCAACGATAAGACGAACGTCCTGCGGAACGGCAGCGCGATGACCGCGCGACAGGTTATCGAGAACGAGTACGGAATGTCCCCGTTCCAGAAGGGACTTTACAGCGTGGCTGCCGATGTATCCGGCGCCGCCGGTTACCAATACATTCATAGTTTATCCTTCCTGCAGCTTGTTCAAACGGCCGCCGAGGAATTTCTTGTATACTTCTACGCCAGGCTGATTAAACGCGTCAACATTGGCAAATTCGCCTTCATAGGCAATAGACAGACAGAGCATGAACATCAATTCTCCCAAATGATACGGAGTTAATTTCGGCAAGATAAAGTTTGCGTTAGGCCTGCCGTCGCCGATAAGTGCTTCCGCATTGGAACTGCGCGCCGCTTCCAGAATGCTGCTCAAAGGCAGGCCGCTGAATGCTGCCAGCTTCGGATATTCGTCGTACATGCGAGGCACTGTGACGTCGTCGCTCCATGCTGCAACAGACACGAACTGAACCACTTTATCCTGCGGCCCTTCCTGATGTTCCTGAGTCTGCGCGTGCATGTCCGTCGTGCCGACGGCAACAATCGGCGTGCGGCCGTAGTTGACAACATTTCCCTGCTTGTCAAGCCGCTTGCCGAGAGATTCTGCCAGCAGCTGAATATACCATTCCGACAGTGATTTTAAGCTGTCGCTGTACGGCATGAGAACTTCCAGATCGCGGCCGTACTTTGCGCCGGCAATGTATTTCAGCACGCTGTTCAGCAGCGCCGGATTCTGCCAGATATCCGGATTCTGGCACGCTTTATCCATGTCTTTAGCTCCGTCAAGGAACTTGCGGATATCAAAGCCGACAAATGCGCCTACCAGAAGACCTACTTCGGAAAATACGCTGAAACGGCCGCCGACTCCGTCCGGAACATAGAAAATAGGCCAGCCCGATTTTTTAGCCAGATTGTGGAGCAGCGTTTCTTTTTCCCCATCATGAGGATCGGTCACGGCAATAGTTTCAAAACGGATACCTGCATCTTTCATTGCCTGGCTGACGACCATATAATTGGACATCGGTTCAATCGTCGACCCCGACTTGGAGATGACCACGCCGAGAACCGTATATCCCGCCTTTGCCGTACTGTCTGCCTTGAGAAATTCGATAAGGCCGCTGACTTTGTGGGGATCGACATTATTGCCGGCAAAAAAAGCTTTCGGATAACCGTTGCGGGCTTCCGTGCTCTTTAAGTTCCAAAATTCTCCGCACTGCACATCAAACAGCACCTTGCCGCCCAAATAAGACCCGCCGATGCCGAAGAAAATAACTGCGTCGACGTTATTTCTTATCTTACGCGCCATTTCTTCCATGGCCATAATACGTTCCGGATTGTTGATGTTTCCTTCAACGACGTAAGGAAGCTGGGTGAAGAGAACGGCTTCAGGATCGCCGTCTTTCGACAAATGACCCGCCATGATACCGGTCTTCCGCATATTCATGACAGCTTCATGAGCCTTAACATACACCGGTTCCATTTCCTTGACGTCTTCTTCCGTCACCTTTCCCGAGCCGTATAGGTTGTCTACATCAACGATAAATCCTGATTTTAAAGTAATATTTGACATATATGTCACTGCCTTTCGAAAAAAGTTTTTCGTATAAACATTATTATATCATACTTTTACCCTTAACCGCTATGAATACGTTAAGTGGTATCAGAAAAATCCGCATGAATACAAGCTCTGACAAGCGCTTTCTTTCTCCGGCATCTTTTAACTGTACGCACCTCTACCCCGACTGACACAAACAAAAAATCGCCGCAGAAAGTACTGCGGCGACTATAAAACAGTCTCTGTCCATCATACCAGCTGATTACTGATACAAATGTTTGTGTCAATTTATTATACCGTACAGCCTCATTCTGCGTCAAGCCGCAGGAAGCAATGCCTGAAAGACGCTGAATTATCTGGTGCGGTATTCTTCTTCCCATACTTCCTTTCCAAAGAGACGCGCACGCTCCATATCATCGGAAAAATCGATGTCAGCCAGTTCCTGCACCGCTGCTTCGTACTTCCAAACATCCCGGGCATGGCGGCGCAGCACGCTTCGTCCGCCTACATCGCCAGAAAGCGACAGCAGTTCTTTTTCATAACATCGCGTAAAAACAGCAGGGCTGCCCATGACTCCGCTGCAAACAACACAGCCCAGCGGTTTTCCTGACTGGAGAAAGAACGTCAGAAATTCGGCTATGGTCCGGCTTTTCAAAAAGGGCTGATCGGCAGCAAAGAACGCCCAAGCATCGGCATCGTGCGCCGTCTCAACACCGAGACGGATAGAGGCCGCCATGCCTTCAGCCGCCTTGTGATTGCGCAGCACAATCACACCTTCATTCCGGCATGCCGCCGCAATCTCCTCGTGAGCCGTAACGATATATACCTGGCATCGCCATGACGGACACTGAGCTTCTGCACGCCGAGCGGCTTCGCACACATGACGCAAACCGTAGCGGTACAAGGGAATTCCGAACAGCGGCGCCAGAAGCTTGTTGCCGCCGAAGCGCCGTCCCTGTCCCGCCGCCATATAAATAATAGCCAGTTTCATAACACATCCGTCCTTTCCGCTTCATCGAAGGATGTAAGCAGAACAACATTACCGGCTATCCGGCAAAATGTATCCGGCGGAACAGGCTGTTTCCTATCGTCCCATTGGTTGACAACTGCTATGACAGGTAAGGAAAACCGGCGCTGCAAATCACGCACGCAGTCACCTGCCATACGAAAAAAACACTCCTCAGTCACAGAGAAATCTACGGCAAGCTCTGCTTCTTCCCAGCGGAAACAGACATCTCCGGCACGGCAGCCTATAGCAGAAATACCGGCAACATGGATAATGCAGTCTGTCTGCGGCGGCAGTACCGGTTCATGAGACCCGAAAACTTTAAGGGGCATCTGCCGCGAACCATCGGCTTCAACGAGAACAATATCTGCCAGCGCCGCAATGCGCCGAAAAGCCTCGTCGCCCATATAGCCGATTTTTCCTTTCCCGTCCCGCACGCCGCAAAGCACTGCGCCGCACCGCGCCAATTCTCCGGCAATGTTCTCTTCGGAAACGCATCCCTGAGCAGACTCGTACATGCGGGTCGTCGTCATAATGAGAACGCGCCTGCCGCAGCGGCGCAGCTCCCGGGCAAGGGCATATATCCAGGTTGTCTTTCCGCCTGAGCCAGTAAAGGCAAGGACGGGGCGACGGCAGCCAGCAAGACTCGGACACGCCGCCGTCAGTCCATCCCACAACGACACCATCGACTTTATATCACCGTTCCGGTATGCGTAAATGCGGCACATGAGCAGACCTCCATTTCCGGGCGTTTTCTTTTTCCCGGCCTTCTTTCGCCGCTCTTACTGCAATGAGTTCGGCGGCAATGCTGACGGCAATTTCTTCAGGAGCAGCCGCTGAAATGGGCAGTCCGATAGGTCCGTATACGCCATTCAGCTCCGCATCGGAAAAGCCGTCGTCCCGTAATTTGCGGCGCACGAAATCAAGTTTCGCCCGGCTTCCGATAACTCCCAAATAGTAAGGCCGCCGCGGCAGGATCTGTTTTTCAACAGCATAATCGTAGGTGTGTCCCCGCGTCATGATGCAAGCATAATCATGGCGTCCCGGTAAAAGGTCATCTGGCAAACGGTCTAACGGGACCGCTACCGTCCGTACCGCATCGGGAAAGCGGGCTGAGCCGACAAATTCATCCCTGTCGTCTATAACGGTACAGGAAAATCCGATCCGCGCCAAGAGCGGCACGAGAGCACAAGCTATATGGCCGCCGCCGTAGATGAATACCCGGGACGGCGCGGAAACGGCCTCGCCGTACAAACGCATTCCTTCCCGCTCAATCATGCCTGCCCATTTTTTTTGTGGAAAGTCAGGATATTTCTGAAGAAAAGCGTCGAGCCGCTCTTTTGTTTTTTCATCGCCGCAGTAAACCGCTTCTTCGCCGAAAGCCGCGGCAGCCATAGCCCATGCGGCTGGTTCCGTCAGGTCATATATGAGCCGGAAACCTTTCCCGTCTTTCTGCATCATCCCGATTTTATCGATACATGGAAGCGCCTCTTCTTCAATATATTGGCAGAACACGTCTATGCATCCGCCGCATACGGCGCCGGCGCCGCCATCTCTATCCAAGTCATACGTCAAAAGACGAGAAGACTGTCCGTGAAAGGATTTATGAGCAGCTTTATCTGCTTCGTATTCGGCAGTTCCGCCGCCGATAGTCCCGACGGCGCTGCCTGAAAGCAACACAAGACGGCGGCTTCCGGTACCGCGCGGCGCCGAACCGCTGCTGCCGACGATCGTCAGCAGCACGGCAGGACGATGCGCCTTTAATTCTTCACTCAAGCGTATAAATATGTCATCCATAACGATGTCCTTTTTCTTCATTTTTTGCCGTTGGCCTGTACCGTCAACGATATAAGAGCAATATATCTTCCGGAGATACGCCGATGCCGGAAATATCTCCCCCGTCTTTTTCCATGCGCAGCGATACATTCGGGCTGTCTTCACTCTGCCCATTGTAGCGGAAATAGACTCGGCAGTCAAACGGAAGGCTCACGGTCTTTACGACCGTCACGTCAGCATGATTTTCCCTGGCGCCGGGACGAAATGAATGTTCTCTGATGCCGACAGCCTGCAAGCCGTCGCCTACGTCGGCAGCGACGGTAAATTCCCGGTGCCACGCCGGTACGTACACGCGCCGCAGTCCTCGTTTTTCCGCAGCGACAATATTTGCGCAGCCCATGAGCGCCGCCGCCGTCCGCGACCGGGGCTGCGCAAAAACGTCACCGGTCCGGCCGAATGTTTCTACTCGTCCGCTGCATAGGACGGCAACAGAGCTGCACAGCCGGTACGCTTCTTCATAACTATGCGTTACGATGACCACGTCTTTTCGGAACTGTGCAAGAAGATCCGACAGCTCTGTCATGACCTGCTCCTTCAAGCTCGCATCCAGCGCACTGAACGGTTCGTCCAGCAGCAGCACATCGGGATCGCCGACAAGAATGCGCGCCAGGGCCGTACGCTGCTGCTGACCGCCGGAAATCTGCGCCGGTTTCCGCCGCTCAAGGCCCGTCAGGCCAAAACGCTCCATCATGTCCGCAACAACAGTGCGCCGCTCTTTTTTCCCGACAGCACCGCGAATACCGCAGGCAATATTTTCGGCTACTGTCATATGCGGAAACAAGGCGTAATGTTGAAACAAATATCCGACGCGCCGTTCCTGCACAGCCATATTCACCCGTTTTTTCCCGTCGAAAAAGACACGGCCATTGACAGCAATATGCCCCCTATCAGGACGTTCAATGCCGGCGATGCACTGGAGCATTTTCGTCTTGCCGCTTCCCGACGGTCCCAAGATTCCCGTAACGCCGGAAGCAGACAAGGAAACACTGAGGTAAAATTCTCCAAGCCGTTTTTCCATATCTGCAAAAAGCGTCATGTCCACTGCTCCCTTTTCCGCGTTTTCTTTTCAATCATGTTCACCGTCAGCAGCACGGCGGCGCTGATAGCAATATTGACAAGCACCCAAATAAAAGCGCTGTATTCATCATTGGTCCGCCATAGTTGATACACTGTCGTCGAAATCGTTGCCGTGTTTTTCGGGATGTAGCCGATAAGCATGCTCGTAGCTCCGTATTCGCCCAACGCCCGGGCAAACGCCAAAACGAGACCGGCCAAAATCCCCTGCTTGCAGCACGGCAGACGAATGCGCCAGAAGATATACGTATCCGACAACCCTAACGTCCGGCCGCTCCAAGCCAACGTCTCATCAAAACTTTCAAAAGCCCCCCGAGCCGTTCGGTACATGAGGGGAAACGCAACGACGGCCGAAGCAATAATGCCGCCGTACCAAGTCATGACAAACTGAATGCCGTACTCGCTCAGAAACATGCCGACAGGATGACGCAGACCGAATATAAGCAGCAAAATCCATCCGCACACCGTCGGCGGCAGCACGAGAGGAAGGGTCAGCGCAACGTCCATCACGCCTTTAACAAATCGGGGCAGTTTGGCAATATAGTATGCCGCGGCAATTCCCGTAAAGAACACAATAACCGACGAAATAGCGGCAATGCGCAGGCTGTTCCACAACGGATACCAGTCCATCGTCAGCCGGCCTTGCGGAAGCCCACGCTTTCAAAAACAACCATCGCTTCGTCGCTTTTCAGGTATTCCAAAAAAGCTTTGGCTTCTTCCTGATGAACGCTTGTTTTCAGCACTGCGGCCGGATAAATAACTTGCCCGCACATATCTGCCGTCGCTTCGTCCAGCGGTTTCAATCCTGCGCTGTAGGCATCGGTACCGTAAATAATGCCGCAGTCGGCGCTGTTTTCGGAAACCTGTGTCGTCACTTCTTTGACGTTGGATCCATAAGTAATGCAGCCCTGTTCCGCAACGGCCTGTTCGTCAATTCCGTAATACGCAAGAATACGCTGCGTATACTGGCCGACGGGAACGTCGCTGTTTCCCATGGCCAACCGGATAGATCCGTCTTTCAGTTTCGCCGCCATATCATCAAACCCGGTAATATGTTTAGGATTTCCTTCCGGCGCCGCAAGGACGACTTTATTTTCCAGCAGATCCACACGCGTTCCCTGAAGAACAAAATCAAGACCTTCCGGATTATCTTTTCCCTCTTTCGCTGAATCGAGCTGGTTCATCTGCCGCGGCGCCGCAGAAATGAAGATGTCGCAGGCAGCGCCGTTTTCAATCTGCTGCTTCAGTGTCCCCGACGAATCGAAGTTGAACGTAATCTCTATATCGGGATGGGCCGCTTCATAGGAAGACGCTATCTGCTCCATCGTCTCCGTCATGCTGGCTGCGGCAAAAACCGTCAGTTCCGTCTTTTTTTCAGCGCTGCCCTGAGACTGAGAGCTGCATCCGGTCATCCCTGCAGCAGCTATGCAAACTGCTGCGGCGCATAAAAACCACTTTTTCCATTTCATCGTGCTCATTCTCCTTCCGTTGTTCGTCCGCACTCGCCGCCGCTGCCGCGAAGCAAATCGAGACCGTGCGGTACCGTATCCAAAAATACATCCATGCATTCGCGGCAGGCCCTGGGGCTGCCGGGCAAATTGACGATAAGTGTTCTGCCGCGGATAACACTGACGGCACGAGACAGCATAGCCCGTTTCGTCACAGCCATGGACGCCGCACGCATGGCTTCGGCTATGCCCGGCGCCTGCCGCGTCGCTACGGCCAGCGTCGCTTCCGGCGTTGCATCTCTGGGCGAAAATCCCGTGCCGCCAGTCGTCAAAATCAAATCAACTTGACGCCGGTCGGCAAGCCGCATAAGTTCCCTTTTAAGTGGCGTTTCGCCGTCAGGCAGCAAAAGCTCTTCGACGACGTCGTACCCTGCATCCCGCAGAATACCTGCTACAACAGGACCGCTTTCGTCAACGCGCTCACCGCGGCTTCCCTTGTCCGACAGCGTAATAACCGCCGCCTGATACGGCCGTTTGCCCTGCCGCTCAACGACAGCAATTTCGCCGCCGGCCTGCAGCACACCGCCTTGCAGTACGCGGGCAAAAACGCCTTCCCTCGGCATGATACAGTCGCCGACAGCATCGTAGATAGCGCAATGATCGTGACATTCCTTGCCGATCTGCGTCGTTTCCAGCACGACGCCGCCGCTGCACAGAAGCGTGCCTACCGGAAGAACTGCCGCATCGAGTCCTGATACGACAATGTTTTCCCCGAAAGCTCCGAACGGCACGGCTGCGCCGCGGCGGCGGAAATCATCAATCTTCTCCTCTGACAGCAGGCTGATTTGACGATGCCACAAACCGGCATGCGCATCGCCTTCAATTCCCCAGCCGGCAATACACTGCGCCGCCGGCACAGGGTGTTTCTGTGTACCCTTTTCCGTGCTGATGCAAATAGCCCGTATAATTCCCATATTACCCTCCGATTTGATTCATCGTCTTGTCTTCTATCACTCCGCCGGCAGCGCCGAACCGATGCGTCCTCGGCTTTTTCGCCGCCGCTTCGCCAAAAGCCGCCGCCAGCGCTGCTGTGCTGCTATTAGCGGAACGGACGATAGCCCGCAGATCGATACCGTCAGGATAACAAAGGCAAGGTTTTAAAAAACCCGTGCTTGTCAGCCGCATACGGTTGCACTGCGAACAAAAGGAATGGGTATTGGCGGCAATAAAGCCGATGCGGCCTCGTAAAAAACGGCTTTTGTAATACACCGCCGGGCCGTTGCCGCGCCGTTCGCCGAACGGCGCCAAATCGGCGTAAACGTTTCGCAGCAGAGACAGCGCTTCGTCTTGTCCATACGCTTGTTCGTACCGGCCAAATCCAATAGGCATGACTTCAATGAACCGCACGTCTACATCCATAGATTCCGCCAAAGAAGCCAATGGCGCCACCTGATTCCGCGTATCGTCCAGGAGAACGGCATTGACTTTTGTCCGTATGGACGACGCAGCCGTTTTCCGTACAGCATCTAAAACCTCATCCAGTGCGTCGATGCCGGTAATAGCGCAGAATTGACGCCGGTCCAACGTATCAAGGCTGATATTGACGCCGTCGACGCCTATTCGCTCCAACTCAGGCAAATACTGCCGCAGGAGCAGGCCGTTCGTCGTCACAGTCAGCGATTCGACGCCCCGCACGGCTTTCAGCGCCGCAATAAAGTCAAGAGCTCCCTTGCGGACAAAGGGTTCTCCTCCCGTCACTTTAAACTGCGTCACGCCGCACTGCACGGCAGCACGGCAAATTTCCAGCAGCTCTTCGTACCGTAAGATGGCGTCGCGCCCTATAGAGGCGACGCCGGCAGGCCGGCAATACCGGCAGCGCATGTTGCACCGATCCGTCAGAGACACACGCAAATAATTGATGACGCGGCCGAATGAATCGATCATCGCTTTTCCCCGCCGCCGTAAACCAAACGGCCGCTCTTGCCGCCGATTTTTTCCACGAGATGGATACGGCCGATGCACATCCTCTTGTCGACGGCCTTGCACATATCGTATATCGTCAGCAGCGCAACGGATACGCCCATTAGAGCTTCCATTTCAACACCGGTCCTGCCTTGGCATTTCACAGTGCAGAAACACTCGATTTCCCCAGCGTCGTCGTGAAAAGCAAAGTCAACGGCGCATTTTGTTATATTCAACAGATGACACAAGGGAATGAGGCTGCTTGTTTTTTTCGCCGCCATGATGCCGGCAATGCGGGCCGTTCCCAAAACGTCTCCCTTGGCCACGGCTTGTCGGACAACGGCATCGTAACATTCCCTGCTCATGGCGATGCGCCCTGACGCTACGGCCGTGCGAGCCGTCGTCTCTTTATCGCTTACATCAACCATGACGGCCTGCCCCTTATCATCTATATGAGAAAATTGTTCCATGAGCCCTCCTATTTGCCGAATCCGCAGTGAGGAAAGGTGCAGTCGGGACAGTCTAGGCATAATCCGCCTTCGCCGAGACGGGACAAGTCGCCGGCCGTCACTGCGACACCGGCCGCCAGCGACGGCAGCACCAAGTCGAAAATCGTCCGCTTACTATACATGACGCACCCCGGCAAGCCGACGACAGGCCTTCCTTTTTCATCATAAGCCAGCAAGAACATGGCTCCCGGCAAAACCGGCGTACCGTATGACACGATACGGGCTCCTGTATTTTTGATGGCCAGCGGCGTCTGGTCGTCCGGATCGACACTCATGCCGCCGGTGCACAAAATCATATCCATGCCCTCTTCCAGCATACGGCAAATTGCCGCCGTAATGGCCGCCGTATCGTCAGGCAGTGTGACATGCCGTTCGGCGGCAATATTAAATTCTGCCAGTTTATCGACAAGAACCGGCGTAAACGTATCTGCAATACGGCCGAGAAAGACCTCGCTGCCCGTCGTGACAATGCCTGCGCGCTTCATCGAAAACGGCTCGACGCTGAATAGCGGCGCCGGTCCGGCCGCCCGTTTCGCTTCTTCCATTTTTTCTTTCGAAATGACTAGAGGAATAACGCGCATACCGGCCAATTTATTGCCTTTATGTACAGCAAATCCGCCATGACGCGACGCAATCATCATATCTCCCAACGCATTAACGGCCTGCAAGGCCTGCCTGCGTATAGTCAGGACGCCGTCGCAATCGGCGACGAGTTCGATTTTTCCTTCTTTCGCCTCTGTGGCATGCATGTTTTTTCCTAAAGAAAAATCGCGCATAATTGCCGCCGCTTCGTCTTCATGAAGCATGGTCTCGTCTCGCTCCCAGATATATACGTGTTCTTTGCCGATCGATAAAAACACAGGTACATCTTCCTGCCGGATAATATGCCCTTTGCGGAAAACCGGCCCTTTTGACACGCCCCGTATGATCTGCGTAATGTCGTGACATAAAACGCGCCCTACGGCTTCTTCCGTCTTCATCATCTTCATTCTGCTGTGCCTCCTGCCCGCATCGCTTCCACTTCTTCCCGGCCGAACAACCGGCCAAACTGCTCGTTCGCCACTGCAGAGACCGCTTCCGCCATGGTATCGTAACGGCGCAATATGTCCTCGCCGCGCGCCGTCAGCCGCGATCCTCCGCCTTTTTTGCCTCCGACGCGGCATTCCGTCAAGGGAAATCCCCATATACGCTCTGCCTCTCGTATAACCGTCCACGCTTTAGAATACGACATGCCCATGCGCCGCGCCGCGCCCTGCAGGGAGCGGCATTCACGAACGCCGCGGAGCAAATCGGCGACGCCAGGGCCAAAGGCTTTCGTATCGGCCATGATGCGTACCGTCACTTTGCATCGCAGTTCTTCCTGTTCCATCGTTCATCTGCCTTTCGTTATTCGCACATTCGAATATCGATAATCTAAGAAAGAAGGACTCGTATCAACCTTCACGGCAGCATAAGTCCTTACATATTTATTATATGACAACCTTCTTCTTATATCCAGTGTTGATGATTTTTTTTCATATTTTCTTTCAATTGAACCGGCACCGCATCATGTTCTTTCCGTCGTTATTCTGCCGCTATGACACAATAAAATAACCTATATGTATATAAAATGGCACTATCATTAAGAGTAAACCAATCCATTCCCTTTTCCGATATCGTCATCTTCGCAAACACGCCGCGACCCTTTGCGGACGCATTCGCGTTGCCGACGCCGTTAAAGGCTGTGCGATCCTCTAAGCGGCATAACTGAGGCTTTCCGTACGGGCTCGTACCGGTTTTATGCTATCATATCCGTTGACTTGCCCTTTTACGACTTTTCGCCCATACGGGACTAGCTGCCGCTTTTAACAAGCTCCCGCGCCGCATATACCGCGTCCGTACTGTTTATAAAGAAACGGCAGCCGTCCCGATGAATCGAAGCAGCCGCGGCGTACACGCCTGATGAGTACGCCGACGCGCAGGTACAGGAACAATTTGAAAAAACCAGGGGAACACCCTTGTTATATTTTGGGCGAAGATCCAGCTCAATCGGATCCTGACCTGCCGGAACTTAGGGAAACGCTGTCTCGTATCGATTTCGTCATCGTACAGGATATTTTCTTCAACCAAACCTGCAAATTTGCCGACGTCATTTTCCCCGCTACGGCTTCATGCAACCATGAAACAACACGTCTTCCGACTGGCGATTCCAACGCGTGCGCAAACTCGTAAAGACGCAAAGCGACTGTCTGCCCGATTGGGAAATTGTCTTCCGACTGGCGACGGCTATGGGATATCCCATGCATTACGCCGACACGACGCAGATTGGGGAAGAGCTACGCCGCTTATCGCCAATGTTTTTCGGCACGACGTACGAAAAAAGCGAAGGCAATCACGACATATAATGGATCTGTACGTCTTGCACGTCTAAAGACGAGTCAAACAGAGGAACGCCGTTTCTTCATAAAGACAGCGTTTTCTCTACAGCCGATCGTAAAGGGCGCTTTTACTTCTATCCCTACAGGCCGGTTCAAGAAAAGGAAAACGCTGAATATCCTTTCTCGCTATCGACAGTCCGTCAGGTAGAACACTATTCGGTCCGCACTATGACGGGCAACTGCCGGCGTTTTGCCGCCCTTGCCGACGAACAGATACATTGACATGAATCGAGAAGACTGCCGGGATATCGGCATTACTGAAAGCGAACTCGTAAAAGTCGTGTCTCCGCACAGCCACAGGATAACGCACTGCTTGCCGACGGACCGCGAGCCTCGCGGCTCGACGCACCTGACCTATCAATGGTAGATCGGCACAGGCAACGAACTTACATCATTGGCCCTCGATTTTTGCCATAGGGACTTCCAATATCCAAATATCCATTAGATGCTATTCTTACTATTATGTTATCTTTTAATACCGG
>CAZDQW010000029.1:0-17264 GCA_964507845.1 uncultured Megasphaera sp.
TGCAATCTCTCCTTGGTAATTAAAAAATGTATGAAGTTTTTACACATTATTATAGACTAGAATGCCGTAAAAAGCTAATCTTTTTCGAGTGTAAATAATATGCATTTACAATTTAATTATAAAAGAATTATTCCCAATGCGAGTTATCGCGGCGGAGAAAAGCCGCATAATATTTGAAGATTTATTAATATCCGATTTAAACTATAGGATAGCAGCTGTTTACATATTCAAAAAGACAACGGGACTTGCAAAGTTTTAACACATAGACGTCATAGACATTTTTGGTCTATGTATTTTGGCGACACATGTCTAGAGGTTGTGTATGGAAGTCAAGACGCAATAACTTTATAATTAAACCATCAAAGGAAGAATGTCGTTTATAATTTTAAGTATCGAGGTGAGTAATAATGATATTAAACGAAGAACAAATGGCAATTAAAACAATTGTTGAAGGCGTAGCTAAAAAGGTGATCGCGCCGATGGCGGCTCATTATGATGAGACAGAAGAATTTCCGTGGGAAAACGTAAAAGCGCTGGCTGATATGGGATTTATGGGAATGACTGTTCCTGAAAAATACGGCGGCGCTGAATTGGATACCGTATCTAATGTTGCTGCATTGGAGGAAATTTCCAAAGCCTGCGCGGCAACCGGCGCGATTACAGCCGTTCATAATTCGGCAGCCATATTGCCGCTGCTGTTGTTCGGCACAGAAGAACAAAAGAATAAGTATCTTCCGCGTCTTGCCAGCGGGGAAGCTATCGGTGCATTTGCCCTGACTGAACCGGGAGCCGGTTCTGATGCGGCGCAAGTTGCGACGACGGCTAAAGAAGACGGAGATGATTTCCTGCTGAATGGTACGAAATGCTTTATCAGCAACGGCGGCGCCGCGCAGATATTTATTGTCTTTGCTACGAAAAATCGTTCGGCGGGCATAAAAGGTTTGACAGGATTTATCGTAGAACGGGATGCACCCGGATTTATTATCGGAAAACATGAAAAGAAAATGGGGATCCGCGCTTCCTCTACGGTTGAACTGGCCTTCGATAATTGCCGGATACCCAAGGAAAACCAACTGGGAAAAGACGGAGAAGGATTCAAGATCGCCATGGTAACGCTGGATTCAGCGCGCATCGGCATAGCGGCGCAGGCCGTCGGCATTGCGACAGCGGCTTATGATGCGGCTCGGGAGTATTCCAAGGTGCGGGAACAATTCGGCAAGCCGATTTGCACCAATCAGGCGATTGGGTTTATGCTTGCAGATATGGCCATTCAAATTGAAGCGGCCCGGCAGCTTACGTATTATGCGGCTGAATTGAAAGACAACGGCCAGCCGTTCGGCACGGCGGCGGCAATGGCTAAAACTTTTGCGTCCGACATAGCTGTAAAAGTGGCGCTGGATGCCGTACAGATCATGGGCGGATACGGATATTCCCGGGAGTATCCGGCAGAGCGGTTACTGCGTGATGCAAAAATAACCCAGATATACGAAGGAACCAATCAGATACAGCGCGTCGTCATCAGCCGGTCTATTTTAAAATAAAAGGAGGAAAGAGATATGCTGTTACCGTTAAAAGGTGTGAAAGTCGTTGATTTAACGTATTTCGTGGCTGGGCCGGGAGCGGCTAAGATATTAGCCGACTGGGGAGCCGATGTCATTAAAGTGGAGCCGCCGTTCGGAGATCCTATCCGCACGTCGGGCACGACTCTGCAGGCGCCGATAGAAAAAGACTGCAATCCGCTGTATGCTGCATATAATGCAAATAAACGGGGCTTGGCAGTAAATTTAAAGGCTGAAGAAGGAAAACAAGTGCTGGAGAAGCTTCTTGAAACTGCTGACGTGTTTGTTTCTAGTTACCGCACCGGCGCCTTGGCGCGGCTGGGACTTGATTATGAAACGCTCAGCAAAAAGTACCCGCATCTTATTTGGGCTCAGCTGAACGGATACGGCGACTTCGGGCCGGATAAAGATAATCCGGGATTTGATGTAGTTGCTTTTTGGGCCCGTTCCGGTGCTATGATGGACTTTGCCGAAGCGGATACCTCGCCGCTTAACGCGCCGTACGGATTCGGCGATTCCACGACGGCATGCTCGTTGGCCGCAGGTATTGCCGGGGCTTTGTACCAAAAAACACAGACAGGAAAAGGCTGCAAGGTCATGGTGTCGCTGTACAGCCAGGGGATTTGGAACAACAGTGCGCTGGTGATTGCTACGCAATACGGCGATCAATATCCTAAGACTCGTAAGAACCCCATGTCTCCGGTCATGAATACCTATAAATGCGCTGACGGACAATGGATTTACATGAGCATTTTGCAGCATGATCGGTACTACAATACGCTGATGAAAGATGTCATTGACCGGCCGGATTTGGTAGATCATCCTAAATATGCTACGGCGATTGAAGGGAAAAAGAATACCAGAGAATTGGTGGAAATTATCAGCGAAGAGTTTGCCAAGCATACTCGAGAAGAAATGGCGGAACGGCTGACCAAGGCCGATATTGCCTTTGACTACGTCCGGCATGTTAAAGATATTCTAACCGATGCGCAGGCGATAGAAAATCAATATATTATGCCGGTAGAAAATTTAAATGGGACCGAAACCCTGCAGGCCATGTCTCCCATACGGTTTTGTCAAACCGAACCGGTCTCGCCGGCCGATATTGCGCCGACTGTAGAACGGAGAGCGCCTTTGCTTGGCGAACATACCCTTGAGATTATGAAAGAATACGGCTACGATGAAGAAACAATCCAGCAGTACATAGAAAAAGGAATCATTACCTGCGGGTAAGAACAGTTTTTAAGAGGTGAGAACGATGAAATTCAACAATATTCAATATGATATAGCAGATCATATTATTACCGTGGTCATCGATCGGCCGAAAGCGCTGAATGCGCTCAATCCGGAGACAATTCATGAATTAAGCCAATGCGTATCAATGATTGAAACCAATCCGGACATAAAAGTCGTTATTATTACCGGCGGCGGTACGAAGTCGTTTGTTGCCGGTGCGGATATTGTCGCCATGTCGACGATGAATCCGTTGGAAGGGCGTACATTTGGGATGCTGGCGCAGGACGTGTTTACACGTATTGAAAATCTGCCTCAGCCGGTCATTGCAGCTGTCAACGGATATGCCCTGGGCGGAGGATGTGAATTGGCCTGCGCCTGCGATTTCCGATATGCGGCAGATACGGCTAAGTTCGGGCAGCCGGAAGTCGGACTCGGCGTTACGCCCGGTTTTGGAGGAACGCAGCGGCTGCCCCGCGTTGTGGGACGCGGATATGGGAAAGAACTGATTTACACAGGGCAGATGATCGATGCGCAGGAAGCGTACCGCATCGGTTTAGTCAATAAGGTTGTTTCTCCCGATGAGCTCATGCCGGAAGTAATGAAAACAGCGAAAAAGATTGCTTCCCAGGGAACGATTGCCGTTAATCTGTCCAAAGCGGCAATTAACAGAGGAATTAACTGCGATGTCATTACCGGCATAGCGTATGAGGCAGAAGTATTTGGACTTTGTTTCGCTACGGAAGATCAAAAAGAAGGCATGCAGGCCTTTGTGCAAAAACGGAAACCTATGTTTAGCGGTAAATAATCGTTTTGGCGGAAGGTGCTGCAAACAGCCAGTTCATTTGCAGCACCTTCTTAATCAATAAAATATATAAGGAGGGTGAATAATATGGAAGTCGTAATGATTATCGCCAGTTTACTTTTATTAATTCTCATTGCTTATAAAGGCTTTTCGGTTATTTTATTTGCCCCGGTATGCGCATTGGTAGCAGCTAGTACTGCTGAATATCATTTATTGCCGGCGTACACCGATTTATTTATGGGCAAGGCCGTTGTTTTTGTTAAGTCGTTTTTTCCGATATTCTTGTTAGGCGCCGTATTTGGCAAAGTAATGGAAGAGACGGGAATGGCCAGAAGTATTGCCGAATTTGTCATTCAAAATTTAGGCAAGGACAAAGCGATTCTATCGGTTATGGTGGTCTGCATTATTTTGGCTTACGGAGGAGTTAGCGTATATGTTACCGTATTTGCCGTATATCCTTTTGCAGCAGCCGTATTCCGGGAAGCCGATATTCCTAAACGGCTCATTCCGGCAGTTCTTGTCGCCGGATCGCTGACGATGGTTATGGACTCGGCGCCGGGAACGCCGCAGTTGCAGAACATCATCCCGACGGTTTATTTGGGAACGACAATTTATGCGGCGCCGATATTGGGCACCATCTGCGGTCTTTTGATGCTGACGTTGTGTTACATCTATCTGAATTATCAAATGAAAAAAGCCATAAACCAGGGAGAAGGATATGGAAATCACACGCTTAACGAAACGGTTGTAGATCCGGATCAGCCGACTCCGCCGTGGTACTTATCGGTTATTCCGCTGATAACCGTATTGGCAGTAAGTTTCTACTTATCGTTTATTTATACATGGGACCCGACGATAGTTGAGCCGTTCCAGAAGATGGGACTGCCGTTGGCGACTAAATCTGTAGAAAGCGTCATTTCTATTTGGGCGCTGACCATCGGGCTTATTATTTCGATTTTACTGTCTATTGGGCTTGGATATAGATTTATGCCGAAAAGTGTCAGCATTAAGGCGGCGTTAAACGCCGGTGCGATCGGATCGCTGCTGGCCGTCATGAACACGGCGTCGGAAGTTGGCTATGGAAGTGTTGTTTCTTCGCTTCCCGGTTTTACGGAAATTGCCAATGCCCTGTTCAGTGTCGGCGAAGGGATGCCGCTGCTGAATGTAGCGATTATGGTTAATGTGTTGGCAGGTATTACGGGTTCTGCAACGGGCGGTTTAGGTATTGCTCTGGAAATTTTCAGCGGTCACTGGCTGGAAATGACACAGGCTGTCGGTATTCCGGCGGAAGTTGTACACCGAATTGCCTCAATGGCTGCAGGCGGAATGGATACGCTGCCGCATAACGGAGCCATTATTACGACATTAGCTATTTGCGGCCTGACGCACAAAGAATCATATAAGGATATTTTTGGTGTTACATTATTGAAATTCAGCGTAGCGATATTTGCCGTATTCTTCTATATGGTAACAGGAATTGTTTAACTTAATAACTGGCAAGGCCTCCGGATGGCAGCGATTGCTGCCGATCCGGAGTTTTTTATTTTGCAGTGATGTCAATGTTCATGGGGACGGAGAATGTTTTCACATTTTTATTTATCATAATTGAATTTACCGAAAGGGCGTGAATTGCGGCAATATGGCAGCAGGGGGGGGGGGGTAAGTGTGTTATTTATTATTTATACTTTATAAAAGTTCCGTTTAGCGGTATAATTTTATTATATAGAGTAGAGTTGAATTCTTCTTCACACTTTCTTCAATCATACGGGCTTGAAAGAGGGGAAGCCGATGGAAAAAAATTATTCTTTGATGCTGAAGGAATTTCTTGATTTTGTTCATGTAAAATATGCGGTTCTATCGTCGGCAATTGGGTATGATCTGTCCTATGTGAGCAAATGGACGACGGGGATGCGGCTGCCAGCAGCTAAAAATGTGGATCGCATTAATCAGGAGATTGCAAGATACCTTTCAGAAATGATTGTAAAACACCAGCAAACAGAGGACTTTGCGAAGCATTTTTTGAATAAAGAGGATATAGAGCCGGAAAATATAGCTTTTGAAATTTATCAGAAACTTAGTAAAGCATATTGCGTTTCCCTCCAAATTAAAAAAAAGCCGGATATCATTCGCGTATCAGAGAATGACCGGGTTTTTCTGGGAAAAGGAGAATGTTTTTCTTTTCTGCAGAAAACGATTCAAAAACAATTGGAAGCAAGTTCGATTCCGCCGACTATCGTCATCACAGGGGAATTTTTTAATTTGGCCAGAAATCAATTCTGGCAGGTATTTTATGATGCGAAGCTGGGCCAGTTTCCTTGCGATATCCATGTATTTCTGGATACGAATGAACTCGAACGAAATCCGATAGAATCTGCGGAGACGCTGTTTCAGTGCCTAAACGATTTATTGAATTATGATTTTACTATTTATGAAAAACAATCGCAGGGCTATGAAAATATTATCGCCATTAATAATGAGTTTGTTATTTTTTACAGCTTGAATGCCGTCGGAGATATTGATATCTGTACAGCAAGCGCTGATTTAAAGCAGGCGCATTCTGTATATATGAAATGCCGTCAGTTTATGGAACGGCAGCCGGTGCTGCTGGAGCCAAAACAGACATTAGGAATGACGCGGTTTGGGTACAGAGACCGCTTTTACGCGTCGCAGAAGTTTTTCTTTTTCTGCGTCAATGGGTTTGAATTCCTTCTTCCGGACGAAGTGTTTAACTCTATGATTGCCAGAGCAGAAGAAGGAACTCTGGGTGTTGCTACTGTCGAATGGGTTCAGCGCGTGCAGAATATATGGAATAACTTACTGATAAAAGTTCCGCTTCGATTCATGCTGCCGACGAATTCTGTTGTCAGGTATCTGGAGACAGGACATATTCAATTAACAGATTTTTCCTACCAGCTGACCGTAGAGGAACGAAAGAAACACATAAAGCATGTAATAACGCTGCTGAAAGCAAACCCCAATATTACTTTCGGCGTATTATTGCCGACGACAGAAAAATACAGTGGCACTAATTTTATCAATCTTTCGTTTAATACCAATTATTCCACGGGATTTTTAAAGAAAAACAGCCAATCCATTTATCCAGATACGATGCCGATTTATTTTATTCAAAGTACGCTTTTGCTGCAGTCGTTTCAGGCGTATTTTGACTCACGGAGAAAATCCAGTCACTATAAGGAATATACAGCAGAAGAATTAGTAAAATTGTATCAAAAATACTACTTTTTTGTAGAATTTTTGTTTAAAGGATAAAACAAGACGGCAGTTCGATCAGAACGAAAGTTTAATTCCCCATAAGGGTTAGGCGGGTACATAAAAACGTCATTTCACTGTACGCAGATATTGATGCTGGCAGGGAAATGACGTTTTTTATGGTTGTTTTTTAAGGATTGCCGAGGCGACATATTTGATTATAAAGGCAAATAAAGGGCTTTTACGGATGAAATCTTTGCATGACGATTTTCCGCTGTTTCCGCACGAAGAAACTCATGGTAAGGACGATAAGGCCGGCGAAGACAAAGACGTATTTTATGCCTGCGAATGTTGCGATCAGACCGCCAAGCAGAGGACCGACCATGGAGCCGATTTGCTGAGCTGAGAAAAGCAGCCCGAATACGCGGCCTTTCATATGTGCTGTTGTATTTTCCGCCAAAATGGCGTTAATGGACGGATAGATGCCGGAGAAGAATAAGCCGACGGCAAATTGCGTAGCGGCAAAGTAATATAGATTATCGGGGACTGCCTGAATGAAGGAACATATTCCCGTGGCGGTAAGTGCATATAACAAGGATGTGTGAAAGCCGTGATGCTGACCGAATCGGCCCCATAAAGGGGAAGAAATGGCGCTGGCAAAGCCGCCGAGAGAGAATATGAGACCGGAAATAAAAATCAGATTGCTCAAGTTTCCAGCTAATTGCGTTATGTACGTTGTTAGGACAGGCTGGATGATGAGGATAACCATTTGAACGAAGACTGCATAAATCAGCATGGTGCGGATAAGCGGATGATGCCAGAAATTGACAGATTCTTCCGGGACAGGCTGGCCGGCCGGCTGAGGATCTTCCGTATCAGGCGGCTCTTTGATAAAGAAAACGAGGACGAGGAAATTAAGAAATAACGCGCCTGCTGCAAGGAAAAAAGACATGCGCATGCCGAAGATTTCCGCCAAAATGCCGCCGAAGAGAGGCCCGATGACGCCGCCTGCCGTAAGGGCTCCCTGCATGACGCCGAGACAAATGCCGAGTTTTTTCGGCGGTGCATATGTTGTCATAATGGCCAGTTCCATGGGCCACAACCCTGCGGCAAATCCTTGAAACATGCGCATGAACAGGAGCTGCAGCGGAGACGTGACGATGCCGCCGAGAAAATAACTGATTGCCAAGAGCAGGCTTGAACGAATGGCCATGAGACGTTTTCCCTTTTTGTCGGCCAGACGGCCCCAGATAGGCCCCATGATGGCGCTGACGGCGAAGGAGGATGAAAAGACAAGGCCGGACCAGATGTTGACGGATGACGCGTCGACACCAAGCTCATTCGTTAAATACATGGGGAGAAAGGGAATAAGCATCGTATAGCTGGATGACATGAATACGACATTACACGTCAAAATAGCCAGACAGACTTTCCAGTTCATAAAACATGCGCCTCTTTTATTTAGTAACTCATGCAGAAACTGCCGCTGCAGTCGGTTTGGTGCGCGGTCAGCGTGGATCTATTTAGAATTTTGCTTTATTATACAGCAACTATAAAGAAAATGGTAGCATTTTTGCATACTTGCTGAATGACAGTACAGCCTATATAATAATAACCAGATGTTTCGCCCCAATTCTGGAATTTTTCATAATGCAAAGTGCAGACAAAAAATTTTATAGAAGATGGGCTGTTTTTCTAAAATAAGGAGCGGGGAAAGAGGACGCCTCAAGTTCTATGAGAAGCAGAAAGGGATAGGACATGGTCATTTATCTTGTTAAGCGGGCAGTCGGGACGGTTGCTGTCTTATGGGTCATTATTACGATCACATTTTGCCTTATGCATGCCATACCGGGCGGCCCGTTTACGCAGGAAAAGAAACTGCCGCCGGCGGTGATGGAGAAAATAGAAGCGCGGTACCATCTGGACGATCCGTTGTGGAAACAATATGCGGATTACGTCAGCCGCGCCGCCGTGCTCGATTTTGGGCCGTCCTATAAATATCCCGGCCGGACCGTCAATGATATTATTGCCGAAACATTTCCCGTATCGGCCGTACTGGGCTGTGCGAGTTTATGTCTGGCTTTAGGCGTCGGCGTGACGGCCGGTGTTGCCGCTGCGTGGTACAAAAACCGCTGGATAGATTATGTACTAATGGTTGGAGCGACGTTGGGCGTGTCGGTGCCAAGTTTCGTCATTGCGGCCATACTTATTCAAGTATTTGCTTTTTCCTGGCCCGTGCTGCCGGCGGCTATGTGGAAAGGACCGGCCTATGCTGTGCTGCCGGTACTGGCGCTGGCGGCGCATCCGACGGCCTTTGTCATGAGGCTGACGCGGTCCAGCGTGCTTGATGCCTTGGGACAGGATTATATCCGTACGGCCCGTTCCCGCGGCATCAGTACGGGAGGGATCTTGTGGCGTCATGCGCTGCGCAACGCATTGCTGCCGGTCGTCAGCTATGTCGGACCGCTGGCGGCGGCGCTTCTTACGGGAAGTTTTGTTGTCGAATCAATTTTTGCCGTTCCGGGATTAGGCCGTCATTTCGTTACCAGCATATATAACCGCGACTATACGGTCATTTTAGGGATTACTATTTTTTACAGTTTTCTCATCATGGCGATGAATTTGCTTGTTGATTTGCTGTATCCTTGGCTGGATCCGCGAATTGCCGTGCGGGATCGGAAGGAGGAATGAACGTGGACTGCCGTGATTTTGAACCTGTCGCCGCACAAGAGCGGATCGAGAGGTGGTCGCCGCCGGAAAAATTGCGGCAGCGGGGATGGCTGCAAATGAAAGAAAACCGGCTGGCCGTATGGGGTATGGGAATCGTCCTCCTTATGACGGCTGCCGCAGTTATCGGCCCGTGGCTGTCGCCGTATACTTATGATGAGCAAAATTTTGCCGTCGTCAATGCCTGGCCGTCGCAGGCCCATTGGTTCGGCACGGATTCGCTGGGGAGAGATTTGTTTGTCCGCGTTCTTTACGGAGCGCGCATTTCCTTGTCCATCGGTTTTGCTGCCAGCATTATCAATGTCTGCATCGGCGTCATTTACGGAGGCGTTGCCGGCCTTGCCGGAGGCCGGACGGAACGGATTATGATGCATATCGTCGACGTGCTTTATTCCATTCCTATGCTGCTTTACGTTATTTTGCTTATGGTTGTTTTCCGGCCGGGTCTGCTGAATATTTACCTGGCACTGGGTATTTCATACTGGCTCAATATGGCGCGCATTGTCCGCGGGCAGATTCTCAGCCTGAAGCGGCAGGATTATGTACTGGCCGCAAGAGTATGCGGCGCGTCGACGTGGAGTATCTTGAGGCGCCATATGATTCCGAATTGTGTCGGTCCGATTATTGTTACGCTTACGTTATCGATTCCCGAAGCGATTTTTACAGAAGCTTTTTTAAGTTTTATCGGATTGGGCGTATCGGCGCCGATGGCCAGCTGGGGCGTATTGGCTTCTGAGGGAATTATCAGTATGCGGTCGTATCCGTTCCAGCTCTTTTTCCCGGCGGCTGCGCTGAGCCTGACGATGCTCGGATTTATGTTTTTGGGAGACGGACTGCGCGATGCCCTGGATCCGCAGAGCTTAAAGGAGGGGAGCCGATGAATCCGCTGCTGGATATCCGCGGTCTTTCCGTATCTTTCCGCACGTACCGCGGCATGGCAGAAGCGCTCCACGAAGTATCTTTGTCCGTATATGCCGGGGAAACGGTCGGTATTGTCGGCGAGTCGGGATGCGGAAAATCCGTAACCGCCCAATCGGCGATGCGGCTTTTGCCGCCGGAACGGACGGTGTATACGAAAGGGCATATTTACTGGGACGGCCATGATGTGCTTGCGATGAGCGAAAAAGAAGCAAATGCGCTGAGAGGGCGTCAGCTGGCAATGGTTTTTCAGGACCCCATGACGGCGCTTAATCCTGTCCTGACGATTGGACGGCAAATTACCGAAGGACTGTCCGTAACCAGCGATTTAACCAGTCAGTCTGATCGAACGGATAGGGCCATTTCGCTGCTCCGTGCCGTCGGCATTACGGCGCCGGAAAAACGGCTGCGCCAATATCCGCATGAATTGTCAGGCGGCATGAGACAGCGCTGCCTGATTGCCATGGCGCTGGCGTGTTCGCCGAGGCTGCTCTTTGCGGACGAACCGACGACGGCGCTTGATGTGACGACGGAAGCGCAGGTCCTGGAACTGATAAAAACGTTGCAGGAAAAACTGGGGCTGGCTGTCGTGCTCATTTCTCATAACCTCGGCGTTATCGCGCAGATGTGCCGCCGCGTATATGTTATGTATGCCGGCGTCGTTGTGGAAACCGGTGACGTTGAAGATATATTTGACGAGCCGGCTCATCCCTATACGCAGGGGCTTCTGTCCTCCCTGCCGGACCCGATGCATCCCTATAAGATATTGACCGGCATTGAGGGACAGGCGCCTGACTTATTTCATATGCCCGGCGGATGCCGGTTTTTCCCGCGCTGCGTGCGGGCTATGCGCATATGCGGCCGCATGGCGCCGCCGTCCTATGCTGTCGGGGATGGACATACGGCTTCGTGCTGGCTCTTATGTCCGGAAAGGGGGAGCAGGCCGTGAAGCTGATTGAGGCGGTGCATATCACGAAAGAATTTGTCATGCAGGAAGACTGGCTGGGACGGCCGAAAAAAGTCCTGACCGCGGTCGATGACGTATCATTATCTGTATATGCCGGCGAGACGGTAGGTCTTGTCGGCGAATCCGGATGCGGAAAGTCGACATTTGCCCGTACGGTCATAGGATTGTACGGCAAAACGAAGGGAACGGTGCTGTACAAAGGAAGAGATACGGCGGAGCCTGGGGCGGCGAAAGAATTTCGGCGCAAAACGCAGATGATCTTCCAGGACCCCTATTCATCGCTGGATCCGCGCATGAAAGTTGGCGACATCATTGCCGAACCGCTTTATAATTACGGGATTGGCAGAGATAACGGGGAACGCAGAAAAAAAGTTGCCTCTCTGCTGGACATGGTGGAGCTGACTGCGGAGGCGGCATGCCGTTATCCGCATGAATTCAGCGGCGGACAGCGTCAGCGCGTCGGTATTGCCCGGGCGCTGGCATCGTCGCCGGAATGTATTTTCTGCGACGAACCTATTTCGGCGCTCGACGTATCGGTGCAGGTACAGATTATCAATATGATGAAAGAGCTCCAGCGCAGATTTGGACTGGCGTATGTATTTATTGCGCACGATTTGGCAATGGTTCATCATATGAGCCGCCGCATCGGCGTCATGTATCTGGGCCGTCTTGTCGAATTGGGTCCTGGAGACGCAGTATTTCATGACCCGATTCATCCGTATACAAAACTGCTTATTTCAGCAGTTCCGCCGCCGAATCCGAAAGTCAGACGACATGTTGTCATAAAAGGCGACCTGCCGGAGCCGTTTAATGTGCCGTCGGGATGTGTGTTTTGGCCCCGGTGTCCGCAGGCGGCCGATGTCTGCCGGATCCGCCGGCCGCAATGGCGTCTCGTCGGGGCAGATCGGTATGCTGCGTGCCACCGCATCCCAGGAGGTAAGGCGTAATGAAGCGAGTTATTGCGATATGTATGTTATGCACGGCGGTTTTGTTCTGCTGGGGATGCACTGCAGTTCCGAAAGCTGGAACGGTGAGTTATGTTCTGGAAGCGGAGCCGTCCAGTCTGGATCCTGCCATGACGACGGCTTTGAATGAGAGCAACGTCGAACTGCAGTTATTTGAAGGATTGACCCGTCTTGATGATCGGAACATCCCCCAGCCGGCGCTGGCATCGTCATGGGATATATCGCCTGACGGCAAGACATATACGTTCCATCTGCGCGACGGCATTTGTTGGAGTGACGGAACGCCGATTACGGCGCATGATATTGAATATTCGTGGAAACGCGTCGTAGATCCAGCCGTTGCTTCGAAAAATGCGTACATGATGTTCTGCATCGACCAGAGTGAAGCATATTTCCGCGGTACCGCATCGGCCGATGAGGTTGGCGTCACAGCGCTGGATGACAAAACGCTGCAGGTGCGTTTGACATATCCTACGCCGTATTTTCTGAATTTGACGGCTTTTCACTGCTATTACCCCGTTCCCAGGCAGTTGACCGAAGCCTATCCGGATACGTGGGCAGCTGACGCGGAACAATTGGTATGCAGCGGTCCTTTTAAAATTATTTCCTGGAAACATTCCAGCCAAATTGATATGGTAAAAAACGAATTGTATTGGGACGCCGATGCCGTTGTATCGGAGCGTCTTGAGTTCCCCATCAGCGATTCGCAGGCGACGCGGCTGACGTTGGTAGAAAGCGGACAGGCCAATATGATGGTCGAACCGCCGCCGTCGGAACAAGACCGGCTGGAAGCGTTGGGATTATACGGCGTTGCTCCTTATCTGGGAAGCTATTATTATGTATTTAATGTAGAAAAACCTCCGTTTGACGATGTTCGCGTCCGCAAGGCGTTTGCATTGGCCGTGAAACGGGAAACCTTAATGCGGAACATTGTACGGGCTCACAAACAAGGGGCGTATGCATGGGTGCCGCCGGGAATTACCGGTGCAAGAGGCGTTGATTTCCGTGAGGAAGGCGGCGATTTGCTGGAAGAAAATGCAGCGTTGGCAAAAGAATATTTACAGGCTGCCGGGTATGATGCACAAAATCCATTGCCGGAAGTAACGCTGCTGTTTAATACCAGCGAAATGCATAAAGCATTGGCGGAAGCCATGCAGGCTATGTGGAAAGATGTCCTGAATGCCGACGTGTATCTGGCAAATCAGGAATTCAAAGTTTTTTTGGCAACGCGCAGCCAGGGAGAGTATCAAATTGCCCGGTCATCCTGGGTCGCAGATTATGCGGATCCCATGACGTTTTTGGATGTATTTGCCGAGCCGGATAATGACGCTAACTATCATAATGAACGATATAATGCCTTGGTGCAGGCTGCGAAGGCCGAAAAAGATGAAGCGCGGCGCTGGGCATATATGCATGAAGCAGAACGAATTCTTTTTGATGACTGCGTTATTATTCCGCTGTATTATACGACGCAGCCGTATGTTGCTCAGCCTTATGTCAAAGGGTATCATTGGTCGCCCTTGGGAATCCTTGATTTTAAACGGGCCTATATAGATCTGCCGCAAAAATGATGCGTACCCTCTTTATGGATTGCTTTTAATAAAGAGGGTAATTTTATTAATCACCGGAATTAGGTTTCTTAGGAATAAGAAATAAACAGACCGATGTTGGAGGAAGATCTGGAACTAATGGCAGACAGGATTGTCTGTCCGGGCCGGCATAATTTTTTATTTGAACGGTTTTTTACAGACTGGGTACAGTATCAGCCGGATACAGATGTTTTGAGAAAAACTGTTTTACAGATAAAGAAAACGTAATATTATAGATATAGCATTATACCTAATCTAATATATTCGTGTGTTCAAATGTATGAGTACATATCGGAAGGGAGAAAGGGTTATGTACACATTGGCAAAGCCGCTGTTTCCCGGCGATAGATTGGCGGTTGTCGCCCCGTCGGCAGTTTTGGGCGGCAGTGATCCCGAAGAAGGAATTGCGTTTCTGCGCTCCTTGGGATTCAGGGTGTCGCTTGGCTGGTCCGTCAGTTCGGCGTGGGGCTACTTGGCCGGTTCGGATGAGGTTCGGGCGCAGGATATTAATGATGCGTTTGCCGACGATGACATAGACGGCATTATTTGTCTGCGCGGAGGGTACGGCGCGACACGAATCCTGCATCTTCTTGATTACGATTTGATTGAAAAACATCCCAAAGTTTTTATTGGATTCAGCGATATTACGGCTTTGCATACGGTTTTTTTGCAGCGCTGTCATATGGCGACGGTTCACGGGCCGATGGTTATGTCGCTGCCGAAAGCTTCGGATTATACGAAACGGAGCTTTGCTGCCGGCCTGCATGCTCCGTTTGCCGCCGGTCCCGTTATTTTGCCTGCTGAATGCCCGCTGGAAACGATTGTTGCCGGCTGTGCAGAAGGCACCTTATGCGGCGGTAATATGATGCTCTTATCGGTAATGACGGGTACTCCTTATGAGCTAGATGGAACCGGCGCGGTCATTTTTTTGGAAGAAGTCGGTGAAGATGCTTATGCAGTAGATCGTATGCTGCGCCAATTTGAACAGTCTGGTCTTCCCAAACGGGCGTCAGCGTTTATCTTCGGCGAATTTTTCCGCTGTGAGCCGAACGAATGCCAGCCGTATGAATTTACGGTGAAAGAAATTATTTTTCAGTATGCCCGGAGATGGGGAAAACCGGCTGTATGGGGATTTCCTGCCGGGCACGGCGCGCATAATGCGTGGATTCCCTTTGGCATGACGGCCCGTGTTAGCTGCGGCGAAAAGGTATCCGTTGAAATTGTATCGGCCTTATCGAAGTAAATAAAAGAGGAACTGTTTCATGAATAAAAAAGATATGAAAGTGCAGGCGTGCCGCCGAGTTGAAGAATTGAACATGCTTATAGACGATATTGCAAGCCATTTGCACCGCCATCCTGAATTAAGCGGAAAAGAGCATAAAAGCGCCCGATACTTACGCAGGCTGCTGCAGGAATACGGTTTTCACGTAAAAGACCTTGTGCCTGAAATGTATCCTACGGCATTTCAGGCGACTGCCGGTACGGGAAAAGTTCACATCGGCTTTTTAGCTGAGTATGATGCGTTGCCGGGCATAGGACATGGCTGCGGGCATAATCTTATTGCAGCTATGAGCATCGGCGCAGCCGCAGCGTTGGCAGCTGTTGCCAGTGATGCGGCTGCCGTCCATGTTTACGGATGCCCGGCTGAAGAAACGACAGGCAGTAAAGTGTATATGAGTGACCATGGTGTTTTTGACGGTCTTGACGCCGCCCTTATTCTGCATCCCTGTTCAGATATGACCAGCATCGGCGGCACGTCATATGCTTCTCATCCGATGGAATTTACCTTTATCGGAAAGGCTGCACATATTGCGGATAAAGCGTATGCCGGCATTAATGCTCTTGATGTTCTTATCGATTTTTACGGCCGTATGAAAAAAATGGAACAAACGTGGACGCAGGAACATCTTATCGGCGCGATTATAACCGATGGCGGCACGGCACCGAATATTGTTCCTGATAAAGCGGTGCTGAGGGCAACGATACGGGCATTGGATACGGCGTATTTGGAAAACGTTATGCTGCCTCAGCTGCGACAGCTGGCCGAAATGACGGCAGCGTATTACGGTGCGGCCGTGCAGATGACTCATTATGAACCGTTGTACAAGAATATGATAAACGATAAATTGCTCAGCCGTTATTTTGCCGATGCGTTCAGCCTGTTGGGAGAACGTTTTTTTATACGGGATGATACAGATGCTGACGGGTCAAGTGATGTCGGCAACGTCAGCCATGTTACACGTGCCTGTCAGCCTGAAATTTGCATTGCTTCTCATGTTGCGGCGCATACGGCAGAATTTGCGGCAGCTGCCGGAAGCACTGAAGGCAAAATGAAGGCGCTTGTCGGCGCAAAAGCACTGGTAATGACTGCAATTGATATTATAGCCGAAAAACATTATGAAACATTTATATAGTGATTTTTTTTCCTGACATACTTAAAAAAAAAGCATGAATAAAACAGTGTGAGATATATTGACAAAAAGATACCCAAACAATATACTTTAAGCACTAATTGATATATAAATGTCATTTGACTGAATGTATGATGTATTTATGATAAAGAGAGGAGTGATCCTATCATGAAATTTATTGTTTTGTATTCATCTCATACAGGAAGAACAAAAAAAATTGCCGAACATATCGTCAAGGGCCTGCCGGAAGGAACGCCTTGTTTGCCGGTTAGTGAAATGCCTGCCGATATTACTTCATATGACTGCGTTTTTTTAGGATGTTGGGCTGATGGCGATACGGTAGATGAGGTTGCGAGCCATGCGATAGAAAAACTGAATAATAAAAATATTGCCTTATTCGTCACGGTGCAATCGGGCCCATTTTCTGATGATTCATCAAAGATTTTACGAGCTGTCATCGAAACCTTGCCTTCAGGATGCAATATCGTTGGAACATATATAACGCCTACATTTACGGAAACAGATGACGGAGAAAGCGCCCGCAAAGCGATGCTTTTTGCCAAAGACTTTGCGGAAAATACACATAGCCGTCTTGCGGCCGGGATATAATATCTATTCAATGAATTAAAAATAAGAAGCAGCAAAATAGGAAAAACCCAAAAACTGCCGTCAGATAGTTATCTTGAGGCAGTTTTTTGTTGTCATCAAGTCTTGGCTGTGTTTTTCATACTCGTACCGGATAAGAAGACGCAAAAGAGGTAATATAAAGTGAGCTTTGAGGAAAATAGAAGAGGAAAAAACCGCAAAAAAGGGAGGAAAAAGGTGTTGACAGGAAGGGGAGAAGTCTGGTAGAATAAACAAGTCGCCGCGAGGGCGGCAC
>CAZDQW010000030.1:0-17178 GCA_964507845.1 uncultured Megasphaera sp.
CGATATGAATACATCCTCTGTTATCCATTAATATTGTTAATAACATTAATTATACCATACCCCCCCCCCCCTATAAGTCAATACTAAAGCCATAAAAAGTTCATAAATTACAAAAAACAAAACGCTCCCGTTTCCGGGAGCGCCTTATAGGAGGGATTTATTCTTTTTTCGTTTCCTGCGCTTCGGCAATGATCGCGTCCATTAATTTTTTCGGAACTTCTTCGTAGCTGAAAAATTCCATATTGAACGTACCCTTGCCCTGCGTCATGGAGCGGAGAACAGTCACGTACCCCTTCATTTCCGCCAGCGGAACCTGCGCTTTTACAACAATGATGCCTTTGCGGTTGCGATGATGTTCCATGCCGAGAATACGGCCGCGGCGGCTGCTGAAATCACCCATGACGTCGCCCATATATTCTTCAGGGACGACGACGTCTACATTATATATGGGTTCAAGCAAAATGGGATTTGCTTCCGGAACGGCTTTTTTCAGCGCCAGTGCAGCCGCAACTTTAAAAGCCATTTCGGATGAGTCTACGGAATGATACGAGCCGTCTTTCAATGTTACTTTGACGTTAATCATGGGATACCCTGCAATAAGCCCCTTGTCCAGCGTTTCTTTAACGCCTTTTTCTACAGCCGGAATGTACTGTCTCGGAACGGCACCGCCGAAAATGTCGTCGACAAATTCAAATGTTTCCCCGTTCGAAAGCGGTTCGATGTCAATCATAACATGACCGTACTGACCGTGCCCGCCGCTTTGTTTTTTATGTTTTCCTTCTGCCGACGCTTTGCCCTTGATCGCTTCCCGGTACGGAATATACACATCCTGGAGCACTCCTTTGATGCCGTATTTCCGTTCCATTTTCGTCATAATGTGATCGAGATGGACATCGCCCATACAGCGGACGATAAGCTGCTTTCCTTCCACGCTTTTTTCCACTTTGCAGGTCGGATCTTCTTCGCTGATGCGCAACAACGCATTCATCAGTTTTTCTTCTTCGCCTTTTTTTGCCGGCACCATCGCTACCGTATGAAGCGGATTGGGGAATCGGATGGGATCGTAGATGATGGGATATTCGGGAACAGCAAACGTATCGCCCGTACCGGCGTACTGAAGTTTCGGCAGAACGACGATATCTCCGGCGACAGCCTGCGTTACCGGCACCTGTTCTTTGCCGACGAGAGTAAACATCTTGCCCAGCTTTTCGTCTTTGTCCTGTGAAGCGTTATACAGTTTGTCGCCTTCCTTCAGCAAGCCGGAAAAGACGCGGACATAGCTCATCTTGCCGGCAAAAGGATCGATCATTGTCTTGAAAACAAATCCCGTAAAGGGTTTATTCGGATAAACGACGACCGGCTCGCCTTTCTTTTTATCTTCGCCCATCATGACTTTCTGCGATGCTGCCGGCATATACGTAATGATGCGGCGCAGCAATTCCGCCGTACCGATATGATAGGTCGCGCAGCCGCACATAACAGGGCATACACGGCCGGTCAGCATCCCCTGGCGCAGGCCGTGGCGCAATTCTTCCAGCGTCAGTTCGTCGCCATTCAAATATTTTTCCAGCAATTCATCGTCGCCCTCAGCGGCAGCTTCCATGCACATTTCGCGTACTTCCCGCGCTTTGGGCATATATTCAGGCGGTACCTTGATTTCTTCACATTTTCCGTCTTTCCATTCCCATGCCATCATCTTGCAGACGTCGATAATGCCGCGGAAATCCTTTCCTTCTCCAATAGGGATCTGCAGAGGCATGATGGATTTTCCGAAAACAGCGCGCATTTTCTCCAGGCAGCCGAAGTAATCAGCGTTTTCCACATCCATCTTATTGACGTAAAACATGCGGGGCAGCTTTAATTCCACACCGTAATCCCATGCCCGTTCCGTGTCCATTTCCACGCCGGATTCAGCAGATACGACAAGCAGAATGCCGTCGCTGGCCCGCAGAGCCGCACGGACTTCACCGCAAAATTCCGAATAGCCCGGCGTATCAATGAAGTTTAATTTATACCCTTCCCATTCGCAGGGCGCAATACCGAGCTGAATCGTTACGTTGCGCTTAATTTCTTCCGGTTCATAGTCCATGATATGCTTATTATCCTTGCCGACGCCGACAGCATCGACAGCGCCGCAGGCCAGCAGCAGCGATTCGACAACGGCAGTCTTGCCGGCGCCGTCATGGGAAAGCACGGCTACGTTGCGGATTTGGTCACTAGTATATTCTTTCATACATAAATCGCCTCCTAGGAATCACGTTACTGTATATTTCGTGATAAGGAGGCGATTTTCCTTTTTTTATTATAATTTTTCTACTGTATTTGCAAATTCAGCAAAATTAAAAAATTTCTAAACCATAACTCCCATAGCCCGGCAAACCAGCGATGCCATAAGCGCTGCCCCGACAGGAAGGCAGCCTTCATCGGCTGCAAAACGTGAGTTGTGGAGAGGGTATACCGTATCTCCGTCTTTTGTCGCCCCCAGCCAGAGAAACGCGCCGTCGCAGGCCTGCAAATACCCGGAAAAATCTTCCGCCGTCATGGCCGGCTCCTGAATATTGATCAAAGACGCTTCTCCCAAGCAGGCCTTTACCGTATCGGCAACAAAGGCTGCCTGCTGCGGCGGATTGACAACGGCAGCATATCCTCGTTCATATATCAGCTCGCTTGTCGTTCCGTACATCGCATCAATACCTTTCAGCATGGCTGCAAGATTTGTTTCGACAGCATTCCGGGCTTCGGCATCGTAGGTTCGGCACGTCCCGTCCAGTTCCACTTCATCGGCGACGATATTGTACCTCGAACCGCCGCTGATGCGGCCGAACGTCAGGACTGCCGGATAAAGCGGATTAATCTGGCGGCTGATAATCCCCTGCACCGCCGCAATGAACTGTCCTGCCGCAACAACGGCATCGACGCCTTTATGGGGCATGGCGGCATGACTCGACTTACCGCGGATAACGACGCGGACATGATCGGATGCTGCCATCATTGAACCTGCTTTTACGCCGACTTTCCCTGTCGGCAGCGTCGGCCAGACGTGAAGTCCGTAAATGGCATCTGCGTTGTCCAAAACGCCGGATGCCACAATGGCCTTAGCGCCTCCGGCGGGAGATTCTTCTTCCGCCGGCTGGCAGACGAAAATGACCGTTCCGGCCAGTTTATCCTTCAGCCGACTGAGAACATGGGCCGCGCCGAGCAATATGGCCATATGCGCGTCATGGCCGCAGGCGTGCATTTTCCCGGTCTGTTTCGACGCAAACGGAAGGCCTGTTTCTTCTGTAATGGATAATGCGTCCATATCTGTCCGCAAGGCAATTACAGGCCCAGGCATACTGCCTTGCAGCGTGCCGATAACGGCATGAGTGCCGCCGACATTTTCTTCTGCGGAAATACCGGACCGGCGAAGCATCTCCGCCATGTACGCCGCCGTTTCAACTTCTTCATTTGAAATTTCCGGATTTTCATGTATATGACGGCGTATTGCGCACATATCCTGCGTATAGGCTGCAACCAATTCTGCAATTTCATGTTTTTCTATCATAATCATTCTCCTCACAGGGAAATAAAAATACTCCATACTCCCGCCTTAAAGCGCAGAGAAATGTTTATTCGTGATTTACGGTTAATTATACCACACAACCAATAAAAAACAATACTTTTTTAGTTTTTTCACTGCTGTCCTCCGCTTTTTTTCCTCTTTTCTTTTTTCTGCCGAGAGATTATAATTTAATAGAAACTATCAGTTAAAGGAAGGATACATTCATGAAAGCGTTCGATATGGAACATAGCGCCTGGGCGCGATTTTCGCCTCAGCAGCGTGCAGAAATGGAAGCATACAGCACCAACTACCGGAATTTTCTCGACACAGCCCGAACAGAGCGGCTGGCCGCCGCAGAAATACTCCGCCAGGCTGAAGCCGCCGGCTTCAAACCGCTGAGCAGCTATGCCTCGCTGCAGGCAGGAGATAAAGTATACTGGAACCAGAAAGGAAAATCTGTTATTCTTGCCGTTATCGGACAAAAACCGCTGGAACAAGGCATGAAAATCGTCGGCTCTCATATCGACTGCCCTCGTCTTGACCTTAAAGCGATGCCGGTTGTCGAAAAGAATAAGATCGTCTACTTTAAGACACATTATTACGGAGGTATCTTAAAATATCAATGGGTATGCATTCCCTTGTCCCTTGTAGGCGTCGTCTGCACTGCTGACGGGCAGCAGATTCCGATTTCCATCGGCGAAAATCCGGATGATCCCGTATTTTTCATTAACGACCTTCTGCCGCACCTTGGCAAAGATCAAGCGGCAAAAAAATTAACCGATGCCATTTCCGGCGAAATGCTCATGCCGCTGGCCGGAACGTACAGTGAAGAAGAAAAAACGAAACCTCGTATTCTGAAATTGCTGGAAGAAAAATATGGCATTTCGGAAGAAGACTTTGCCAGCGCAGAATTAGAAATCATCCCGGCCCAGAAAAGCCGCGAAGTCGGTCTTGACCGTTCTCTCCTCATGGCCCACGGCCACGACGACCGCGTCTGCGCTTACGGCAGCCTGGCGGCAATATGTAACGCCGCCGAAAGCGAAAAAACGCAGGTCGCCCTTTTTGCCGACAAAGAAGAAATCGGCTCCGTCGGCAATACCGGTGTCCATTCGTCATATTTTCTCGATTTTACGGCCGAAATGCTTGCCCTTCAAGGGCGCACGGCAGAATTATACCTGCGCCGTGCGCTCCGCAGCAGCGAAGTCCTGTCCGCCGACGTATCAGCCGCCTATGATCCGGTCTTTCCGGAAGCCTACGAAGAAACGAACGCCGCCAAACTCGGCTGCGGCATCTGCCTGTGCAAATACATGGGATCCCGCGGGAAAGCCGGCAGCAACGACGCCAACGCCGAATTTCTTGCAAAAGTCCGCCGCATCTTCAATGAAGCCAACGTTCCCTGGCAGATCGGCGAACTCGGCAAAATCGATCAGGGCGGCGGCGGCACGATCGCTTATATCATGGCCAATTGGGGCTGCGACGTCGTCGACTGCGGCGTTGCGATGCACAGCATGCACGCGCCACTGGAAATCGTTTCAAAAGCCGACGCATACTGCGCCTACCTTGCTTACAAAGCATTTTTCGAAAGCAACTAATAAATCAGCACCTTCGCCTCTTGTATACAGCCAGCATACGTTCCGTCAGTCCCGTTTTATTGACAATACCTGAACTATCCCGTATAATTTCTAATATGCGTTAAGGGAGTAGTCAATACATCTTGTATGTATAATAGTATCGACATACTGGCCATGAGCCCGGTGCTATTTGAAATGATGAGACTTAAAGGCAATCAATCTGCCTTTAAGTCTTTTTTTATTCCCATTCAAAAAAGGAGAGATCATAATGAGCCCTATTGAATTGTTTTTATTAGCTATAGGACTGTCTATGGACGCCTTTGCCGTTTCTGTCTGCAAAGGCCTGTCGCTCGGCCGCATCCAGTGGAAGCATATGACCATTGCCGGTCTCTGGTTCGGCGGCTTTCAGGCAATTATGCCAACTGCCGGGTATTATTTAGGGAGCTTCTTCACTTCACTGATAACTTCGTACAATTATTGGATCTCCTGTATTTTGCTGAGCATTATCGGGATAAATATGATCAAAGAATCCTTTGACAAAGAAGACTGTCCCAACGCGGACATGGCCGTCGCCACCATGTTCGCGTTAGCTGTGGCGACAAGCATCGACGCCTTGGCCGTCGGCGTCACTTTTGCGTTCATGGACGTTGCCATTTTTCCTGCAGCCCTGTCCATCGGATTTGTCACTTTCGTCTGTTCTGCCGCCGGCGTCAAAGCCGGAAGCCTCTTCGGCTTAAAATACAAAACGAACGCAGAGCGCATCGGGGGAATGTTTCTCATCATAATTGGAATCAAAATTTTTTTGGAAGGCGCCGGCCTGTTATGATCGTCTGACGCATCAGCAAATCCAACGCATTGCCCCTTCCTATCCAACCGCCTAACAGCAGCACATTATAACGCGTTGGCCAACACAAATAGAGCAAAACAAGAAAAAACAGCCTTCATTCGGGAGGCTGTTTTTTCATTGATATTAAATGTTGTCGTCTGCTGACGAGCCATTTTCACCTGATGCTCTGTCTGCTTTTTTCTTTTTACGGGGATTATAGTAATTCATCCCCTTGTCAATACCCAAACGAAGACACCCTTCCACCGCATCGGCCGCAGCTTTCAGTCCTTCTTCATACTCGGCGAGAAGTTCCTCCGGAAAGGGCGTCAGCACGTGGTCGATGACGTCGCGATACGGAAGCGGCCGGCCGATACCGACACGGAAACGGATAAAATCGCGGCATCCATTAGCAAAAAGGCTCTTAATGCCGTTATGACCGCCATCGCTGCCGTTTTTTCGGATGCGGATTCGTCCAACCGGCAGATCCATATCATCATAAATGACGTAAACATCGTGTTGAGATATTTTATGCCACCGCATGAGCGGGCCTACGGACAAACCGCTGTTGTTCATATACGTCTGCGGCTTGACGAGAAGAATCTTTTCCTCCCCGGCATCGGCCTGCGCTACATACGCATCCATCCGGCGCTGCCAGGAAGATATGCCCCAGCGGCGTGCCAGTTCATCGATCACGCGGAATCCCGTGTTATGTTTCGTCGCTTCGTATTCACGGCCCGGGTTTCCCAGGCCAACAATCATATGCACGTTGTTTACCTTTACTTATCAAACAATTTGCTGACAGAAACTTCATGGAATATCCGCATAATGGCTTCGCCTAAAAGCGGCGCGACGGACAGCACTTTAATTTTGTCGATCTTCTTTTCATCCGGCAGCGGAATCGTATTGGTAATAATCAGCTCGGAAATAACAGAATCCTGGATCCGCCGTACTGCCGGGTCTGTCAAAACGGCATGAGCGCATGCAGCATACACGCGGGCCGCTCCCAAATCTTTCAGCGCTTTTGCACCGCCGCACAACGAACCGGCCGTATCGACGATATCGTCGATAATAATGCACGTCTTTCCCTTTATATCGCCGATAACATTCATGACTTCAGCTACGCCCGGACGGGGACGGCGTTTTTCAATAATCGCAATAGGCGCATCGATCCGGTCAGCCAAGTCGCGGGCCCGTGTAACGCCGCCCAGATCCGGCGAGACAACGACGATTTCACCCATATCCGTTTCGGATTTCTTCTGATTAAGATATTTTGCAATAATCGACGCTGATCCGAGATGATCGACAGGAATATCAAAAAATCCTTGTATCTGGCCGGCATGCAAATCCATGGTAACGACGCGCGTAATGCCGGCAACAGTCATTAAATCAGCAATCAGTTTGGAAGTGATCGGTTCGCGGCCCCGAGTCTTGCGGTCCTGACGGGCATAGCCGTAATACGGAACGACTGCCGTAATATGTTTTGCCGAAGCGCGTTTAAATGCATCTGCCATAATAAGCAGTTCCATAATGGTATCATTGGCCGGCTGACATGTCGGCTGAATGATGAACACATCTTTGCCGCGAACGCTTTCGTCAATCATAATCTGGATTTCGCCGTTGTTGAATTTGCCGACAAAGGCCCTGCCTAATTCCAGCCCTAAGTAATCGGCAATTTCCCTCGCCAGTTTCGGATTGGCATTTCCCGTAAAAACTTTCAGCTTTTTCCCGTCTTCGTAACTCATTGTCGAGCCTCCTAAAATAAAATTGGATAAATTGATATGTATGCTATCGATATTCCTATCGGTTGATTCGCTTACTTTTTATACGTAGTATCCTTGACCCATCCTTCAATATTGCGTTGTTTGGCCCGGCTGACAGACAGCGCCTTGTCCGGAACATTTTTTGTAATCGTTGAACCGGCGCCGATATACGCATAATCACCGATTGAAACCGGCGATACAAGATTACTGTTGCAGCCGATAAACGCGTGGTCGCCGATAATCGTACGGTGCTTTTCCCTGCCGTCGAAATTGACGGTTATCGTACCGCAGCCGATATTGACGCCGCTGCCGACGTCGCTGTCGCCGATATAACTCAGATGCGGCAGCTTCGTCCCGTCGCCGATAACGGAATTTTTAACTTCCATGTAATTGCCGACTTTAACGTCATTGCCAATAACCGTTCCGGGCCGGAAATGCACAAAAGGACCGACTTCGCAGCCGTTTTTGATTTCACAGTCGTGCGCATATGTAAACTGGAGATGATCATTATTTCCCATTAAGACGTTCGTCATGCGGACATACGGCCCTATGCGGCAGCCTTCGCCGATGACGGTGCAGCCTTCCAGTATTGTCCCGGGGTATAAAATCGTATCGCTCCCGATTTGAACAGTCATGTCAACATACGTATTTGCCGGATCAATGATCGTTACGCCGTCAGCCATAAGCTGTTCAAGCTTGCGGCGGCGCAGCACGTTTTCCGCTTCGGCCAGCTGCTGCCGCGAATTAACGCCCAGTATTTCTTTATAATCCGGAGCGGCAAAAGCACTGACACCGTATCCAGTCCTGACAAACATACCGATAACATCAGTCAAATAATATTCCCCTTGGGCATTGTCGTTGGTTACATGGTGAAGTGCCTGCCATAAAAGCTCCATATCAAAACAATATATCCCCGCATTTACCTCACAAACGGCCAATTCTTCCGGCGTTCCATCTTTCTGTTCCACAATTTTTACGACTTGACCGCATTCATTGCGAATAATTCTGCCGTAACCGGTCGGGTCAGGCACGACGGCAGTCAGCACTGTCGCTGCGGCTTTCGTTTGTTCGTGGCAGGCAATAAGCTGCCGGAACGTCTCTTCCGTTACCAGCGGCGTATCTCCGCATGTAACGAGAAGCGTGCCCGGCATCCCGGCGAGAAAAGGCTCTGCCTGCATGACAGCATGTCCCGTTCCCAGCTGCTCTTCCTGCACCACTATTTCTGCCCTGCCGCTCAAATAAGCCTGAACGGCGTTTCCGCCAAAACCGACAACAACAATCTGCCGCTCCGTCCCGGCTCCTTTGACAGCGCGCAACACCTGTTCAACCATAGGAACTCCGCCGACGCAATGCAGGACTTTCGGCAAAGAAGATTTCATCCTCGTGCCTTTTCCGGCCGCCAAAATAAGTGCGGCAATATGTTTCATTCCGTAAGCCTCCCTGAAATAAATAACTAAAATAATGTCCTTTTAGGATAACACAAATACAGTAGAAAATACATAGTTTTTTATAAAAACGATAAAAACGCAGTAAAATTCGCGGAATCTGTACAAAATATAAAATGGAGAGACAGCTGCCTCTCCATTTCCGCATCTCTGCGTAATTATAATACATATACCACGACTTCCCGCCGGCCAAACTCCAATGCTTCCGCAATCGTATCCATCGCAAGGTCAATTCGGTTTCCTACAATTGCTCCGCCTGTATCTGCGGCAACGGCATAGCCGTATCCTTCAATATATACCTGCGATCCCAAGGGAATAACGTTGGGATCAACGGAAACCATGCCGCGTTTCAGCCGATGTCCCGTTGCGGTATATCCGCTGTTTCCCGGGTCATGCGCCGTATACGCCGATGCATTCATAACGATGCGCCGGCGGTACTGCCTGGTATTCTCTGCAACGGGAGCTTCGCGTCCACTGGCTTCTGAAAGAGCCGCCATGGTCTGGGCGCCGACAATACCATCTATCTCTAATCCTTTATCGGCCTGAAAACGCTTAACAGCATCTTTCGTCGCACTGCCGAAAATACCGTCGGCGCCGCCAGCCAAATATCCCGCATCGATAAGCATGTATTGCACACTCTGCACTGCAGAGCCGGTCATCCCCATTTCGACTTTTGCACAAACCAGCGAGGAACATGCAAAGACAACTATGAAGGTCACTAAAATCAATATACGGTACCTCAAACAACCACCTCTTTAAACGTTTTCGTAATTAAGTTACCAAATTTTAAAACGATTATATCAAAAATAAGTTTATAAGTCAAAAAAATAAGTTTTTATGCATTATTTTTTATATGTTTATTCTCAATTCTGTGCGTGTTCATTTTGACCAATCCATGTTAGCTCTCACTTTTTCAGCATTTTTTTATTACCTGGTCATATTTTTTATGATTATTATGCAAATCACAAATGGTTTTCCCGCTTCAACTGACCGTATCCTCATTCTGCGCAAAACCGTTTCGTTTTCTCACTGACTGATCGTTTTTTTGATCAATAAGCATCCTAATCATAGTCGAAATCAGAAAAATTACGGTACGCCGTTATGCCGCGTCTATCACTTTAATTGTTTTTATGGTATCTTAAATAAGCAGAAAAAACCGGCATACCGGCAGGATTTTTTCCGCATGACATAGAATACTTCCATAAACTCACAAGTATGCATCATCAAATTTCAAAAGGAGGCATACACACATGAATCAACCCTACAGACCGACCTTTACTATCCGCGAAGCCGTGCGCAACACACTTCCTTATATGATGGAAATGCGTGAATATTTCCATGCCCATCCCGAATTAAGCGAAAAAGAATTTGATACATGTAAAACAATTTTTCAGGAATTATCTCTTATGGGCATCGAAGATGTAAAAATCATTGCCGGTACCGGCGTCACCGGATTGATCCGCGGCAGCCTGCCAGGCCCTGTCATCTTGCTCCGCGCCGACATTGACGCCTTGCCTCTGACAGAAAAATACGACTGCCCCTATACATCTCTTGTTCCAGGCGTCATGCACGCCTGCGGCCACGACGGGCACGCAGCCAATCTGCTGGGCGTCGCAAAAATTTTACAAAAACACCGCGACTGCCTCCGCGGCACGATCCGCCTGGCCTTTCAGCCGGCCGAAGAGGGAAACGGCGGCGCAGCCCGCATGATCGACGCCGGCATCCTCAACAATCCGCATGTCGACTATGCGCTTGGACTTCACGTCGCCGGCACTCTGCCCAAAGGGTACGTCAGCATCCGCAGCGGAGAAATTTCCGCATCCTGCGACGACTTTACCATAACACTCCACGGAAAAGGCGGACATGGTTCCCAGCCGGCCGACTGCGTCAGCCCTATTCAAATGGGCGTCGACATTATTCAATCTGTGCAAAATTACGTATATAACTGCCGGGCCGACGGCGACGGCATCGTTCTTACTTTCGGCCAGTTCCAAGCCGGCCATAATCCCAACGTCATTCCCGATACAGCGGAACTGAAAGGGACGCTGCGGACGTATGACGAGAAGAAACGGCGGCTCATTTTGGAAAAACTGCGTCATATTCTCGCCAGCGTAACCCAAAATTACGGCGGCTCCTACGATCTGGACATCGTTCCCTTTTCACCGGTCTGCTCCAACGATCGAGCCGTTACAAACCGAGTATCAACTATTCTGAGTGAACAATGCGCGCACTGCGTTGCTGTTGTTCCCATGCAGCGCAGCTCCGGTTCGGAAGACTTCGCATATTTCAGCGCCGCCGTCCCCAGTGCGTTCTACTATGTCGGAGTCTGCGGCGATATGCCTGTAGTCAGCCACTCTCCGGATTTCCACTGGGACAGCAGCGCTTTGAAATATATGTGTGAAACTATGCTGACTATCATATATTATTTTGAAAGCTACAGCTGATAAATGTACTTGTCAATCAGCCAATACCTTAAAAGCAAAGGGATAGAATTCATTCTATCCCTTTGCTTTTAGTTCCCAGTATAATTAAAGCGATATATACCATAATGTGAAGCGAGGTTCTGGTTCGTGATATTCCTATTTATTATTGAAAATACAATGCTCCCTATACTTACTCTGGTGCTCATTGGATTTTGGCTGGATAAAACATTCCATATCGACGTTAAGACGTTGTCCAAATTTATGTTTTACGTCGTTCTCCCCAGCTTTATCTTTACCAATGTTTTTATAACGGACTTTCCCCCGGCGAGCATGACGATTATTGCGGCAATGATTATCTTCTCCGTCTTCGGGTTCATCGCGGCAACAATCGTCGGCAAATGGCGGCACTACGAGGCAGGAATGATGCAGTCGTGCCGCAATGCTCTCATGTTTAACAATACAGGTAATCTGGGCGTCGCGCTGATCCTGCTCATCTTTTCCCACGAGCCCTTTGTCATCGACGGGCAGACGCCGTATCTGGCAGAGGCTATGGTCGTCCAGGTCATCATCTTTATCTTTCAAAGCATCGCAATAAATACGGTCGGATTGTATCAAGCCGGACGCGGACGCCTGTCGGCCCGCGACACGCTCCTCGTCATGCTCCGCATGCCTATGATCTATTTTCTCATCGCCGCATTGCTGGTACGCTGCGCCGGCTGGAATGCACAGCAATGGTTTCTCTGGCCAATTATGGAAATGTCCGGAAAATCGCTGCTTCCTATCGCCATGATCAGTATCGGAGCCCAGCTATCACAAACGAAAATTCACTGGTTTGACAAAGATGTATGGATTGTCAGTATTTTAAAAATGACGGTTCTCCCGGCATTCGGCTTGATTATGATTTATACGGCTAATGCCGTTTGTCCCGGCACGTTTACAACCGTCACCTCCCTGGTATTCCTTATTTACTGCGCCATCCCCACAGCAGTGAACACGGCGCTTTTTGCCATCGAATTCGGAAACAATGCCGATTATGCCACGCAGATTGTCATGAATACAACAGCCTTGAGCGCCGTATCACTCACCTTTTACGTCTTTCTGGGCCATGTTTTGTTTATTTGACATTCCAAAATTTTTTCCGCTGCATTGCAGCATAAAGCGAAAAAGTTTATAACAAAAACCGGAAAAAATATTTGACATGTCCCTGCAGCCGACGTATAATAAGGCCATCAATAGAATATGTGAGCAATGAAGCTCTGACAAGCCGCGGTACCCGGCTTGTCAGAGCTTATCTGTTTCTATTGGGCAAAAGTAATAATGATAAAGACAACGGCGTCTTGAAAACCAATCCTTTTCGATTCGGTTTTTCAAGACGCCTCTTTTCTTTACGGGAGGGGAAAAGGGAATGAAAAAATTATGGTCCATACTACGAATAGCCTTGCCGTGCATGCTTTTTGCAGCACCGACAGCTTTTGCTGCCGACGCCGGCACAGCCCAGATCGACACGGGAGATACGGCATGGGTTCTTATCAGCGCGGCGCTGGTGTTTATTATGACGCCGGGTCTCGGCCTTTTCTACGGCGGCATGGTTCGTGATAAAAACGTACTGACGACTATCATGCAGAGCTTCTTTATTGTTGCTATGATTTCTGTTGAATGGATTCTTTTAGGCTATGCCATGACGTTCGGTACGGACATTAACGGTTTTATCGGCGCTCTTGATAAAATAGGGCTTGCCGGCGTAGGCTTAAACGTTTTGGAAAACGGGACGATTCCCGAACTGGCTTTCGTCGCATTTCAATGCATGTTCGCCGTCATTACGCCGGCGCTGATTACCGGCGCTTTTGCCGAACGCGTAAAATTCCGTGCATTTGCTCTTTTCATTTTGCTCTGGGCTATTTTCATCTATAATCCTATGGCGCACTGGGTATGGGGCGGCGGCTTCCTTGCCGAACTGGGCGCACTCGACTTCGCCGGCGGTCTCGTTATCCATATCTTATCCGGCGTATCCGGCCTGACATTATGCATACTTCTAGGCAAACGGCGCGGCTACGGAAAAGTGCCGATGCTTCCTCACAATCTTCCTATGACAGTTCTCGGCGCGACCTTGCTCTGGTTCGGCTGGTTCGGCTTTAATGCCGGCAGCGCACTCGGCGCCAACGGCCTTGCAGCCAATGCATTCGTAGCTACTCAGGGAGCCGCTGCGGCAGCTACCGTTTCCTGGGTGCTGATTGAATGGGCTGTCAACGGCAAGCCGACTGTACTCGGCGCAGCTTCCGGATGCATAGCCGGTCTCGTTGCCATCACTCCTGCCGCAGGTTTCGTCGCTCCGCTTCCCGGAGTCATTATCGGAGCCGTCGGCGGCGCAGTCTGCTACTTTGCCGTCGCCGTCGTCAAAGCAAAGCTCAGTTATGACGATTCCCTTGATGCGTTCGGCATCCACGGCGTCGGCGGCGCATGGGGTTCTATCGCTACCGGCCTGTGGGCTACAACTGCGGTTAATCCGGATGGTGCCAACGGCTTGTTCTACGGTGAAAGCAATCTCTTATTCGCCCAGGTCGTATCCGTTATTGTTGCATTCGCTTTTGCTGTTGTCGGTTCGTTCATCCTGTATAAAATCGTCTCCTTTATCACGCCTATGCGTACAGATGAAGCAGAAGAAACGACCGGTCTTGATATCTGCGAACACGGAGAACGCGGTTACAATCATGCACTTTCTTCGGCCAGTCCTTTCGGCGATGCAATGAACGCTCAGCTCAATGCCAGCTCGACAATACAGGATCTCGGCATCAGCAACCGTAATCTCTAGGAGGGATATTCATGGATAGAAAGATTACAAAAGTAGAAATTGTTACCCGCGCCAGCAAACTGGAAGAACTGAAAGAAGCACTCAATGCTATCGGCGTTATGGGCATGACCGTAAGCCAGGTCTTCGGCTGCGGATCGCAGAAAGGGCATGTCGAAGTATACCGCGGCCAGAAATACGCCATCAATTTGCTGCCTCACATCAAACTTGAAACGGTGGTTTGCGAAGTTCCCGTCGATGAAGTCATCGCAACAGCCGAACGGATTTGCAAAACCGGTCAAGTCGGCGATGGCAAAATCTTTGTTTACACCATTGAAGACGCTGTTCGTATCCGTACCGGCGACAGAGGGCCGGCAGCGATTATAGGGGAATCGTAACGGGCAGTTATCCATACTATATAAATATTATCGGGGGAAAACGTGACTGTATGTCTGCAACGTAACGGCAGCATGCAGTCACGTTTTTTTTGCGGTATTGCTGTATGGAAATTTGCTCCCGCCTTCTGACTCCGTTTCAATCACCTGAACAAAAGACAAATCCGCTATGCTGCGCTGCTTTCTTTTCATCCTAAATGCAAAAAGCGGCAAGAACGTATACTGCGCTCCTGTCGCTTTTTCCGCAATTATTTCTTAGCCGGCGGCTGCGGTTGATCCGGCTTTTTATCTGCTTTTTTATCCGGCTTTTTATTTTTTTTAGGCGGTTTCGGCTTTGGTTTTTCTTTCTTCGGCGGCGCCGGCGGATCCGGTGCCGGTGCTTTAATTGCGGCGGCATAGGTATTTCTGACTCCCATGCTGCCAAATACGGTTTCCTGTGCCCCTGCAGCAAATACTGGCGCACACAAAGCCCCGATAACGACAGCAGCTACAGCAGAGCGTTTTATCGTGCGTAAAGACATCATCAATTCCTCCTTTATAAAACATATTATCTTTGGTATTTTCATCATATCATATAACTTTAAAAATTCAATATTATTCTCGTTATTGTTGTAAAAACTCCTTAATTCTGTAACCTGATTGTAAAATTCTTCAGAATTTTTTCATTATGCATCACTTTGCTTCCGGCTTTATACTGCTGCTGTAAGGTTCCCCTCTGTACAAGGCCAAACAACGACGGCAGCCGGCCCGATGATCTGGCGTCCTTTATGAAAGCCAGCAAAAAAACAGCCATCACAACAGAAACGATTTCTATGCCGTCAAAAAAACTGAATACAGAAGAAAAGAACGAACGTTGAAGCAAACCCGTGGGCTCGCAGTGACAAGGTTTTGCAATACACGAACAGAGTCTCCCGCCGTAAAAAAAGCCAGCAGCCTGTGTGCTGCTGGCCAAGAAAATTTTGTTTTTCTTTGTCCTCCTGGCGAAGGGCCGTTCAAAGGATTTCTCCGGTCGGCTTTCACCCCTTACAAACCGCTTACCGCCGCGGTGGCTGCGGTGGCGGTGGCGGCTGATTGGGCCGCTTATCTTTCTTTTTCGATTTTTTAGGTGGTTTCGGCGGTTTTGGCGGTTTCGGCTTCTTTACCTTTTTAGGCGGTTTCGGCGGTTTGGGATTTTCTTTCATCGGCGGCGGTGGTGCTTTCAATTCCGTAATCTTAGCACTGTTAAATCCTACATCGCTCGGTACAGGGCTTTGGGCGCCTGCGGCAAATACAGGAGCGCACAAGGCACCAATAACGACAGCAGCGATAACCGATCGCTTGATCATTTTGAAAGTCATGCTTCGTCCCTCCCTTGTGATTTATAGTATTTGTTATTATCATAACACAGATACTATATTATTCAATACCTTGCCGAGCATCTTTAGAAAACCTACACCAAACTGTTACTATATTGTAAAAATACATCTATTGCATTATATGTTGACCCCATTCTGCATATAAGTCCTAATTTAATATCCCATGACAGTACTTGCCGCCGTTTACCTATGATGAACTGTAAGAAGAAATCCAGGGAAAAATTATTTTCCCTAAGAAGATGTTCCCTCTGCAAATACTTTCTTTGCCATTTCTTAAACATAAGCATCCGGCAGCATTTCTCTTTCCAGAAAAATACTGCCGGATGCTTAATTCATAGGTTTTATGCTTTTTCCGTGTTCTGCATGACAACGACATGCTGCGGTTTATTAACAATCAAATCTTTTTCTTGTACAAGCTGCTGCGCCGTTTCATTATACTTCTGAAAATAGGGACCGGCTATATGCTTTGCATACGCATCTTCATTTTCATATATTTCCAACAAATGAAAAATATTAGGATGAGCTGTCTCTGTGGTTGCCAGCAATGCAATAACACCGGGCTCATTGGTAACAGAGTCTAGTATTTCCCTATGCAAAACATCTTTATATTCATCAAGCCGCTGCGGATCAATGACAAGCCGGGTCATGCGCACCATCTCAGCTTGCCCCTCCAGCTTGCTTTCCAGCAAAAATACTTCGGCATCAAGAACAATTTCTTGTTGAATGAGCGGTTTGATTGCCTGTACATAATTTGTATATTGAGCACTTTGACAATGCTGTTCAAAACTTTCCTGATTTTCGTAAATTTCCAGGCTTCGGTAAACTCCCGGCACTTCACTGTCGATACCGCCGTACATCGCATATACGCCATCACCGTCAGCAAGACTGCTAGCAGTGTATTCGATGCGCATAGCCACTGCTTTTTCTATATCTGCCGGTGTTCCGCGATATACTACCCACCGCACAAAGGGCTGACTGCCGGCGTTTTCAATAGTACGAGCCGCGGCCAGCTTGAGTCATTAGAACCATGAATAGCCCAATAATGACAAAAAAATACATACGTTTACCCATCACCAA
>CAZDQW010000031.1:0-16968 GCA_964507845.1 uncultured Megasphaera sp.
GCCTCCCTTTGCCGGATACGTATTGTCCGATGAAGGGAGGCGCCGTTTTTTCTTATTTGCAATGTTATGTCCGCAGGTGGCTGACGAACCACTTGTACGCCGCCGCAAGGATGACGGCCGTAATGATCCAGCTGACGGGGAAGACGGCCATGAGTGTTTCAAAGTCAGGTGAGGCGTCGAACATCGTATAGACCCAGATCACGCGGGTGCCGCAGATGCCGAAGACCGTAATCAACGCCGGGATGAGGGAGCTGCCGTAACCGCGCATGGCGCCGGAAAAGACGTCGACGAAGGATTCGATGACTTCCAGGCAGCCGACGTACTGAATGCGTATCATGCCGTAGGCGATGACGGCGGCATCGCTGTTGAAGATGGACAAGATGGGAACACCGAAGACGTAGACGAAAATGCCGCAGGCCGTGCCGACGATGACGTCCTGGATGAGGCACCATTTAAAGACCTGCCTGCACCGGTCGAGTTTGCGGGCACCGTAGTTCTGACTGATAAATGTCGTGCAGACCTGTCCGAAAGCGTTGACGATGAAAAAGATGAAAATTTCCACGTTGAAGGCCGCCGCTGACGCCGCCATGACGTCAGGGCCCAGGCTGTTGATGGCCGACTGGATGCATAAGTTCGACAGGGCAAATACCATGCCCTGAATGCCTGCCGGAAGGCCGATGCGCAGCATAGGAACAAGTATCCGCATATCGACGCGGAAATCCGCAAGATGGACGCGGATGGCCGTCTTGCTGCGGCATAAAAAGAAAAACAGGAGTCCCGAACTGATGGTGCTGGCAACGACCGTACTGACGGCCATGCCTTCGACGGACAGGCCGAGGCCGAAGATGAAAAACAGATTCAGCAGCACCTTGACGACGCCGGAAAAGACGAGACAGTACAGCGGCGTCCGCGTATCGCCCTGACTGCGGAAAATGGATGATTCAAAATTGTACAGTAGGATAACGGGCATCCCCAGAAGAAAGATCCGCAGGTACAGGACGGACATGGCAAACACTTCATCGGGCACGCCCAGCAAGCGCAGGAGCGGAACGGCAGCGATTTCCCCGACGACAGTCATGATGGCGCCGCTTCCCAGTGCCACCAGAATAGCCGTATGGACGGCGGCGTGAACACCATGGATGTTTTTCTTGCCGATGAACCGGGCGATGATGACGTTGGCGCCGATGGATACGCCGATAAACAGGCTCAGTACCATGGCGATGATGGGACTGTTGCTGCCGACGGCGGCCATAGCTTCCTTTCCGACGAAGCGGCCGAGCATGGCGATGTCGGCAGCGTTAAAGAGCTGCTGCATAATCCCTGTCAGGGCAAAGGGGAACACGACAATGAGTATTTTATCCCACAGCGAACCGTGGAGCATATCAACTTGACGCGGGCCTTGGGCCCGCCATGGCAGATTCATGGACGCACCTCTTCTTCCGGCCTTCAGCCGGCAGTATAGTGAATAAAGCCGAAAAGAGCGGAACGCCGAAGAGCCGTGAGATTCTGACAGCGGCAGAGGCAGCCCCCTTTTTCCGACTTCCTCTATTATGCACGCTGGAGTTCCGTTCAGTCAACAGGAAAACTCCCGGGAAATCGGTTTCCCCGGGAGTTCTTCGGTTATGTTTCTGTTTTGTTATCAAACGGTTCCTGCCGTCATAATCCCAGCCGGTAAATACGGCCGGCGTTGCCGAAAAACACGGCGTCCCAGTGCCGCTCGGGAACGAAGGCTTTGACGAAGGCCACATAGTCGCCCAAGTTGGCTAAAGGCCAGTCTGTGCCGAACATGACGCTGTCGTAGCGGTCCAAATAATCGAGCCAGTCCCGCAGCATGGAAATATACCCCTTTTTCGCCGTAAGGAAGGCTGCCATGTCGTGGATCTTCCCTTCCAGAAGCCCCGATAAATCGACGGCGACGTTGCGGTTCTTTTCCAGGACGGCTACGGCGTCCTGCAGGAAGGGATTGCCGATATGGCACATGACGAACTGCACGTTAGGATGCCTGACCGCCGCTTCGTCGAGCGTCAGGGGATGGCTGTATTTCAGCAGGGCCCGGGCCGTCGCCGTAAGACCCGTATGGATGGCTACCGGTTTCCCGTACTTTTCCGCAAGGACGTATACAGGATCGTACATATCGTCATAAACATAGACGTGGTTGTAGCCGGGATAAAGTTTGATGCCGCAGCACTGCCGCTGTTTGAGGTTTTCTTCTATCAGGGGCAGCGATTCTTCTATATGGTCGTTGCAGCCGCTGCTGTCCAGGCCGATGCAGTAGCTCAGAAACTCGGGATACCTGTGGTCCTTCGGATTGAGGGACTTGTTGCCCATGACGATGCCGTGGACGTAGTGGTGCTGCCGGTAAGCCTGGCGCAGGTGCTCTTCCGAGTTGACATGGCCTGCGGCGGCGGCGATTTCATCAAAACTCTGGTAATCGCAGAAATGGAGGTGGCTGTCGATGACGCGCAGCGGACTGACTTTCATGGGTCTCCCTCCTAACAAGAAACGATCGTTTCCAATGCAATTCGGATCATGTCGTTGAACGAAGTCTGCCGTTCTTCCTCCGTGCAGGCTTCCTTTGCGGCGAGGTAGTCGCTCACCGGAAAGATCTCCAAAGCCCGAACGCCGTATTTAGCCGCCAGGATGTACAGGCCCGCCGTTTCCATATCGGCAGCCATAACGCCGTAATCCGCTAGTTTTTCGTTGTCGTTCTCCTCATCGCAAAACCAGTCCGCGGAGGTGACGTTGCCGGCACAGACGGGAATCTGCCGGAGCCCGGCCTGCGCCACGGCTCCATTCAGGAGGGAAAAATCGGCCCGGGGGGCGCAGTTGACGGATGGACCGAATATATTGGGCACGCTGCTGCAGCAGACGGCGCCGTCGAGAAACGTTTCAGCAATATACTTGTCCCGCAGCGGATCGCCGGGAAGCAGGACGCGTTCGGCAATCCGGCTCTGCGGAGCTTCAATATGCAGATTCATAGGGCATTACCTCCTGTACGAACCGGTACTTCACATACCGAATAACATGCATGCCCGTATTATACCACATCGGCTCCGTAATTGCCACGAGCCAGGCGGGCTTTATCTATTTTGCCGCTTTCGTTTCTCGGAAGGGCCGAAAGAACAACATAGCGCCGCGGCCGTTCATATAATGCAAAGCCCTGCCCTACCCCACAGGGCCTCCGGATCGCGATCCGTCACGGCCTTTCCGCCCAAGAAAGCCGTAAGTGCTTTCTTTTCGCCGTCTTCCGCCAAAAGAACTGCCGCCTCCGCGCTGGGAAGAGTGTCTTCGAGAAGTCTTTCGATTCGTCCGGCCCATACGTTTCTTCCGTGAAGGCGGACTACGTCATCGGTCCGGCCGAGGAAATGAAAGCGGCCGCGGCCGTCGATGGCACCCTTGTCAGGCATAAGGAGGAGGCTCGTCCGTCACAGTGCAAGACTCGGCGACAAAACGGCAATTTGCCTGCTTTCTTCGTCAACGGTTACAGTCACGCAGGGAAAGGAACGGCCTACGAAAGACCCGTCGTCCGTCATGCCCTCGTCTATAAGGTAAGAAATATAACCGGCTTCACTGGCCGCCGTAGTACAAGACGATACGGGCCTTGGGAAAAACCTTTTTCACCGTCTCGGCCTGTTCGTCCCATAGACTGCACTCCGCAGACGATGCGGAAAAGAGCATGACACGGCGCCGAAAAGGCCCTCGTCAAAGCGTAGAGTTTCGACGGAATGAGCTACAAAGCATTGGCACCATACTTTCTCATGAGACACGCTCACTGCCGAGGCGAGGCGCGGTCTGCGGCCAGCATCGTTCCGCCGGCCCGGAGGACGGCAAGTGCCATGTTTGAGTTTCCCGCAAAAAGGCCATGCCCCCTTGGAGGAAGACGATGGTGGCTTTTTCCGAGCCGAAAATGCCGTTCTGCACGGGGAAAGCGACGCCAACTCTCTTCGGTCCGCCACAAGAAGAACGGTTTTCCCATTGACCTCGACGCCATGACAGCGAAATCGGCGCCGGCTGCCCTTCTTTCGGGATAATGACGGGAACGGCGGGCCCGTCCCGGAAGGAAAAAGGCCAGTATCTGATCTTCCGCCTTTTCTTCAGTAATAAGGCGCAGGGATGGTGCCTGGGCTTTTCCTTTCTTCATAATCTCGGCCAACTGTCCATAGGTATATGTATGCCGTTCCGTAATAAGGGCCGCCTTGTCCGGCACCGGCAAGGGCACAGCAGCCCAAGACGCTGCTGCGCCGCCGAAAAGGTTGTACGAATCCATGGAGTGCCCATAGGCTCAGTGAAAAAACTCGTCAACGACTGTGAAAGCTCCGTTGATTTCAAAAGCGTCTATATCGTCTACCGAAAGGCCGCACCGGGTCAAGACGAGATCAACGGCACGGACCCGACGGAACAGAGGCTCGACGGTACACGCCGAAACGCCGCAGATCCGCGCCTGCACAGTCCAGCCCATAGCACGGGCATAGTCTTTGGAACACAGCAGAACTACAGCTGCGCCGTCTATGCGTGTCAAATCGTACTGTTCGTGCAAGGCACGAAGGACGGCCGCACCCAGCGTCGCTGCGGCCACATGACGGTATATGCCGTCTTCCGTGCCCAAATAGGTCCGAAGGACGCCGGCAAGATAAACGTCCCTCACGGCAGGGACTGCAGGCGCAGGAGGGGTCTTGCCAGGGCCGCTGCTGCCAGGCATTTGACGATGTCGAGTGGAATAAAAGGCACGGCGCCGCTTAAAAGCACGGCTTCCCAGGTCATGCCCGTAATGAATTTGAGCTGAAGGCATCCGCACAAGTAGATGAGGGGAATGCCGAGACCGACGGAAGCCGCCGCATACCGCCGGAAGCTGTACACCTTTCCCTTGGCTAGGGACACGGCGAAAACGGCGGCGATATATCCGAAAAAATATCCTCCCGTCGGGCCGAAGAGCTTTCCCGGCCCGGCCGTTCCGCCCGTAAAGACGGGTACGCCGATCAATCCGATAGCAGCGTAGGCGGCCATGGCCAGCGCCGCCTGCCGCGGCGGCAAAAGAAAAGCCGCCAGATTGACGACAATGGTCTGCACCGCAATGGGCGACAGGGAAAAAGGGACGGGAATAATCAAATAGGCAGATATGCAGTTCAATGCCACGATGATAGCCATCTTCGTCAGAACTTGCGGACTGAGGCGTTTATATTTCATAATAAATACACTCCTTCATACAGACGCTACACGGAGCAGCCTCTTTGCACCTCGGCGTAAGATCGTGCTTCTCCATGTTACAGAGGCATTATACCAGCCTCCGCGCCGTTTCGTCAACTATGTTTATTGCTTATATTGGTTTACAATATACATAACTCATTGTTATTGTTTTCACGTGTCGGTCAAACGCTGTTTAGGAATACCCTCCTGTCCTTGAAAGAATACAGGCTATTATAATTTATATCATTAATATAGTAAAAAATAGCAGAAAAAAGAACCTTTCTAAACATCACTTCATGATATCTATAACTTTTTTTCCTTTATCAATATAGAATATGATTATTCGGCATAAGAATTTTTTCTTTTTTCTCTTGCATTTATTTGTGAAAAAATGTACTATATATATGCAAGGTTTGTGAAATTTAGAACTCTTGCCTATTGCCACCGGCATTTTCTGTGGCAAGCTTTTCCGCCTTGCTGCACGGCAGGTATTGCCCCTTTCAGCAAGAAAATGCGGTGCGCAAAAGATATTTTTCACATGTCTGTTTTTGTTAATATCGATTATTATTATACAATTTTTTTTATTCATTCATAATCGCAAATCATACTTGCGTTTTACCGCTTGCATTTACAATAAAAAATTTGTATGATTATAATAGCAAGACATCATTAAATAATGATAAGTTCTTACTTTGTACATGTCTTTTAAAAGCATGTCGCAATTTTTCTGTAAGGAGTGATTATCTGTGAAAGAAGTAGTCATCGTAAGTGCCTGCCGTACCGCCATCGGCAAATTCGGAGGAAGCCTGAAAGACGTTCCGGCAGCTGATTTGGGCGCCGTCGTCATCGAAGAAGCCATCAAACGCGCCGGCATCGACAAATCCGTTATCGACGAAGTCATCATGGGCAACGTTCTCCAGGCCGCCCAAGGGCAGAACACGGCTCGCCAGGCCATGATCAAAGCCGGCCTTCCCGTTGAAATCCCGGCTCTCACCATCAATAAGGTCTGCGGCTCCGGCCTGCGCTGCGTATCCATGGCCGCTCAGATGATTAAAGCCGGCGACGCCGACGTCATCGTAGCCGGCGGCATGGAAAACATGTCTGCCGCTCCCTATGCCATTCCCAAAGCCCGCTACGGCTACCGCATGGGCAACGGCGAACTGGTCGACACCATGATCAAAGACGGCCTGTGGGATGCATTCAACAATTACCACATGGGCATTACGGCGGAAAACGTAGCCGAACAGTTCGGCGTAACCCGCGAAGATCAGGACACGCTCGCCTGCCGCTCCCAGCAGAAAGCCTGCGAAGCCATTAAGAGCGGCGCTTTTAAAGACCAGATCGTCCCCGTCGTCATCCACAGCAGAAAAGGCGACGTCGTATTTGACACGGACGAATTCCCCCGCGAAGGTACGACCATGGAAAGTCTCGGCAAATTAAAACCGGCATTCAAAAAAGGCGGCACCGTTACGGCCGGCAACGCTTCCGGCATTAACGACGGCGCAGCGGCATTCGTCGTCATGTCTGCCGACAAAGCCAAAGAACTGGGCGTAAAACCGATGGCCAAAATCGTAAGCTACGCTTCCGCCGGCGTCGATCCGTCCATCATGGGCATCGGCCCCGTTCCTTCGTCGAAGAAAGCCTTGGAAAAAGCAGGCATCTCCGCCGACGATCTCTCCCTCGTGGAAGCCAACGAAGCTTTCGCCGCACAGTCCGTATACGTCGTCCGCGAATTAGGCCTGAGCATGGATAAAGTCAACATCCACGGCGGTGCTATCGCCCTCGGCCATCCTATCGGAGCTTCCGGCGCCCGTATTCTTGTAACGCTGCTTTACGGCTTGAAAGAAACAGGCGGCAAATACGGCTTGGCTACGCTCTGCATCGGCGGCGGCCAAGGCACGGCCTGCATCGTAGAAAACATCGACTAATCTTTTCACAAATCTTTGCAGTCTCTGCTGCGAAAAACATGGACAATTCCTATTGTCCATGTTTTTTTTATTGCCTTTCTTTCCCTCAGCCCTGCGCTTCCCGGCCGTCCACGATTTTCTCATATGATTATACTTTTCCTACCTGAACCTCCGTCATAAGAAATTCCTTTGCGACCGGCTTTGAATGCGCTTTCCGTATGCATTTGCCCAAAAAACTATTTTATTTTTCCTATCAAACATGGTACAATAAACAAGCCATGTTTACATGGACTTTTTCCCTATTTTCTATGAAAGAAGGACTGATAATGAACACTTCTCGTCGTAAAATGTCTGTGGTTCAGCTGACCTTCGTCACTGCAGCCAACATGTTGGGAGCCGGCATTATTATGCTGCCTGCCAAACTTGCCGAAGTCGGTACGATTTCCATTATTTCCTGGCTCATTACGGCTCTTGGATCCCTTGCCCTGGCCATGACCTTTGCCCGATGCGGCATGTTCACGACAAAGCCCGGCGGCATGGGAGGATATGCCGAGTACGCCTTCGGGCGGACAGGACATTTTATGGCAAACTACGCCTATGCCGTTTCCATCGTCATTGCCAACGTGGCGATCGCCATATCCGCCGTCGGATACGGCGCCGGATTTTTAGACACATCCTTTTCGCCGCTGCAGACGTGTTTATATACGATCGCGCTCCTGTGGATCGCCGCGGCCCTGAATTTCAGCGGATCCCGCTATTCAGGAAAGCTCAGCGCCGTCACCATCTGGGGCGCCATTATTCCTGTTCTGGGAATCTCCCTCATCGGGTGGTACTGGTTCGACGCCTCTACGTGGATTTCCTCGTGGAACCCTCACAACGTCGGCTTTTTCGACGCCGTCGGCAATTCCATCGCCCTGACCCTTTGGTCTTTCCTAGGCCTTGAATCGGCTGCCGTCAATATGGACGCCGTCGAAAATCCCAAGCGCGCCGTCCCCATTGCCACCTTCTTCAGCACCCTGGGCGTCGCCGTCATTTACGTCGCCTCGACAAACGCCATTGCCGGCATCGTCCCCAATGCGGAAATCTTCGCGTCCAGCGCCCCCTTCGGCCTTGCCTTTTCCTACATGCTCGGCGGCACGGCCGGAAAAATCGTCATGGGCCTGATGGTCTTTTCCTGCGCCGGTTCCCTCTTATCGTGGCAGTTTACCCTGGCCCGCGTATTTAAGACCAGCGCCCAGCGCGGCCTGTTCCCGAAGATCTTCGCCAAAGTCACCCGAGCCGATGTCCCCATCAAAGGGATGCTCCTCATCCTCATCATGCAGAGCTGCCTAGCCCTCATGACAATCAGCCCGACTTTGGCCGCCCAATTTGAACTCCTGGCAAATCTGGCCGTCGTCACCAACATCATCCCTTATCTGTTCTGCGCCGCCGCCCTGCCGGCCATCCTGGCCAAAGAACAGGTCGATACGGCCGTATGCAGCAGAAGTACATCCCTACTCTTAGCCGGCGTATCCATCATGTACTGCGTATACGCCCTGACGACGACAGATTCCGTCACCTTTATCAGCGGATGCCTGGCCGCCTTCGTCGGCTGGATCGGCTATATGATCCGCTTCAATGTCATGAAACAGCCTCTGCCGCTGCACAATAAATAACCCACGCAGCGCCAGTCTCGCTTTAGTCGCAGAAAAAGACCTGCTCCGATAGATACGGAACAGGTCTTTTTTCTGCGTTCCCTTGAAAAACAACCGCCTCAGATTTCACTCCGGTCCGGCTGTATGCCCTATCACGATATACACATTCTGCATACTGTCGATTTTCTATTTACAATTACGATCCTGTATACGAAAAAGCAAGAGATGCTTGAACTGCACGGTACGTGGTTATTCCGGCCCCGGAATCGGGGTGAGGCGTATGGATATGAGCGGCGTTAATACAACTATCGTCTTACTTGTTGTCTTTCTTCTCGTATTAAACCATACGCAAAAATAGCCGCACCAATCCCCATTGATTGACGCCGGCTATTTTTGCTGAGTACGAGGAACCGGAGATAGGAGTTGTAGACGGCAGGTATATTTCCTTTGCCGCTGACGAGCAAGACCGAACGCTGCAAGAGAAATATATCTGCCTGCATCACTTTTGCACAGCTCTCGAGGCTGATACATTTCTGCCCAGCGTTCTATTGCGTTGTGAGATGAAAAAAGCATACCGGTACGGCACACCTTTTTCACGATTCCAGGAGAGACACTTGCTGCATACTACTATCTCTTAAACTATCAGCAGTAATGGGAAATTGACAGTCCTGCAATACCTTTCACAAGTCCAGGACAGATAGGCATTCTGCGCAGCGTTCGTTTATACGTTAACTGTAAAGAAAGCCTATCTCTCTACCCTCGTTGGCTGTAAAAGAAATCTATTTCGCGGTACGTTCCCCGGAAATGGGAATGTACTCCCTGCCCAGTTCTTTCCGCAATCTAACTGCAATTTAAGGCGGGGATGCTTCCTGCACAGTGTCCCATTTATACGTTAGCTGTACAGAAAGCCTATCCCTCCACCCTCGTTCACTGTAAAGGGAATCGATTCGTCTGCCTGCATTGATACGATTAAATTCATTCACAACAATATTCTTTTTTCTGTACAGCATTTCGTTTTACTATCAGCAGCAAAGAAAACTTATCCAGCCTATCCTAACTTATACCCAGATAAAAAACAGCAAAAAAATGCCTCCCCGGTTTTTATCCGGAAACAACTGCCTGTTCTTTTTTCATAATAAAGATAGTAAGAAAAATCCCCCGTCTTTCTATCCTCTGTTCCCCTCTTTTTTCAAAAAACGACTTTGCTGTAATAGACGCGTGCGTAATGATAGTTCCCCTGACGTTCTGTTCTAATCGACTACAAATAGCAGACGCAATCCCTTTTCTCTGATAGTCTGCATGGACAAACAGGCGGTCAAGATACCCTGTCTTATCTATATCCCCAAATGCCTATGATAATTCCTTTTTCAACAGCAACGATATATAGTATGCTGTAAGGGACCGGCGCCACTTTTCCAAGTCTTCTTGGCCGGATGCCCATGCATTTCGTTGTTCCTCCGTATAATCTTTTGCATTAACCGTATGTACCGTATGATAAAACAATTCTGCCAAGGCGTGGCAATCTGACGGCTGATATGTTCTGATTTTCATTTTTCCTTTTCTCCCCATTTCGGTTTTTCGCTTTATTCTACCCCCTGATAAATTAAGAGTTGTCATGTCACATTAATGACAGCTATCTCTGCTCTATCATTCTTCCGTGCAGTTCTGCACCATATTAGAGATAAATAGTTTTCTCTTTTCTTAGTGGGAAAAAATATATTTATATTTCACCAGCTGCAACACCTTAACAGGATATGTGATAACTGAAAAACGAGCAGACCGCAGCTGCTCGTTTTCGCTTACTTTATCTGTTTTGTTCTATCTTCACTCCGGAAGCAGCACGACGTGGACAAGGTTTTCCTTTGCATCGTCAGACGGTTCTTCACCAAAGGAACTGCCGGCTTCCTTTTCCGTATCGGAAGGGGCTGAATCTTCTGCATCTTCGTTCATGACGGCTCTGGCTTCATTCGGGCGGCGGTTCTTCGCCCTAAAAGCATCCCGTTCAGCCGGCGAGACGACTTTGATGGTCAGCTGACCGTCGCCTTTGATGATATACGGCGTGGAAACCGTCGATTTAACGTCTTCTTTTGCCGTATCTTCTCCCATTTTCGTCTGTTTGTCCGGCTTGATCATGTCTTTGTTGTCAACGGCCGGTTCCTTTCCCCGTATTTTTTCCTTGCCGGTTTTCGGGCCGCCGTCGTCGATCATGCTGACGCCCTGCTCGAGGATTTCAATGACGATTTCGTTGTTTGAATCTTCCCCTTCTATGGCTTTTTTCAGGTCGGCAAAATCCTTGTAATTGCGGAGCCGTTCCAGTATTTCGTCGGTCAGGTTGTAGCGCTGCTTTTCAATCAAGTACGGCAGGGGAATGACGCCGCCGCCGCGGATTTCCAGAACCATGTCGCCGGCCGGCTGGTTTGTAGGCACCGTAAAAGTCATGGTCTTTACTTCCTCGGCGCCGCGGTACGGACGAATCCTTACTTTAAAGTACACGGTATCGCCGGGACTGACGACAACAGGCGCCGCCGTGGCGTCAACGATGCGCGCTTCTTTGCGGGCCTGGGAAATATCAACATTCATGGTAATATCAAGGACGGGATAATCGATAAATTCGTTGTGCTTGAGGATGTCCAAGACGTTAAACAGTTCGTCGATGCTTTTTTCGTTGATGTTGTCAGCAGAGTAATACATATTGCGCCGAGAAATATCCTTGTCCCTGCCGCCGGCGGCGCGGATGGTGTACGACAGTGTCGCCGTACCGCCGCCGCTGCGGTCGATCGTCTTGTTGACGGTGTTGTACGTCGCCGTCGCCGCCAAGACCGGCGTCAGGTCGTTGTCTTCCACAATTTTGACGCGCCTTACGTTGGCCGCATCCGTGTCTTCATCACGCACCGTAATGAAGACGGGAATGCCCGGCGCCAAGTAATTGCTGCGGCCGGCAATGCCGGCGCCGCGGTCCTGGTCGATGCGGCCGATTTCCGCGCCGAGAGATCCGAGCTTAAAAGAGCTGGACAGGTTGTCAACGATCGTAAAGATATACGTATTGTGCATGAAATAATCCATGCTGCCTTTTTTCAGGAAAGGATGTCCGAAGGCGACGATGTGGTCGCCGTCTACGTAAGTCACGGTACCGACAGCACCCATCTTCATGTCTCCGTTGACCAAGGCGGCCGCAACGGAACTTCCCGGTTCAAGGGACAGGACCGTTTCATCGGACGCCGCCGACGCGGTGTTGACGGGCACGAAGTTGTACTGCGGCAGTTTTTTCTGCATCCACGACGCCGACGCCGCGTCAAAACCGCTGACCATCAGCGGCGTAGCAATGGGAATGAGCGACGCCTCACGGGAGTTGAACGGCCGTATCTCCTCTTTCGTCGGCACGTTCCATAAGCGCAGCATATCGCCAATAGGCGTAATCATGCCGACGCGGGAATTGGTAAAAGACCATCCGTAGGCAATGGCGCCGACGAGTTTCCCGTCGATATAGACGGGACTGCCGCTCATGCCCTGGGCGATGCCGCCGGTTTTTTCCATGAGAGGACCGGAAAATTCCGCCAGAATCAAATCGCCGGCCGGGCCGGCGTTTTTCATGACTCCCAGTATTTTTACGGGAAATGTTTCAATCGTATTTCCGTGCACGACTGTCTTGGCGTACCCCGTCATGCCTTCCCGCACGTCGCTGACGTTCATGAACTCTCCGGCAGAAGCCGTCAGGCTCACGGCGCAGCAAAGGGCAAAAAGGCAGGCGCGGACGGCAAAACGCCGCACGCTGCGTAATCGTATCATCAAGGTATATCCTCTTGTGTTTCTGTTTCTTCAATGACGACAAGAACGTCGCCCCGCTTGACGTTTTCTCCCGGAGCAACGCAGGTTTCTGCAACGATGCCGGCAGCCGAAGCCCGCACGGCCGGCATGATGCCTGCCAAGGTGTCTACAGCGGCAAGAATATCGCCTTCGCTGACAACCGTCCCGGCAGGCGCAACCAATTCGACGCGGCCGCCGATGACGGCTGCCTGGGGAAGATCTGCTGCCGACGACGGCAGAACTGCAAAGAACAGCACCGCAAAAGCCGCTGCAAGGCACCGCTTGTTCATAGCCAGTCCTCCTTATATATCTTCAAAACTGTCTTTTAATAATTTCATGGCCTGAAGGGACTTCCCGGCTCCGTTAACCGCGCACAGGACGGGATCGTCGCACAAGTACGCCGCCATGCCCGTCGTGCGGGAAATAAGCCTATCTATTCCGTCGAGAAGCATGCCGCCGCCGGCAAGGACGATGCCGTGATCGGAAATATCGGCGGCAAGTTCCGGCGGCGCCTTCTCAAGCATCGACAGAACGGCCCGCAGCATCTGCTGCAGCGGTTCTTCCAGCGCCTTCTGCACTTCCCGCGACGAGATGGAGACGGCGGCAGGCAGTCCCGTGTCCGTGCTCCGTCCCCGTATTTCCGCCGATAGGCTGCGTCCATCCGGCAGAGCCGTGCCGATCAGTATTTTCAGCTCTTCCGCCGTGCCGGCACCGATGGCCATGCGGTGCGTCTTTTCCACATAGCGCACGATGGCTTCATCAAAGGCGCTGCTGCCCATGCGCAGAGACTGGCTGATGACGACGCCGCTCAGACTCATGATGGCAACGTCCGTTGTGCCGCCGCCCATATCGACGACCATGGAGCCGTTGGAGCCGGCAATGTCGAGACCGGCACCGATGGCCGCCGCCAGCGGTTCTTCCATAATGACAACTTTCCTGGCTCCGGCCTGCCGCGCCGCTTCCATGACGGCGCGCCGCTCTACGTTCGTCGCTCCCGACGGTACGCAGATGATGACGCGGGGCTTGAAAAAAGGCCCCCGTCCGGCGGCTTTGCGGATAAAATGGCGGAGCATGTACTCCGTCGCGTCGTAATCGGCAATGACGCCGTGCTTCATGGGATAGTACGCGCGGATATGCTCCGGCGTCCGTCCCAGCATGGCTTTTGCCTCCCGGCCGACGGCAGCAACCTGGTTTTTCCGCACATCGACGGCAATGACGGAAGGCTCGTTGATGACAACGCCCTTATTTTTAACGTAGACGGCAATATGCGCCGTTCCCAGGTCGACGGCCATGTCGCGGCCGAACCAAGCCGACGGCGACAGCGCAGGGCCGCCGCTATGCTTCATCCACATTGACCCGAACAATATCAGCACCCAGCCTTTGCAGTTTCAATACGAGATTATCGTAGCCCCTGTCGATATGGTGCAGACAGCCTACTTCCGTCTCCCCTTCGGCGACAAGGCCGGCAAGGACAAGAGCCGCCCCGGCGCGCAGGTCTGTCGCGTTGACTGCGGCGCCTTTCAATCGGGACACGCCTTCTACGATGGCGCTGCGCCCTTCAATGCGTATTTTTGCCCCCATGCGCTTAAACTCATCGACATGCATGAAACGGTTTTCAAACACAGTCTCCGTAATGATGCTTGTTCCCCGGCAAATCGTCGCCAAGGCCATGAACTGCGCCTGCATGTCCGTCGGGAATCCGGGATACGGCAAGGTTTTGATGTCAGCGGCGCGGAGAGGACGGCGGCCGATGACTCGGATGCCGTCAATGTCTTCCTGCACTTCGGCGCCGGCTTCCTTGAGTTTGGCCACCAAAGGCTTTAGATGTTCCGACAAAGCGTTTTCCACGTATACGTTCCCGCCCGTCATGGCCGCGCCGATCATGTAGGTCCCTGCCTCGATGCGGTCGGGAATGACGGAATGAACCGCACCGTGAAGCTCCTTGACGCCGGTAATGCGGATGACGTTCGTACCGGCGCCGCGGATGTTGGCGCCCATGCTGTTGAGATATGTCGCCAAATCGACGATTTCCGGCTCCTCGGCGGCATTTTCGAGAATCGTCTTTCCTTCGGCCAGCGACGCTGCCATGAGGATGTTTTCCGTGGCGCCGACGCTGGGAAAGTCGAGATATATCTGCGCGCCTTTCAGGCCTGACGGCACGGACGCTTCGATGTTGCCGTTATGCAGGCGTATAGACGCACCCATAGCTTCAAAGGCTTTTAAATGCAGATCAATGGGCCGAGCGCCGATAGAACAGCCGCCGGGCAGGGAAATCTTCGCCCGCCTTTTCCGCGCAAGCAGAGGACCCATGACCAGAAAAGACGCTCTCATGCGCCGCACTAGATCGTACGGCGCCGTTGCCGACGACAAATTCGTCCCGTCCAGGACAAGGACTCCTTTCTGCGGGTTTTCTATGCCGACGCCGAGCGACGCGATGACGTCGCAGACCGTATGCACGTCATCCAGTTTGGGAATCTCTGTCAACGTGCTCTTCGCCTTGGCCAGCATAGATGCGACAATAATGGGCAGAACCGCATTTTTCGCCCCGCTGACGCGAACGGTGCCTTCCAAAGGCTTGCCGCCGTGAATAATCAGTTTCTCCAATTCCGGTGCCTCCTACGTTACTTTCGAGTATATGGAATCAGGCGGCGCAGGCGCGCCTGATAAGTATGTATCAATAATGTGTTTATATTGCTGTCAATGTATTGTACCATAAAAGCCTTGGTATTTCCAGTACGGGAATGGCGTCATATACAAGCTTTACGATTTTTCCCGTGCAGAAAAAGACAAACAGAATGACTCGTACACAGTTTCAGCACCTGAAACAAAACAGAAAAAATGTCATCCTATTTACCCATATCACCATACCATAAAATACGGTCCTTCGGCAATGCAACGCTTCCGTTTCATCAAGTCCATCCGGGGACATCATATCACTCACATGCCGTCTCGTTTCTATCGTCCTGAACTTATAACAATTTATTATATTTATGGTAAAAAAGGGGCTTTCCCACAGAAAGCCCCCTGCCTGTCTTATAAATGGATGCTCCACTTGGAGCTCTTGTCAAAGCGGTGGAACGTATCAATAAACCGTATGGTACCGCTCTTGTACCGCATGACGACGGACATGGTCCGCGCGCCGCCGCCGAAATATTGGACGCCCCGCATCATGGCCGTATCCGTAATGGCCGTCGCAGAAAAGATGCAGTCGTCGCCTTTGACCAAATCGTCGAGGGTCATAACCTTGTTGACATCCAAAATCCCCATTTCATAGCACCGCCGCCGTTCTTCCTCCGTATAGGGAATGAGCCGCGCCTGCATATCGCCGCCAAGGCATTTGAGTGCCACTGCAGCCAGTACGCCTTCCGGAGCGCCGCCGATGCCCATGAGGACGTGCACACCCGACCCTTCAATGCCGACGTCGACAGCCGGCGATACGTCGCCGTCGGAAATGAGCTTGATGCGCGCCCCTGCTTCGCGGCACTCGTCGATAATTTCCCGGTGGCGATCCCGGTCGAGGATGACGACGGTCACATCATCAATACTCCGCTCCAGCCCTTCGGCAATACGCCGCAGGTTTTCATGAACCGGCTTGTTAAGGTCGATGCGGCCTTTGGCCCGGGGACCGACACACAACTTTTCCATATACATATCCGGCGCGTGGAGAAGGTTTCCCCGGCCGGCAATGGCCATGACGGCAATGGAGCCGTCTAGCCCCTTGGCCGTCAAATTCGTCCCTTCCAGCGGATCGACAGCAATATCGACAGGCGTCCCGCCGGCGCCGACAACCTCGCCGATGTACAGCATAGGCGCTTCGTCCATTTCGCCTTCGCCGATGACGACGGTCCCGTCAATGGGCACTGTCGATAAGATAGCGTGCATCCCGTCGACAGCCAGCTGGTCGGCGCCGTTCTTATCGCCCTTTCCCATGAGGCGGCCCGCCTTGATAGCTGCCGCTTCCGTTACGCGAACAAACTCCAGTGTAAGCACTCTGTCCATATTCTTTCCTCCTGTCGTGTAAAATGCCGGTACCGCAGCGAGCAGTCCGTCCGCCGGCTCTCGGACAGCTGCCGCCTGCACAGCGTCAGGCCGTTCCCCATCCCCCTGTACGGACATATTTCTACAAATCACCGCCCAACTCCTGCCGTCCCGACGCCGGCATATGTGCTACACTTTATTTTCCGCAAGGCAAGGAAAAAGAAACGCCGCAAAAACACTCCATTCTCCGAAATAAACCGCGCCACGCCGGGACGCAGTAAAAGGCCGAAACGCATCGTCAGCCGGCGCATTCCAGTCTTTCCATCCATAGTGCCGCAGGTTCATTCCCGGATGCAGAAAGAGCTTTTCAATATCATTTCCATTGACAGAGCCCCAAATGATAAAACGTCCTTTTCACCGTATATCTCAGACCATGATCTTGATAGCAGCGAATCCCGCCG
>CAZDQW010000032.1:0-15753 GCA_964507845.1 uncultured Megasphaera sp.
CTCGAACTCGGGACACCCTGATTAAAAGTCAGGTGCTCTACCGACTGAGCTAGTGGATCATAAAAATTGGCAGGGGTAGCTGGATTCGAACCAACGATGACGGAGTCAGAGTCCGTTGCCTTACCGCTTGGCGATACCCCTGCATGGCTCCTCAAGTAGGACTCGAACCTACGACAAATCGGTTAACAGCCGATTGCTCTACCGACTGAGCTATTGAGGAATACATTTCCTTAAAAGGAAAATGGAGCGGAAAACGAGGCTCGAACTCGCGACCCCCACCTTGGCAAGGTGGTGCTCTACCACTGAGCTACTTCCGCACGACACCAGATATTAATATATCACTTTTAAAGAAACTTGTCAATGCTTTAATTTACCTGATATCATCTAGCTTCACTCGCTGCGAAGTTCTTTAACAGAACGCTTAATTATAATATCATGCGTATTTATTTCTGTCAAGTACTTTTTTCACATCTATTAAAATATTCTGACCGCAGACGGAAAATGAGCCGCAGCAAACAGGCTGCCGCATGTGAATGCAGTATGGCTTTGCGCTGGACTATACCTGTTTACTGCGCACATTTCCAAATCCGTGATACTTAGTCATGGCCGCTCCGCCACGGCGAGTTCTTTCCTCTCTGCAGTCCTTGTTAAAAAGGTTCCGCCATGCCGATATATCCCCTGACTGTATTCGGGATATCCAGATCTTTCGTGCCGGCGCCATATGCAATCGTATCGTGTATCAACGATTTCGGTCTCGGTCCGAAATAGGACGCTAATGTTTTTACCAATGCCGCGCCCGTCGGCGTTACTAATTCCCCGCGGATTTCCGTGGAATAAAACGGTATCCCGGCCAGCAGTTCTGCCGTTGCCGGCGCCGGCACAGGCATGATGCCATGAGCGCACCGCACAAAACCGCTGCCTACGTGAAGCGGCGACGCGCCGATTTGTTCAATACCCAGGCAATCAATCGCCCATATGGTGCCGACAATATCAAGAATGCAGTCAATAGCGCCGACTTCATGAAAATGGATCTGATCAACAGGCACGCCGTGTACCTTAGCTTCCGCTTTGGCCAATTCCCCGAAAACAGCCAGGCTTTTCGCTTTCACCGCCTCAGGAAGAGACGCCCGCTCAATGATCTCTGTAATTTCCGCCAGCCCCCGGTGTTCATGATGATGGTGATGTCCCGTCATATCAACAAGATGTTCATGATGATGTTGTTCTTCATGTCCGTGATCTCCATGGGCCATTTCACCATGGCCATGGCCTGTTCCGTGATCGTGATGATGTTCCGAATCAAGAAGCACATTATAATAGACTGCCTGTATTCCCAATTTAGACACCTTCTGATAGACGAGAGAATATCCTTCAAGCCCCAGCGAAGTCATTGCTGCTTTAAAGTCATCGAAAGGAACTCCTGCCTGAAGAAGCAGTCCAACAAACATGTTGCCGCTGATGCCGGAAAAACAATCAAGATATAACGTTTTTTTCATGTAAACTCTCCTTTTCACCTCGTAATGCTGCATATCAGCGCCTTGCCGGGGGATTTTTCAATTCTTTATTCATCATGGAAACCGCCGCATCAAGAAGCGACAATCCGACGGCGGCACCCATGCCTTGTCCCATATCTTTGCCGATTTCAAAAAAAGCTGTCAGATTTAGTTTTTTCATCTGCATTTGATGCACCGGTTCGGCATAATGGGCCGACGGAATGACATAATCGGCCGCATGGGCGCATAAAGCACGGCTGATCAGCACGGCAGCGCCGGTAACAGCGTTATCAAATACGACAAGAAGCCCGCGGCGGGAAGCAGACAAAATCAGCCCCGTCATGGCTGCAATATCCGGCGCTCCGGCCCGGCAGAGCAACTCCAAGGGACGTTTTCCATCCAACTTACGGGCATCGATCAGCGCCGCCAATCGTTTCATCTGGCCGGCAACATTTCCTTCCGCCGGCAGCGCCGTCATATCGTCCCGGAAAAAAGCTGCCGTAAGGATAAAAGCCGTAAGCAAAGCCCGCTCGCCGATATTGCCGATGCCAATAGCGCCGTAGCCCTCGTCCGCCAAGTTTTCGCCGATTTGAAGGCCGCTGAACATAGCGTCCAGCATTTCATCTTCCGTCATGGCCGGCGACTTTTCCCAGAACCGGCTGCCATGCATTACTTTTAGATTCTGAACGCCCTCCGATTCGGGAATGTCTTGTTCCAGTCCCATATCCAGCAGGAGCACTCCCGCGCCAATCTGATGAGCAACTCGATTGACCGCCCCTTTTCCGGCAGCAATTTCCAAAGCCGTTTTGCGGCTGCTTTCCCCCTTTGTCTGATTTTCACCGCCGTCTACAGCATGATCGGCCGCAAACAGGACAACGGCTTTTTTCAGCAGCGGCGGACAGAGCGTCTCCTTAACGCCGGCAATGCGGCCGGCTAAATACGATAATTTGCCGTCCTGACGAATTGTCAGTTCTGCCAGCTGCTGATAACACTCTCCGGCTTTTTTCAAATTCATGGGACGTATATCTGCAATGATCTGTTTCAGTACCGTATCCACGAAATCCTCCTGCATCTTTTTTATTTATTATATCATACCGATGAAAGTATAGCTTGAACAGATACATAAATTTCCCGGCATATCCCTATTCTGCCGATACCCAATCATATGTCCGTCCCCTTGCCGGCGCAAAAAAGGACCCTTCCTTGCGGCTGTACCGCAGGAAGGGTCTTCTCCTGACGCATGAATACGACGACTAGGTAATGGATGCCATATATGTCAGATATTCTTCTTTAGTCATAAGCGGCCGGTAATCTTTTTTCAGCTCCGTCAGCCCTTCGGCGTCATGATAAAGCAAGTCGATAAGCGTCATGGCAAGAGCCTGCGTGGCTTTTACATAAGCAGTTTTTTCTTCAAAAACGACAAAATCCGCACTGTGCAGCGCCCCGTGAACGCATCCTACCCACGGATGAATGATGGGCATGAGATGGGATACGTCGCCCATATCGGTACTTCCCGTATCCTGCGCCGTATAGCGCACATGTTGTTCACCGAACACGCGCCAGCTGTTTTCTTCCAGCATTTTCGTAAGTTTGGCATCTTGCTTCATCGGCAAATACCCGGGCAGGTTATGAATATTGCAGACGGCGCCGACAGCCATGGCTCCGGCAGCAAGCGCTCTGTCCACGCTGGCGTTGTACTCTTTAATGGCTTCCACCGAAGCGGCGCGGACATAGCTTTCCATGCGGACGCAGTCGGGCACGACGTTTACCAAATCGCCGCCGCTCGTAATAATCGGGTGGAATCGTACGTAATCTTCTTCGCGAAAAGTTTCGCGAAGTGCATTAACGCCCATAATGCCCAGCATAGCCGCATTGAGCGCATTGATGCCGTCATGAGGCGCCGCCGCGGCATGAGCCGCCTTGCCGCGGTATTCCACAAGCTTGCTGATAAAGCCGTTGCAGGGACTGCCGATTTGAATTTCTCCCGCCTCATCGTCCGTCGTTGTAACGTGCATCTGCATGGCCGCATCAATGTCGTCAAATCCTCCTTGATAAATAATTTCTTCTTTTCCGCCGAGGAAGTGAATCTTTCCTTTGCTGCGCAGCCCGTTTCTATATTCGATTTCAATGCATTCTTCTGCCGGCACGGCAAAAAACACGACGTCGCCGCCTAAGTACTTCATGGCACCGGTATCATGAAGCGCCATGGCTACGCCGAGCATATCCGCCAGCTGCACATGGTGACCGCAGCAGTGAGCCGCCCCTGTTTCTTCGTCGGCGCCGGGATGATTGCGGCATACCAGGGCATCTAATTCGCCGAAAACGGCAACAGCATGATCGGATTTCGTGCCCTTCATGCGGCCTTTCACGCCCGTAATTCCCCATCCGTCCGTATAGCCAATGCCCAGTTCTTCAAACATTTTCTTTACTTTGCCGGCTGTCTTATGTTCTTTATATCCTAATTCCGGTTCAGCAAATACGGCTTCGCCGAAAGCCTTAATATCCTGAAACCGCCGTTCTACAGCATCGCATACGGCTTGCTTTAATTCTTCCTTTGTCATAAAATCACCTTCTCATAACCTATCGTTAAAATATGCCTTCCAAATGCAGCACGATTTCAGCCATGATCGTTGCGCCAAGGAACGAACCTGTCGCCACCATAAGCGCTACCGGCACAATGCGCCACGACAGCCGTTTGAACGCAGGAATATCCTTCCCCAGCGATAAGCCGGCATAAGCCAGAATCGGCGTCGTCGATGCCAGAACGCTGAATTTATTCGTTTCCGCAACGACCCACTCTTGTCCGGGAAATCCGGGAATCGACACGATAATGGCTACAATAGATACCCAGAATACGACCGGCAGTTTATTCAGCCCCGGAATATGCGCCAGCACGATGCCGATAATGGATAAGACGATAAAAATGATCGAGCTGAAAACCGACTCACCGACCGTACCGTCGAAGCCAATGCAATTTCCCAAAGCGCCGAAGATGCCGCCGATGAGCAATATGATAACAGCATCACGCATCATTTCGCCGAACGGCTGTTTTTCCGCCGCCTTCGGTACCGAATCGGCAACGGCGTTTTCTTCCTGAACGGTCTCGGCTACATGGATAGATCGTTTATCTCCCGTAACCATTTCGTATACTTTGACGGTAACCGGAAGAGAAATAAACAGGGCAAAGTAAATCCCCAAAATCGTCGTCATCAAGTTTGCCGCGCCGGCATAAGCCTGTATGCGCTGCGCTTCTTCCGGAAAAACGGCTACGAGAGAACCGATGGAAGCCGCCATCATACTGGCGCTTCCGATTCCTCCGCCCATGGCCAGCGCATAGGGATGGAAAATGCCCGTCCGAGCGATGACGCCGCTTAAAATGGAGATCCACAGCGCACCGAACAACGTTCCGCAGATGTACATTCCCATAACGCCGCGGCCTTCCGGCGAAAAGATGCCGTACTTTTCGGCAATAATCGCAACGTTCGGCTCACGGTCAATCGAATAGCAGGCCCCGATGGCTTCTCGGCCCATTTTCAGCAGCAGCGCCATGGGCAGTCCGAAAACAATCGTACCGAAGAAATGACCCAGTTCCTGCATGATCAAGGCCCAGCCCGAATTGAGCAGCATATGCAGGTTCGGCCCGATGCCAAGACCGATCTTTACGATTAAAAGCAGCATAATTACCGGCATGACCTTGCCTGCAACATCCATCATTTTTTCATTCATAATGCCGAAAGAGGGATAACTGAGGATGCCTCCCATAATAAGCGCATACAGCAACGGAAGAAATACGACCAGTCCAAACGAATGAACGCCGATAAGCTCGGCGATGATGACGATGCACAACGCAAATACGTGCACCTTCCAGTGTTTCAATAACTCCATACGCACAGCTCCTTTCCAGAAATGTATTTGTACTTTAATTATAATGCCATATTTTACATAGCAATTCCACAAACGCATCGCACTGCCAAAAAAACGGCACGCACGGAATGCAATGAGTACCGTGCATGCCATTATTACTGCCGGGTAATCTTTGACACTGTGTCAAACCGGCGTGATAGACTTAGACCAAATGCGTCTTGCCGTCCTTTGTCAGCAAGCTGACAACGATGAAGACGATGACATTTGCCACCAGCGCAACGAATCCTGCGTTGAAGTGACCGCCGAAAACCGCCAGCGGATCCATCTTGTTGAGCATCAGGTAAAATACGAGAAATTCGCCGACAACCAGTCCGCAGACAGCCGCTTTTTTACTTGCTTCTTTCCAGAACATACCCAAGACGAGGAGCGGGAAGAACTGCGTAACGCCGGAGTACCCCGTCAGCAGCAAGTTGACCAGCAGATTGGCATGGAAAATAGATAAATACAGCGCCACTGCCGTCAGGACGAGAATCAGATACCGGGCAACGCCTTTCATATGTTCCGGCGAAAGGGATTCGTCGCCGCGGCGCAGTCCCTTAATGTATATGTTGCGGGAAATCAGCAGCGATGTCGACAAGAGCAGGTCTGCCGCCGGAATCATGCACGCCAGCGCGCCGGCGCCGCCGAGAATGCCTAAAACCCACGTTGGAAACGTATCTTTTACCAAGTACAGAAAGGCCATGTCCGCCACAGGCAGCGGGTTATCGGCATATACCAGCACGGCCGTAAAACCGACGAGCATGGGGAATATCAGAAATAAATGGCAGACAGGCAGCCATACGGCGTTATGCTTCGGTACATCCGGGTCTTTTGCGCTGAATGTATTCGTCGAAAAATGAGGCCACATATAAAACCCGACTGCCGTAACCAGCAACGTCGACATCGCCCAGACAACGTCCAAATTATTCGTACCGCCGGGAAAGGTTATAAAGCCCGGCTTCATTGCTTCGATTTGGCTGAACATTTCACCGATGCCGCCGCAGTAATGATACGGCAGATACAAGCCGAAAAACAGCATGGCGCCTATCATCATGACGTCTTTGACGACGGCGGTGGCCGCGACGCCTTTCAAGCCGCTCAGGAAAACGAATGCCGCTACCATCACAAAGGCGATAATCATGGCCTGCACGCGGGGAATCGCCCCTAACGAAGCCACTTCCACAATAAGGCCGAGCGCCGTCAGCTGAAGCTGCAGGTACGGCAGCAGGAAGGCTACGCCGATGCAGGATACGAAAATGCCGAGAAGCCGGCTTCCGTATAAATATTCCACCAAGTCGCCCTGCGTGACCAGTTTGTGCCGATGACCGTACTCACAGACGCGCGGCAGAATATGGTACCCTACAACATAGGCCAAGGCGCCGTATCCTAAAATATACAGCGTCGGGCCGCCGCGGCTGTAAGCCCATCCGCTGGCGCCCAGAAAAGCAAATGCCGTGTATACTTCACCGGCCATAATGAACCAGTTCAGCCATCTGCCGAAATTGCGGCCGCCGACAGCCCAGTTCTCTGCGTTCATATGTTTATCTTTCAATCCCGGAATCGCGCCTAGTATGGAGATGCCGATGATGATGACAAACAAAATAACCAACGCACTCATATTTCCCACTTTAAAATCCCCCTTTTATGGACTCTCCAATACGCGCTGCATCCACTGCGCTATCATAGCGCTGACCATCAGACGCATATCGTTGAAGCCATGATCTGTATCTACTATATCGTATTGCTGAACCGCCTGCGTATCATGACCGGCAAACCGGCTCCACAGCGGTTCAATCATCATATCCGGCGGCGCCACATCGTCTAGGGACGCGCCGATAAAGTAAACGTTTCTATCTTTCAAGTCATCATAGGCATGAGAAAAGCCGTACCCGGAACGGAAGCAGTCGGCCGCTCCGTCATACAGGCTGTCCCGGGAACGGAGACGCAGCACCTTGGCATCTGCCGCCAAAAGCTCCTTCATCGGCTCTTCGTCGCCCCGTTCGATGAACGAAGGCAGGTCATACGGAGCCAATGCCGCCACGCCGCGTATCCAAGGCAGACGCCGCGCCGCGTTGACTGCCGTAAAACCGCCCATGCTGTGGCCGATAAAAAAGACAGCGTTCCTGTCGATGCCGAACGTCCGCACGACTTCATCCGCTACGGCCCATTCCGCCGCCGCAGCTGCATCGTCAATCAGACCCGGCAGAGAATAGTATCCTTCGCTTCCCCAGCATCCCCGGTAAAATACGTTGACAGCGACGACGCCGGTACGGCGCAGCGCCTGGGAAATATCGAACATGGCCGTATATCCCGGGTATCCGTGAAGCATAACGGCGCAAGGATGCGCTTCGCCCGGCCTTCCCTCCGGCGTCAGCACCGATCCGTACACATGACAGCCCCCGCTGACAATATCAATCCCCGTCGTATCGGGACGCACGCCGGCTCCGCCATACGGACGGTCTTTATGTATATATTTCAGCTCCAGCGCCATATCAGTCTTTTTCCTTTGCCGCCTGCGCCGCATCGCGTTTCTTATCCAGCGACCATAATGTATGAACGCAGATAACCGTCACGACAACGCCGCACTGTATCCAGAACGCTACAAACGGCAGTCCGAATATCTGCGGATGGAACGTATTGACAAACGGAAGGGCCAATATAATCCAAATAAACGGGATAGCCGTCAAAATATACCGCATAACAAATCCCTCCTTCATGATGTTCATGTTCTTTCCGGCTCACGCATGACGGGACAGCCAGTCTACGGCGTACTGGGCGTAGACGCCGGCAGCTCCCGGCAGCACCGATTCATCAATCGTAAACACATCGCTGTGAAGAGAATGAACGGCATCTATGTCCGGATTATAAATGCCGATCAAGGCAAAACAGCCCGGCTTGTGTTCCAGGTAATAGGAAAAATCTTCGCCGCCTGTCGTCTTTTCCAGCGTCGTCACTGCGCCATCGCCCAGTATTTTCCGCACGGCGTCTTCGGCAATGGCCGAGCATTCCCCATCATTGATAACCGGCGGAACCATGAGATTGTACTCCAGTTCCGCTGTACCTCCGTACGCTTCGGCTGTATGCACGATAATTTCTTCCATTGCCGCCTTAACGTCGGCGCCCATGCCTTTCTTAAAATACCGCGTCGTTCCTTTCAGCACCGCCTCGCCGGAAATGATGTTGTACCGCGTGCCGCTGTGCATTTCCCCTACCGTCACGACAACGGGCTCCAGCGGACTGAACCGGCGCGACACGACGCTCTGCAAATTCATGACGATGGCCGAAGCGATAACTGTTGCATCGACCGTCTGATGAGGCTGCGATCCGTGGCCGGACACGCCGTGAACGCGGATCGTAAATTCATCGCCGGCAGCCATGCGGGGTCCTGCTTCAACAGAAACCTTTCCTGCCGGAATATCGAGCCACATATGCCCGCCGAAAACAGAGTCGACTTCTTCATACCACGAGCCGAACCGCATCATGTACGGAGCGCCGCACCCCAGCTCTTCCCCCGGCTGGAACAACAAGTAGACAGTCCCGCAGATACGGTCCTTCATATCGACCAGAATGCGGGCTGCCCCCAGTAAAACCGCCATGTGTGCATCGTGGCCGCAGGCGTGCATGCAGCCGCCGCACTGCGACTTAAACGGAACGTCATTCATTTCCTGAACGGGAAGCGCATCCATATCGGCCCGCAGAGCAACTACCTTTCCGGGACGGGCACCCGTAATCTTAGCCACCAGCCCGGTCTGTTTTTCCGGATTAATTTCATAGGGAATCCCCATGGCCTCTAACTCCGCGGCGATTTTCTTCGTCGTCTCTCTTTCTTCAAAGCTCAGCTCCGGATATTGGTGAAAATATCGGCGCCATCGACAAATTTGTTCTCCGTACTGCCGGAGCAGTTCCTTGATTCTTTCTTCATCCTTCATCAACATTCCCCCTTTACATCTTCCTTCCGCCGCCTACTCCTCAGTTCCCCTCCCTTTCGGCGAATATAAAAAAACATGCAACTTCTTGTCAAGTCAGTGCCGTTGCATGTCTTATGAACTATTATGTCATTTAAGCTTATATATGTCAATAAACATTTATTATTTTGTTTACCTGTTCCGTAAGATTACAATGTATATTGGACTAAAGAAAGAAAAAGATGAAGGATAGAATCTCCTAGTGCATAGTTGAGTTATCTGCACTACAACTGACCGAAATGGAATTATCCTTCATGAGCAACCGTATATCACAAGACATGGCCTATCTCCAATTCCCCATGAAATACGCGTCTGCCGAGCCAGCCGCAAGTATAACAAAGGCCGCTCCTATTCTGCTTCTGGAAGAAACGCCGGGACGTCACTCCGCAGTCATTGGCTGCCTGTCCCGCCGCCAGGAAAGCCTGTTCCGAGTCATGCGGAAACCGGGCATGTTCCCTCAGTCAAAAAAATACTTATAAGTCCAAACCCTGCCGGCCCATGACCTGCCCGGAACAGTCTGCCTTTTCTTCCGCCGATTTTCTGAACAAGCCAGTCAAGTAGTATGCTCGCCGGGGCATCCGCGAGGAGTGTGTCCAGACAGACAACAGCTTTGCGTTTACCAACCGTTTTGCCAACAGCAAGAGGAATCTGCCTACCCTCCTTGAAACCGCCGCCGTTCCAACCGCTTCCCTATGAGGCCCCTTCTCTGGCTTTCTCCTAACGGGTTTGCTGTCCAATATATTTGATAAACCTACACTTTTATTATTCTGTTTACCTGTTCGGCTCCGGACTGCAATCGTGCTATCGGCCACGGCGCCGGCAAACCCTTCCGGAGCGTTGAAAGCAACATACTTGAAGCCCGGCGTCATGCCGCCAAACCCGATTAGCCAAGCCATGTCAGGCTGTCTCGTTGTGCTCATGGAAGCGAAGGTGCGGCTGTGGTTTCCCTTATTATGTTACGCTTCATTTATTTCTAAAGAAAATCCCGTTTTTGTTATGAATTATTTATAAATACAACTGACTGGTTTTAAAATTTACCATCGACAACGGCTCAAGGCGGCCGCAAAATAAAACAGTCCGCAGCTGCAGCCGGTTTATTTCCGTATTACCTTGGATACTTCTTCGACAGCCAGATGATACCCGTTAGGTTCAGCTTCCAGCATATTAAGGTACATATAGGAAAGTTGGGCACCGACATAGTTTCGGAAATGATTAAACGGCGCACCTTCAAGATCACTGCTGCTCATGCCGTATTCCTGCCGGGCAATTTTTTTCAGCAATTCGATGGATTTTTTGGCTGCCGGCGCGGCAAGTACATAATCATGATCGCCCAGATGGACCAGATATCCTTCCTGACGGTGCGGGGCCGGAATCGTTTCTCCGTCTTTGCCGATAAGACCGTACGCAACGGGATCTTTGCCGGCGATAACAGCGGCGGCTTTTAACCAGCGGGCAACTTCCGCTTCTTCCTGCTTCGTTGTCGGAGCGCCGTGCGCACAGGCCTGAGCAACTATTTCCTCCGGCGGAAATCCCCGGTAAATAACTTCTGCCAGCGCAATCGGATGATGGGCTCCTTGCCCTGCTATTTTGTATTCATTTAAAAACGATCCGTCAGGATACCATTGGAATACAAACGGTTTGGAAACGTCGTGCAGCGCCTGCGCCGCTATCGCAATATCTGTATCAACGGCATAATAAAACACTTCTTCATACGTTTTGGCTATATACGCCGTAATATGCATATTGCAGAGCGTATGCGTCGCCAATCCGCCCGGGTACATATGATGCCGGCTGTTGCCGCTTCCCGGAGCCGATAAAAAATCCTGAACCGTGCCGTTAAACGGCGGAAGCAGATGGTCTTCATCGGTATCTGACGGATTGACCAGACGGCAGTCCGCCAGCGCCGCGTACAACCGTCTTTTCGCTGCCGCTGATGAATATTCCTGCATGAAGGTTGGCACCGGCTTTTTCAGCAGATCGATGACGGATTCGCGGAGCCTGCGGTTTTTAATCGTTCCGGCCATGGCTAATATACGGTCGAACGAATGCTGTATCAGCGGTGAATGATGAGCTGCCGCAGCAGCATCCTGCGGAATATCCTGCAGGGAAACCGTTTTTATGGAGCGGCGCGCATTTGTCGTTACCTCCCGGGCAAGCGAAAAAGACGGCATGGAAAATACGGCGGCGCTCACTGCCGAGCCTGCCGCTATTTTTAAAAAATTACGTCGTGAAACTTTCGAATCTGCCAATAGAGCCATACGGTGTTCCTCCCTGCGGATATGTTGATTGGCTCCATTATACAGCCGTTGTGTATACGCTTTGTATGAATTGTATATAGACTTTGAAAAACCAACAGATACGATCTCTCGTACTTGTCCTGCGCCGGCACAGATCCCTGCAAACCTTTCTGCCGTGCTTTCCGCCTTGCCAGGAAAAGAGACCCATTGTATAATACAACATAATTTGTTTATCCCTGCCGGCAGAAACGCCGCTTCTCTCTACCGCCATATCCGGAGGTATGTTATGAATTTCCTTACTGCACCGCCCCGTAAATCTCTGCTCGCTGACGGCGCCCTTCTGCTCGTCGCGCTCATCTGGGGCGGCGGATTTATCGCCTCGAAAGAAGCCTTGGCAACAATGACGCCTTTCGCTGTCATGAGTTCCCGCTTCCTGCTGTCGGCAGCCGTCCTGTTTCTCCTGTTTGCCAAACATATCCTGAAAAGCTCGGTCCGGGAGATAAAATTCGGCGCCGTCATCGGAACTATTCAATTTATCGCCTTTATTTTCCAGCTCAACGGCCTGTCCCTGACAACGGTAGAGCGCCAGTCTTTTCTCGTAACGCTGTACGTCCTGTTCGTTCCCTTCTTGTCCTATATGGCCGCCCGCAATCCTATCCGGCGCCGCGACGTCGCCTGCGCGCTCCTGGCCGCAGCCGGCATTGCTCTTCTCTGTCTTCGTTCCGGCATGTTCGCCCCTTCCCTGGGAGACGTCTTATCGTTAATCTCCGCTGTATGTTTTGCCGCGCAAATCGTCTATATCGGCAATTTCGTCAAAGACGCCGATATATTCGGCATGACCTTTTTCCAGCTTCTGACCATCGGCGTTCTCGCCCTGCCCTTCGTCAGCGCCGCCGATATTATGACTGCCGGCACGACGGCGGTCTGGAGCATCGCCTATTTAATTATCCTGAACACGGCCTTTGCCTTTTCGGCGCAGAATATGGCCCAGCAATATACGAGCGACGCCCATACGTCCCTAATTCTTTCACTGGAATCATTATTCGGCTTTCTCTTGGCCGTCTGGTACTACGGAAACACCGTGTCCTTCCAGGAATTAGCTGGCTGCGCCATCATACTGACAGCAATTCTCTGGGCCAACAAGCCGGCGTCTTAAGCCGGCCTTCTTTTTTCCTCTCATATTGACAAAAAAAGACATGCCGCACCGTACTTACGGTTTGCTGCATGTCTTTTTTCATCGTATTCCCAGATACAGCCGGCGGCAGGCCGCTGAAATTTTCTGCCCAGCCCCGGCGGCACCTATCGGATAAAATTCGTACTGATTCTCTTTTCCCGTTCCGGCATGGCGACGGCATTTTTCCGTCCCGCTTCGATATTCCGGAGCAGCCATGCCATATTGCGTCCGACGACGCGCATTATCTGCATCCCCTCTTTATCCTGAAGCACCTCGTCAGGCGTCTGTCCGTGCACCATATTCCAGTACCGCGACGCGACGACAGGCATTTCGGCAAACAACAGGTATTTGTTCAGCTGGTCCAGCGTCGCCGTCGTTCCGGCCCGGCGGGCCGAGGCGATGACGGCTCCCGGTTTTAAATAAAATAAATTCTTGTGTGCCAGGAGATCGGCATAAAATACGCGGTCCATAAACGCTGTCATTGACCCTGCCGCCGAGCTGAAATGGACAGGCGAACCGAACACGAAGCCGTCGTACATGCCGGCAACAGCCAAAAAAGCGTTGACCCTGTCGTCGTAATGACAGAAACCGTGCGTCCTGCACCAGCCGCAGTCGCTGCAGCCGGCCAGCGGCTTATTGCCTATCCAGAAATGATGCGTTTCGATACCGCCGGCGCGCAATGCATTTTCCACTTCGCACAGCGCCGTATATGTACAGCCTTTCGAGTGCGGCGACCCATTTACCAATATTACTTTCATTCATAGTCCCCCTTTTGCGGCCTTCCTCTGCTGCCAGCTCCATTCCATTCTTTCAGCCGGACAGTCCTTTTGCCGAATCCTTTCGCTATACAAGATCTTCTTCTATTATAAAACGCAGAGACAGCCTTTCTCAATAGGCAGATAAGGAAAACTTGTCCGTACCTCGTATTCCGCGCCAGCTCTTTGCAGATGACGTTTTCGGCGCCATCCTGCCAATTTTCTTTCATACCGCCTTTTATATATTTTCCGCAGAAACACAGCCATATCCGGTCCAATTTCTTGGCTGCTTCTATTGCAGCAAAGGCAGAAAACTGGGAATACGGATCAGTTCAAACAATCCGTTCATAAATTCATCTGAAACCATGGGCCGCATTTTGTTTTCTCTATGACTGCACCTGTGTCTTCAATCCATATTTCCGCCATATTCTGTACAATGCCTGCCAGTAAATGTCCCCCGAACACTTGAAGCGTGCTGTCGGCAACCGTAACATGAAGATGGGGAAAACATTTTCCCTCAACAGTCGATGCATTTCCCACCAGGGACGTCATTTCCATATCCGGATCAGTGCCGACCTTTGTATGGTATCGTCCGATGCCGTTTCCCCATATGCCTACCTCAACGTGCTGAAGGCCGCCCATCCCTGTGATGATGGCTGCCCGGATATTTTCTTTGTCGCAGATGTCGCAATAGAACGGAGAATATCATCGCCTGTTTCCAACTTGACGCAAATGTAATTTCCTGTTTTTCGATACTTCATGAATCACACCGCCTTTCCAGCAATAGCAATAAAACCGACAGAATTAGAAAAAAATCATGGGCGCTGCAATAGCTGCGGCAAATACGGACGCAGTCGTAACAGCAGTAAATCCGGCAATAACCCTTTTCGGCATAACAAAGCTGAGCAATTTTTCTATTCTTCCGAATTGCGGCAAAGTTCCCGCACTACATCTTCACAGAGGACTTGCGAAAAGGAATCGCCGAACAGTGCTGCCGGACCGAGAGACACAGCAAGGCGCCAATCTATTTTCAGGCCAATGCCCGGAATCATGCTACCGAACGCCAGCGCTACGACGCCGATAGTAAGCAAAACCTACCCGCGAAGGCAGTATTACCAAGAGTCCTATTGCACACCCAAACAGCATCGTACCGGCAAAACCGACAATCGCAATCATGACTACCAAAGAAACGAAACACAGAAGAACCGTCTTCCAATCATTCAGGCTGACCACCGTGTCCAAGTTTACAACTATAATCATCTGCCCTAAAAAGCATGGATGTCGCAGCAAGACCGAGATCTTCCGGCTGCATCCGGGGAATGATGCCCGTAATATATCCGACAGTATAAATTGCCGATGCCGTCTGCATACCAGAAATAATGCCTTTTGTCTTATTATCGCATAAATCGCCAATCCTCAAAATGGCACATACAGCAACAGACTAAAACAGCCATACATCCACATAAAATTTCCACCCACAAAAAAAATTGTATCGGTTCTTTTATTCATCCACGAACATGCACTAGAATATGTTCTAATGCATATTCAGGTTATCGCGACAGCCTGGCGATGTCAAGGCAGAATTCTGCTTGGTCGACATGTAATAAATGACTTGGTACAGTTTTACATCATGATATAAAATGAGGTATGTTTTCAATGGATAAGGTAAAGAAAAAACGAGGAACAGATACGCGCCGCCTCGGCAGTTATCCCGCTTTTCTTTACGGCTCCTTCCTTGCCGACGCACAGCGCAAGAGCGAAGTGAAAACGCGGCTGCCAGCATATTCCCTCGCAGAAGATCTTCGCGTTATCGTTGTCGGAAACGTGTTCATTGGGTCTATTTCCGACGGAATGCGGGACATCCGTTCCAATACGGAATGCATGCTAAGGATGTATCTGCAGTCCATATTCACCGACACCTATTTCCAGCACTTTCCCAAAAGTTAATACAAATACTAGCTTTGCAAAAATTTTTCAATCTAAAAACGAGGCTTCAATACCAGATGCAGACAATAAATACCTCATCAGGTATGAATCCTCATTTTGTTTAACTTCAGATTTTATTCTTATGAACAAGTATTGTAATGAGGGCAGTGTATGCCTACCATCCTAGTTTTTCATGCCGTTAAGCACAGTGGCCCAGAACTTGGCGTGCACCTTTTCCCCACTCCATATTCCCAGAACGTCTTTCCGACCATTCAGATTAATCCTAATAGCCCTGTATACCGC
>CAZDQW010000033.1:0-15130 GCA_964507845.1 uncultured Megasphaera sp.
AAGATAAAGGCGAGAGGACTTGACTGGGGCGTGTATTGCTACTCACACGCGGCAGACACGGAACGGGCGCAGGCAGAGGCAAATGAAGTATTGTATCTGCTGAAAGGAGAAAAGCCGACGCTGGGCATCTGGCTGGACTTTGAAGCAGATGAATGTTTGCAGTGTGCCGATCCGACAGGCGTATGCAGCGCGTTCATTTCCTATTTGAACGGCCGTGGGTATTATGCCGGTATTTACGGCTCGTTCAATACGCTTATCAACGTGATAAATGTCCGGTCATTGGCCAACTACGTGCCGTATTGGTGCGCACAATATGCCCGCAAATGCAATTTTAAAGACTACTACCCCGATTATGTATTGAAGGGGTGGCAGTACAGCGATTCGCATTACATCGGCGGTATCGCTGTTGATGTAAATGAATGGTACGACGAATAAAAGGAGGAAACACAAATGAACGAAGCTATTCAAACGATTGTCAAAGAAGTTATGGAGGAGATGTTGGCAGAAGTGAAAGAATCTGTGAAATCTTTAATCACCGACAGCGTACTGCCGGCTATTGATGAAGCTGTAACGGAATTTGTAGACCAGCAGAAAGCCGAAGCAGCAGCGTCGTCTTCCGTATGGGTAAAAATCCGGAATACCTTTATTATTGGCGGTTCGGTAAAACTGATATGGACGTTCGTGCAGAAATTTGTAACGGAAGTCATTGAACGGGCTGACGAAATCGAAGCAGCGGCAGCTGAAGAAACGACAGAAGAAGCAACTGAAGAAGTTACGGAAGAAGCCGCCGAAGAAGTTACGGAAGAAATCGAATCTGTGCCGGCTGAAAAAATGGAACCGCAGGAGGTAGAAGCATGAGTGACTGGAAAAAGATAGCAAAAGCAGCGGCCGATATTGTGGACGTCATCGTTGACGCCAGTGACAGCTCCAGCAGTTCCAGCTCTGACAGCAAAAAACAGGACGCGCCGAAACCTGAGCCGAAACATGAACCCGTTGAGCCTAAACGTGAGCCCAATGAACCCAAACATAGGCCTAAACCGGGGCCGAAACCGCACCGTCCGTAATTTCATAGCAGCGTAAAAAGAGGGGGTATGCTTTACGCATATCCCCTTTATTTTTTGTGTTTGTATTTTCGGTTGTTATTCCCGGACTGAGCAAAATATATTCAATAAATTCCTTGAGACTGCATCGGAAGCAGCGGAATTATGGGGATATGCGCCGATTACCATTCAGCAAGCTTGCAAAGGTATCCTAAAGCTCCGCCTAAACTTAAGCCCAGCGAAGCAAGAAAAGCCGGGCGTATTTGGCTGGTAACTAGAACGGGAATGGAAAGAGTATTCGGAAAACCGAAACAAACAAAAACGGAATAAAAGACGAGAGCCGGTAAAAAGCCGGCTCTTTTTTTTGACACCTTCTTGACCTCTCGGCAATAAAAAACATGCCAATTTGCACTAATAAATATGGGTAATTTTAGCCATTTTGTGCTGTTTTTTTGCATATTTAAGGATTGGAAATCATGTATAGGGCGAACGCTCTATCGTGGGTTCAAATCCCACGCTCTCCGCCATAAAACAAGGAAGAATCTGCTTTAGCAGGTTCTTTTTTTGTTCTCGAGATAGATATCTTCTAAAAAACATATTGAGATAGTTAAGATAGCATTGCCGAAGAGCTGCACAGGCAGTAGCAGGGAGATATAAATTACGCTTGTTTCCTTTCTGGTTTTTGTGATACAATACAAGCCGTATGTAAATAATTTTTAAATAAGCATACACAACGAGCAGTGAAAACACAACGGATGGCTGACGATAAAAGCACGGCGCTGTCTTTTGTGAGAACCTGCTTGATGTTATGGGAGGCGAAGGGCTATATGTCAGATAAAACAAAGCCGGGGCGCTCATTGGCGGTAACGCTGGGGATCGTGCTGTATTTTATATTGATTTTGCCTGCTGCGTTTGTCTTGCCGCCGCAGCTGGCGTGGGAAAACGGTCCTATAGAAATGCTCCAAAATGTCGTTCTGTTGGGAGAAGCCGTTCTTTGCGGATACTTTTTCCGGAAGACGGCAGGACAAAAATTTCACAACCTGTGGCTGGCTGCTGCCGGGTGGTTTCTGCTGCTGTTCGGCAGGGAAATCAGCTGGGGCCGCGTGTTTTTTCCGCGAGGTATTGACGAACACGGACCGTATTTTATTTCTATGAATTCCGTCCCGTATCATGAGTATATTCATGGAGCGATTGCAATTTATACGGCTGTCGTGGTGCTCGCCATTTTGTGGACGGTTCCGTGGAAATTTGCGCTGCGGAAATTTCCCTTCCCCAAAATCCCCTTTATCGTGCTTTTATTGGCAAGCATCATAGCTGCGTGCGGAGATAAAGGCTTGCTGTTTCATTCCTACGTTGATGCAAATTGTGAAGAACTGGCGGAATTGTTGGTCTACTTCATCCAAGGATGGTTTGTCTGGACATATTACCATTATTTTAAGCAAATACAATAAGCGCGACTGCACGGGACATTCCCGTGCAGTTTTTTTATGCCGTGAAAAGAGAAATCCTGGCCAGCCCGGAAACGGCGGGTCTATTGACGGGCAGCATAGACTTTATCATTTTGGACTATCTGCGCCCGTTTCAGCGTCAATAAGACCGGGTTTGCACCGGCGTGCGCGGCGAAGAAGCGGAATAGGGGAAGTGCCGCCGGTAGGCGAGGAATTTCGGCAGAAGAAGTAAATAGTATGCTGCAGCAAAAAAAACAACAAGCGGTCTGCTGTTTCGGCAGGTGCTTGTTGTTTTTGTTTGGCGTTAGTTGTTTTCGCCTTTCAGGATCGTGATTTTTTGTTTAAAATGAACGGCACGGTCGAATTCGTCGAGAATTTCACGGCTTGGTTCCTTGTCCATTTTGCTTACAATATAAATAGCCGCCAGGGAGAAGAGGAATCCGGGAACGATTTCATAGAGGCCGAACCACTCGAATTGCTTCCAGATGAGGACGGTCAGGCCGCCGACGATGATGCCGGCCAGGGCGCCGTTTTTAGTCATGCGCCGCCAGTAGAGGGACAGGAGAATAGTCGGTCCGAAAGCTGCGCCGAAACCGGCCCAGGCGTAGGCGACCATGGTGAGAATATAGCTGTTGGGATTCATGGCAAGGATAATGGCCAGTGCGGAGACGATGAGGACGGTCAGGCGGCTGACGAGGATCAATTCTTTATCGCCGGCGTTTTTGCGGATGAACGTATGGTAAAAGTCTTTGGAAATAGCCGACGCCGTGACGAGGAGCTGCGATGAAGCCGTGCTCATGATGGCGGCCAGGACGGCTGACAGGATCAGACCTGTAACGAAGGGCGAGAACAGGAGCTGGCTCATGACGAGAAAGACTTTTTCCGTATCGGCGCCGGTCAGCGGTTCCGTCAGGACCGCGTCGCCGATGATGCCGACCATGACCGCTGCCGCAAGGGAAATGACGACCCAGGTCATGGCAATGTGCTTCGATTTCGCCAGCTCGTCAGGGTCGCCGATAGCCATGAAACGGACGAGGATGTGAGGCTGGCCGAAATAGCCGATGCCCCAGGCGAGAGACGAAATAATGGCAATCACGCCTGTTGCCGATGAATCGGGAACCATGTCGAAAAGATGAGGCGAATCGGCGGCAATACGGGTCATTGTCTCCGTAAATCCGCCGGTGACAATCATACCGACGAGAGGGACGAGAACGATAGCCAGGAACATCATGCAGCCCTGAATGAAATCGGTCCAGCACACGGCCATAAAACCGCCGAGGAACGTATACACCACGACGACGCCGGCGCTCAGGAGCAGGGCCGAAAAGTAATCCAGGCCGAAGACCGTTTCAAACAGTTTGCCGCCCGATACGAAGCCGGACGATGTATAGATCAGGAAAAAGATGAGGATAAAGATGGCTGAAATGATACGGATCAAGTTCTGGTCGTCATGAAAGCGGTTTTTCAGGTAATCCGGCATGGTCAGGCTGTTGTTGGCGACTTCCGTATAGTTGCGCAGCCGCTTCGATACGAACTGCCAGTTCAGATAGGTGCCGATGGCGATGCCGATGGCAATCCACGATGCCGAAATACCGGTAGAATACGCAAGACCGGGCACGCCCATGAGCATCCAGCCGCTCATATCCGACGCTTCGGCGCTCATGGACGTAATCCACGGGCCAAGGCTGCGGCCGCCGAGGATGTAATCGCTCAGACGCCGCTGCGACCGGGAATAATACACGCCGATAAGCAGCATGGCCAGCAGATAAATAGCAAAGGCCGTAAAAACGGACATATTCGATTCAAACATGAAATGACTCCTCCTCCGGCTTGGAGGAGCGGAATCCTGCGCAAGCCTGCATAATCATGAAAATAGTATAATAAATATATAAAAACGGAATAAATGATAACAGCTTCATTTTACTGTACTTTGTCTGATGAATCAAGGTTTTTATCGTAATAAAGGAAAAATTTGCTAAACGGAATGATTTATGGTACAGTCAAGGGAGAAACAGCATGAATCAGCGGTGCGTGCGCCGTATTTCTTAAACGCAGCGAAGGATGCGATTACTGCTTATGAATATACTTTCTCTGGAACATGTAAAAAAATCATACGGGCCCCGCGTGCTCTTCGACGACGTGACGTTGGCCGTAGACAGCGGGCAAAAAGCAGGCCTCATCGGACTGAACGGGGCCGGCAAGACGACGCTTCTGAAAATTATTGCCGGCATTGCCGAAGCGGACAGCGGCAAAATATGGAAAAACCAGAAAGCCCGCATTCATTTCCTGCCGCAGGAGATAGAGTTCCCGGCCGGGCGCACCGTCCTGGACAGCGTTCTCGACGGAGAGCTGCCGGTCATGAAGCTGCTGCGGCGTTATGAAGACGCCGTGCAGCGCGGCGACGGCGCTGCCGTCACGAAACTGGCGGAAGAAATGGACGAAAGCCATGCCTGGGAACTGGAGCAGCACGCCAAAGTCATCTTGCAGAAATTAGGCGTTTCGGATTTGATGCAGCGCGTCGATACGCTTTCCGGCGGCCAGCGCAAACGTCTCGGCCTGGCCCGGGCGCTGATCATGCCCTGCGACCTGCTTATCATGGACGAGCCGACGAACCACCTGGACGATAAGACCATTTTATGGCTGGAGGAATACCTTCGCGACAGCAAGGCGGCTTTGCTCGTAAGTACCCATGACCGGTATTTTCTCGACGCTGTCGCCAATTCCATGATAGAGCTTGACCGGGGCGGCGTGTATACGTACGAAGGAAATTACGGCCAGTATTTGGAACAGAGACAGGCCCGGCTCGAACGGGAAGAAGCGGCGGCGGCGAAACGGCGCAGCCTCGTGCGGCGCGAGACGGCATGGATTCGCCGCGGTGCCCAGGCGCGCACGACGAAGCAGAAAGCACGGCGCGACCGGTACGAGCAGCTGTGCGCCATTGAAGAAGGCCGGGTGCCGGCCGACGTCGAGTTTTTCGATACGTCCGTCCGGCTGGGCAAGACTATTTTGGATATGGATGATATGGCGTTTGCCTATGCCGGAAAGACGCCCTTGTTTCAGCATGTGACGTACCAAGTGGTAAAACACGACCGCATCGGCATTATCGGCGAGAACGGCGCCGGGAAATCGACGCTGCTGAACGTATTGGCGGGAAAGCTTGCGCCGACAGCCGGGACGCTCACTGTTGGACAGACCGTGCGTTTCGGTTTTTTTACGCAGCAGCTGCCGGAATTTGACGAATCGCTGCGGGTGATTGATTATGTGCAGGAAAACGGGCACTTTGTAGTCAATCAGTTCGGACGGCGCATCTCGGCGTCGCGTCTTTTGGAACAGTTTCTTTTTTCCGAGGACATGCAGTACACTTATATCCGCAAACTCAGCGGCGGGGAACGGCGCCGTCTTTTTCTGATGAAAATTCTCATGGGACAGCCCAACGTACTGCTGCTGGACGAGCCGACGAACGATCTGGACATACCGACGCTGACCGTGCTGGAACAGTACCTTGATACCTGGCAGGGCGTCGTCATCGTCGTTTCCCATGACCGCTATTTCCTGGACCGCGTAGCAGATAAGCTTTTTGTCCTTAAAGACGGCGCCTGGTCGAGATATTACGGCGATTACAGCAGCTATCTGGCAGAACAGGAAGGACGGACGGGCCCGGCTGGAACGGAAGGAGCGGAAAAGCCGCGCCCGGCGGCAGCGCCCAAAACGGCGCGGCAGGCGGAACGGAAATCGGGACTGAGCGCCCGGGAAGAAGCGGAGCTGCAGCGCATTTCCGAAGAACTGCCGCAGTACGAAGGACTGCTCAAAGGGCTGAACGCCGCTATTGCCGCAGCCGGCAGCGATTACGGGAAAGTGGCGTCTCTTCTCCGGGAGCAAAAGGAAGCGCAGGAAAAAGTAGACGCCTTGACGGAACGGTGGTGCGAATTGGAAGACCGGAAAGGGACGTAAAACGTAAACAGCGTTTTTTGTTCTGCATTAAAATTCCTTTGCCGGTCAATGGTTTTGGCATTCATTATTAATTATAACCGAGGCGCATAAAATTCATGTAAAAATCAGCAGATAAAATACGGAAAAGCAATGGAAATATTGCCGTCGTTTTGGTATTCTATAAATAACAAAAAGTTTGTGATAAAAATTACGTAGTCGCACGGATATACTGCACAAAGGAGAAAAACATGCCGACATTCCATTCTCGTTTCAAAGAACTGCAGAGACGCGTTCCTATTGATGAACATAATTGTTCCGTCTGCTTTGATGAAAGTAAGTGCAAAAATTGTACATTATGCCGCCGTGTTTGCGCCAACACGCAGAGCGTCATGGATTACTACAGCCTGTCCAGTACGGGCGACATGCCCATCTGCGTCCACTGCGGCCAGTGTGCGTCTGTATGTCCTTTCGACGCTATTAAGGAAGTCAACGACGTCGATAAGGTGAAAAAAGCGATCAGCGATCCCGATAAAATCGTTGTGTTCCAGACGGCGCCGGCGGTCCGCGTCGGCTTGGGCGAGTCTTTCGGTATGGAACCGGGCGCTTTCGTGGAAGGGAAAATGGTAGCGGCCCTGCGCGCCCTCGGCGGCGATTACGTGTTTGACACCGATTTCGGCGCCGATCTGACCATCATGGAAGAAGCGACGGAACTGCTGCACCGGCTCCAGTCGGAAGAAATTCCCATTCCCCAGTTTACGAGCTGCTGTCCTGCCTGGGTAGAATTTGCCGAAATTTTCTATCCCCAGCTGATTCCCCATCTGTCGTCGACGAAAAGCCCCATCAGTATTCTGAGCCCCGTCATCAAGACGTTTTTCGCGCAGCGGAAGGATATAGACCCGGAGAAAATCGTCAATGTTTGCGTAACGCCCTGCACGGCCAAAAAAGCGGAAATCCTCCGTCCGGAATTTAACAGTTCTTCCGTTTTCTGGGACATTCCGGGCATGCGCGATACGGACATCTGCATTACGACGCGCGAACTGGCCGAATGGATTAAAGAAGAAAACATCGATTTCGCCGGCCTGGAAGACAGCCCCTTTGACAGTACCTTCGGCCATTCTTCAGGCGGCGGAAAGATTTTCGGCAATTCCGGCGGCGTCATGGAAGCGGCGATCCGCACGGCGTACTACTTGTTTACGGGCCGCCCGGCGCCGAAGGCATTCATTCCCTTTGAAGCCGTCCGCGGTCAGGAAGGCGTGAAGAAAGCAAGCGTTGCCTTCGGTCATTTTGTCCTACACGTCGCCTCCATCAGCGGCCTTGCCAACGCCCGGTCCTTTATTGACGAACTGATTAAAAACAATGATTTTGAAAATTATTCCTTCATTGAAGTTATGGCCTGCCCGGGAGGATGCATCGGCGGCGGCGGCCAGCCGAAAGTAAAAATGCCGCAGGTAAAAAAAGTAAACGAAGCCCGGATTGCTTCGCTCTATCAGTCCGATGTCGATACGGGCATCAAGGCGAGCTGGGAAAATCCGGAAATTGAAGAGTTATACAAGCTCTTCCTCGACGATCCGCTGTCGGAAATGGCCGAATGGGCTCTCCATACGTATTTCAACGACAGGTCCGATCTGCTCGGCGAGATGAAAAATCTTACGCCGGAAACGAATCCCACGTCCACCCGTTTCAAGCCAAGCGTCAACCAGTCCATATAAGACAAGGCATACAAAGACTGCCCTCGTGCACAGGGGGCGGTCTTTGTATGCCTATGCGTAATTTCCGGTACAGGATAGATGGATACCTGCCATTGATAAAGGGATTCATTACCTATTGACATAAAAATAAAGACAGGTGTATAATGATTTCAGCGTTATGAAAACGAGATGCAAAATCTTAAAGCGGCGTTGAAGTATGTTGAAGTATCATGATTTTATAAACCAGTCGAGAGGAAACAAGGAAAACTCGCCGATGAAATGATGAAACATGATACCCTTTGACATAGGCTGCCATGACGCATAGATCTGTTGGAAGGGGTAATGTATGATGAAAAAATTCAAAGCAGCTGCTTCACTGGCAGCGATGATGGCCGTCGGCGCAACGTGCGCGTTTGCCGCCAATCCGTTCGTCGATGTACCGGCCGACAGCTGGGCGTACAAATCTGTCGTGGAACTGGCTGACGCCGGCGTCATCCAGGGCGTAGACGGAAACTATTTCCAGGGCGACCGCAGCATCACCCGCTACGAAGCGGCCGAAATGGTTGCCAAAGCTATGGCTCATATGGATAGAGCAACGGTCGAACAGCGCGCCCTCATCAACCGCTTGGCTGACGAATATGCCGACGAGCTGAATAACCTCGGCGTCCGCGTGGCAAACCTGGAAAACCGCATCGGCAACATTAAATTCAGCGGCGATGCCCGTGTCCGCTATCAGCAGGGCGGCGCAAGCAACCATGACAATTACAAGAATGACAAAGCTTGGGATTATCGTATCCGACTCCGCGGCGTAGCGCAGGTCAACGACCGCACGACGGCTACGGTAGGCATCAGCACAGGTGACGTCAACTTCGGCGGCGACGGCGCGGCGTCCGGCGGCGAAGCTGACATATATGCCGATAATATCAAGATTGATTACAATTTCGGCAGCCCGAACTGGAACCTCAGCCTCGGCCGTACCGATACGTACATCCTCGGCGGTGAAAATTCCTACGGCTACCAGTACGGCGACGTATTCGACCGTGCTGAACTGACGTTTAACAACGGCAAAATCGGCGTCACTGCCGGTTACGGTAAGTTTAGAGAAGGCGATATTGCCGGCGACGACGCGGAAGAACTGGAAGGCGTAAAGACCGGGTACGGACAAATCGAAGGCTTCTTCGGCAACGATTCGGCAGTCGGCGTATACTACAATGATTTCTCCAGAGCCGGCGGCAGCTACCGGAACAGTGAAAATTATTTTGATGTCGATGATTTGTGGGGCGCTTACGCCAGCATCAATATCGGCTCCAAATGGAACCTGTTGGCCAACTACGAAAGCATCAGCCGCGACAGATCCGGCGACAGCGTCAGCGACCCTGAAGTATGGATCGGCCGCCTGACGTACGGCAGCGTCAGCGAAGAAGACAAAGGCTCCTGGGATATTTGGGTTGAGTACCTGAATGCGGAAAAAGGAGCTCTCATCGGCGGCGCTACCAATTCTTGGCGTGACGATTCCGTCCTTGACGGCGTGGAATCGTGGGGCGTCGGCATTGACTACGCCATCAGCAAAAACGTCGTCCTCACCGTGGCCCAGTCCTTCGGCACGAGCGGAAAGAACGGCAACAGCGATCCCGATGAATTTACCGACGTGGAACTGAATTTCTTCTTCTAAGACAGAAGAAGAGACAAAAGAGGCAGGGATGCTCCCATAAACCCTCTGACATAAAGCGTAAAAAGAGACAGGCTCTGTCGGCAGAGCCTGTCTCTTTTTTGTCATGCCGCAGAGTGTCCATTCAGCATAGATTATATAGATAAATTATAATAATAAATTTTTAGATTAAGAATATATGGCAAATTGCGATCCGGCGAAAGGCCGCGGTGCTCCGTCCGTGAAAGTGAAAATACGCATATATATGGACATAACGCCGTTTTCTGCCGGATATTCTCGTGTTTATGAACATATTTTCCGTAGGAATGAACTGTTTTTGACAAATCATGGCAGACATGATAGAATATGAATAGTGTTGCAGGAGCATACGTTAGGAATTTCGTATGCTGAGTATGTTGTCATAAAGAAGCAAGGCAGTAAAAGAGAGGAAACCAGGCCGACTCGCCAATGACCCCTTGCCTGAATATGATGACTGCTCGTCCGCAGCAAATACATTACAGTATTCCGAAAGGGGTAATTGACGATGAAAGCAAAAGTATTGGCAGCATTGGCTGCAACCATGGCTGTAAGCGCAACCTGCGCTTTTGCGGCTAACCCGTTCGTTGACGTTCCGACGGACAGCTGGGCGTACAAATCCGTTGTTGAATTGGCTGACGCCGGCATCATCCAGGGCGTAGACGGAAACTATTTCCAGGGCGACCGCAACATCACCCGCTATGAAGCCGCTGAAATGGTCGCCAAAGCCATGGCTCACATGGACAGAGCAACGGTCGAACAGCGCGCCCTCATCAACCGCTTGGCTGATGAATACGCTGACGAACTGAACAACCTCGGCGTTCGCGTATCGAACCTGGAAAACCGCGTCGGCAACATTAAATTCACCGGTGACGCTCGTCTCCGTTACCGTTATATGAATGGCGTAAAAGACAATGACAGCTCGTGGGATTACCGTATCCGCCTCCGCGGCAAGGCTCAGGTCAATGACCGCACGACGGCAACGGTTGGCTTGTCCACGGATAACCAGAACTTCGGCGACAATGGCGCTGCAAGCGGCAGCTCCAATGACGTATATGCCGACATCATCAAAGTAGACTACAACTTCGGCAGCCCGAACTGGAACCTCAGCCTCGGCCGGACCGATGACTTCACGATCGGCGGCTTGAACTCTTACGGCTACCAGTACGGCGACGCAGCTGACCGCGCTGAATTACAGTTCAACAACGGCAAAGTCGGCGTAACGGCCGGTTATGCGAAGCTGAAAGAAGGCATGGGTGGCTACTTCTACGGAAAGGATGATATTGACGGCGTAAAGACGAGCTACGGTGAAATCGAAGGCTTCTTCGGCAACGGTTCCTCTGCCGGCGTATACTACTACAATTTCGAAGACGGTGGCATTGATGGCGATAAATTCTTCAATGGCGACGATCTGTGGGGCATCTATGCTAACGTAAACTTCGGCTCCAAGTGGAATCTGCTTGCTAACTATGAAAGAGTAAACTTGGAATACAAGGCACCTGCTACGAACGATGACAGCGCTGACTTGTGGATTGCAAGACTGACTTACGGCAAAGCTGTAATGGCTCAGCCGAAATCGTGGGACATCTGGGTTGAATACATCGACGCAGAAGACGGCGCGTTCCTCGGCGGCTCCACGAACTCCTGGAGATTCAGCGACTACATGGACAACATTACGTCCTGGGGCGTAGGCATTGACTACGTATTTGCCAAGAACGCCATGTTCAGCGTCATGACGTCTTTCGCAACGGATCAGAAAGACAGCGCTATGAACAAAAATGATGTTGAAAAAGAACAGACCCGTGCTCAGTTCGTATTCGCATTCTAAGATTTGTAAATAAGTGTAACCAAAGAGCATTCCTCAGGGAATGCTCTTTTTTGCATGAGAAAAATAACATGTACGGAGTACCGGCAGCATCACGAGGCTGGGCCGATGTACAGCCCCCGCTCCGTCGTGCAGTGCGTCATGACATGAACGGAAATCGTCAATTCCGTGCTGAAATCGGTCGTGTTTCTGGAAGCGATGTGGCAGGGAGAAGAAGACGCTGTGGCGGCCGGAATAGAGCAGGTGAACCTGGACACGGCGCACTTGCAGTACAACGATGAAAACGCCTTGAGCTATACGGTGTCTCTGGCGTATTACAGCGCGCGGCAGTACTACCGATTGATCCGGGGATACCGGCAGTAAAGGGATTCGCCGATATGGTAGTCCTGCCGAAAGCCCGACATACAGACAAGCCGGCCATGATCGTAGAGCTGAAATGGGACGAGACGGCGCGGACGGCAGTCCGGAATAAACGGCAGAACATGACGCTGGAGGGAATTGTCCGGACTGGAAGGCGGTTTTTGGCCTGCAAAAAGGCAGCGTATAGTTTTTGCCGTGAACATGTGATATAATACCAAAAGAAGTGAAAGCAAAGATGCAGTATGGTTCGGGGAGAGACAAATGTCGCTGGCTGTTTTGATATTGACGAAAAATGAGGAAAACAATATTATCGACGTCGTGCGGAACGCTAAATCCTGTACGGACGAAGTAGTCGTTATCGATTCGGGAAGCACGGACAGGACGGCGGAGCTGGCGGAAAAGGCCGGCGCCGTGGTGGCTTTTCGTGCGTGGGACGGAGACTTTTCGGCGCAGCGTAACTTTGCGCTTACGCAGACAACGGCCGACTGGGTGCTCTATCTGGATGCGGACGAACGGCTGAACGACGAATTGGCGCAGGCTGTCCGCCGCATCGCGGAAACGCGGACGGAGGCCAGACAGTATGCCGTTAGGCGGAAATCCGTCGCGTTCGGTGTGACCTTTAACCACGGCGTGCTCAGTCCGGACTGCGTGCTGCGCCTGTTTCCCAGAGATCTGGTTCGCTGGGTCAATAAAGTTCATGAGCATCCGGAATGTCCCTTGCCGTCGGAAACTTTGCCCGGACATATAGAGCATTATACATATGCGGACTGGCGCGAATGGGAAGAAAAACTCTGCCTGTACACGACCATATGGGCGCGTGACGCCTATGCCGGGGGAAAACGGACGTCCCTGTCCGGCATATGGCTGCACAGCATCGGCGGATTTTTCAAAATGTTCGTCCTGCGCAAAGGCTTTCTGGACGGCTGGATAGGTACGTATCTGTGCTGCACGCATTTTTTTTATACGATGCTGAAATATCTGAAGCTTCATGAGCTGCAAAGGAACAGTGAAAAGCAATGAGAATCGCCATCTTAGAGTCCATCGTCATGCCCGCTGGCCATGAAGTGGAATTTGACCGGATTTTAGTGGAAGAACTGAAAAAACAAGGCCATGAACCGGTGTTTTTTGTACCGGAAAACTTCCCGTTTAAAATAGAGTACCATTGCGCCGTCGAGTACCTGGACGGCGGCGAAGCCGTAACATACGCCGGTGCAGGAAAACTGAAAAAGATATGGCTGTCCCTTCTGCGGGAACGAAGGCGCGTAGCCTGGTTTGATTCGGCGTATGAAAAAGCCTGTGCCGGAAAATGCGACGCCATTATTATACCGACAGGGACCTGGCGGTATATCCGCACGCTGCTGAACAGCCGTCTGAAGCAGTCCCGCGTACCGGTATATGTGATTTTTCACGGCATCAATCCGCAGGAACAGCCGAAATTTGAAAAACAAGCCAGGCGAATCGCTGAATATAAACAGATACATTTGAAAATTATTACGCTGCGGAATGATTTTCAGCAGAGCGGACTGACTAATATTGATTTAATCGAACCGCCTGTTTTTAAGCCCCAATACTATCCGGCTGATACTTCGTTGAACGTGACGCCGCCTATTAAAATAGGTTTTTTTGGACAATTCCGGAAAGAAAAAAATTTAGGATTTTTTTTAAAAGCTTTTTCGCAAGCCCGTTTTGCCGTACCTGTTGAATTACTGGTGCAGGGAGCGACAGCAAAACCGGAAGACGGAGAACTATTTGAAAAATTTGCCGATGCGTATAAACAATATAGCAATATTAAATTTTTGCATAAAAATTTAATCGGCAAGGAATGGGAAGAAGCATTATTATCGGTAGATGCCGTTATGATGCCGTATGCGGCCGAACGGTACCGGTATCATTGGGGTGCGATGCTGTTTACGGCCATCGGTTTTTATAAACCCGTGCTGGCGTCTCCTGAACTGAATCCGGAGGTATTGGGGGAGTTTACTATCGGAGAAGCTGTAAAATTAGATTCCGTGGAAATTTTTTCGGCGCAGCTGGAATCGTTCGTCAATACCTTTAAAGAGCGGGCAGATACGTATAGACTCGGTTTACTTGGAGCCAATCAAAAATATGGACAAGATAAGCTGATTACCCATATTTTGTCAACCTCCTGAAAGAGAAATTTTTATGAATAAACTGGTTTCTGTTATTATTCCCGTATATAATGGGGAACCCTATTTAGTGCGATGTTTGGAATCGGTTCTCGGTCAGACGTATACGAATTTGGAAGTCATTGTAGTGGATGATGGATCAACGGATGGAAGCGGCGCTGTCTGCGATAGATATGCGGAAAAAGATAGGCGCATCGTGGTGCATCATCAAGAATGCCAGGGCGTAGCTGCCGGCCGGAACTGGGCATTGGCATATGCCCGCGGCGATTATGTTATATTTGTAGATGCTGATGATGTCGTTGTTTCTGACTTAGCCGAGATTTGCTTAAAAACAGCTATGGAAGCACAAGCAGATATTGTTGTTTTCGGTCATCAGCTTATCTTTAGCAGTAATCAGATGATTGACGTATCTCCCCAGCGGGAAGCCAGAATCAATACGGCCGAAACGACGGACAGTATCAGGCGGAAAATTCTGCTCAATGAAATTTCCAATTATCCATGGATTGGATTTTATAAAAGAAAACTGTGGGATCATCTTGCCTTTCCGGACTATCCGGCTTTTGAAGATATGTATATTCTGCCGGAAGTTTTTATGAATGCGGAACGTGCCGTATTGCTGGATAATAAGTTATATTATTATAATCAGATGACTTTTATGTCTCTTTCGAAAGGAACTGTAACTTTCGACGCGAGGAAGCGGTACTGCAAATATAAAGCCTATGAACACCATCGGGTTTTGGCAGAACAACTGCATGACAAAGATATTGCGGAGTGGGCTGTTTGCCGCATGATGCGTGATGCTGTAAAAATATGCTACACTAAATTTTACAGCCAAACGGTATTGGAAGCGGCGGAACTGGAGGAAATTCATCGGTTTATGCTGTCTGAATGGACGGAGCGTATGAAATGCACATTGGGTGTAAAAGTAGGTGTTTTGCGGTGGGGAGCCATACATTTTCCGTATATGTGCAAAGTGTACGGATGTATCCGGTATCATCAGGAAATGCT
>CAZDQW010000034.1:0-14281 GCA_964507845.1 uncultured Megasphaera sp.
GAGAAGCATTTCCGGGCTGCGATGGAACACCGGCTCCGGCTGTCCAGCGAGGAAGCTATCCGGGCCAACAAAAAGCGTCTTGCACATGCTGACAAACGCCTTTTTGAGCTTGACCGGCTGTTCATCCGCATCTATGAGGACAACGTGACCGGGAAGCTCTCGGACGAGCGGTTTGCCATGATGAGCCAGTCCTACGAGGACGAGCAGACACAGCTCAAGGCGGAAATCCAGACCTTACAGCAGGAGATTGTAGTACAGGAACGACAGATTGAGAACCTGGAGCAGTTCATCCAGCGGGTACACAAGTACGCGGATTTGCAGGAGCTCACCCCTTACGCTCTGCGGGAGCTTGTGAAGGCGATCTACATCGAAGCGCCGGACAAGAGCAGCGGCAAACGGCGGCAGAATATCCGCATCTCCTACGACCGTGTGGGTTTTATCCCCGTGGACGAGCTGATGAAACAGGAAACGGCATGACCGAAGCCATGCCGTTCCTGAGAAAACTAATTTTGCTTTCTTATGACCCCCGACCATTCGGTCCGGGAGTTTTTTTATGCTGGATGAAAGTGTGGTCAAGCCATATAATAAAAGATAAACGGCGGCGGTGACGGTGTATTAATGTCATTTGCGGGCCGCAGAGAAATGGATGGATTTCTGTTTTTCGATGCTCTCTTTCCGTATATGGAGACAAGATTTTTGGCTCAGGCAAGTAGTACTTGTTTTTTCTTTAGTGTACAATAATCGTATAGAAGGGACTGGTGATGTGATGAAAAAGATTTGGCTTATACGACATGGCGAAAGCATTGCCAACGCCGGCGAAGCGACGAAGGATCACCGCTCGATTCCCTTGTCGATAACCGGCATAAGACAGGCGCAGGAACTGGCGGCGGTGATCCGCGAAGCGCCTGATTTGATCGTGACGTCGCCGTACTTGCGGGCTCAGCAGACCGCCTTGCCGACGATGGTAAAATTCCCGGATGCCGGCAGGGGAATATGGGACTGCATTCATGAATTTGTTTATCTGGCGCCGGGAACTTGTGCAGGGACTACGGCGGTGCAGCGCCGTCCGAGAGTCATTGCCTACTGGCGCCGCCTTGACCCGGACTACGTCGATGGAGACGGCGCGGAAAGCTACAGTCAGCTTATTGACCGTATCGATATGACATTGGCACTGCTGCGGCGGCGGAAGGAACAGTTTATCATATTGTTTACTCACGCTCAATTTATCCGTAATTTTTGTCTTGTCCACAGCAATCCGGATTTGACGCCGAAACAGTATATGGCCATGTTTCGCCGGAGCGAGCCTGTCAGGAACTGTCAGATAACGGAAATTGCAATATAAGTCGTCCCGACGAGCAAAGCCGGTATTTTGGCCGAACATCAAGCAGCGACGGAGAAACGTGATGGAACTGAAACAGTTGGAATTTTTTCAAATGTATGTGGAGTGCGGAAGTTTGGGAAAGTCTGCGGAAAAGCTGTAAACAGCCTAATGGCAGTAAACGTATTCGAAGCCTTGAAGAGCAATTAGGAGGGAAGTATTTGAACGGACCAGCAGAGAGCTGCGTCTTACTCCGTATTGTCTATACAGACCGCGAATATTTGGCGACGAATTTGTGCTGCAGACTGATGTCGCCGATAAGGGATACATTTTGGCTGCGAAACAGATAACTAATATCAGATAAAGAAATTGCTGATTGAAGGAAATCATGCGTGCCTTATCTTGGGATATATAACGGAAAAAGCGCGTAAACTTTCGAAATATGCCGCTGAATTGATGGAAAATATAAAAGTTAATACATGGGTTTCACAACGAATCCCCTGATGAATTGTTATGGCTTCAGGCATATATTTTGATAATTGCTATAAGGAATAAGCTTTGATATACTTGAGATAAAAGAAAGTTCAGCAGAAAGGGGATTCGGTACAGTGAGCGTACAGGAATTATCATTAGCGTATGTGCGTGAAGCGGCGCAGCGCATAAAGCCGTTTGTCGTAAGGATTCCGTTGTTATACGAAATGCAAATGAGACGGCAGTTAGGTGGCCGCGTATATGTCAAACCGGAGACGCTTCAAGTAACGGGAGCATTTAAAATGCGGGGAAACTGTAAATCATATTAGGACTCAGGCTGTATGGCGGCGGCTGATGGATTACGGCCGGACAGGGTAGAAGAGCAGTTTCTTCTGCCCTATCTGTATATAGCGCGGCAGATAGAGTATGCTGACAGGATGAGGTGCGAGAACATGGATCCGGTAAAAGAAACGATAGAGACAATTATTCGAGGAAAAACAGCGCCGTTTAGGGAATTTGTCCGAGAGCCTCTTATTGGATATGCTTCGGCGCAGGACCCTTTATATGACCGAATAGATGCAGTTATTGGGCATAAGCAGCTCCATCCCAGAGATTTGCTGCCTGATGCGGAAACTGTCGTCGTATTTTTTATTCCCCATTCGCTGCAGGTGGTGGAGCAAATTCGGAAGGGAAAAAACATCGTGCAGGCCTGGTCGGATAATTATACGAGATTAAACGATTTGCTGGCCGATATCGGCAAAACGTTGCAGCAGGAACTGAAACGAGTGTATGATATTGACTCGGCGCTGGAACCGCCGACAAATAATTATGATAATATTCGCCTTACTGCCAAATGGGCGCATAAAACTTCCGGAGTTATTGCCGGAATCGGCACGTTCGGCGTAAATCGCCTGCTGATTACCAAAAACGGCTGTGCCGGCCGGTTAAACAGCATTATTATTAATAAAGCGCTGGAACCGACACCGCGGCCGGATTCGCCGTACTGTTTATATTATAAATCCGGCACGTGCCTGCATTGTGCGATGAACTGTCCCAGCGGCGCTATTACGAAAGGCGGTTGGAACCGCTTCCGGTGCAGTGCGTACCTGGATGGGAAAAATGTGCGGGATTCCGAGCAGGGATGCGGCATGTGCAGTTCCGGGCCCTGTGCTGACCGGGGATTTTAGAGGTGAGTCATGAGCTGGTATACAAATAAATTGCATGATGATATTCGCCGGGAAACGACGTTTTGGGATTCTCATGCGCCGCAGAATGAAAAAGAATATTTTCAATACGCCGAATATCAATACGGTCTTGCAGACTATCGCATGGCGCTGCCATGGTATGAAAAAGCCGCTGCGGAAGGGAATGGTTTAGCCTTATACCGTTTGGGCGAAGCCTCCTGGCACGGGTACGGCCGGGAAAAAAATGAAAAAGAGGCGCGGCAGTATTTCCGCCTTTTTATGACGAAAGACGGGTTCTGCGACGGAGACGCAGAACTGGCGTTGTTTTTTCAAGGAAATTGCTTTGCTTTCGGCTGGGGCGTGGAAAAAGACCCCCAAAAGGCCGAAGCCTGTTTCTTGAAGATGGGAGAAACATCGGGGCTGGCAATGGAAGCGTTGGGCGTGTTGTATAAAGATAACCATACTGCAGCCGGACATGCCGATAAGGCCAAAACGTATTTCCGGCGCGCGCTGGAACTGGGCAGTCTGCAGGCGCCGTTTTATCTGTATGAACTAAGCGGTTTTGATTTGGTTCATTTTGCGTATAAACAGGAGTTATTTGAACACTTTTCCTTTATTGCAGGACGGCTGGTCCGTGCGGCGGAACTTAGGCCGTGCAAGGAGTATTATGACCGGCTTGGCCATTTTTATGAAACGGCTGTTCCGAACGATTATCAATGGAATATGGATAAGTTCAGAAAATTTGCGGAAAAGTATTATGCACTGGGAGAAAAATGTTAGGCGGAAGGGTATATGCATTTCTCTGTTCATCTGTTTTTAATACTTTATACTTTCGGCAGTATTTTGGGGAATTCATCCCATTGTCATGCAATTTCTTTCAGCCCAATGCCGTTCTCCCGTGATTATTATCATTCGTTCCGGCGGAATGATCTTATTTTACTTTTTCTTAATGAGCCGGGCGATTCTGCCGCTGACGCTTAAGCAAAGGAGTGGCTCGGCGTTTTGTATTCAGCATGAGGGAAATCGTCTTTGTGCTGCCTGACTTTACGGGAATCTTACTGCTCCTTTTCATCATGTTTTTTTATTAAATAAAATCATCTATTATTTGGCGGCGGCAGACGGCGGGGAGGAAACGGCAAGATTATATAATTGTGTGTAAAGCATAGAAATCTGCTGAAAGATTGGTCTTTCGGCTCGTTGTGTGCCGGGAAATATCTTTGCAATATTATAAAATTGTATCCGTCTCATCAGAACAAATGATGAACAATAACATAATTAAATATAAATAGAAAGAAGAGTTTAAGTATGTTGAATACGGAATTACCTAACATTGTAACCAGTACGGTTCTCGAACCGAAAACTTATATGATATTCAGCAGCAAGCTGCCCGTTCCGGCCGATGAAGGCATGCAATGAAAATTATTTTGAAGTTTTATGAATAATACGATACCCTCTGCAGAGAAAAATATAAACCCCTTGCAGAGGGTATCTTGTGTATATAGGCCATCTGAAAATCAGGGAACGCCGGGAGACTGCCGTCGAGGACAGTTCTGTTACGGACCTGATTTTACTCAGCACAGAGTTTTGTACCCCCTGTTTTTCTCTATCGGCTTTTCATTTTGCGAAACGTATTGGATCTGCTGACAAAAAAACTGGCTACTCAGTTCCTATGGTATAATGGAAACTTAAAGAGAGACAGAATATACTAAGACGGTAACGTGGGAAACTGAGCCTAGTAATAGTGGAATGAAAGCGGTTTTTTCCTGGAAATGGTTCGTTGCTGCAGGGAACAGAACTGATAGACGGCCAAGAAATGGTACGGGATGGCAGCGGCATTTCCACTGAAGTTTTCAGAAACAGCGGGATTGACGCAGAATTGGGTCTCGCCGGCGTAACTGCAATAAGTCCATAGGAAATATCTTCGATGATGTCAAGTTCAGGGAGATGTCTGCAAAAATGTTCTTCTCACGAGCCTTACTTTGATGCAGCCGGTGTGCGCAGAAGCATTCTGGCAGGGAGCTGCTGTCCTGCGTTTTATAGAAGGCGTTTAAGCGATAATACTCCTGAATACTTACCCATAATCTTCGTCCGGAGTTTATCTTTGCCAACTAGTCTGGCTCTTGACGCTGCCGATGTTTTTTACAGGTCGCCGATGCGCTAATCCTGACAAGTAAAAATACTTGACAGAATTTTTCTTTTTGTGTATACTATCACAGTACGCTGATGTGAAGGCGGTGGGATGGTGCTGGAAGATGTGGTGCGCAAAGGACGGCTGCTTGATATGTACGGTCCTTTGCTGACGGAAAAGCAGCGCCGCTGCATGGAAATGTATTTTGAGATGGATTTGTCGTTATCGGAAATCGGCGAAGAACTGGACATTTCCCGGCAGGGCGCATACGACATGCTGCGGCGGGCATCCCGTTCGCTGGAAGAATACGAACAGCGGCTCCGTTTTCTGGCCCGCGGTGATGCGGCGAGGAAAAAACTGGAGAAAATCGGCGGGCTTCTCGGACGGGGGACGCCGGAAGATGTGGAAAAAGCAAAAGAGCTGCTGAAAGAGATTGAACTATAGAGGAGGCTTTTTATGCCATTTGAAAGTTTGTCGGAACGGTTCCAGGCGGCGTTTAAAAAGCTCCGCGGCAAAGGAAAGTTGTCGGAAGAAGACGTCAATGAAGCGCTGAAAGAGATGCGCCGCGCGTTGCTGGAAGCCGACGTGAACTTTGCTGTCACGAAAGATTTTATCAAGCGCGTGCGGGAAAAAGCCGTAGGCGAAGAAGTTTTCGGCAGCCTGAACGCATCGCAGACGGTAATAAAAATCGTCCGCGACGAATTGGCGGAACTGCTCGGCGGCACGCAGAGCCGCATTGCCGTTGCGTCCAAGCCGCCGACGGTTATCATGCTCGTGGGCCTTCAGGGCGCCGGCAAGACGACGACGGCCGGCAAACTGGTGCGGCTGCTGAAAAAGCAGGGAAAAAGGCCGATGCTGGCTGCCTGCGACGTGTACCGGCCGGCGGCTATTACGCAGCTGCAGGTACTGGGACAGGATCTGGACGTTCCCGTCTATACGGAGGCCGGCGGTACCGATCCCGTGCGGATTGCGGAAAACGCCGTGCCCTATGCGCTGAACCATCTGCGCGACGTCGTCATCATCGATACGGCAGGTCGGCTCCATATTAACGAGACGCTCATGGATGAGCTGGTACATATCAAAGAGACTGTCTGTCCCCATGAAATTCTTCTTGTTGTCGACGCCATGACCGGCCAGGACGCCGTGACGGCTGCCTCGGCCTTCGATAAGGCCCTTGGCATTGACGGCATGATCATGACGAAGCTCGACGGCGACGCCCGCGGCGGCGCGGCCTTGTCCATCAAAGCCGTGACGGGAAAGCCCATCAAATATATCGGCGTCAGCGAAAAGCTTGACGGCTTGGAAGAGTTCCACCCAAACCGCTACGCGTCGCGGATTCTTGATCTCGGCGACGTGGAAACGATTATCGAACGGGCTCAGGCTGCTTTTGACGAAGAGTCCATGGCCAATATGAAAAAGACCATGAAAAGCGGGACGTTTACGTTTGACGATTTTTTCAGTCAGCTCCAGATGATCAAGAAGATGGGCAATATGAGCAGTCTCGTAGGACTCATTCCCGGCATAGGAAAGTACAAAAAAGAAATCGATAAACTGGATATGGACGGGAAAGAGTTCAAGCGCATTGAAGCGATTATCACGTCCATGACGGCTCAGGAAAGAGCCAGCGCAAACCCGAAAATGCTCATCAAAGACAGCCGCAAGCGGCGCATCGCCAAAGGAAGCGGCACCCGCGTCCAGGATGTAAACCGCCTTCTCAAGCAGTTTACGGAGATGCAGAAAATGATGAAGCAGGCAAAAAAAGCACAGCAGGGAAAGCGCCGCGGTTTCCTGCCGCGGCTGCCTTTTTAACGGCAAAATGTCCCATACAGGGATACCATATGGAGGAGGTGAACAGTAATGATTAAAATTCGTTTGGCTCGTTTCGGCGCTAAGAAGAAACCGTTCTACCGCGTCGTCGTAGCTGATTCCCGGAACGCCCGCAACAACGGCCGTCCTGTCGCTACCATCGGCACGTACGATCCGGCTAAAGAAGGCGCAGAACGGTTCACGGTAAACGCTGAAGAAGCTGTAGCATGGCTCAGCAAAGGCGCGCAGCCTACGGAAACGATTCGTTCCTTATTCAAAAAAGCCGGTATTATGGCTCAGTTTGAAGCATCCAAGAAGAAGTAAGAGAGGCTGGGACGTATGGAAGAATTGATTGCATGTATTGCAAAAGCGTTGGTAAAACGCCCGGAAGCAGTTACAGTTACGAAAATTCAGAAAAAAGGCCTCGAAGTATATCAGCTTCATGTCGCTCCCGAAGATATGGGCAAAGTCATTGGCAAACAAGGCAAAATCGCGAAAGCGCTTCGCCTTGTTGTCAAGGCTGCGGCAGTGAAGGCAAACAAAAAAGTATCCGTTGATATCGTATAGGAGGAATCATGGATCAGATTACATTGCGTGTTCCTGTCGCCGTAAAAGCCAAGGTTACGCAGGCGCTGAAGGATAAAATTCTCAGAAATACGGATCAGGCGCTGAATGATATTGACCGGGAAATGCAGAATTTGGAATTCCAGGCAAAACGCATGATGACTGAACAGGCCAAAATAGACGCTCAAGGATTGATTTCACTGCGCGCCCGCGTGGAAGAGCAGAAACAGCGTCTCCAGTCTGCGAAAGCCAAAGCACAGCATGACAGAAACGAAGCTGAACATTTAACAATCGGTTCCGAAATCCGACAAGGCACGCTTGAACAGACGGTCGTCGTTCAAGTCGGAGATGATTTAGGCAAGTTGATGGGAACGGAAATCTTGCTCGAAGACGACAAGATCGTTGCCATCCGTCAATAATATACGATGGCTGCATTGGATTTTTTTACCATCGGCCGCATCGTTGCCCCGCACGGCGTGCGGGGTGATGTTCGTATTTATCCCGATACAGATTTTCCCCAGCGGTTCCTGACGATGAAACACGGCTATATTGACGGCTGCAAGGTGCAGATAGAGGGTGCAAGACTTCACAAACAGGTCGTGCTTATGAAATTTGCCGGTGTAGACAGCCGAGACGATGCCGAGCTTCTCCGCGGCAAAGAGCTTCAGGTACCGAGAGAAGAGCTCGTGCCGCTCAAAGAAGGGCAGCATTATATATACGACATCATCGGCATGACGGCGTATAACCTGCAGGGCGAAGAGCTGGGAACCGTGACCGACGTCCTGCGGACAGGCAGCAACGACGTATATGTCGTCACCGACGGCGAAGGACAGGAAACGCTGTTTGCCGCCATACCCGACGTTGTGAAATCCATCGATGAAGAGGCAGGCCGGATGGTGCTGGATCCGCCTGAGTGGGAAGACGAATGAGGATCGACATTATCTCGCTGTTCCCGGAATTCATCGAGGCGTTTTTTCAGCACAGCATCATCGGCCGGGCCCGTGCGGCAGGGCTGCTGGAGCTGGATGTGACCAACCCGAGAAATTTCACCTATGACCGCCATCATATGGTAGACGATACGATTTATGGCGGCGGCTGCGGCATGCTGATGAAAGCAGGGCCGCTTTTTGCCGCTGTAGAGGCCGTGCGCCGCGACGTGCCGAAACGGCGCGTCATTTTCATGGGACCGGCCGGCGCCACGTTTACGCAGGCCAAGGCCCGGGAATTGGCGCAATATGATCAGCTTATTCTGCTGTGCGGCCATTATGAAGGCGTGGATTACCGTGTTGAAGAAAGCCTGGCCGATGAAACGATTTCCGTCGGCGATTACGTGCTGACCGGCGGCGAACTGCCGGCCATGACTGTCACCGACGCGGTGGCCCGCATGATACCGGGAGTCCTCGGCGCGGCCGGAAGCGCCGCCGAGGAGTCTTTTTACGGCTCTTTGCTGGAATATCCGCAGTATACGAAGCCGGCGCTGTTCCGCAACATGGCGGTTCCCGATGTGCTGCGCAGCGGCGACCATGCCAAGATACAGGCCTGGCGGCGCCGGAAGTCGCTGGAAAGGACGCTGCGGCTCCGTCCCGATTTGCTGGAAAAGGGAGAGCTGTCCGAAAAGGATAAGGCCGTGCTGGCTTCATGGAAAGGAGAAGAGCCATGACATCGCCGCTTTATGTGGGATTGGTCCACTATCCCATATACAACAAACATTTCGACGTCGTAGCGACGGCCGTGACGAATTATGACCTGCACGATATTTCCCGTTCTGCTAAAACGTACGGCGTCAAAAAATACTTTATTATTCATCATGTTCAAGGACAAGCAGACATGGTGCGCAAAATCATAGATTTTTGGGAAAGCCCCGCCGGCAGGAACTATAACGCCTACCGGACGCAGGCGCTGGACATCGTGAGCCTTTTGCCGTCCATTGACGATGCGATCCGCGCCGTGACGGAAGCAGAAGGCAGAAGGCCGTACATCGTCACGACCGACGCGCGGACTTACGCCAATACGATTTCCTATAAAGAGCTGCGCCGCAAGCGCGAAACAGACGATACGCCGGTTCTGCTCCTTTTCGGCACGGGATACGGCATGACGAAAGAGACAATGGAACAATTTGATTTTATCCTGGAGCCTGTTTACGGGCAGGGAGAGTATAACCACTTATCGGTGCGCTCAGCTGCCGCCGTTATATTGGATCGGCTGGCCGGCGAAGAGTGGTGGAATTAAGAGGGAGGCATCAGAATGTCCGGACATTCGAAATGGGCGAATATTAAGCGCAAAAAAGGAAAAAACGATGCGATCCGCGGCAAGATTACGACGAAAATCAGCCGTGAAATCACCATTGCCGTCCGCATGGGCGGCGCCGATCCCGTCGGCAACATGCGCTTGAAGTTAGCCTTGCAGAAAGCAAAGGAAAACAATATTCCGAAAGATAATATTAAACGGGCCATCCAAAAGGGTGCCGGCGCGACGGAAGGCCAGAATTATGAAGAAATTACGTATGAAGGTTACGGACCGGCCGGCGTTGCCGTGACGGTTAACGTCCTGACGGATAACCGCAACCGGGCGGCCGCCGAAGTGCGCCACGTTTTCTCGAAATACGGCAACAGCCTCGGCGAAACGGGCTGCGTAGGCTGGATGTTCAAGAGCAGGGGAATTTTCGTCGTCGATAAAGCGGCGGCAGAGGAAGACCAGCTCATGGAAATTGCCCTCGAAGCCGGCGCTGACGACGTGAAAACCGACGGCAGCGAATTTGAAATCGTTACGGCTCCCGAAGCATTTGACGATGTGGAGAAAGCTCTTGCCGACAACGGTATCGAAACGGAACATGCGGCGATTACCATGGTGCCGGACAATACGATTTCCCTTGACGCCGAAAACTCGGAAAAACTGGAAAAACTCATCGACGCCTTGGAAGACTTGGATGATGTGCAGGACGTATATCATAATGGCGATATGGCCGATGAAGAATAGAAAAAACGCAAAAAAAGAAAGAATGGCTGCCGTCATTCTTTCTTTTTTTGTTTATCATATACGATTAAGGCTGGAGAAAATTGCTTTTACTGCAAAAAAAAAAACTGTATGCATGTCGCATACAGTTTTTCTGGTGGGCGATAACAGGATCGAACTGCTGACATCCTGCTTGTAAGGCAGGCGCTCTCCCAGCTGAGCTAATCGCCCAAGAAGTGGTGACCCCTACGGGATTCGAACCCATGTTCTCGCCGTGAAAGGGCGGTGTCTTAAACCACTTGACCAAGGGGCCATGGCTCCTCAAGTAGGACTCGAACCTACGACAAATCGGTTAACAGCCGATTGCTCTACCGACTGAGCTATTGAGGAACATTGTTCGCACTGGAACGATACTTATTATACTAGGGTGTTTGTAAAAAAGCAAGTGTTTTTTTGCAAATTATCAGAATTTTTGAAAAAAAGCTGTAACGGCAAATGTTTTCAAGGTTAGTTGAGATGCGTGTATATTTTGATTGCTTTTAATGCATAGAAGTGATATAATACAATGAATTGGGGAAATTTGATACTATATATAAGGGGTGTGTTTGATATGACAAGATTTTCTAGTTTTGCGCAGACGTTACAGGCTTCAGATATTGCGGAATTGCTGGCTTTGACGGAAAAGCCGGAAGTTATTTCTTTTGCCGGCGGCCTGCCTGCTCCGGAATTATTTCCAATTGAAGAAATGAAGCAGGTTGATGAGGCGATTTACAATGAAGAAGGCCGTAAAGCTGTGCAGTACGGTACGACGGAAGGATATCTCCCGCTTCGCGAACAGATTTGCCGGCGGATGAAAGATAAATTCTTTGTTGACTGCAGCCCGGCGGACATCGTTGTTACGACAGGATCCCAACAGGCCTTGTTTATTTTGGGACAGATCTTAATTGACAAGGGTCAGACAATTTTAATGGAAAGCCCTTCGTATATGGGCGCTATTATGGCTTTTGACCCTGTAAGACCTAAATACACGGAAGTTCCGACAGATGAACAGGGGATTATTCCCGAAGAATTGGAAAAAATCTTAGCGGCCGATGAGTCTATCCGGATGATCTATGTCATTCCTGAATTCCAGAATCCCACAGGCATTACGTGGCCTGTAGAACGGCGCCGTGCTTTTATGGATATTGTCAATAAATATGACGTCGTCGTTTTGGAAGACGATCCGTACGGAGAAATCCGCTATGATATTGAACCTATGCCGTCTTTGAAATCAATGGATACGCAGGGGAAGGTTGTCTTTCTCGGTTCCTTTTCCAAGATTTTCATGCCGGGGCTGCGCTTAGGCTGGGTGGCGGCTAATCCGGAAATCATCGACAAGTTCGTTAAATTCAAACAGGCGGTAGATTTAGGCACGTCGACGTTCGGCCAGCGCCAGGCGGCGTATTTCTGCAAGATGTTCGATATGGAAGCGCATATCGCCAAGATTACGGCTTTGTATGAAAAGCGCCGCGATCTCATGTGCCAGTCTATGGAAAAATATTTCCCTGCCGAAGTTTCTTTTACGTATCCGCAAGGCGGGCTGTTTACATGGGTTACGCTTCCGGAAGGAATGGATGCGACGGAACTGATGCCGAAATGCTTGGCGAAAAATGTTGCCTATGTTCCTGGCGGTATTTTCTATCCGAACGGCGGCAATAAAAACCATTTCCGCCTGAACTATTCCAATATGCCGGAAGACAGAATTGTGGAAGGCATTAAGCGCTTAGGCGAAGTACTAAAAGAAGAACTGGCAAAATAATTCCGGATAAAATGTTGAAAGGCACATGCGTGAGAGCATGTGCCTTTTTTGCGGAATTAAAAGTGCGTCGAATGGTTTTCATTATTATTTTATATATTTCGGGCCGTTAATTCGCATAACGGTTCATCGGGCTGTGAAAAAGGAATGTCTGTCCGGCTGTTTAAAAAGTCAAGAGCATAACCGAGGCAGAGGGTTGTACCGTAGATAAGGCCGTCTTCGTCCAGATCGAACTCCGGCGTGTGATGATTGGCGCCGCAGCCCTTTTTTTCATTGGCAATTCCCGTAAAGGTCAGAACGCCTGGATAAAGCCGCGATGTAATAGCAAATGTTTCCGATGCCATCCAGGGCTGGCAGTCTACGAGAGCGTCTTCGCCGATATAGGAAATAACAGCATGTTCCGCAATTTCGGCGCAGACAGGATGATTGCGCACTTCAAAAAGGGGCTTCGGCATGTGAAGAATTTCGTAAGTGCAGCCGTATTGCCGGCAAGTAGTCTCTAAGAGCCGAAGAAATTCTTCGTAAAATAGTTTGCCTGCTTCATCATAGCTGAAAAAACGGCATGTACCGGAAAAGGTCAGTTCGTCGGGAATGACATTCAGCGCATTTCCGCTATGGATCGATCCGATAGAAAACGTTAAGCCCGTTAAAGGAGGCACGATGCGCATGCGCAAGGACTGCAAGCTGCTGTAAAATGCGTGAAAGCAGTCGATGGGGCTTTGTGCCAGATCAGGCCGGGAGCCGTGCCCGCCGCGGCCTTTCATTTTTATTTCAAAACCGAAACCGCCGGCCATAGGGGCGGTGCGGCTGACGGCGATCTTCCCGGTCGGTATGTCCCAGCGGACATGGGTGGCGTAGCAGCCGTCAATATGCCAGCCGCTGTCTTCTTCTAAAAAACGAAGTAAATAGGCGAGAGGGCCGGATTCTTCTTCGCCTTGTTCAAACATACATACTACCCTTCCGCTCCACATATCCTGCCGGGCCTTGAGGAGTTTAGCGGCTACGAGGAGCATGGCCGTGTGTCCGTCGTGGCCGCAGGCGTGCATAATGCCGTCATACCGGGAGCAGCAGGTGCGGGGCTGTGATAAATTTGTTTTTTTCTCCTGAATAGGAAGCGCATCTATATCGGCCCGCAGGAGTAGTGTTTTTCCCGGCTTTTTCGCATCGATCCACGCGATGATGCCGCCGTTTTCCACATGACGGTACGGGATGCCGTATTCGGTTAATTTGCTTTTGATATACGCTAGTGTTTCTGTTTCTTGGCAAGATAATTCGGGATATTCGTGAAGATAGCGGCGAATAGCTGTTAATTCAGAAAATTCGTCGTATACTTGGTGCAGTACAGTGTGATCCATGGGTAAAACCTCCTCTGGCAGTGCAGTTTATTCTTCAATACCTAATCGGGAAGGGATACCTCGGTCAAAAGGATGTTTTCGCTTTTGGATTTCCGATGCGTAATCCGCGATCTGAATAAGAGACGGCGACGGGTTGCGGCCGGTCATTATCACTTCCAGCGTTCGCGGTTTGGCGTGGAGAAAATCCGTAAGCATATTTTCATCAAAAAGACCAAGATGACAGGCAGTTACGATTTCATCCATGACGAGCATATCGAAGGAGGAAGTAAGGCAGCCGTTTACAACGGCATGAAACAGTCGGGCTTGTTCTGCTTTTGCTGCCGTTAATTCCTGCGGCGTCATTTCAAAAGTGAACTTTCCAATCCCTCTGCTGCGGAGAACAGTAATGCCAAGAGTTTGCAGCGGCGCAAGTTCTCCCGTTTTTCTTGTTTTTAAAAACTGAGCAAAAAGAATACGGCCGTTTCTACCGGCACAGCGCATGGACAAACCTAATGCTGCCGTTGTTTTTCCCTTGCCGTCGCCGTAATACAAATGGATTAATCCTGTGTTCATTATACCGTTCCTTACGTTTCTAAAAATATAAAAGACATTATTCATTATATCACATATAAAAATATCTGGCAGGAAAAACACAAAACCGCAAAAAAGGGAGGAAAAGGTATTGACAGGAAGGGGAGGAGTCTGGTAGAATAAACAAGTCGCCGCGAG
>CAZDQW010000035.1:0-14167 GCA_964507845.1 uncultured Megasphaera sp.
ATTTTATTTATATCGAGATGAAATTAGATAAAAATAGCTTCTTTTTCAAAATAATACGTTTTTTCCCGGAAAATTTTTTCTGCATACAGCAATCTATCACACCAAATGGGGGAGAAGAACGTAATCTTTACAGATTACTGTATCAGGAAATACTAACAGCGCGATCCAATAGAAATACGCAATACCGGTCGTTTCCGTTCTATCCGGCTTAACTGTTTATCGTATCGGAGATTCTTTCATTGCCTCAGAATAGAAAAAATGGAAGATTACGATGTCTCCTTATTCACCAAGAGGATAAACGCAAAAAAAAACGCCGGCTCATGCGTCCGGCGCGGTGCTGCTAAAAACGCAGCATGGATTTTAAAAAGTTTTGAGTTCGTTCATTCTGCGGGTGTTCAAAGACCTGCTCCGGCGTGCCTTCTTCCATGATGACGCCGTCGGCCATGAAGATGATGCGGTCGGCAACTTCTTTGGCAAAGGCCATTTCGTGCGTGACGATGATCATCGTCATTTCTTCGTCAGCAAGCTGTTTGATGGTGCGCAGCACTTCCCCGGTCAATTCCGGATCAAGAGCAGACGTAGGCTCATCAAAGAGCATAATATCGGGATTCATGGCAAGCGCTCTGGCGATGGCGACGCGCTGCTGCTGGCCGCCGGAAAGACGCGACGGGTATTCGTCCCGTTTCTCCCAGAGGCCTACTTTTTTCAGGAGCGCTTCGGCCGTCGGCATGATGTCTTCCGTCTTCATTTTCTTGACGACGCGCGGCGCTTCCAGAATATTGTCGAGGACAGTCATATGTGGAAAGAGGTTGAAGTGCTGAAAGCACATGCCCATACGGCGGCAGATAGTCCGCACCTGATCCTGAGACGCGTAGACAGAGCGGCGCGCTCCTTCGGGCTGCTTTGCCATGACGTCTCCGCCAACGGTAATGGAACCGCCGTCAATCGTTTCCAGTTGACAGAGACATCGCAGAAAGGTGCTCTTTCCGCTGCCCGACGGGCCGATAATGGATACGACTTCTCCTTCATCGACGTGCAGGGTCACGTCTTTTAACACTTCCAGAGTGCCGAATTGCTTGCGAATGTGGTTCATTTCAATAAAGCTCATAGTCTGTTCCCCCTTTATTCGTCGTATACGGCGTAGCGTTTTTCAAGATAACTGAAAACTTTCGTCAGGATAAAGGTAAAGAACAGGTAAAATACAGCGGCAACGATAAAGGCTGTCGTGTCGAAGTCGCGCTGCACGATGGAGCGCGTAATGCGCAGGATGTCGTTCATAGCCAAGATATAAACCAGAGACGTATCCTTAAGCAGACTGATAGTCTCATTCGCCACCGGCGGCAGGACGCGCTTTATAACTTGAGGCAAGATGATGCGCCGCATGGTCTGAACGTAGGTCATGCCGAGAACTTTTGCGCCTTCATACTGCCCTTTGTCGATAGACTGGATGCCGCCGCGGAATATTTCGGCAAAGTAAGCAGCGTAGTTAAGGACGAAAGCAATAATGGCCGCAGGAAAATCGGACAAGCGCAGACCTTCGATAATAAAGGGCAGACCGTAATAAATAAATAAGATCTGGAGCATAAGAGGCGTGCCCCGCATGACGTAAATATAGGCGCTCATGAATTTGCGCAGCGGCATAATTCCGGATATGCGGGCCATAGACATGACGATGCCCAACGGCAGACTCAGGATGATGGTGATGGCAAACATCTTAAGAGTAACGCCGAGCCCTCCGGCAACAGCCGGCACAATAGTCAGTAAATAATCCATAAATCTCTCCCCGTTCGCCGGCAAGACGCACACAAGGTGACGGATGCAGACGGAGAGCCGCCTGTATTCCGCCACCTTGCACTCCTGCACGGCTGATTTTCCTTATTCTATCTTAACCGTAATATCTTCGCCGAACCATTTATCCGCTACGGCGGCCATCGTCCCGTCTTCGCTCATTGATTTGAGGGCTTCGCCGAGTTTTTCCTGAAGCATCGTATCTTCCTGCCTCATGCCGACGCCGTACTGCTCGTCGCCCATTTGGTCGTCGACGACTCTGAACTGTCCCGGCTTCTTGCTCATGTAGTAGCGGCCGACAACGCTGTCTACGAGGATGCCGTCGATGCGTTCCAGTTCCAGATCCATGAAGGCAGCGACGAAATCGCCGTAGCGCTTGACTTCTTGGAGAGAATTCGTAAATTCAGGTACTTTTTCCAACGCATCGATGGAACTGCTGCCTTCCTGCGTACCGACAATCTTGCCGGCAAAATCATCCCGGCCGTTAATCGGCGCATCAGCCCGCACGATGAGGATTTGCGCATTGTTCAGATAGGGTTTGGAAAAGGCAATTTGTTTTGCCCGTTCTTCCGTAATCGTCAAGCCATTCCAGAGCATATCGACCTGCTTGCTCTTCAAGGCCGCTTCCTTGCTGTCCCAGTCGATAGGCTTGAATTCGACGGGAATACCCATGCGTTTTCCTGCTTCCTGGGCAAGATCGATGTCAAAGCCCACGATGTCTCCGCTCTCATCCCGGAATCCCATAGGCGGGAAATTGTCGTCAAGACCGATGACGATTTTTTCCGGCAGTTTTTGTTCCGGCGCTTTATCGCTGCTGCCGCAGCCAGTCAGCATGGCTGCCGCCGCTGCCGTCATCATGACGGCGGCAGTTATTTTTTTTGCGTTCATAGTACACTACCTCCTGTTATGCAATGTTATCATACCGTTACATCTATGCCGAACCATTTTTCCGAAACTGCTTTCGACGTGCCGTCGTTATACATGTCTTCGATAACCTTGTCCAGCATGGCTTTCAGTTCCGTATCGTCCTTACGCATGCCCACGCCGCTGGGAATGTCGGGATAACCTACGTCAATAATGCGGAAATCGGCGTTATTCTGCTTGATAAAATAGCCGGCCGCGGTCTTTGCGACGACTACGGCATCAATGCGGCCCAGTTCCAAATCCATGAAAGACGTGACGTTGTCGGAGTACTGCTTCAGCTCCTTGAAAGAGTCGCGCAGTTCCGGTTCGGCATTGATGGCTTCAAGACCGGTGCTGCTCATCTGGGTGCCGACGATTTTACCGGCAAGATCAGCCTTGCCCTGAATAGGCGAATCCTTCCGCACCAAGAGAATCTGCGGACCGTTTTGATAAGGCCGTGAAAAGAGAATGTTCTTTTCCCGTTCCGGCGTAATGGACAAGCCGTTCCAGATGGCGTCAATGCGCTTGCTCGTCAGTTCCGTTTCCTTGCTGTCCCAGTCGATAGGTTTGAATTCGACGGGAATGCCCAGACGCTTGCTCGCTTCTTTGGCCAGTTCGATATCAAAACCTACGAGTTCTCCCGATTCATCATGAAAACCAAAAGGCGGGAAATTATCGTCAAGGCCGATAATGATTTTATCACGTTTCGCCGCAGCATTATCTTTCCCGTCTCCGCCGCAGCCGGCAATCCCTGCCGTAATGACCGCAGCCGCCCCTACGGCTGCAATTATTTTCCAATTCATGGCACTCTCCCCTTTTACATGGTCGCTTTAATACAACTTTTATTGTACTTTATTTCATTAAAATAATAAAGATTTTTCTGTATGATTTTTTTTCATTTATTTATGCCTCGTCGTTTTCCTTCCGCCATTCCCGTACTTTATCGATAATGCGCTGCTTGCTTTTTTTCGAGAGAAATTGAAGATGCACCGGCAGAACGGCAATTCCTCCTTCTTCGGCCTGTCCCAGCTCGATTTCCTGCCAGTTATCGGAAATCAGAAAAATATCCTTGTACGGTATGAATACGAAGCTACGCTCTTCATGAAACTGTTCGTCATAAAATTCTCTCAGCGACATGAACTGGCGCCGCACGATAAGTCCTTTTGCCGTCACAAAGCAGATAATATCGCGCTGACGGTGGATGCGCCAGATACAGAAACAGAAAACCGCTATATTGTCAAGGCGCGCCGCCAAGGTTTCCTCACCCATCATGAGCCAGAGAAAGTACAGACTCACGCCGGTAAAAACGAGCTGCATGAAGACGGAAAACCATTTTGAATTTTCAAACGCTGCCTCGACGCCGCCGCAGTGAGGATACTGCCGCAGGATATCATCCTTCGTTACCATACGTCTCTCCACATGAAGTCCCTAACGATAAAAAGCGGGGAACATCTTCCCCGCACAACCTATCACTTCGTCTTCCGGACCATCTTCGGACTGGTCTTAATGACGATGTTGCGGCCGTCTTTAACGACTTCCAGTGAAATATCGCCGACGCCGTCTTTATAATACGCCATCTTAATGTCTAAAAGAAGCGCGCCTACTTTTTCCTGCAAGTCATCGGTAAAGAACTGCCGGCGAAAATCGGCTGCGCTCTGCCGTTTCGCCGATTGGAGCTTCTGCTTCTGCACCGGTTTTGCTTTCGGCGCCGGTTCGTCGTCCCAATCGGCCGTTTCAAAAGTTATCTCTTCATGTACGCCTTTAAACATATCTTCCAAAGAGCGGTTTTTCGGTATTTTATTTTTTCCCATCGTATTCACCTGCTATTTCTCATCCGTCGTAGTTGCCGAGTCCATGGCATCAGCCGCTTCAAGGACGCTGCGCATGGTAATATCCGAAAAATCTCGGGCCGTTTTATACGTAGCGATTTTGACGAAGCCCTGGCCAAGCCGGCCTTCGTACGCAGCGATAACCTTATTGTCGCGGTCCAGTTCGGCAACGTAAATATCCTGTCCGTCAAGGCCGATGAGCCGGTACTTGCCGGCCGGAGATATTTCACGCCAAGTGCCTGTCGTCCCTTCGAGCATGTAAACGACCCCGGTACGGAGATTGTCATAGAAGAAAATATCTTCATCATAAAATACGGCAATGCGGCCGATGTTCTCCGCCTGCACGTAGATGCGCCGCGTATCGTAGTTGGCATCGGTACGGTAGATCCGGTAACGTCTCGGCGCAAGCTCCACCTTCATGTAAACGACGTTTGTCGCCGTCGAGTAAGCTACGTCTACAATCTTGCTGTCTTCAGGCACCCCTTCAATCGGCGTATCAAGTTCCCGTTCAGGGTAAATAGGATCATACCGGCCGATATCCACACAGTATTCACCGGTCTCTTCATCGTAACCGTGAGTGGCGAAAATGGCCAGATTGCGGTCCGGCAGCCATTCGAAAAAGGATATGTTCTTGCCGTGCAGGTTAATGTGCTGCGGGGCGCCTTTCTTGCCGGCTTCGTAGATAGCTACCTCATTGTCTGCCACCAGAGCCATGAACCGTTTGTCAAAAGACAAGTATGACTGACCACCAGATTCAACGCCGAATCCCATTGCTTCCTGTTCGCTTGTTCCGGCAATTTCAAAGTCTGAGGACGGCGCAAAGAGGATTTCATCCATGTAGACGTAAGCTCCAGCCTGTATGGCAACCCCTGCGGCAAAAGCCAAGAGAACTTTTTTCGTATTCATAAGGCCTCCTATTTGACGATAAATGCCGTCGGAATCATGCGTTCTCCTAACAGATCCGCCGGTTTGTTGACGACCCGTCCATTGAGATAGAGCGTTGAACTGGAACCGCCGTCCAAATTCGACGCTATGACAGCACCTTCTTCGTAGAGGATATTCTGCAGATCCCGCAGCGTCGCGCCGACGGAATATCCCGGCTGGCGGCCGTCAATAACAAGAAACAAGACCGTGCCGTCTTTCCGCTGGCCGATAGCCGTGCGCGGCCCTACGCCCCAGCCGCCGTCACCGTCAGTAATCATCTTTTCGCCGTTGACTACCAGCGGCGGTCCGAAAGAAATTCCTTCGCGCACGCCCATGTCGATAAGTTCGCCTTTGCTGTATGATCCGGCAATGAGATTTCCGTCCGCCGTAAAACCGACGAACTCATTGACTTCTTCATTAAGGGACTGCTGCCCCAGGAGAAACCGTCCGCCGTGAATGATAAAGCCGTACGGCATGCGGCCCGTTCCCGTTCCGTTGGCATCGTAAAATCCGCCGGCATTGATAGCCGCCACGGCATCGTGACGCTGGGCAATGCCGCTTGTCGTATCGCCTTTTTCATCCATATTTTCCGCCGTTGCCACTTCAATGCGCCGAGGGTTGGGAATTTCCAGCAAAAATCCTGTAAACCGGCTGGACTCGATGTTTTTGAGCTTCAGCGACGAGTCTGTCCGCGTTTTGAAAGTAAACAGCTCTTGTTTCGGCGCCGTGCTGATGCCTCCGAGAATACGGTCAATTTCATCTTGTGTAAAGAGCCATGTAATGTACTGAGGGTGGCGGCTTTTCAAAATAGCGCCGACGACAGTCCTCTTGATGTTGTCAAAAGGCCCGAACAAGACAACAATCGGAGACGTGACGACAAAAAACAGGAGCACCGCGACCAAAAATTTCACAATATCCTTTATATGTTTCTTCATAGATACCTCAGAAATATCGAGAATGGGAACTTACCGTTCTTCGTACTGTTCCGTCGTTATACGCTGCGCAAAATTTTCCAGTTCGACGGGATTGCCGATCCAGATTCTCCGTATGGCATACGGGTCGTCGCCGTATTTCGCCCATCCCGGATTCATGGTGACGGCCAATTTGATGCCGTTCTCTTTCATCAGCTCCCGTACCGCTTCATCAGCTCTGCCGTAGGGATAGCAAAAATATTCATTCTCCGTACCCAGAACTTCTTTCAGCCTCCCCTGAGAAAGACGCACGTATTCTTCCGCAGTCGCTCTATCCATATCAGTGAGCCGTTCATGACGGTAGCTGTGCGAAGCAATCGTCATGCCGGCTTCCTGCATTTCTCTTACTTGCTGCCACGTCAAACGAAGCCCCTTATCCGTATCGTCCGTCGGAACAAAGACGGCGCAGGGATACCCGTACTCCTTCATGAGCGGCATGACTACAGAGTACGTATCAGGATACCCGTCGTCAAACGTCAGTACGACAGGGTTTACCGGCACAGCGTTTCCGTGAACTATATAATCATAAAGCTGGTCAAGAGAAATAGGATGAAACCCATTGTCCTTAAGATACTGCATCTGTTCGCGCAGGTGCGACTCCAAAAGGACAGCGTCATTGTCAGGCTCATCGCCGATCATATGGTACATGAGAACAGGAATGCCTTTTTCCGGCACCGCTGCCGCTGCTGTCTCTGCCGCGGTTTCCGGGTTCGGCGCCGGCAGATTTTGTTTATCTTCATCGCGGTTCGATACACTGCAGCCGCCCAAAAAGACGCAGCAGCATAAAGCCGCAGCGGCAAGTTTCCGAATATGCAAATCAAAAGCCCCTTTCATTGTATATCATATAAGAATCCCTCATGTCGCCCGTTTACATCGTATATTCCCCGGCAGCTACAACCGGCAGTTCATTATACCGGCCGGCAAAAAACAGCCGGATATACTTTTCCGCATCATCGCGGACCTGTCTGTCCGCTTCGACTGAGTGAAAACCAACGCCGGGCGTAAGCAGAAATTCCGGACGGTCGAGCATCTTAAGCAGCATAGGGCTGGGATTGTCCATGGACAAGACGTCTAAGGCTGCACTGCGGATATGCCCGTCTTCGACGGCATGGTACAGCGATGCTTCGTCGACAAGGCCGCCGCGGCAGCAGTTGACGAACATAGCCCCTTTTTTCATCTGCTCAAACTGCTCCTCCTGGAAAATATACTGCGTCGATTCATTGAGCGGCAAGTGCAGAGACACGACATCGCTCGTCTCAAGAAGCTCATCCATATCAACGGGCCGGACACGGCTCTTCTTCATAATATCTGCGCTGACAAAGGGATCATACGCCTGGATCGGGCAGCCGAACGCCTGCATCCGCAAGGCTACGGCGCGGCCGAGGTGACCAAAACCCACTAATCCGATGAGATTGCTGCCGATGCGGTGAATGGGCCAAGAAACGGCGCCGTATTTCCATCGTCCGTTTTCCCGGACATCTGTGTGGTATTCCGGCAGCTGCCGGATAAGCGCCAAGATCATGGCGCAGGTATGATCGGCAATATCATCGGCGCAGTACAAGGCGTTATTGACAACAAGGACGCCGCAACGGGCCGCCGCTTCTACATCAACGTTGCTGCACCGCGTCGCCATGACGACAATTAACTTCAGTTCATCAAGCCGTTCAATAAGCGAACCTGGTATCCGCTCGGACTTGCAGATAATGACGTCTGCATCTTCCATACAGTCGGCCATCGTGTCTTCATCAGCCGGCGGGCAATATTCGACCCGCGCTATATCATGCAGCCGCTCTCCAAACTCATCTTCATCCTGACGTCCGGTCAGGATACTTATGTGATACATATCAGAGCCCCTTTTCTTCGTAATAACCATATATTGAGAAAGATCTACATATACGTATTATTATATAACACTCCATCATGACTGTGCAAGTAATCGCTTCCGCCAACTTGCTTTTCTCGCCGTCTTTCCCCACTTTCTCTCTATTTTCTTGCATCTTTGATATACAGACTCTTAATATTCTGAGTTTTTTTCCGCTATATACACCATAAAAAGGGCCGCCGGCGGAAATTTTTCCCGTACGGCAGCCCTTTTTATGCCTTTTATTTACGTCATAACTGTTTTCACAAATTCTTCCGCCCACGCCTGATCGATAACAAAAACATCCTTTGATTTTTCATCCAGTTCTATTTTGTACTCTCGTGCCACGGCGCCGTACAACTCACGGAAACTGTCCTCATAATCGACGTCCAGAGCCTGATCTGCTTCACCGTCAATCAGATGAATGATCCATTTTCCTTCACCGTTTTGGATAAACCAGCCTTCGCTGCCGTGAAACTCCGGATACAGGGCCGCCGCCTGCCGCATAGCCAGCACCTTGAAAAGCTCAATAATACGATCGTCAAGACCGGCGCCGGCAATGCGCATTTTTTCGAGCAATTCGTCCAGAGACCGAACAATGCGGAATGTATACGGCAAAAAAGACTTCAATGCAGATATCCCACGGCCGCCGAAAGACCGGCGCGCCGCTGTTTCCCCTTCATCGTCAACAACCTGGTATATCATAAGCCGGTTGTCCCCATCGTTGTACAAAAAATTATAATCGATGAGTTGCCGCTGTCCGCAATGAGGACAAACAAACGTAAACGCTTCCAGCGACTCGACACGTCCCTTCATCTCCGGATTCTCCTGGATATCGATGCTGCTCCAGACCGTAAATTCGCTGTTTTTACCGCACTGTGGGCACGTACATATTTCATTATGATGCATAGACATACTACCCCTCCTATCTCGGAACAGCCTCATCGCCTGCCCCGGATACGGCTGATATACAATCAATCCTCTAAATTACTTAATTATTTGCTTAACAGAAGACCGTCCGGGCATAAAACATCTGCCGACAGATTTTCACAATTGCCGTTCCAATAAACTTATTTTGGGCACAGATCCTGTCATCTTGCCCTGCTGCCTGTAACTTGCCGTCAACATAAACCGGTGCGGGAAAAGAACAGGAGAATATGTTTGCTTGACTTTAAACAACGCCTATTTTTTCTAACTGTCCTTTATTGCTTTTTCCGCAGCCATCACTGCAATATTAGAAACGGAAACGGCAGCAATGACCAGAACACTTTCCGTCACAAACGGCGTAATGAACACCAGTATGTTATTCTGTACGACCGGCATAAATTGGAAAATAACCGTGCTGAAAATCCGAAATTGACTATTAAACAGCAGATGATTGCTGCCGATCCAGACGACCGTCATAATTATAATACGGATAATTTGCAGAACCCGTTTCTTCCTTGGAATAGTTTTAGGCGGAAAAAAATAAAACGCGAAAACGGCAATGACAACTATTCCCATGGCCAGGAAACCAAATCCCATGATCCCCATGACGCCGATAACCAAGCTTGAAGTAACCGTTCCTGAAACAGCGGGAAACAGCAGCATGCCCATTACGGCGCACGGCAGCGGCAAGCTGTATAAAATCGGATCCATAAATTCGGAATACCATTTTTTACGTAAAACGGCCTGCCATTTTTCGATTTCCCAAGCCATGAACGACTGCAGGGATATCGTGCCGATCATCCAGCAGAAAAACACGGCAGTCCGCCACACATGGTCCTTCCACCAGTCATATCCCATAAAACCATTTAAAACGCCGACGGCAATACACAGGGAAATCACGCCGCCGTACAGCAGCGCGCCTATCGGTGCATAAACAGATGTGCCGGTCCGTTTCACCTGACGGTGCCGTACCGTAACCGGCAGGCTTAACGAAGCCAGCAAGAAAACAAGCAGCCCTACAGATGCAAAAAAATTATTGCCCGATGCCGCTGCACCGAAAGGCAGCGGCACGATCCATATTGCCAGACGGATAATCGCCCGAAAACGCATAAGCGCCGTTTCTGCCATGCGCTCACCTTCTTTCGTTTCGTCCGCATTCGGCGAGGCACGCCGTGCCGTATGCCAGAAGCAGCGTCACGCAGACCTTTCCGTACATGCCAATGATGAAGACTATATCACGGCCAATCGTCGGCCATTCCCAAAACGATGACGTTTTCCACAACTCGTCCATACACGCGCAGAACAGGACAAACGCCGCTGCCACGGCAAACCACGAAACAGAAAATACAGCCCTGCCAATCTGCCGCTGTTTCGGACCGAACCGCGCTTCCGTACTTCCCAAATAGGCCCACGGGACAATAAACGACAAGAATACATAGCTTATCAATGCCACGGCCGCGCTGGAACCATTATGAATCGTATATGCCCCAATAGGAATGGGAATGATGAAAAAACACATAAATACGCACTGACGAATGACGTCACGACAGCCTGCCATATATAAATTACCCTCCGCTAGTCCATCAAATACCTGCATTGCTAATTAAGTATACCATAAACCGACCTGAAATGGGTAGTAAGTATCGGTAGGAAATATATTGCCGCATGCCGCATGTATTGCGAAAAATTTATGTCTTGTGTACAATATGGTTAGCATTTATTATATATACTCATTAATATAAGAAAGGTATCTTTATCACTATGGCAAAAACGTTTCAATCTCTCGGCATCTCCTCCGTGCTTTGCAGCTTATTGAAAAAGCAGGGAGTGCAGGAACCTACAGCAATCCAGGAACAAGCCATTCCGCCGCTGTTTACAGGACGTGACATATTAGCGCAGGCTCAGACCGGAACAGGAAAAACATTTGCCTTTTTATTGCCGTCTTTGCAGAAAATCAAGCCAGATGTTTATATGGAACAAGTACTCATTGTCGCTCCGACGCGCGAGCTGGCCCGCCAACTGGCCGACGTAGCCGTTTCTTTCGCTGATCCTCTCGGCATTGACGTTCTCAGCCTGATCGGCGGCCGAACCATTGAAAATCAACTGCAGAAACTGCGGCGGCACCCTCATGTTATTATCGGAACGCCGGGCCGTCTTCTGGATCACTGCCGGCGTAATTCTTTAGATTTAAGCGGCGTTGGACAGGTCATCGTAGATGAAGCCGATCAAATGCTTCAGACAGGATTTTTAGAAGAAGTGGACACGCTCATCAGCATGACGCCGAAACGCCGTCAGCTCCTCTTTTTTTCCGCAACGATCCCCGATAAGATCCGCGGACTGGCCAAGAAACATATGCAGAATCCCTTAGTCCTGCGCGTTTTGGAAGGAGAAACTATTGCCTTAGAAAAGATTGAGCAGCGCATATATATGATGGATGAAGAACGTAAATTCGACGCACTGTGCTCCATGCTTCAGGAAATGAATCCGTATCTGTCCATTGTATTCTGCAACACAAAGGAACGAACCGGTATGCTGGCGAGCAGACTCATCGCCGCAGGATTTAATATCGGAGCACTCCACGGCGATATGACGCAGGGCCGGCGGACGCAAGTGCTGCGCGACTTTTCAAAAGCCAAAACACAGATACTGGTCGCCACGGATATTGCTGCCCGCGGAATCGACATTGAAGGCATTACCCATGTATTTAATTACGATGTTCCCCGTGATGTCGACTACTACATCCACCGCATCGGGCGCACAGGCCGCGCCGGAAACGCCGGAATATCCGTCATGTTCGCAACCCGTGCCGATGAAGACTGGATACGCCGGATTGAACGCAGCATCCATGCAACGATAACGAAATACACCGCCGATGGGCAAGTAAAAACAAAAGCCAGCGCTGCGCCGCCGAAAAAGAAAAAAATCTATAAAGACAAATTACCGGCCAGCACGTATCAACCAACAAAAAACAAACGCCACAAATTGCGGCATAAAGGCGGAGACAAACGCCGCCGGCGTTCATAACACAGGAGGTACCGACAATGAAAAAGCTATGTATACTTGCCGCCGCCATATTTATGCTGCTTATCAGCGCCGGATGTGCCGACACGGAAAACGTCGGAAACAAAAAATCCCCAGCACAGACAACCTCTGAAAAAAACAACATTGCTCAGGAAGAAACGGTCGGTGAAATCTCCGGACTCGGTGATACGGCCGATGCATGGGAAGCGCAATTCGGACATCCTTTTGCACAAGGCGACACGCTTAAACTATATGCCGCCGGAACATACGAAGTCGTCTTTGAACACGGCCGCGCCGTAACGATTACCTTGCACTCCCAAGATGGTAGCAATCCCATGAATGATAAGATCCTTCCCCGTGATGGCGAAAATCAGTCGGAAAACAAACAAGAAACCGGCAGTTTGACCATGTACGTTGAAAAATGGCACAGCGCAGCATTACAAAGAGCGCTTCCCGACACAAAAGGTATGTACACAATTATGAAAAACATGGACGGCGAAACGTATGTCAGTATTATTATCGATTGCACGCCGAATTTAAAAAAATAAAGAGCTGCCAAATATACGAGACCCACGAACCAGTACGCCTCCTTTTTCAAAACTAAAATTTATTTCATTTATCTAAAAAACGCCTGCGTTTGAAGCATATGGCGTTTTTTTCCATTCTGCCGTCCGTTAAGTTTTCATGCGGACAGCATATCGCACAGTCTGTTTTTATCGAGTCATCTGCATCAATAGAATCATCCTGTACCTATTCTTTTATCAAAAACAATTATGCAAAATCAAAAAAAGACGCAAACAAAATGTTTGCGTCTTTAGTGCGTAGGCTGGAACTATATGTAAATAAACCTGATTAACGTTTCGAGAACTGCGAAGCCTTGCGGGCTTTTTTCAAACCATATTTACGACGTTCTTTTTCACGAGAATCGCGAGTTAAGAAGCCTGCTTTTTTTAAGGATTGACGGAAATCAAGATCAACTTCCAGTAATGCCCGGCTGATACCGTGACGAATAGCGCCTGCTTGTCCAGAAGGTCCGCCGCCTTTTACGTCGGCAATGATATCATACTGTTCCGTAACACCCGTCAGCACCAGCGGCTGTTTTATAATTAATTCCAACGTTTTACGGCCGAAATATTCATTTAAATCTTTTTTATTTACTGTAATATTTCCCTGACCCGGAACCAGACGGACTCTGGCAACGGAGGTTTTTCTACGGCCAGTGCCGTAGTACTGTGCTACTGCCATGAAATTTTCCTCCCGGTATAATTAACGAATATTTAAAGTCATCGTTTCAGGTTTCTGAGCCTGATGCGGATGTTCTGCGCCAGCATAAACGTTAAGTTTGCGATAGATCTGTTCTCCTAGCCGATTCTTCGGCAGCATGCCGCGAATAGCCATTTCTACAACCCGTTCAGGCCGGTTTTCAAGCATATGTCCAAGTTTCGTAAACTTAGCGCCGCCGGGATAACCGGAATGACGGAAATACGTTTTCTGAACCATTTTCTTACCAGTTACTTTAACTTTTGCTGCGTTTACTACAATTACATAGTCGCCTGTATCTACATGCGGGGTAAATGTAGGTTTATGTTTTCCCCGAAGAACTTTGGCTACTTCGGCAGCAAGACGTCCTAATGTCTGGCCTTCAGCATCAACAACAAACCATTTGCGTTCGATGTTGCCGGCATTAGCCATAAATGTGGTTTTCATGCTGTATAATTCCTCCCTGATACAACTTTAACTAACCAAGCTTTAAGTCTTTTTCTCCGGGGCTAAGTGGAGTCCAAGTAAAAAGCTTACCTAATTATTTTACAGATTGCCTTATTCCTTGTCAAGTAAAATTTCCTAAATTTCAAAAATCCCGAAGAAGAAGCTTATGTTCCCTTTCACCGAATAGTCAGATCAGCAACATTTCCGTCGGTACCATTCATCCAAAAGACCTTGTC
>CAZDQW010000036.1:0-7943 GCA_964507845.1 uncultured Megasphaera sp.
GCAGGAAAAGAAGCATCAGGCACAGGAAACATGAAGTTCATGATGAACGGCGCTGTCACATTGGGGACGATGGACGGGGCCAACGTGGAAATACATCGCGAAGTAGGCGATGAAAACTGCGTTATTTTCGGTCTTCGGGCAGATGAAGTCATGAATTACTATATAAACGGCGGGTATTCTTCCTGGGATATGTACCGTTCGGATCCGCGCATCCGCCGGTTGATGAATTCTTTGGTTGACGGAACGTTGGAAGATGAATACTTCGGCATGCTTTACGAATCGCTGCTGGATCGAAATGACGAATTTTTCGTGCTGAAGGATTTTGACGCCTACTGTGAAGCGCAAAAAGAAATTTCCCGCCGTTATGGACAGGGAAGTCAGTGGTTCCGCGCCAGTGCCGTTAACATCGCCCGTTCGGGATATTTCTCCAGCGATCGGACAATCCAGCAATATGCGTCCGATATTTGGCATATCAAACCGGTTATAGTATAAAAGGTCAGGGGGATGGTAAATATGAAACTCAGTACAATTGACGAGTACGGCACATACCTATACCATCAAGGGACAAATTATTTCAGTTACCGTATGTTTGGGGCACATTTTACCGTTCTGCGCCGCAAATCGTGCGTGCGTTTCTCCGTATGGGCGCCGCATGCCCGGAAAGTCAGCGTTGTCGGCGATTTTAATCAATGGAACGTTGAAGCCGATCCGATGGAAAGAAATGAAGCCGGAAACGGTATTTGGGTAGCGTATATACCGGGGCTGAAAGAAGGCGATATTTACAAGTATGCCATTACTACGGCGTCGGGCGAAGTGATCTTAAAAAGCGATCCCTATGCATTTTGGTCGGAAGTCCGGCCTAATACGGCGTCTAAAATAACGAAACTCCGCTATACATGGAAGGATAAAAAGTGGCAGGAAAGCCGCGCGCAGTATGATTCTTACAGCAAACCCATGCTGACGTATGAAGTGCATCTCGGCTCATGGCGGCGGGACGCAGAAGGCAATATGCTGACGTACAGGGATATTGCCGAACAGCTGGTAGCATATGTCAAGTCCATGCATTATACCCATATTGAAATTATGCCGTTATGTGAATATCCGTTCGACGGCTCATGGGGGTACCAGGCTACAGGGTATTTTTCGGCGACAAGCCGTTACGGCACGCCGGAAGACCTGATGTATCTTGTTGACATGTGCCACCGTAATGACATCGGCGTCATTCTCGACTGGGTGCCCGGCCATTTCTGCCGCGACGCTCATGGTCTGCGTTATTTTGACGGAGAGCCTTGCTATGAATCGGGCAATAAAATACTGGCGGAAAATGAAGAATGGGATACAATGAATTTCGACTACGGCCGTACGGAAGTTCAGTCTTACCTTATTTCCAGCGCTATGTTCTGGCTGAGTCAGTTTCATATTGACGGGCTGCGCATTGATGCCGTGGCGAATATGCTGTATCTTGACTACGGCCATTCAGACGGCCGGTGGCAGCCGAATAAATACGGCGGCAGGGAAAACCTGGAAGCGATCGATTTCCTGCGCAATTTAAATAAAGCCGTATTCAGCGAATTTCCGCATGTACTGATGATTGCCGAAGAATCGTCGGCGTGGCCGCTCGTTACCAAGCCGGTCGATGTGGGCGGATTGGGATTTAATTACAAATGGAACATGGGCTGGATGAACGATATGCTGAGATACATGTCGATGGACCCCCTGTTCCGGAAAGATAATCATAATCTTATTACGTTTTCCCTCTGTTATGCCTTTTCCGAAAACTTCATTCTGCCGTTGTCCCATGACGAAGTTGTCCATGGAAAGCATTCGCTTCTTGATAAAATGCCGGGAGATTACTGGCAGAAATTTGCGGGACTCCGCGCATTTTACGGATATTGGATGTCCCATCCCGGTAAAAAATTGTTGTTCATGGGCGGAGATTTCGGACAGTTTATCGAATGGAAATATGATGACAGCTTAGATTGGCATTTGCTGGATTATCCTATGCATAAAGCCATGCACGGCTATATGGAAAAGCTGAACAGCTACTATGTATCTCATCCCGAATTTTGGGAAGATGATTGTGACTGGTCCGGTTTCTCGTGGATCAGCTGCGACGACAGAGACAACAGTGTAATTGTCTTTTTCCGCAGCGGTGCCGACGAAGAGGATATGACGGTTATAGCGTGTAATTTTACTCCTGTCGTCCGTCATTCGTATCGTTTCGGCGTGCCTCGCAAGGGAGTGTATGTGGAAGTATTCAACAGCGATGCTGAAATATTCGGAGGTTCTAACGTTCTCAATGAGGGCGAATTTGAAGCCCAGGATATTCCTATGCACGGCATGGAACAATCGCTGGAATTAACGTTGCCGCCGCTGGCTACGATTTACCTGCAGTTGAAGTCAACTGCCGATAAAAAAAAATCGCTGACAATAGGCCAACCGGTTATTAAAGCAAAAAAAACGCCGGCGCGTACGGCAGCTGCCGCCTCTAAAACAGCGGGAAAATCTGTCAGAAAAACTTCAAAAACCAAGACTGCTGTCAAAAAAACGGCGAAATCGACGAAAATAAAAAAATAAAAGCGGAATAGTACATGTAATAAATTGAAATTTTAATGAGAAAGTGAGGGATAAAAAATGGTAAATATATTATTCGTGGCGTCAGAAGCAGTTCCATTTATCAAGACCGGCGGTTTGGCTGACGTCATGGGCGCATTGCCGAAAGAATTGGCGGCTAAGGGTATGGATGTACGTTTAGTTATTCCGAAGTACAGTTTAATCAGCGATGAACTCAAAGCGCAGATGAAGCAGGTCACGACGGGGATTGTTAATCTGGCGTGGCGTCAGCTGTATTACGGTGTAGATGAAATCGACCTGAACGGCGTGAAAGTATATTTTGTTGATAATGAATGGTATTTTAAGCGGGATCGTTTGTATGGGTATGCCGATGATGACGAACGGTTTGCTTATTTTTGCCGCGCTGTCTTGACGATGCTGCCGAAAGTCGGCTTCAAGCCGGATATTATTCACGGGAATGACTGGCACACCGGAATGCTCGGCGTATTCCTGAAGGAAGATTTTTACCATGACGATTTTTATAAAGACATGAAATTCGTCTATACGATTCATAACCTGAAGTATCAAGGAATTTATCCGCCGTCCATTATGCAGGATATTATCGGCCTGCCGCAGTATTTGTTCAATAACGGTAATTTGGAATGCGACGGTTTGGTGAATTATATGAAGTCCGGCATGGTATATGCCGATTATATTACGACCGTCAGCCCGACGTACGCACAGGAAATTACGTATCCGTATTTCGGTGAACGGCTGGACGGATATATTCGGGCAAATCAGGACAAAGTCGCAGGCATTATCAACGGCCTTGATGAAGATGTGTATGATCCGGCAAAGGATATGAATATTTTCCAGCAGTACACGTCGAAAAACGCCAGAACCGGCAAGCGGGCGAATAAGGATGCGCTGCGCCGTGAACTCGGGCTTCCCATACGGCGCGGTCTGCCCATGCTGGCCATGGTATCCCGTCTCGTTGAAGACAAGGGAATGGACCTGGTAACGCGCATCATGGACGAACTTGTTGAAGATGACGTTCAGCTGGTGATTGTCGGCACCGGAGACTGGCAGTATGAAGAAGCTTTTCGTGATTTAGCCCGCCGTTATCCGTCTAAAGTATCGGCTAATATTCTTTTTAACGAAAGCTTGGCCCATCGCGTTTATGCGGCTGCCGATATTTTCCTCATGCCGTCGAGATATGAACCTTGCGGATTAAGTCAGCTGATTGCGCTGAAATACGGCGCCATTCCTGTTGTTCGTGAAACCGGCGGACTGAGCGATACAATTATTCCATTTGATAAATATACACATCAGGGAAACGGGTTGACCTTCCCGAATTTCAATGCTCATGAGTTATTGTTTACGGCAAAGAAAGCGCTGGGCTATTACGAAGACACGGCGTTATGGGATCGTCTTGTGAAAAATGCGATGGAATCTGACTATAGCTGGAATCGTTCAGCCCAAGCTTATGCAGATTTGTATAAACACATATTGGAATAATAAATGAAAAAGTAATTTAATCCCCCGCAGACTAAATGCTGACGGGGGATTTTATAAAGGAGATTTATATGGATTTAGGATTATACCATAATTCCCATGAACTGTATTTCCGATCTGTCTTCGGCGCAGTTCCCACGGAAGGGACGGTTATTCTGCGGCTGCGTGCCGCGAAAAATAAGGAAGAAAACTGGCAGGCCAGCGTTCGCCTTTGGCAGAGCAATGCAGGGGAAACGATCGTTCCGATGATATGGGAGGGGGATGTTTTCAAAGTTGTATTGACGATGCCTGAAAAAGGGTGCCTGCTCTGGTATTATTTCATCGTTCAATATGATGGACAAACAGTCTATTATGGAAATAATGACGAAAAATTAGGCGGCCCGGGATGCATCGCCTATCAAGAACCGCCGGCATATCAGATTACGGTGTACGATAAGCACGGCAAGTCGCCGGATTGGTTCAAGCATGCTATCGTGTATCAAATATTTCCCGACAGATTTTGCCGCGGCGAGAATACGACAGCAACCTTGAGAGGAAAAAAAGGCGCCGTTATTCACAGTGATTGGGACGATCTTCCGGAATATTGGAAACGGCCTGAAACGGGAGAAATCAGGTATTATGATTTTTTCGGAGGTAATTTGGCAGGCATTCGGGAAAAATTTGCTTACTTAAAATCCTTGGGCGTGACAGCGGTTTATTTGAATCCCATATTTGAAAGCAGCAGCAATCATCGTTATGGTACGGCCAATTACCATCGAATCGATCCGTTTTTGGGGACAAACGAAGAGTTTGCCGAATTTTGCCGGGCGGCGAAAGAAGAAGGAATTGCCGTCATATTGGATGGCGTTTTCAGCCATACAGGCGCGGACAGCATCTATTTCAACCGGTTTGGAAATTATGACAGCATAGGAGCGTATCAGTCTGAAAATTCGCCGTATTACAATTGGTTCCGTTTTACAAATTATCCGTGCAGCTACGAGTCGTGGTGGGGCATTGCGGATCTGCCGAACGTGGAAGAAACAGAGCCGTCGTATATGGATTTTATCATCAACGATGCAAATAGCGTGCTGCGGTATTGGCTCAGGCAAGGCATTAAAGGATGGCGCCTTGATGTAATCGATGAGCTTCCCGTAAAATTTCTGCGTCATTTTTATAAAACGCTGAAAGAAGAAGATCCGGATGCTGTGCTTATCGGTGAAGTATGGGAAGATGCGTCGAATAAGATCAGTTACGATGAACAAAGGGAATACTTGTGCGGCTATGATATTGACAGCGCAATGAATTATGTACTGCGGGCCAGTATCGTCGATTTTATCATCGGCCGCAAGGATGGACGGCGAGTCGCCGCAGAAGTAACGCACTTAATAGAAAACTATCCGGCTGAATATTTCTATGCGATGCTCAACCTTATCAGCAGCCATGATATTGAACGTATTTTGACGGTTCTGTCGGCGAATGGAGAAACGCCAACGTATTCCGCTGCGGAGGTGGGTAAAAAAAGGTTATGTTTACTGCTGACATGGCAGATGACGGTACCTGGCGCGCCGTGTATTTACTATGGTGATGAAGCCGGCGTTTTGGGAGGCAAAGATCCTGATAACCGACGTACCTTCCCGTGGGGGCATGAAGACCAGGAAATTTTGGGATGGACAAAAGAACTGGCGGCGCTGCGCCGGCGTCATGATGCGCTGCAGACGGGACGGTTCATTCCGTTATATGCCGACGGCGACGTCATTGCCTATGCACGCAGTATTGAAGGCGGCAGAGATGTCTTTGGAAAAGAGAGCGAAGACGGTTTCTTTGTCATTGTGATGAACCGCAATACGACGGCGCTTCGCACGATCAGTATCTATACGAAAGGATTGGCTTACGGGAAAATGAAGGATGCATTGGATCCGCGCATGAAGCCGGTTCAATCGACAAACAGCCGTATTACGCTGACGCTGCCTCCACTCAGCAAGATCATCTTGCAGGGAAAGACTGCCGAGCGCAAGCGGGCCGGTATTCTGCTGCATCCGACGTCCTTGCCGTCGCAGTACGGAAACGGCGATTTGGGACCGGAAGCATATCGGTTCATCGATTTTCTGAAAACGGCCGGCCAGAGCGTATGGCAGATTTTGCCGCTCACACCACCGCTGACGGGAGATTCGCCGTATCTTTCCCGATCTGCCTTTGCCGGAAATGAAAAGTTGATTTCCCTTGATATGCTTAACCAGTGGGGATGGGTATCGGACGAGGCGCTGATGAAGTTTAAGACCCAAGCTGCGGCGGCAGAAACGTGGGACGAACAATGGCAGTATAAAAAAGATGTTTTGTGGAGTCTGCCGCCCCGTCAAGGATTATCCGTGTCTTGGAGTTTATATGAAGATTTTTGCAGGGAGAATGCGTATTGGCTTGACGATTATGCATTGTTCTGCGCCCTTAGCGATTTGTTTGAAGGTGTTTCGTGGACTGCGTGGCCTGAAGAAATACGCCGCCGCCATCCCGATGCTTTGTCCCGTTATACGCTGCAGCTGGCAGAAGCTGTCGACCAGTATAAATTCGTGCAATATATTTTTTACTGCCAGTGGTGTGCGCTGCGTCGGTATGCTCATGAAAACGGTATTTCTGTTTTAGGCGACGTGCCTATGTTTGTCGCCCATAACAGTGCAGACTGCTGGGCTCATCAGGAGTTGTTCCAGTTGGATGATGAAGGAAATCCTGCTGCCGCAGCCGGTGTTCCGCCTGATTATTTCAGTACGGAAGGGCAGCTTTGGGGAAATCCGCTTTATGATTACGATGCCATGGAAAAAGACAATTACAAATGGTGGGTGCAGCGTTTCCGCGTCCTATACCGAATGGTGGACGAAATCCGCATAGACCATTTCCGCGGGTTGGAATCGTACTGGGCTGTACCGGCTGGAGCAAAGACTGCCCGTGACGGAAACTGGGTGCAGGGGCCGGGATTAAAGCTGTTCCGTGCCGTATATGAGCAGATCGGCCATATTCCGTTTGTTGCCGAGGATCTGGGCATTATTACCGATGATGTGTGTGCTATGAAAGACGTTCTTGCGCTTCCGGGCATGAAAGTTCTGCATTTCCATATGGAAGAGAGGCCGGACGGCATGTATTCGTTTGATACGGAGCCGAATTCGGTGGTTTATACAGGAACCCATGACAACAATACGACGCGGGGATGGTATGAAGAAGATTTAACGGAACCGCAGCGCCTGCAGGTGCGCCGGACTCTGCAGCTCCGAGACGATGCATCTTCCGAAGATATTGTCCGTGCCTTGATTGACTATGTATACAGCCGCCGTGCGGAAACAGCAATCATTCCCATGCAGGACATCCTCAGCCTTCCGAGCAAATACCGCATGAATACTCCGGGAATTGCAGAGGGAAATTGGCATTGGCAGATGCGGGAAGGGGATTTGCGCCTTGATACAGCCGATTGGCTGTCCGAGTTATGTAAAAAATACGGCCGGTAGGCTGCTATGCAGAAAGAAGTATTACATGGCCGATATACATTATGCGATACTTACGGCGCAATCTGTGAAGGCGATGCAGGATTAAATGCTGCTCAAGAATCCATGGCAGAAAATAGTATTGTTTTTGCCATGGCAAATCCGATTCCGGAAATATACACTGATGGAGCCAAAGATACCGGAGCCAGAATCGTCGGATCAGGCCGGTCCGATTTTCCGAATCAAGTCAATAACGTGTTTGTTTTTCCCGGTATTTTCGGGGAGCGATTGATTGCCGCCCATCGGATATCAGCAAAGGCATGAAATTGGCAGCAGCAACGGCAATTGCCGCCGTTGCCAAACGGGATGGCCTTCGGGAAGAGTATATTCTGCCTGAGGCCAAGTCATAATTTCTGTTGCGGCGGCCGC
>CAZDQW010000036.1:8043-13977 GCA_964507845.1 uncultured Megasphaera sp.
CGGGAAGAGTATATTCTGCCTGAGGCCAAGTCATAATTTCTGTTGCGGCGGCCGCTGCCGAAGCTTTTCTGCAAAATAAATAAACGGCCAAGTTACAATGCGTGGAAGATAACTTCTTTGTTCCGATAGGATCAAAGAAGTTATCTTTTCTTGTTGCAGGAGTCTGTGCCGACAATAAAACGAATACTTCTTGATGTATGTTTCGTGCAGCGTCGTTTTTTAATACGGCAGGGAGAAAATTTTTCACGTCGAATTTATATATTATGAACGCAGTATAATTCCGTAAAGAACGTGATAAATATAGTATTAGTATGGGCGGTGATATCGTGTATATTCGCTATATGCGTATTGAAAATTACCGAAATTTTACGGATGTAAGCATGACATTTCATGAACAGGCTAATTATCTGGTAGGGGAAAATGCCATTGGAAAAAGCGGATTTTTACAGCTCCTATCTGTACTAAGCGAAGGCGTCGGCATCAGGGAATCTGACTATGCCGATCCGAATAAGCCAATTGTTATTACGTTGGAAGTTCACTTATTTTCTCTGGAAAATGAATATCTTGCCGCATTTCCAGAATTACGGCGCAATAATGTAAAAATACGGGTAGAAAAACGCGTAGAAGAAATTTATCCCCGGCTGTATGACTTGGAAACGCAGGAACAGCTGCCGCTTGATTTAATACGCTGCATCCATTACATTCCCAACTCGGCTGTTTTGCCGGAAGAAATGCATGTTCCGGCAACGGTGTACCGGGCGTTGGAACGCCGTCTGACCCAGTGGACTAAAATACATATTGACGGCCTCAATCCTGATATACAAAATTTTATTAACCATGAGGTGGAAGTGGGGCAGCTTGATTCGTCATATTATATAAATATTTTTCTTTTATCCCATATTTTAAGCCGGCAGGATCGTTCAAAAGCAGACAACATGAAATTTATATCGCTGGCGGCTCTGCGGATTCTTACTCAGATTTTCATCATGTCGCGAAGCCATGCCAGGCCGCTGGAACAAAGTCTTGTCATTAATAAGAAAGGACAGCGGTATTTGCCGCTTGTCGTTTCTATTGATGAACCGGAAGTACACCTGCATCCCTATATGCAGCGTTCCATATTAAATTATTATAAACAACTTTTGACGAACGGCGATGAGTGTTTCTGCAGATTACTGAAGGATTTGTTCGGCATTGACGGGCTTCGGGGGCAGCTGTTTATTGTTACCCATTCAACAGATGCGCTGGTAGACGATTACCGTCATATCATCCGGCTGTACCGCGATGCCAAAGGGCAAGTCTGTGCTGCCTGCGGCGCGACGTTTGATTTCAGCGAAGAAATAAAAAAGCATCTTATTATGCATTTTCCGGAAATAAAAGAAGCCCTTTACTCGCGCAGCGTCCTCATTGTTGAAGGGGAAACAGAATACGGGTGTTTTCAGTTATTCGGGGAGACATTGGGCATCCCTTTTCATTACTACGGCATTTGCCTGATCAATGCTCGCGGTGAAAGTTCCATAGGAAAAATTAAAACGCTGCTGGAGTACTTCAAGATTCCGGCGGTTGCTTTATATGACGCAGATGTAAAAGGCGGGCACAAGCAGGAAAACGGAGTATTTTTTACGGAAGAAATTTGTTTTGAAATGGATTTAGCCAAAACGATGATTGATAAAAAACGCCGCCGGGAATTGGATCGAATTATTTACAGCGTCAATGGGGAACACGGCCGGGCGACAAACGATATGATTAAAAAAGCATGCCGTAAATTGGATGTTAATTTTCATGATTATCCGCCGCGTATGTTGATGAATGTCAACGCCAAAAATACGAAAGCGCTGTACATATACTATTTTGCATGGCTATACAGTAATAAAGGCGTCATACTGGGACGTATGCTGGGACAATCATTAAGCGGCGCAGAAATTCCCCGCGCTTTTGTCGACGTTATTAAAGCCGCTGCGCAATTAGCCAAAGTATCTGTGTAGACATTACCGTGTTCGTTGATGCGAACATATGCAGGTAATCGGCAATGAAAAGCAGATACGTTTTGGGACTTTACATATTTTCACTAACTATGCGAGGATAGTTGTATGATACTTTTTATAGCCGAAAAGCCCAGCGTAGCAAGGGAATTAGCAAAATGCCTGCCGCCACCGCAGAAACCAAGAAACGGGTTTATTGAAACCGGCGGCGGCGTCGTTACTTGGGCGTACGGCCACATGCTTCAGCAGGCGGAACCGCAGGATTATGATAGTAAGTATAAACAATGGAATGAACGCGATTTACCTATTATTCCGGATACATGGAAACTGATTATTACTCCTGACAGCAAAAAACAGTTTGAAATCATTTGCCGCCTCATTGATGAAGCTGATGAAATCGTCCATGCCGGAGATCCGGATAGGGAAGGGCAGCTTCTTATTGACGAAATACTGGATTATATCGGAAATACTAAACCGGTAAAACGTATTTTGCTGAATGCACTGGATGAAAAAAGCATTCACGAGGCATTGACAGCTTTGCGTGACAATGAGGAGTTTCGCCCGCTGAAAGATTCTGCTTTAGCCCGGAGCCGTGCGGATTGGCTTATGGGAATGAATTTATCGCGGGCATATACATTAGCGGCCCGCAGAAATGGTCATAAGGTTCTGTTTCCTATCGGCAGGGTTAAGACACCAACGCTGTCACTGGTTGTGCGGCGGCAGCGTGAGATTGATCATTTTGTTCCTGCTTCGTATTATGTTGTCACTGTTCAGTTCCGACATAAAAACGGCGTAATTTTATCCCGGTGGCAGCCAAAAGATACGCAGCCCGGTTTGGATTCAGAAGGACGCTGTATGGATATTACTCAAGCGCAGGAAATTCTTTCCCGTTTGAACAGTTCTCCTGCCGGGAGTATTGCGGAATGGAAAAAGACGAAAAAAAAGGAGCCGCAGCGGCTGCCTCATTCTCTGTCATCCCTGCAAGTCCTGGCGGGAAAACGGTACGGATACAGCCCACAGCAAGTTCTTGATACTGCGCAGCAGCTTTATGAAAAAAAATTGACGACATATCCTCGGTCAGACTGTGAGTATCTGCCGTTGAATCAGCAGAAAGATATACCGATAATTCTGGGAAACTTACAGAAAATATCTCAATCCGACCTTTCCGGCTGGGCGGAAAACGCCGACAGCCGCATAAAAAGCCGGGCATGGAATGACCGGAAAATTACGGCGCACCATGCGATCATTCCGACGACGGTTGCGTGTCCTTTCGACAGACTGACGCAGATACAGCAGCATATTTATTTTCTTATTGCGCAAGCGTATGCGGCGCAATTTTATCCTGTGCATGAATATGAACAGTGCCGCATCCACATCGAGGCGGCAGGAGAAGAATTTATTGCACGCGGCAAGACCGTGCTTGTTGCGGGATGGAAAGCATTATATCAGTCTGAAAAAAGTGATGATGAGGAAGACAATTTTTTGCCGCCTGTCCGCAAAGGGGATAAGGTTGTTTATGCAAATGGTTCTGTCGATAAAAAATCAACGAAAGCGCCGCCGCGGTTTACAGCGGCAACACTGCTGGAAGCCATGAAAGGAATTTACAAGTATGTAAAAGACGAGTCGCTGAAGAAAAAGTTAAAAGAAGTACAGGGGATCGGCACGGAAGCGACGCGAGCCGCAATTATCGGCGAACTTATTCAGCGCAGATTTTTAACGGAAGAAGGAAAGAAAAAATATTTGCGTCCGACAGAAAATGCCTATCTTCTTGTCGATTCCCTGCCGGATGCCATGACCTATCCGGATAAAACGGCAGTGTGGGAAGAACAATTGCATCAACTAAGCCTGGGATATGGAACGATAGAGGATTTTTTGCGCGGGCAAATTTCTTTTTTAAACGAACGTATTGTGGAAATTAGCCGATGTACGCTTTCCCCAATAGGGGTACAAAGAAAATGTCCTATATGCGGCCATCCCTTGGTGCTCCGCCACGGCAAATACGGAGATTTTTTCGGTTGTTCCCAGTATCCGGCATGCCGTCATACGGAACAATGCGATGCGCCAGCCAGGTTAGGCGGCACAGATAAGCAATACAAGTGTCCCCGCTGCCAGGAGGGATATTTTATCAAGCGAAATGGGAGGTACGGTGCGTTTTGGGCCTGCAGCAATGAAACATGCCGGACAAGATGTGCGGACGTTAATGGAATGCCGAGTATTTTTGCCGCGGCAAGTAAAAACTCGGAGGATTAAGAAAGACTGAAACTGGAAGGACTTTTTTATTTTCGCCGTGTAGTATATAATTTTGTATATATAAATATATCCTATAGACAATGTAAGGGGATTGACACATGATTTTATCAGGAAAAGAAATTGTAAAACATCTTGGGAAGGAAATCGTCATTACGCCGTTTCATCCCGAAAGAGTTAATCCTAACAGTTATAATCTGACGTTATACAATCAGCTGATGGTGTATGATGATTATGTACTGGATATGGCAAAACCCAATTCTGCTTCTGTCATAGATATTCCGGAAAGCGGATATGTTCTGCAGCCCAATAAATTATATTTGGGACGGACGAATGAATATACAAAGACGGACGGATATATACCTATGCTGGAAGGCCGATCTTCAGTAGGACGATTAGGCGTATTTATTCATGTGACGGCAGGATTTGGCGATGTCGGGTTTGCCGGTTACTGGACATTGGAAATTTTTTGCGTTCAACCGATCCGTATTTACCCCAATGTAGAGATTTGCCAGATTTATTATCACGATATTGACGGCGAATACGATACGTATCAGCACGGGAAATATCAAAACAATACAGGGATTCAGCCGAGTATGCTGTGGAAAGATTTTCAAAAGAAATAACTTGAGCTATGGTAGTAGGTTTTGCTGAAAGGAGCAGATACTATGCAGGAAATACCATTGCAACAGATAAAAGGATTCCAAATTGGCAGTGCGCAAGATGAAGCAGGCGGAACAGGATGTACGGTTCTTATTTTTCCCGACGGAGCACCGTGCAGCGTCGATATTCGAGGCGGAGGCCCGGCAAGCCGTGAAACGGAGCTCTTAAATCCTGCTGCAGCGGCAGAACAAATTCATGCGATTCTTCTCAGCGGCGGCAGCGCATTCGGGCTTAATGCCGCTGCCGGAGTTATGCAATATCTGGAAGAACGTAATATTGGATTTGATACAGCTATTTGCAAAGTTCCTTTAGTAGTGGCATCCTGTATTTTTGATTTAGGCTGCGGCGCCAATGTTCGGCCGGACGCCGCCATGGGATATGCGGCCTGTGCTGCTTCGGAAGAAAATATTGTTCGTGAAGGTAATTACGGCGTTGGTACGGGAGCAACTGTCGGAAAATTATGCGGCTCATCCGGCATGATGAAATCAGGCTTGGGCATTTATGCACTTCAGGCGGGAGATTTGCAGATAGGCGCTGTCATTGCCGTTAATGCCTTAGGAGATGTACTGGATGAACATAACAATATTATTGCAGGGATGCTAAATGAAGATGGCAAAACATTTGCAGATACGCGCCGTGTCATGATAGAAGAATATGCCGTGCGAGATACGCTTTTCTGCCCGAGGGCAGCAGGCACAACAAATACGACAATTGGCGCCGTTATAACAAACGGGAAATTTAGTAAAGCGCAGCTGAAAAAAATAGCGGCCCTAGCAGGAAACGGCATGGTCCGTGCCATACGGCCGGTTAATACTATGGCTGATGGCGATTCTCTTTATGCTGCCAGTGTCGGAAACATTAAAGCCGACATCAGTACGGCAGGAACGCTGGCGGCATACGCCGTTGAATGCGCTGTTCGCCGGGCTGTCTACATGGCTGAGCCCGCTTATGGTTTATTATCAGCCCAAAGCTTGAAATAAACAGGACCTCGGCTGTCAGTAGGCAGCAAGAAGTACATGAACATGAAGCACCTGGAGGCAGCCCT
>CAZDQW010000037.1:0-13170 GCA_964507845.1 uncultured Megasphaera sp.
TCTTGAATGCCATTCAAGCGCTCTCCCAGCTGAGCTATACCCCCATGTCATTTCACAAAACATATTTTATCATGGAGATGGAGATTTGGCAAGTACTTTTAATTGATTTTTATCGTAAAAACGATAATACCGTTTTTATATGCAACACCAAGTTTCCCTTTCAAACTGTGAATTAATTCTTCAGCCATCGATAATCCTATTCCGTATCCGGCCTTTTTGCTGTTATGCGATTCATCACCCCGGTAAAACCGTTCAAAGAAATGAGAATAATCTGTATTCTCCCCTTCCGCATAATCATTGGCAATCGCAACGACGGCACTTTTTTGTCTTTTCCCGGCGGCAACAGAAACGTCGATGCTGCCGCCGTCATCGCAGTATTTAACGGCGTTGTCCATTAAAATATTAATTAACGTATACAGCCGTTTCTCATCGGAACGAATGAAAACATCCGGCGCAATGCGGCAGGAAATTGCTTTCCCGTCATCTTGGGCAACAGCCTGAAAAGATTGAGCAACAGCTGCCGTTACTTCCGACACGTTCACATCTTCCAGAACAAGCTGCTCATGCTGCTCGTCCAGTTTGGATAAAATGATGAGATCGTTAATGAGCTTGGATAAACGCTGCACCTGCTTTAGGATATTTTCCGTCCACTGACTTTTTCCGCTGATAAGTTCCAGGGCTTCCGTATTCGCCGAAATAATGGCAATGGGCGTTTTTAATTCATGTCCGGCATTGGTAATGAACCGCTTCTGGTTTTCCATATTACGGACAAAGGGTTTAATTGCCATCTTGCACAGCGACGCCAAGATAATGACGTACAAAATAATGCAGCCGATGCCGAACCATAACGAGTACCGCATAAACGTACGTACTGCCGCAACATCACGGGTGCAGTCCATAATGACAATAAGATAGTCGCCGTTTTCTTTTTTCGTTACCATATAGCCGTAACTAGCCCGTTTTTTTTCAAAAAAACCTGTCGGTTTTCCGTCCCGGGCAGTCATTTTCGCATATTGAACAGCTTCTTCTTTTGAAAACGCCGCAATATTGGCAATGTTGATATCTTTAACGTATCCGCCTGCATCAACTTGAATGCTGAAATACCTCACTTGATAAGAAAATTCCGGCGCATTCTGAGACCAATCCGGTTCATCCAGCCACTTTGTTTCTTTCGGCACCGCATACAGCGGCACTTTGCCGTCATTTTGCGAAATATAGGCCAAAATCGTTTCGATTTGTGTTTCCATGCGCATATAACTGATCGTGTTGATAAGTCCCAATGCGCCGGCCACAATAATAACGACGCCGATTGTTGCTATTAAAATAAATTTTCGCCGCAGCCGCTTTATCATATCCATAAGTTTATACCCTGAATCTCATTCCCCAGCCTTGCCGACTTGCAGTGAAAATGACCGGCCCTTTTCTCCTGCAATGTACACGTCAGCTTGTATAGCCGCCAATTTTTCCCGTAAATACGACACATATATCCAGACAATTTCTTCGGTTACATCCTCTTCGTCTTTCCAGATATGGGACAAAATCCTTTCCGTTGACAATTCTTTGCCGGCATTAAGCATGAAAAATTTCATAAGTTTCGTTTCCTTATGGCCCAAACGGACGGAATTTCTGCACGACAAAGCTTGTTCCTCTATATTCAGCTCCACGTTTCCGGCCGATAAGGTGGACGGCATAAACGACGTGCCGGAACGGCGCATCATGGAACGAAGGCGAGCCAGCAATTCTCCCATGGCGAAAGGCTTCGTCAAATAGTCGTCGGCGCCGGCATCTAGTCCTGTAATTTTATCATCAACTTCCGCCTTTGCCGTCAGCATAATAACCGGAGTCGTATCGCCGCCACGGCGCAATTCTTCCAGCGCGCCGATACCATCCAGTTTCGGCATCATGATGTCGAATATCATGCAGTCGTACATATTCTGACGGCCTTTTTCCACGGCGGCAAGCCCGTCGTACACGGCATCGACTTCATACCCGGAATGCTCCAGTACGGCAACCAGCGCCATGGACATGGCCTTTTCATCTTCCGCCAACAGTATTTTCATCACTGCACCTCACGTTAATGATCAGAATGAATCAAATTCCGGATCGTCTGCATGGATAAATCGCACGCCGCCAATTCGTCGGCGCAGCGTTTGAGTTCCCGCACAATCATTTCCGGATTTTTCACGTCATGTTTATATTTCATTTGATGTTCCAGACTGGCCCACGAATCCATCGCAATCGTCCGAAGCTGTATCTCCGCAAAAAAATACCCCGGATTTCTTCCCTTAACGTCTTCATAGGGCGCTTCTAATTCGACAATCATGTGATAACTGCGATATCCATTCGGCTTGGCATTTTGTATGTAATCTTTCTCTTCAACGACGCAGATGCCTTGCATCGCTTTAATGCGCCGTATATTTTCATAAATATCTTCCAAGAAACAGCAGATAATGCGAATGCCGACAGCGTCATGAATATCCCAAAGAGCCGAATGCGGCGTCAGCGGCAGTCCCTTGCGGATACATTTTTCCGCCATGCTGTCCGGCGATTTTAAACGGTAAATTAAATGCTCATACGCATTTTCGCCTGTCTTTTTCTTTATCTCGGCGCTGTACGCGCTTATTCCCGCGACAAGACGCTCCATGACAAGCTGCAGCGTCGCCCCGTATGATCCGTATATTGTCGTCTCTTCCATATGGTTTCACCTTGCTTGAAAACCGGCAATGGCGCCGTAAAATACATGTTTAGTATATTATACCATATTTACAAAAAACATCACCGCTGTGAACGGGGAAACGGCAAAAAACATGCCCGGTTCCAGTTTTTATCGTTCCGGCTGCCGGTTTATCGCCGCCGGCCCGCGCGCGCCTGCAAAATTGCTGTCTGCATAACCATATGCGTACAAAAACTGCCGGCGCCTTCCTCTGCGCCGGCAGCTTGCAACATATGTATGCGAATATTCGTTATCCCTTATTTTTCCATAAACGCCTTAAGCTGATCCCTTGTCGGCAATCCTTCATTATCTCCGCGGTTCGTCACCTGTATGGCGCCGATAGCCGTGCCGCGCCGAACGGCTTCCCGCATCGTCAGGCCTTCCATAAGTCCGGTAATGACCCCGGCGGCAAACCCGTCGCCGGCTCCGACCGTATCGACAACCTTTTCCACCTTAAATCCCGGAACCATGTAAGATTCACCGTCTTTTTCCGATACTAACGCACCGGCGCTGCCGCATTTTGTGATTACCGTTTTCGCGCCGCTGGCAAGATAAAAGTCATTAATTGCTTTCGGATCATCGCTGCCCATGAGGATTTTTCCTTCCGCCGTCCCCGGCAGGACAATGTCCGCTTTGGCTGCCATCGCATTGATCGATTGAATCATGACCTCCTGGCTTGGCCAGAGCTGCGGCCGTAAGTTCGTGTCAAAGCTAATCAGCAGTCCGGCGGCGCGCGCCTTGTCAAACATGAGATTTACAGCTTCCCGCGTTGATTCGCTCAATGCCGGCAAAATACCCGTAAGGTGAATATGCGAATATTCTTCAAAATGAATTTTTTCAACATCTTCTGCAGACAGCGCAGACGCCGCCGAACCGGCGCGGAAATAGAAAATATCCGGATCTCCTTCGCTTACGCGGCTCTTCAGCATAAACCCTGTTTTCCGTTCATCGCTCCAAGCGACAAATTCATTGCCGATTTTGTTGTCGTCCAAAACATGAATAATCCGCAGGCCGAACGGATCTTTCCCCAATTTCGTCATGTACGTGACACGATGACCCAAACGGGCAACTCCTACAGCAACGTTGAATTCTGCGCCGGCAACGGCCAGGTCATACCCGCTTACACTGTCAAGCGCCCCTTCGCTCTGTGCGATTAGGAGACCCATCGGTTCTCCGGCCAAAATCAGTCCTGATTTCATACTATGCATCCATCTTTCTGCGTGACGGAAAAACAGGCACGTCCGTTCCCCGAATACCTATTTTTCGCTGTTCCATATACTTAATGATTACGGCTGTTTGCCGATATAAGCAAGAATACCGCCGTCAACATATAAAATGTGTCCGTTTACAAAATTTGAAGCATCGGAAGCCAGGAATACGACAGGTCCTTCCAGGTCCTTCGTTTCGCCCCAGCGCCCTGCCGGCGTTTTGGAAACGATAAACCTGTCAAACGGATGCTGCGAGCCGTCAGGCTGGATTTCGCGCAAAGGCGCCGTCTGCGGCGTAGCAATATAGCCGGGCCCGATGCCGTTGCACTGGATGTTGGCGCCGCCGAATTCAGAACAAATATTGCGCGTAAGCATTTTTAAACCGCCCTTAGCCGCCGCATAGGCCGATACTGTTTCACGTCCCAGTTCACTCATCATTGAACAAATATTGATGATCTTCCCATGACCTTTTTTGACCATACCCGGAATGACTGCTTTTGATACAATAAACGGCGCGACGAGGTCAACATCGATGACTTGCCGGAACTCTTCCGTGCTCATATCGCACATGGGAATCCGTTTGATGATACCGGCATTGTTTACCAAGATGTCAATCGTCCCCAACGTGTTTTCGATTTCGGCGACCAATTCGCCGACCTTAGGGGCGTCCGTTACGTCGCAGATATAACCGTGCGCCTCAACGCCTTCTTTTTTATACTCTTCCATGGCCTGGCGCAGATGTTCTTCGCTCCGGCAATTAAAGGCAATTTTCGCTCCCGCTTTAGCCAAAGCGCTTGCCATGGCAAAACCGATGCCGTATGAGCCTCCCGTTACGAGCGCCACCTTGCCTTCCAGTGAAAATTGATCTAAATAGCTCATTGCTTATCCTCCTAATCCGCAAACTAACGCGGCAACGTGATCATCCCCGGCCATCCCGCCGAACCGCTTGCATCGGAAGGCCGTAATAATCGGAACGACAATAGACGTTGCAACGACAGATGTCGCAACCAATATCATCCCGCCGGAACGATAGTCCGGAATTCCGAAATCATTTGGCCTGCCGTCAAGGGATTTGCAGCAGCTGCACCGGCCGTGCCGGATGCCGCCAAACAGATAGGGTTCAATCTGATCTTCAGGAAATTCGAAATAATAGTAAATTTCCATGCTCCGTTCACGCGTATGAGCCGGCACGCTGCCTTCGTCAAGAGCCGTAAGACCCATGCACAGCCGGCAGATTTCGGCGACATCGGGATGAATAAACTTAGTCTGTCATGCTTTGTGAGCTGAAGCAGGAACTATGTAAAATTTAGCCGGCGGCCGCGCGTCATCCGAAGAAAACGTTACTATCTTCCGTCGTATACTTCTTGAAATCTTCCGGATTCGCAGAATAGGGAATATCCATTCCAATACCTCCGTTTCAGCCGCCTGCCTTCTTTTTTTTATGAGAAAAATGAGGCGAATCTCCCCATTTTCCCAAACCGACAGCATCTCCGGCGGAGGCAATGCGTGCAGCCAGACATTCTTTACACTGTCCCGGCGTATCTTCGATGCACGGTTTATTGTCATACAGCAAATATTGGGATCGGAATGCAGGCACTGTCACAACAGGCATGACCACATTCGCGCCGGCTCTGAACCCCATCTCCCTGCCGTGGGGATGAAGCGCCTGCAGCGCCGTCGTCGCAGCAATATTTACATCCCGCAGAAACAGCCTCGTCACGGCAATCATATTCAGACTCAGCCGCAGGCGGCGCTGCCGCTCTTCCGGGGAATCTGCTCCATCTGCAAGGACCTTGCGCCCAAGGGGCGTTTCATGGTGGACAGCATAGGGGCCCATGCCGATCATATCGATATCCATGTCGCGGTAAAACAAAATATCATCTGCCAAATCTGCCGTCGTCTGTCCGGGCAGACCGATCATCACGCCGGTGCCGACTTGGTACCCGATGGACCTTAACGATTTCAGGCAAGCTTTGCGGACATGCCAATCATGACGGCCGTCCTGCGGATGAAGGGCGGCATACAAAGCGGGATTGCTCGTTTCAATGCGCAGCAGGTAGCGGTGTGCCCCGGCTTCAAACCAGCGGCGGTACGTATCTTCTTCTTGTTCGCCGACACAAAGCGTAATGCCCAGTTTTCCGCCGCTCAATCTTTTTATATCCCGCACAAGACCTTCTATATGCGCGATAAAATCTTCATCCTGCCGTTCTCCCGACTGGAGCGTCAGCGAACCGTAGCCGTTATCATATACCCATTGGGCCATGGCTAAAATATCGTCCCGCTTTGTATCGAAACGCTTGACATGGCTGTTGCTTTTCCGGATACCGCAGTACAAACAGTCTTTTATACAGTAATTGGAAAACTCAACAAGACCTCTGTAATAAACTACCCTGCCCACCGTTTCTGCCTTAACGGCATAGGCTCTGTCATACAGGGCCTGTACCTCTTCCCTGTCGGTCAGTCCAAGCAAATAGATCAAATCGCTCCGTGTAAGATTGCCGCTGCATAATACATCGTCAATCATCATAACGCCTCCTTTCCCGCAACGGTTCCCTGCGCCCTGTACGGCAAGCCGTTAATTTCTATTTGCCCAATGAAGCCGTTCAAAAAGCAAAAACAGAAGGCTCATCCCCATGGCAACAACCGTAGCCAGTCCCATGCCTTTAAGCTGCACCGGCCCCAATGCAACCGTCGCCCCGCTGAGACCGGAAATCATCGTCACTGCCGTAAGAATGAGATTCTTCGACCGCGTATAATCGACTTTCTTTTCAACGAGCATCCGCAGTCCCGACGCAGCAATAAAACCGAAAAGCAGAATGCACACGCCTCCCATAACCGGCGTAGGGATTCCATGAATAAGCGCCGCGATTTTCCCGATAAAGGAAAATATAATGGCAAAGACGGCGGCACCGCCGATGACCCAGGTGCTGTATACGCCCGTAATAGCCATAACTCCCATATTTTCACCGTACGTCGTGTTCGGCGTCGCGCCGAGAAATCCCGACAATACATTGGACACGCCGTCAGCAAAGAGCGAACGGTGCAGACCCGGATCGGCAATCAGATCGCGGCCGACAATATCGCTGGTCACAAACAAATGACCCAGATGCTCGGCCAGCACGACAAACAACGCCGGTATAATCATCATGATGGCGCCGAGATTAAATTTCGGTTCATAAAAGGTAGGAAAGGCAAACCACGGCGTTTCCCGTACAGTGGTCAAATCGACGACGCCCAACATATACGACAAGATGTATCCGGCAACAACGCCGACTAAAATGGGAATAATCCCAAGAAATCCTCTGCCGAGAACGGTTGTTAAAATCGTCACGACAAGAGTAAACGTCGATATGATCATGGCTGTTTCATTCGTCATGCCCTGCACTTCGCCGATGTATCCCGACATCGTCATGGCTAACGGCGCCAATTCCAGCCCGATAATCGCCACAATAGAACCCATAGCAGCCGGCGGAAAGAGTATATCAATCCATTTCGTGCCGATTTTACGGACGACAGCCGACAAGAAAATAAACGCCAATCCGAAAACAATAAAACCGCCTTGTGCGTCGCCATATGTCATTCCCGGCATGGCGCATACAGCCAGTACCGGTGAAATAAAGGCAAAACTCGATCCTAGATACGCAGGCAGCCGCCATTTGCAAATCGTTAAATACAGCAGCGTGCCGATACCGTTCATAAACAGCGCCGTTGCCGGATCAACATGAAGCAAAAAGGGAACAAGCACCGTCGAGCCGAACATAGCAAACAAATGCTGCAAACTCAAGGGAATCGTCGGCAGCAAGGGCAGCCGTTCTTCTACGTGAATAATTTTTCGCTGCAGTTCCATAAAATACGCCTCCTAGTTAAACCGTTCTGATTTCATCGCACCCTGTTCCATCGGATGCGGCGGCAGCTGAGATAATTTTTCTCGAAAGGCCGATGCCTTGTAGTTCTGCCGGCAAATATTGAGAAGCAGCGCCGCCGCAGCCATATTGACAATAAGCGAGGTGCCGCCGTAACTGATAAACGGCAGCGGAACGCCGACGACCGGCAAAATCCCACAGACCATGGCAATGTTGATAAATCCCTGTCCGCCAAGATACATGGTAATGCCTACGGCCGTAAACTTGCCGAACCGGTCGCGGCAGTCCTGCGCCGCCATGGAACCGAAATAAATAACGGCACAGAACAGCAGTAAAACGACGACGGATCCCCGCAGCCCCCACTCTTGAGCAATAATGGCAAAAGCAAAATCCGTATGCGCTTCCGGCAGATAACTGAATTTGCTGACGCCTTCCCCAATACCCTGGCCCATAATGCCGCCGGAACCGATAGCAATTAATCCCTGCACCGACTGATACCCCAACGTTCTCTCGTATTCCCACGGATCAAGCCATGCCACAATGCGGTCCATCCGGTAAGGTTCCACAATCAGCCCGATAACGACAACGGCAACAATTCCGACGAGCAGAGGCCGTACTTTCGATAAATGGGCGCCGGCAACAAACAGCATGATCGCCGGGATGCCCAAAATGACGATCGCCGTGCCTGCATCGGGCTGTTTCCATACCAGAAGCGCCATAACAGCAGGAGCCCACAGAGAAATATGCGGAATAAACCGCAGGCGCTGCCACGGCAGCGCTTCTTTTGAATGAGTCAGGCGGTAGAAAAATTCTATCGGCCTGTCTTTTTCCAGAAAATCGGCAATGCGCGCCGCCGCATACAAAATTCCCGCTATCTTCGCTATTTCCGACGGCTGGAACGTAAAAAGGCCTAAACCGAGCCATCGGCGCGCGCCATTAACGACAATCCCGTTGGTCAGAACGATAACCAGCAGCGCAACGGCAAAAAGGATACTCCATTTCACATATTTCCGCCAGAACCGGTAATCATGAAAAAATATAAAAACTGCCGGGATCATCCCTACGGCAAAAAAAATAAATTGGCGCATCAAATGGTAATAAAAAATACGTCCGCTTTCTCCGTCAGATACAAAGGTAGCGCTGAATACGTTAGCCATGCCCATGACGATCAGCAAGGCAAAAGATGTCAAAAGAGCCCAGTATGTACGCCGAAGCTCCTTAGTCTCCTTCGTCATCGCCTGTCACCTCCGGCACGGCGGCGCAGTGAAAAATAGGCTGTCCCTTGGCGCTGAACTTGGCTTCATATTCCGTCATGGCTTCGTTGGAAACGTCGCTGTGATGAAGATCATACGTCACTTCGGAAATCGTCCAGTTCCGCTCCGCCAGCTCTGCCAGCGTAAATTCAAATAACGCGGCGTTATCGGATTTAAAATCCAGTCGCCCGCCTTTTTCCAAAAGCCGGACATAGCGGTCCAGAAAATCATGATGTGTCAGCCGCCGTTTTGCATGACGTTTTTTCGGCCAGGGATCGCAGAAATTGATAAAAAAGCGGCTTACTTCCCCAGGCGCAAAAACGTCTTCCAGCCGCGCCGCATCAAACCGCAGCAGGCGGACGTTTTTCAACTCTGCGTCCGCACATTTCTTGGCGGCATAATATAAAACGCCGACCTGCAGTTCGATGCCGATAAAATTGACATCTCCGTGCAGCAAGGCCATTTGAGAAATAAAATTTCCCTTTCCCGTCCCGAGCTCAACCCACAAAGGCCGCTGCGGGTCGGCAAACAGCCCCCGCCATTTTCCTCGGTATTCTTCGCCATGATCCAGGCAGACAAACGAAGCATACTCCTTGATCGCCTCATCGATCCACGGCTTTCTCCGCAAACGCATAATCCTTTCCTCTCTTTCAGTTCTTTAAAAAAGAGGCTGATTCCGTACGAAATCAGCCTAAAATGCCTACTGTATTATAGGATATAAAAACGGGAAGTGTCAATAAATTTATATTTCCTGCCATCCTTTGATGCCCGCAATGCCGAGTCCCGGTTCTTCCGGCAAGGCGATGAACCCGCCGTTGCAGACTGCACCTCCGTCTACAGGATCCGCCGCCATTAACTCGGCGGCGTCCAGGTCATTTTTCACAAAGACAAATCGTCCGGCTGATAAGGACGCCGCCGCCGTAATGCCGATTTTGCTTTCAAGCATGCATCCCATCATGCATCCTATGCCAGCGCCTTCCGCCATGGCGGCAATTTTTTCCGCCGGCCCAAGGCCGCCTGCTTTCATGAGCTTGACGTTGATGAGATCGCAGGCCCACATGGACAATAAACGAAATACATCCTGCAGGCTGAACGCGCTTTCATCTGCCATAATGGTTGTCTCTACATGATCCGTTACAAATTTCAAACCGTCGAAATCCCATGCCGCAACAGGCTGTTCGACAACTTCGACATCAAGGCCGGCGTCTTCCATCTGCCGAATGAGACGAACGGCTTCTTTCGGCTTCCACCCTTGATTTGCATCAACGAGGACGGAAATATCGGGTCCGACGGCATCCCGTACGGCCCGGATGCGCCGGAAATCTTCCTTAGCGTCCAGACCTGCCTTCACTTTCAGCTGCCTGTACCCGCCGGCAACGGCGCAGCGCGCATCGTCCGCCATCGTTTCCGGCGCATTGACGCTGATCGTTAAATCGGAAACAATACGCTGCTTCGCGCCTCCGAACAATCGGAACAGAGGCCATCCGGCACCGTTGTCCGAACAAGTCGTATACGGCCATATCGACGGCCGCCTTTGCCGACGTGTTATGAACCATGGACCGCTGCACAGCCTGCAGAATATCTTCACGGTCATCAATGTCCCGGCCTACCAGCTGCGGCCCTATCGTATGCCGGACAGCAGCAATGACAGATTCATGGCTGTCGCCCGTAATCACTGCCGTCGCCGGTGCGCTTCCGTAACCGACGGAGCCGTCGTCGCACAGGATTTTCACAACGACGTCCTCCGCCAGTTCAACCCGTCTCAGCGCCGTTTTAAAAGGCTGCTTTAAGGGAATCTGTACCTTTCCGATACGTATATCTGTAATTTTCATGGCTTTCTCTCCTTGAATAAGACTGCGTTCGTTTTTCCGGTAAATTCCGTCTCGGCTTCTGCCGCTGTTTTATCATGACCGGCGGAAACTTTCCCTTTCGACGAGCTCGGCGCCGAATTCCGTCTGCACGGAAACCGGGGTGCCGTCGCCGTTCGTCAACTCTGTCTGCCCTAACCCCCGTACCCATCATTCAAATCGCTACATGAACTTAATTTATTATACCATAAAAAGCATACCGGCACTGTCCGCTTCTTCATATAAGCTATTTCATTTCCGAACACATGTCCATCATCGGCTAGAACTGCCACATATCCTCGCAGGAAACAGCAGAAGATCATCACTTCAGGAGCGGTACCGAAGCCTGGCTCGGCGATGAGCATTACAAATGACGCCTCATCCGTTCCAACGGCTCGCCGAAAAAAAAAGATTACCGGCAAAGCTTCTTTTAATTTAGAAAAATTCACAGAATACGTGAAAGTATTTCCAAGAGCAATCGGCCATCCTTTCTATCATTAGTGTCATTTGGAGCTGCAGCGTTATCTCGGCATTACGGAACTGCTCACGGAAAAGAACGCCGAAAAAATTTTCAACGCCTGCAACGAAAACGGAAAGAGGAACAGACCTGCAGCGCCCGCATTTACCCGGCAATGCGTCCGAATGATCGACCAAATAATCAGCATTGCAAATCTTTCTGTATTCGGAAATATTCTCGGCATACGAAGAGACTCCCGCTCTTTCTTATCGTACGCCCGTCACGAATAGAACGCAGGCAAATGGCCACATCCTGCCGAGCCGGTTCTATCGGCGCGCAGCTCATTACTCATCCCTTTCGTCCCTATTGTCCGCCTCTTTGACCAGCTTCATCACGGCCTTTTTATGGCGTCCATCGTCATGCTGTCGCCGGAGTTCTCGGAGTTGCCATCTGTTAACTGCCATAAACACGTACCGGTCAAACGGAATACAGCCAAGGAACAAAAAGCAAATTTTTTCGACTATATAAAACTTGATTATTTACAAACAAACCGCTATTATATATTATTCTCATGACGCTGTTTACCCTTTCCGTCATGAATACGAACAATCCGATGTTGATTTTTTCTGCCGGTATACCCGATCACATGGGACTGCAGCCGGTCGTAAACGACATCCGCAAGGAAGGCATTACATACGCGGCCTTCAATTTTTCCCGTAAAATCACACAAGCCATCACGCCGTCATCTTGTATTTCTTCTACGGCTTGACCGACAACAAATTCAAACAAATTGCCGAAGATCGGAATAACGGCAAGCAGGAACACGAAACTATCAAATAAACAGGCAAATCTATTGGAAAACGGAAGAGCATATCTAGTATAATTCCAGTATGCCAGCATAAGGCACGCTCACCCCATCTCGGCTTACGCGCTGTGCTGGGCAGGTATTTCATTAGGAGGAACCAAGCAATGGATAAAATCGACGCAGTGAAAAAAATTCAGGAAATCGGTGTTGTCGCCGTCATCCGCGGCAAAGACACCGAAGAAGCGATGGCTATGTCCGATGCGTGCATTGCCGGCGGCGTAACGGCTATCGAACTGGCCTTTACGACGCCGCAGGCTCATGAAGTCATTGCCGCGCTCGTCAAGAAATACGCCGGAAATCCCGACGTCATCATCGGCGCCGGCACAGTTCTGGACGCGGTTACGGCGCGCATTGCCATCTTGAGCGGCGCGCAGTTCGTCGTATCGCCGGCCTTTGATCCGGAAACGGTAAAATTGTGCAACCGGTACCGCATTGCCGTCATGCCGGGCACGACGACGCTGAACGGCGTTATTGCGGCGCTTGAAGCGGGAGCGGACGTCGTCAAGATATTCCCCGGCGAAATTCTCGGCATGAAGGCCATCAAAGCCATTCACGGGCCCATCCCGCAGGCTTTGCTTATGCCGACGGGCGGCGTGAATGCCGACAATGCCGGAGAATGGATCAAGGCGGGCTGTATTGCGGTCGGAGCAGGCGGAGCCCTGACGGGGGGAGGAAAAACAGCGGCGGAAATAACGGAAGCGGCTAAAAAATTCATCGCCTCCGTCAAGGCTGCCCGTCAGTAAGTTGATTTTTTCCATGAAAGCCAAAGAGAGAAAGACGGATTTCATTAACGCCTTCCTCTCTTTGGCTTTTAAAATTTGCAGGAATACATGGACTGCTTTCGGACGGCCAAACAGAAATTTCAACCGGCACATGCTTTTTTGCAGAATAAAAAAATCTGCATACCTGTAAGGTATGCAGATTTTTTGGTGGGCGATAACAGGATCGAACTGCTGACATCCTG
>CAZDQW010000038.1:0-12159 GCA_964507845.1 uncultured Megasphaera sp.
AGCCGCGGCCAGCTGAGTCACTACAACCATGAATAGCCCAATAATGACAAAAAAATACATACGTTTACCCATCACCAATCCTCCTTGCTCTTCCTAATCCAGAATATCCTTACTTTTATTATACAGATAATTTCTTTTCTGAATAATAGTTAAATTGTATATCATATAATGCCTCATTTATGAAACCTTTGTTTCAAAAGCATTTATTATTCATGAAAGCATCTCCCCCTTTTTTATCTTGACAGTGTGCGAAAGCTCCGAATAGGTTTCCCTATTGCCTTTTCAGCATGACCGCTGCCCTGTCGATCCAGACGCTCACGTTATTACTATGGAGTTTGCTTCAATCATTTCAGGGAATACATTATTGTTATTTTATAAATTATTTCTCCGATATCTCTCCGTTTTATGCTGCTTAATATGGTATAATAGACAAAAGGTGTTGCGTTGTCTGTATCATGCATCTTTTTTATTCACAGCATTCATCAGGAAAGGAGAGCGAGTCCATAATGCATCTTATCCATTTGTATGTACGGCTCGGCATGCCGTTATGCTGAGACGATTTGGCCTTACTAATACCATCCTCTTGTCTAAAATGGAAGAGTCTGTCAAATCCGTACTGCCTATCGTAGCTATCGTATTTGTTATCTGCTTTACTTTTATCCCAGTGCCGACCGGCGCGTTGCTGGCATTTGTTATCGGTTCCGTCCTGCTGATCATCGGCATGGGCCTGTTCACCATAGGCGTTGACATTGCCATGACGCCTATTGGTCAGCACATTGGCTCTGCCGTCACACATACGAGAAAATTCTGGTTTATTTTGCTGATCAGTTTTCTCGTCGGCACCTTCATTACTATCTCTGAGCCGGATCTGCAAGTACTCGCCGGACAAGTCCCCAGTATTCCCGATATGATCATCATCGGCTTTGTCGCCGTCGGCGTCGGTTGTTTCTTAATGCTCGCCATGATGCGCATCTTTTTCGGCATTCCCTTGCGTACAGTCTTACTTGTATTTTACGTTCTCGTCATGGCCCTGGCATTCTTTCTTCCCGTCGATTACATCGGCGTCGCTTTTGACTCCGGCGGCGTAACGACCGGCCCCATGACCGTTCCGTTTATCATGGCTCTCGGCGTCGGCGTTGCTTCCTCCCGAAGCGACCGAAATGCGCAGAACGACAGCTTTGGTCTTGTCGCCATCAGCTCTATCGGCCCGATTCTGGCCGTGCTGGTTTTAGGTCTCATTTATCCCGGAGGCGGCAGCGAATATACGCCCGTCGTCGTTCCCGACATCAAAAATTCACTGGAATTATGGCAGCTTTTTGTTGTGGAGTTTCCTATCTTTTTCCATGAAGTGGCCTTAGCTGTACTGCCGATCATTCTTTTCTTTCTGGCATTCCAGATCTTCAAGCTCCGCCTTTACGCCACGGAAATGATCAGAATCGTAAGCGGCATCGTCTATACATACATCGGCCTTGTACTTTTCCTTACAGGAGTAAACGCCGGGTTCCTGCCTGTGGGCAACTACATCGGCCAGCTCATCGGCACGCTGGAATATAATTGGATTATCATACCGCTGGGCATGATCATGGGCTATTTTATCGTCCAAGCCGAACCGGCCGTACACGTGTTGAACAAGCAAGTAGAAGAAATTACGGCCGGAGCGATTCCCAAAAAAGCAATGGCAATCAGCCTGTCCATCGGCGTGGCCATTTCCGTCGGCCTTGCCATGATGCGCATTTTAACCGGCCTGCCGCTGATGTGGCTCATCGTTCCCGGATACGCCATTGCTCTTGCTCTTACATTTTACGTGCCGCCTATGTTCACGGCAATTGCCTTTGACTCCGGCGGCGTTGCATCCGGCGCCATGACGGCTACGTTTTTGCTGCCCTTGGCAATGGGTCTGTGCACGGCTGTCGGCGGCAATATCACGCAAGACGCTTTCGGCGTCGTAGCAATGGTCGCCATGACGCCTCTCATTACGATTCAGCTGCTTGGCGTTATCTATATGCGCGGCGTATCGAGCCTAAAAAGTCAAAGACGTGCCGCCGCCATGAATACATCAGGGGGAAATAACGATGAACGGCATTAACTTTGTCATTGCCGTCGTTTGGAGAGAACGAAGCAACGACTACATAAATTACTTCCAAAAACACAACGCAGATTTAGTATTCAGCTACCTTTGCGAAGGAACGGCCAAACAAAAATATCTCCACCTGTGGGGACTGGAAAAAAAGGCCATGCAGGTAATTTGCTGCCTGTGCCGAAATCATACCGGCGAAGCTCTCCTTTCCGGACTTGTCGAGGATATGCGCATAGATGCGCCGAATGCCGGCGTCGCTTTCATGCTTCCCATTGAAGGCCTTGCCGGCATAACCAACGTGCCCGCTGCGGCAAAGGAATCAAGTGACGACTTTACGAAGAAGGTGAAACAAATGCAGTACTCATTGATCATTACCATCGCCGAGCGCGGATATGTTGATATGGTCATGGACGCCGCCCGCAACGCCGGGGCCCGCGGCGGCACGGTCATTCATGCCAAAGGAACGGGAACACAGTTTATTTCCAAATTTTTCGGCCTTACCATTGCCGAAGAAAAAGAACTGATATATCTCGTCACCAGAAAAGAAAGCGAAGACGCCATTATCCAGGCAATTATCGATAACGCCGGCCCTGCAACGGAAGCCCGGTCCGTCGTCTTTACGGTACCTGTCGAAAAAGTAGCCGGCTTTTCAAAGCTGTAGACCTGCCGCAGGGAAAATACAGTCTGCACGCGAATTTCATGTAATCGCTGCTGTCTGCTGTATATTCTAATTCAAGGCAACACAAAACAGGTAAAACAGTCTCTTTACGCAATGCCAGTATACTTCGTCACGCACAGGCCGGGCTGAATGCAGGTCTTTCATCTCTAATCACGCCGTCACTTATTTTTTCTGCTTGCATGTATTCCTGTCTGCCTCTTAAAATCACCTCGTATACTGTTCTGCCGATATCCCTTACCGTTCATATATTGAACAAACGTTTGAATTGCGATATAATGTAAGCAAATTATATGGAGTGATTATTGTGCTGATAAACGACCATACGCTGACTACCCGGCAAAAACAAATATTGGAATATATCCGCGAATGCGTGCATAAATTCGGATATCCTCCGTCAGTACGTGAAATTTGCAAAGAAGTTGGTCTTAGCTCAACGTCAACGGTTCACGGCTATCTTAACCAATTGGAAAATTTAGGATTCATCCGCCGCGACCCTTCAAAAAACCGCACGATTGAATTATTGGACGAAGGCTCGTGGCGTTCAAAAAAAATTATTCCCCTGCCCCTGTTAGGCCATGTTCGAGCCGGCGCGCCTATTTTAGCGGAAGAATATGTCGAAGATGTTTACCCCTTTTCCGCCGACTTTGTCGGCGACGACGAAGCCTTTCTGCTGGCCGTAGAAGGGGACAGCATGAAAGACGCCGGTATTGCTGAAGGCGACTTGTTGATTGTCCGCCGGCAGAATACGGCAGAAAACGGGGATATTGTCGTGGCCTTGCTGGAAGACGAAGCTACGGTAAAACGGTACTTTCGAGAAGCAAACGCCATTCGTCTGCAGCCGGAAAATGACGATTACGAACCGATCTATACCCGTCACTGCATGATTCTCGGCAAAGTAACGGGATTATTCCGTAAATACTAATATGACAGCATAACATATTGAAACACGCAGTACAAGCTGCTATGATGCTTTGCAATCATAGCAGCTTGTTTTTTATGCATGGCGGTTCGGCCGCGCCCGTTCTTTGCCTTTTTCCTTCCTATTTCTGCCATGCAGCTCCTGCCGCAAAAATTTATTCGTCTTCAGAACACCGCAGCGCATCAGCCACGCGGCACATCCGTACAATCGGCTTAACATCGTGAACGCGGACAACAGCACAGCCGGCCAGCACAGCCGCAACGCAGGCCGCGCCGGTTCCTTCCATTCGTTCCATTACGGGAAGATCCAATATTTTCCCGATACACGACTTGCGGCTTACGCCGAGAAGCACCGGATAGGAAAGGGCCGTTAATTCTCGCAAATGCTGCAATATATATATATTTTGTTCAAATGTTTTACCGAAACCGATGCCGGGATCAATAATGAGCCGTTCTCGTCTCAGGCCGGCGTGTTCCGCAATGGCGGCAGACCGTTCAAAAAACGCTTTCATCTCGCCGATCATATCGGTATCGGCCGCTTTCTCCCGATTATGCATGACGATGACAGGAAGATCATGAGCTGCTGCAACGGCTGCTGTTTTTCCCAATTCCGGGCCATATTGCAGGCCGCAGATATCATTTATAATATGCACTCCCGTTTCTGCTGCATACCTTGCCGTCTCGGCCTTATAGGTATCAATGGAAACGGGCACGGGACACGAATCAACCAGACGAGGAAGTATTGCTTCCAAGCGGGAAATTTCTTCGTCAGCCGATATGGCACTGCCTCCAGGTCTTGTCGATTCGGCCCCTACATCAATAATTTGCGCGCCGTCGCAAACCATCTGCTCCATGTGCCGCAGCGCCTCGTCAGCTCGAACCCATTTTCCCCCGTCGGAAAAAGAGTCCGGCGTACAATTCAGTATGCCCATAATCACTGTCTGTTCGCCCAAAGTCAGCGTTTTGCCGTCCTTCCACGCATAACGGCGTATCTCTTTTTTCATGCTGCCATACTCCTCCTCTTACAAAAAAAGATAACGACGGGCATGGCCTTGCCATGCCGCAGTCATTATCCTGTTCTGGTTCGTAACCTGCTTGTCTATAGTATATCAAAAACAGACCGGCAGGCAAGCCGTTCCTGCTGCATTTTTATTTCATTTATAATGAAATAAAAATGTCTGTGCGTTTTTCCTTATAAAGCAGTTCGAATAGTTTTCACGCTTCGGTTAATCGCCTGCTGATATAAGATGCAGTCCATCGATAACGTGACACTTTCAAAACCTTCCCGAAGTCGTGCCGCAGCCGCATCTTCATTGTCAGCATAAATAATGCAGAATTTTCCGGCGGCTTTCACAGCCGCTGATATACGTTCCAGGGCGGCTGTAAATGCTGGATGATCAAATTGCGCCGGTATGCCCATGTCAACAGATAAATCATACGGACCAACAAAAATACCGTCAACGCCGTTCAGAGCCGCAACTTTTTCAATCGCTTCAAGACATCCTACTGTCTCACACTGCAAGATAAGAAGCTGCATTTCATTGCAGGCATTAAAATATTCCTGCACCGAGCCCTGTGCTTCTGCGGCGCATCCGTACAAAGAATTTCTCGTAGGCGCAAATCCTCTGTTTCCTAACGGATAATATTTACCGTATTGAACAGCACGCTGTCCTTCTTCCAGCGAGCGGATCTGCGGTACGATGATTCCTTTGGCGCCAACATCCAGCATACGCAAAATAGAGTTTCGTTCGCTATCTTTCACGCGGACAAAAGGCGCCGCCGTCCCTGCTCCTTCCGCTGCCCTGATAATATCTGCCGCCTCCATGACATCATAAGGCCCATGTTCACCGTCAATAATAAAATAATCCAGCGCCGTCAGGGAAATCAATTCTCCGACAGCCGGGCCGCCCATTTCAAAAAAAGTCCCGATGGTTTTTTCCCCTCGGCGGAATTTCTCTAAAAACAAATTCTTCATGAATCATTCCTCCTTTTCCTCGCTGCAATACAGCTGTCGCAGCCTTATCGATCTCCACCGGAACGCCGCCTTCATGCAGCTGAAGTTCTTCACCACAGATACGCCGGTATGCTGCAGAGGACAAAATACGGAAACGCTTCTTTCCGCCGCTCCAGCTGTTCATGGCAGACATGCTTCATCCCGGTTTATAAGCCCATGTTATTATCATAAAGAATGCAGCCGATTTATGCAACTGATAAAATAAAATTCCGTCTATTTTCAACCGGAGAAGAAACTATTCTCTCTGCTCCTTGTTCCATAGCATGAAACTGCTTGCCGCACCGGCATCCTCATTGTTGACATATGTCATCTACACTTTTATAATAGGACTGGATCACTGAAAGGAGGTATTTTCATGCCGAGACCGCCGCGGTGCCGCCGCGTCTGCTCGCTGCCGAAAGCCGGTGAATTTGTACCGCAAAACTGCGCTGACGCCGGTTCGTCCGTCGTTATGAGCATAGATGAATATGAAGTTATCCGGCTTATCGATCTGCTGGGCTTGACCCAAGAGCAATGTTCCGTTCAAATGGACGTATCGCGCACAACTGTTACGGGCATTTATGATGCCGCGCGGCGTAAACTTGCCGACGTTCTCGTCCATGGAAAACGCCTTCTCATTGAAGGCGGCCATATACAACTCTGTGAATATGCCGAGTCTTGCTGCCATACTCGCTGCAAGAACGGAAAATGCAATCCTAAAGGAGAATGATAGTAATGAGCGAAAACTGTACCCATGACTGTTCCAGCTGCGGCAGCGAATGCGCCAGCCGCACACAGCCGCAAAGCCTATTGGCAAAACCGCATGAAGGTTCCCATGTAAAACACGTCATCGCTGTCGTCAGCGGCAAAGGCGGTGTCGGCAAATCTCTCGTCACGTCGCTCATGGCCGTGCAAATGCGGCGGCGCGGTTTTAAAACGGCAATTCTTGACGCCGACATAACCGGTCCGTCCATCCCCAAAGTATTCGGCATTGCCGATCGGGCAACAGGCGACGAACAAGGTATTTTTCCCGCCCAATCATCATCCGGCATAAAAGTTATGTCCATGAATGTTCTCTTGGAAGATACGACGACTCCTGTCGTATGGCGCGGCCCCGTTATTGCCGGAGCGGTTAAACAGTTCTGGACAGACGTCATCTGGGGCGACATCGACTACATGTTTGTCGATATGCCGCCGGGCACCGGCGACGTACCTCTGACGGTATTTCAATCTTTGCCGGTAAACGGCATCCTTATCGTCACCTCCCCGCAGGAATTGGTCTCCATGATCGTTGAAAAAGCCTTAAAAATGTCGGAAATCATGCACATCCCCGTCTTAGGTCTTATTGAAAACATGAGCTATTTTGAATGTCCGGACTGCGGCGCCCGCCACGAAATATACGGACCGAGCCACGTTGAAGAATCAGCGGCAAAATACGATATTCCTCATACGGCAAAACTCCCAATTGATCCGGCCTTTGCCGCGCACTGCGATAAAGGCGACATCGAACGTTATGTATCGGATAGTCTGTCCGAAACGGCATCGTATTTAGAAAGCGTACTGGATGCGTAATCATACGCCCAAACGACATGAAAAAACAAATCGGTTATCGATAGATTTATCGGTAACCGATTTGTTTTTGGGGGCAAGAACTATTTCATTTACCTATTTCATAAATTCAACTGCTGCTGGCTAGTAAACAGTTTATCGCTTTCCAGACTGCGAGCCGTACCGAATGAGTCAGAAACCTGTTTTTCTGTCACAGAAAAGCCGGCTTTTGCAGCCTGACGGCGGCAGAAAAACAAATTACCCGCTTGCAGATAATATGATCTGTCCGCACGGCAATAGAACATATCCGTTCTGCTGCAAGACCAATTTTCCGATTCGCTGCGTCAATATGAGCGGCCTAGCGTACCGGCGTATAATCCATAACCGCTTCTTCGTCTGTTTGCTCCAATTTCATGATAACCGGCCTTAACCCGTCATTGCAGCTGACGATAGCTACGCCGGGCTTGCGGATCCAATCGCCGTAGTAAAAGAGATTGCCGTTCATCCCATGAGCCAGAGCAAACACATACTGATACACGGCTTTCCAGGCTTCATCGCAAAATCCTTCCGGTTTTGCAAAATCGGCATAAAAAACCTGTCCTGCTTTCATCATAGGACAAGCCGTCAAATGTTCCGCACCATATTCCTTCGCCAGTTCTGTATCTAACGTCGTCTTTACTATCGTGATTTTTACTTTTTTCATCGCCATGCTGCATCCTTCCTTTCTGTTTTCCCCATAATAATAAGCTCCAACACGTCTTATTTGCTCTTTCATCAACGATTTCGGAAGTTTTGACTGAATATTGTATAATAAAGGCAGCCCCAAGCAGAAAATCCGCCATGAATCTTACCATATATGGCAAATTCAAAAAGCAGAAACTCGATCGCGAAAAGGCTGATTTCGCTTCCTCCTATATACACAATACAATTCCTGAAACAATCAGCAGCATATAAGATATTTTCATAAACACGTCCTGCTGAATCTGCCGATGAATGACTGTACCCAAATAAATCGCTCCCAATAAAGGGACAATGCTGAGTATTGTCAAAACCAGAACGTCGCCGTCGTAAACGCCTTCAAAATAATCTTTTCCCATGAGTAAGGCATTTAAAATAACCCAGACAGCCGACAAGGTACTGCGAAAGATTTCTTTATCTTTAAATACCGCCGCAGCATACAGCACCAGCAGTGCGCCGCCGGATACAAACATACCGTGGATCACACCGGCACCTAAAAGCAGTCCCCATGCCTGCTGCCGCGAATATTCCGCCGTCTTTATGCCTACTAAATTTCTTACCCCAACGGCGGTTATAAACGCACCGTATACAGGCAGCAAAAAAGAAATAGGACAAACTGCATATAAATACATGCCGGCTGCCATGCCTATCATCATGCCGGCAATAATTTTCATCAACTCGTGAACATCAATATAGCGATAAGCCTGACAAACAATCAATCCGCTCGACAATACGGCCATGATATTTAAGACAGCTTTGGCCTTATCCGGTCCGATCAGCAGGATAGACGGCGGCATAGCCAGCAATGTTCCGGCAAATCCCGTAATTCCTTGTATGACGTTCGCTCCAAACAAGACGCAAAGAAACAGCATCTCTTGTACAGCAGTCATAAATTTTCTTCCTTTCTGTCTTGCTGCAGATTATTTTTTTATATCGTATCATATACTTCATGTTCTGTATACGTTGTATCCTTATTATGCATTATGCTCCGTGCAGGAGGTGCGTTCTTTTGCTGTTCAAACAAATGCAATATTTTGCTGCCGTCGTCAAATACCATAGCTTCACCGAAGCGGCCGAACATTGTTATATTTCCCAATCGGCCATATCCCAGCAAATACAGGCGCTTGAAAAAGATTTAAACGTTTCCCTTATCCGCCGTGAAGGCCGGCGTTTTTCCTTGACGCCGGCCGGAGCCTATTTTTATCAGCATTGCCAGCGCATCATCGACGATGTATCCGCCCTGCGCCGAGAAACGATTCGGCGCGGAGAAGATGACGAATGGAGGCTCTGCATCGGTTATCCGCGAAATTACAGCGGACAGGAACTGCATCAGGCCATTGCAGAGTTTTCTCATCTCTATCCGGAAGTAACCTTGCATATCGTCACCGGTACGCATGAAGAACTATACGATATGCTGCGCACAGGCCGTGCCGATTTAATTTTAAACGACCAACGGCGCGCTTTTTCCGACGAATACGCAAATTTCGAGCTTCTTCAATGTCCGATCTATGTCGAAGTGCCGAACCGCAGCGCTGCTTCCGAAAAATCCTTCGTCGTTAAGGAAGATTTGCACGACCTTCCCTGCATCTTGATTTCTTCGCCGGAACAACAGGAACAAGAAAAAAAATATTATCAGCACACCTTGAATTTCGACAGTACGATTATTTTCGCAGAAACACTTTCAGCAGGCCGTCTCATGGTCGCCGGCAACTGCGGATTCCTGCCCATTGAAGGGATCGGCACGCTTACGCCGACAGGCGCGTCCGTCACGCGCGTGCCCTTATACCGCGGCAGGAAACCTATTCTGCGAAATTACTGCGTTTTTTGGCAAAAAGCACGGTCTAACTACTACATTGAAGAATTTGCCCATATATTCCGCCATCTCCTAACCGACACTGCCGAAACCTCTGCCGCCGGCCAAGATTAGTGCTGCTTATGCAGTGCATTATAAATTGAAATTGTTTTTTCTTCCGTTCTTTTATATAGTATAAACATAAATTGTTTGCGGAAACGAGGAGGGTATCTCATGAAACAAGTTATGTTATTAACCGGTGCCGGCCAAATAGGCATGGCTATTGCCCGCCGCATGGGGTTCGGCATGAAGATCATCATCGGTGACAAAAAAATAGAAAATGCGCAAGCGATTTCCGGAATCATGAATCAAGCCGGGTTCGACACGAAGGCGTTGGAAATGGATTTATCGTCCCGTTCGTCTATCCAACAGCTTATTGCCGAAGGTCAAGCCTGGGGCCCGATTACGATGCTCGTCAACGCTGCCGGCGTATCGCCGAGCCAGGCATCGATTGAACAAATTCTGAAAGTCGATTTATACGGTACAGCAGTCTTGCTGGAAGAAGTCGGAAAAGTCATTGCCGACGGAGGCGTCGGCGTAACCATTTCCAGTCAATCAGGCCACCGCATGCCAGCTCTCACACCGGCTGAAGATGAAGCCTTGGCAACGACACCGGCTGACGAATTACTTTCCTTGGACTTTTTACAGCCCGCCCGTATTCGTGATACGCTGCACGCCTACCAGATGGCAAAACGCTGCAATGTCAAGCGCGTCATGGCAGAAGCCGTCATCTGGGGACAGCGTGGCGCCCGCGTCAATTCCATTTCGCCGGGCATTATCGTTACGCCTTTGGCCATTGATGAATTCAACGGTCCTCGCGGCGATTTTTACAAAAATATGTTTGCAAACTGCCCTGCCGGCCGCCCCGGCACTGCCGACGAAGTTGCCAATGCGGCAGAACTGCTTATGAGCCCGAAGGGCGCGTTTATTACCGGCTCCGATTTGCTCATCGACGGCGGCGCTACAGCATCTTATTTCTACGGCCCGTTAAAACCGACAGCACAATAACAACGGAAAAACAAAAACACAGTGACTTGCGCATTGCGCACATCACTGTGTTTTTATTTTGCAAAACGCCATGGTTCCGCTGCAGTTCCCCCCCCCCTGTAAATCAATCTGCTTTCCAAAGCATTCTCCGAAAAAAACCGTCCCACAGCAAATTCTTGCCATGGGACGGAAAATTCAAATTTTATTATTCTGCCGTATACGGGAGCAAAGCAATAGCTCTGGACCGTTTGATGGCGACAGTCAATTTACGCTGATGTTTTGCGCAAACGCCGGAAATGCGGCGCGGCAATATTTTACCGCGTTCTGTCGTAAAACGGCGAAGTTTTGCAACATCTTTGTAATCAATTTGTTCCGCATGCTCTACGCAGAAATTGCAAACTTTTCTTCTCGGTTTTCTCGAGCGTTCTCTTCTCATGTATAGTTCCTCCTTTTTTATTAAGAAGGGTTTTGTTTGACTTTAAAATGGGATTTCTTCATCCATCGCATCGGTTCCCATGCTGCCGAAACCTGCATTCTGCCTCGGCGGCTGTACCGGCGAAGCAGGATGATCCGACCCCAAGGCCTGCGCAACCAAATCGCAAACGACCTCGGTGCGGTACCGTTTCTGTCCGTCCGGCGTTTCATAGGAACGCACGGAAATACGGCCCTGCACAAAGACGCGGCTGCCTTTTGACAAATGATTCCCGCAGTTTTCCGCCAAATTACCCCAAGCAACACAAGGAATAAAATCAGTTAATTCTCTCTGTTCCGTACTTCCCATCGGTACGTACATCCGCGTGCATGCGACGGTAAACATCGCAACGGCCCGACCCGTCTTCGTAAAGCGGATTTCCGGGTCCCGCGCCAGATTTCCCAATAACTGTACTGAGTTCATACCTTTGCGCCTCCGGTTATTCGTCGATCTTGACGATCAAGTGTTTCAGGATTTCGTCGCGGATTTTCAGAACGCGGTCGATTTCTTTGATCGTAGCAGGATCTGCTTCAAAGTCGATCAACACATAATAGCCGTCGGCCTGTTTCTTAACCGGATAAGCTAAATGGCGTTTGCCCCAGCGATCTACCTTTTCGATATTGCAGCTGTTTCTCGTAAGCAAGTTGGATACGAATTCGACAATCGGATCGACTTCTGCTTCTTCGAGCGGCTTTGCAATAAACATGACTTCGTACTTGTTCACGAAATCACCTCCTCTTTTGGACATATGACCCTTCCCGCAGAAGGGTTAGGAGCTTGATGCAATTCAAGCTTTATCATTATATCATCAACTGTCCGGGATTTCAACTGTTTTTCTTTTTGTTTTCGCCGCATTTTTCAGCGCCTCTATGCCAAAAATATCATGCACTATACT
>CAZDQW010000039.1:0-11513 GCA_964507845.1 uncultured Megasphaera sp.
TATCAATTATTCATTATAGAAATGAAAAAGCACTACATGCCTAAAGCTTTTTTTTTTTCTTTTAACACTTCTATAATTTTATCTACATCATATACAGTACCTTTCCAAGCACCGCCGCTTACGTCCTGCAACGCAGCCCACAGGCGAGTATCATCCGGCAAATCGTCATCGGGCTTGACGTCAGGATTAGTTTCGCGTTCTGCCAGGACTGCTGCACCTTCTTCATAAGAAAGTGGATGATCCTCAGTTCCGATGAAGTTGATGCTTCCTTCAAGGTCAACCGTATCAACAATAATTTCAACAATATCCCCGTCTCTCAGCTTTCCAATGGGACCTCCTGCCAACGCTTCTGGACCTACATGACCGAAACATGCGCCTGTCGATACCCCGGAAAAACGAGCGTCTGTAATAAGCGATACGTGCTTGCCAAAAGAAAGATTTTTTAAAGCAGACGTCAATTGATATGTTTCTTCCATGCCAGTCCCTAACGGACCGCCGCCCATAACAACCATAATATCGCCAGCTTGAATTCTTCCCGGTTCTTTTAAAGCTGTAATAGCAGCTTTTTCCGAAGTAAAGACTTTGACTTTCGCCGTATGTCTAAACACGTGATCGTCATCAATAACGCTGGGATCAATCGCTGTAGACTTAACGACAGCTCCTTCGGGAGCAATATTTCCGACAGGAAACGTAACGGTCGAACCAATACCTTTTTCTTTCGCTTTTTCCGGCGTGAAAATAACTTCGTTCGGATCAAGATTATCAACTTCCTGCAGTCGTTTCCGACAAGCATACCGGCGCTCCGATGATTCCCACCAGTCAAGATTTTCGCCCAGAGTACTACCCGTAACAGTCATTACATCTTCATGAAGCAGCCCCAGTTTACGCAAATGCAACATGACTTCCGGTACGCCTCCGGCTAAGAAAACTGCCGCCGTCGGATAATTGACCGGCCCGATAGGCAATACGCTGACCAAACGCGGTACTTCCTTATTGATGCGAGCCCAATCCTGAACGGTAGGACGAGTACACCCTGCCGAATATGCAATAGCTGGCAAGTGAAGAAGTAAATTTGTAGAACCGCCGAAAGCAGCATGGATAATCATAGCATTTTCAATAGCATGATCAGTCAATACATCTTTTGTCGTAATATTACTCTTTTCCATTTCAACGGCAGCAATAGCCGACTTTCTAGCTAAATCTTTCCAAATAACCGAACCGGACGGGGCTAACGCTGAATGAGTTAACGCCAAACCTAATCCCTCGCCGATAACCTGAGAGGTGCCGGCCGTCCCGAAAAATTGACAGCCGCCTCCGGAACTTGCACAAGAACTACAGCCTAACCGTACTGCATCCTCAAAACTGAGCTCACCATTAGCAAAGCGTACGCTGATAGTCTGTACCGTTCCCAAGTCTTCCCCTTGATTGGGCATCAACGTAGAACCGCCGGGAACCAAAATCGTCGCAATATCATGCATGCTGGCCAATGCCATCATCGTCGCCGGCAAACCTTTGTCACACGAAGCAATACCAATAACAGCTTTACGCGTCGGAAGAGACCGAATCAGCCTTTGCATAACAATCGCCGCATCATTTCGATAAGGCAACGAATCAAACATTCCCGTCGTCCCCTGCGTACGTCCGTCACAAGGGTCGGAAACAAATGCAGCATAGGGAACTAATCCCATTTTCTTAATTTCATCGGCAGCTTCTGCAACCTGTATATCCAATTCATAATGCCCCTGATGAAGGCCGACCGCAATCGGGCTGCCGTCAGGATTTCGAAGACCGCCTTTTGTACTAATGATCATGACATCGCCATTAGCCAATGTATTCGTATCCCAGCCTTCGCCGGCATTCATAGTCATACCAAAAATATTGCCGCTCGGTAAAGTCTTAAGCATTTCCGGCGTCAAGGGCAAATTACCCTTGGGACCATCCGCATGCGTTACTGCATCATATATGCCTTGCGGTTCATTCGTATATAGATTTTTAATAGACATATATTTTTCCTCTCTAATACTAACTGAAACTATTTTTAATAATATAAGATAGAGGATATCGCCGTTTATTAATGAGATATCCTCTCCTTTTCACATAAACGACATTTGTATCGTTTTAATATATCTTATTTTCCTTCCGTCTTCTTAGGCAGCGTCAGCGTAAGCAAGAACCCAGCAAACAAGCATGCCGCCAAGAAGTAAACGCCAGCGAAAATGGACATGAATTGCGTTGTAAGGTAGCCTACGATAAAGGGTCCGACGAAACCACCCAAATTCCCCAAAGCATTGATAATACCCATAGAACCACCAGCAACATTAGCGGGGAACAACAACGTAGGAATTGTCCAGAAAATACCAGAAGCACATTGTAAGAAGAGACCGCAGCCGCAGAGGAAAGCAAAGGATACCCAAGGCTGTCCTTGGAACAATACGGACGCCAAGAAACAAAGAGCAAAACCTAACAAAGGAAGAGCAACATATTTCTTGCGGTTGCCGCTTCTATCAGAAAGATGTCCGAAGATGTACAAGCCGGCCATACAAGCAAAATATGGAATCGTCGAAAGGAAACCAATCATCGTCATGCTGGATGCGGTCAGGTCGCGAATAATGGTAGGCAACCACATCGCGAAACCGTAAATACCGGTCTGATATGCAAAGTAAATCAAGATCAATTTCCACATATTAACGCTGCCAAAAATCTGGCCTAAAGAAACCTTTCCCGTTTCTCCGCTAATAGCAGCCTGTTCAGCTTCGCGCGCACTGACAATGTAATTGCGTTCTTCTTCCGAAAGCCATTTAGCCGTTTTAGGATCTTCACTAATCATCGGCCACCATATGAAAATCAAAAGTAAGGATACGAGACCTTCGACGATGAACACGGAACGCCAACCATAATTTGTTACAAGCCAGCCAGAAACAGGGCCTGTAATGATAGAGGCGATAGCGATGTTCATGATGAAGTACGAGTTCGCTCTACCACGTTCCGAAGCAGGGAACCAGTGGCTAAGAATAACGAGAACTGCCGGCCATACGCCGCCTTCAGCAACGCCGATGAGGAATCGGAGAATCAGCATATGAGCTGCCGTGTCTACAAAGCCAAGTAATGCGCACAAGATACTCCAAGCTATAATAGCGCCAGCAATAAACTTTTTAGCATAACCTTTTTCAGCTAAAGCGCCACCAGGAACCTGCAAAACCATATAACCAACGAAGAAAATACCTGCCGCCAAACCAGAAAGCGTAGCCGTCATCTGGAGCTCTTCACTCATGCCGCCGGCCATGGCAAAACCGATATTTGTTCTGTCCATAAAACCAAAAATATACACTAAAATACAAGGTGGAATAATCCGAGTCCACCTTTTACCTGGAATATTTTTCGCAACTGCTTGACTCATTTGACTTCACGCCTTTCATTTTATCAAAATAAATTACCATTTTCATCAAATTTCATCGGAGATATATCTCCAATAATTTCCATGTTGGGATTTGCTTCAACTTCAGGAATCAACGCTTCTGAAACTTCAATTTCCTGAATTTCCATCGTGTTCTTAATTCGAACCACGCGTGGTTTTTCTTTATCTGCACCAGCACAAGTCTTAACAGCAGCCTGAACGGCTAATCTGTCATTCGGAGTCCAGAAGGGGATTTTAACCATTTCCAGAATCGTAGAAGTGATTGCATTCGGATAAGCCATTTCATTGATGATTTTATCAACACAGCGCTGTGTCGTAACATCTGCTAATCCCAAGCCATTCGCATTGCCGTGTGTTTCTTCCGTCAAATCGAGAACAACGACTCGTTTTGCTTTGAAGTTCCCAATACGCGGTTCTGAACCGTCAGCACCGCGCGGAACACCTGTTTCACGTGGCAAGGTGCCGGAAACGTTTGGATCCATACCATCGCCGCTAATATTTTTACCAATCTCATCGACAATAAGAACATCAGCATTATCAATTAAAATATGGCCCATCATTTTTTTAGCTTCCAAAAGCAATCCCGGTTCCTGTTCCAAAATTTCATTCGGTGTAAGAGCAACAAGTTTATATGTCTGGTCAAAAGCATTTTCAATCGTACCTAAACCGCAGATAATCGGAGCATTTTTCAAAATGACCTTGCCGTAACGCTGCAGGTTTTCCGCCATTTTGGGGAAGCCCTGTTCATGAACACCTTCGGCACCGTGCTGTTTTCCCATGCCAATAACAGCCATTTTCATAAGACCACTTTCATAAGGTCCTACAAACTGCGTATGCGCTTTAATACGACCAACCATAATAATCCCATCGGACTCGGCAGCATATTTGTCGATGAATACCGGCCGATCATCATCGGTAACACCGATTTGAGTCGTTGCCATAGAAGCTTTAATCGGACACCCCATCGCTTCTTCCGTAACGCCATATCCGTTTACAATTTCAAGTTGCCCTTCCGGTGTAGCGCCGCCGTGACTCCCCATAGCCGGGAAGACAAAAGGTTTTCCGCCTTTTTGTTTTACATAATCGACAACTGCCTTGATAATAATATCAATGTTGGCTACGCCGCGGCTGCCGCAGGTAATAGCGACAGACATTTCGGGTTTAATTTGCGAAGCAATGACATCACGGTCCAATTCACGCCAAACGACTTGCGGAATGTCTTTTGGATCAATAAAAGACGGATCAAAATGCTGTTTTACCTTGACCATCTTAGGAATTGCAATGTCCTGACATAAATTTGCAATAATGTTAGCATCCATAATTCCACACTCTCCTTTCAAAATTATTTTAATTTAACATCTACTAAAATCTGCTCAATCTGCTTTACCTGTTCTTCCGTAAGTGGATTAAATTCAAGACAATGCGTGGATATGTTTAACCCTCGCATGGCCATTGCCATTTTTATGGCAGGAAGGAACGGTTCGCTGATTGTGTAGAAACGCATTAAAGAATTAACCATCTTCTGATATTTTTCTATATCTGCCAAGTTGCCTTCGTTAATAGCCCTAACCCAAGCAGAGCACACTTCTGGGGCAATATTAGATAATCCGCCGATACAGCCGTTACCGCCGCTTAACATCGTATACATCAAACTGTCATCAAACCCGGACATGACAATAAAATCAGGAAATTCAGATTTAATCGTATTAATAAGCGCCCGCGTATGACCAAAATTATCGACAGTATCCTTATACCCAATAAGATTCTTATGCTTGCGCAGAAGCCGAAGAGTAATTTCCGGAGTCATATCGTATCCCGAACCACCGGGATAATTATAAATAAAAACATTGCCTTGAATCTGCGGAAGAATTTGATCGTAGTACCACTCAATATTTTTTTCACCTAAAGCAAAGTAATACGGACCAATAATCATTACCGCATCAGCTCCAGCTTGAAGTGCGTAATTAGACAGTTCTATCGTTTTTGCAGGAGTCATACACCCTGTGCCAACCAAACACTTTACCCGATGGTTAATGCATGATACAGCCGTATCAATTAACCGCTTTCTCTGTTCCATGGACATGGCAAAAAATTCACCAGAACTGCCCATAATAACAATCCCATCAATACCCCCTTTTATAATGTGTTCATATACAATTTTATTACCATCAGCATCGATGTTCCCATCTTGGTCAAAAATAGTCACTACCGGCGAAAAGTATTTAGCTTCTTTCATGTAAGTTAGACTCCTTATGAAACTTTATAATCTTATACGTAATTACATACGCGAGCAATAGCGATTTCCATGAAACCTAACGCTTCTGATTTCGTCTGCTTGCCATTTGCTACTTCGATCGTCAAATCAAGTAATTCCTTGCCCAATTCTTCAATAGTTTTCTGCCCATAAATGACAGGACTAGCGTTGAAATCCATATTATCCGTCATATTTTCATAGGTAATTTTATTGCCGGTAAGTTTAATAACCGGACAAATCGGATTTCCCATAACGTTGCCGCGGCCTGTCGTAAAGACAACAACCTGGCATCCGCCCGCTACCATACCGGCAACAGAGGAAAAATCATTGCCCGGCGTATCCATAATAACCAAGCCCTTTTCGTCGACTTGCTTAGCATAATCATATACGGCATTGATTTCTCGATGGCCGCCTTTATGGATACAGCCTAACGATTTTTCTTCCAGCGTTGTAAGCCCGCCGGCTTTATTCCCAGGAGACGGATTTCCTTCTCGAACTTCTTCTCCGACTAATTGGAGCGCTTTTTCATATCGATGAACTATTTCAAAGATACGATTGCGGACTTCTTCGTTTTTCGCACGCCTTGCCAAAATATGTTCAGCACCGATAAATTCTGTCGTTTCGCTCAAAATGGAAGTAGAACCCAAATCTACCAGCCGGTCACTTAAATCACCAACAACAGGATTCGAAGCTAGGCCTGACGTAGGATCGGAACCACCGCAGTTTGTGCCTACAATTAAATGGGAAATATCAAACTCTTCCCGCTGCACCATACTAGCTTCAATGACCATTTCTCTTGCATAACGTACCGCTTTTTCGACAGCCTTGATTGTTCCGCCTGTTTCCTGGATGATAACCTGCTTAATCGGTTTATTCGTACGTTCCTGAATCGCTTTGACAACCAGATCCATTTGACAGTTTTCGCATCCCAATGATACGACGACAGTACCATAAATATTCGGGTTCGCTGCAAATCCTGCCATGACATCCATCGTAAGCTGCTGATCGGAAGGAACCTGAGAACACCCATTCTGATTGTTAAAAGTAACGGTTCCTTGAACCTGTTGCGAAATAATACGAGTCGTATCAGTTGCACAAACACTGGCTGGTAATATCAAAACATAGTTACGTACGCCTACGCGGCCATCCGGTCTTTTATACCCTAAAAATTTCATGTCGTCACCTTCCTTTTATCGTAATTACCCTAATTCTTCGCGAACACTCTTCACGTTATGAACGTGAACGTGTTCACCAGCTTTTATGCTCCCTGCAGCATGTCCAATGTGTTCCCCATATTTTACAATCGGTTCGTCGTCCGCAATATCGCGGATTGCAAACTTATGATAAATTTGGACATCTCCTGCAGCAGTCAAATGAACAGGATTTTTGTCAAAATCAATGTAAGTAATCGTGTCACCTTTTTTAATCTGTTCAATCGCTACAGCAACATTGTCCTTGGGGTCAATAATCATACCATTAACCATATCTTATTTTCGCCTCCCTATAAAAAAGTCCATCAATAAGTTTTTCTTGACATGTGGGAATATACTCATATGCCAAGAGAAGATGGCATTCTATGATTCTTGTTTTTAAATGCAGCAAAAACGCTGCAAACAAGATCAAAGACAATAATAAGCAAACTAAACTGCAATACCGGCCGCCAACGCGCTACCTACAAAAATAATAATAAGCGGCATTATCCAGAAGATAGGCATACAGCTACCAATAACGCTACCTAAAATCAGAGCAACAGAAATACCTAAATTGCTATCCAGCCTCCACAAATAACCAGGCACCCACCAGCCAATATCATACATTCATCAAGCGGAAGATAACGTTGGAAAAAACGACTTCAACTGCACAAAACAAGAATCAGACAACAGAAAATTTTGTCGTGGTGGTAACAAACGCCATACTTGCAGAGATAACTGCCCCATCAAACAACCAATACTCCTACCCATTTTCTGACATCGTATTTTTTTGTAAATCTTTTTCTACATTGTTCCCATGCGAATATGCCTTGTATTTTATTCTATTGCTTATTTTTTACAAATTATTCAATTTGTCGTATTGAACAACGGCACCTTCAGAGCCGGAACCAGCAATTTGGCAATACAGACCTAACCACCCTTTTTTGAACTTCGGTTCAGGACGTTTCCAGACATCCAAACGCCGTTTGATTTCATCTTCGCTTACCAGCAAATTGAGCGAACGCTTTTCTACGTCTATTTCAATTCGGTCTCCATCTTGTACAATGGCAATCGGGCCACCTTCAGCCGCTTCCGGCGAAATATGTCCAACGAAACAACCGTTATTAGTACCACTGAAACGTCCATCGGTAATCAGCGCTGTAGTCTTTGCCAGACCTCTTCCGTATAAATACTTCATTGCCTTGAACATTTCACGCATACCAGGACCGCCTTTCGGACCTTCATACCGAATAACTACGACGTGGCCTTCATGAACTTTACCCGCTAGAATGGCTTCTTCCGCCGCTTCTTCCGAGTCGAAGCAAATTGCCTCGCCCTCAAAATGCTGCAAGCTTTTATCAAATGCACCCGGTTTGGTAATGCCTGTGTCAGGTGCCAAATTACCGCGCAGTACGGCCACACCGCCCTCATATCCAAAAGGAGCATCCATCGTTTTAATGATGTCCTTATTTTCCGGATACTGATATATATGCACTTGAATGTTTTCCGCCACCGTATGCGCCGTAACAGTCATAGCGTCTGTCTCAATAATCGAACTCATTTCTTCAAGCAATTTGCTGACTCCTCCAGCCTGATAAAAATCAATCATATTGTATTCCGATGCCGGATTAATTTTCGCAAGCTGCGGCGTGTGTCTAGAAAGTTCGTCAAATTCGGCAAGAACATTAATATCAAGCTCCGCTTCATGAGCAATAGCTGTCAAATGCATAACTGCATTCGTGCTGCCGCTCATAGCCAAACAGGTTTTTATTGCATTACGGATGCTTGCATTTGTAATAATTTGGCGTGCAGTAATGTTTTTTTCAACCAGCTCCATAATTTTAATCCCCGTAGCTTCAGCGACTGCCAGTCGTGCCGCCGAGTAGGCAGGAATAATACCACCATCAGGCAACGTCATGCCCAGCGCTTCCGAAAGAGCGCACATCGTGTTAGCCGTGCCTAAGTAGGAACAGGAACCGCATGTTGGACAGGATAAATTCTCTAATGTTGTATATTCTTTTTCCGTAATTCTATTTGCCGACAACATGCCGTACGCTTCCGCACTCGACGTCTGATCTGATTTTCTGCCATCAAATACTATTCCGCCTTCCATCGTGCCGCCTGGCAGCAAAATGCAAGGAATATCCAGACGTGCAGCTACCATCAACATGCCGGGAACAATTTTGTCACACGATCCTAATAAAACTAATCCATCAAATAAGTTGATTTGAGCCATTGATTCTATGGAGTTAGCAATAAGTTCTCTCGACGGAAGAATAAAATGCATACCGTCGTGCCCTTGCGCAAAACCGTCGCATCCCCCAATAACACCAAATTCTACAGGCGTGCCGCCGGCACGATAAATTCCATCTTTTACCCGCTGCGTAACTTGTCGCAAGTTAAAATGTCCAGGCACACATTCACTCCATGCATTCGCAATGCCAATAATCGGCCGTTGTAAATCATCAGTAGAAAATCCCATCGACTTATATGTTGCGCGGTAATATTGATTATGAAGACCTTTAAGAATTTTTTCACTCCTCACTTTTACTTCACTTCCTTTTTACGCGAATTGCTTCTTATATGCGAATTCATTGCTTTTATTATATCATTTTTATTCGTAATTAACAACCGGTTTGTTATATCATACTTTTTCCGCATGGAATAAAGAAAAATTATTTATTTCACTCATAATTTTTCTATTAAAATAATTCGTATTAAAACCAATCATATGCCATACAACAAAAACTCCGCATCTGATTTTACAGACTGCGGAGTTTTTGCAGCGGAAAAACTTATTTTTTCAACATGACTGCTGTTCCGTCTGTTACGACGACGCCGTCTTGATTCGTTACAACCGTACTTAAAATAAGGCGATGTTTTTCAGGAATCTTTTCGATAATTTTCGCCGTACAGGTAATGGTATCTCCTATACGGACTGGTGCTTTAAATTTCAACTCTTGAGAGCAGTAAATCGGCGTACCGCCATGCATCGCTTTAGTCATCGTCGTGGAAATAATACCAGCCGAAATCATTCCATGGGCAATACGGCCTTTAAACATAGACTGTTTTGCGATTTCTTCATTAACATGCATCGGATTGAAATCACCGGTAATGCCGGCAAAGGCATATACATCCGACTCGCTGATCGTTTTTCCAAATGTAGTCGTATCGCCAACCTGCATTTCCTCATAGGTTAATTCGTCTTTCATGCTGCTTCCTTCCTTTCTTTGCTGCACTCTCTCAAAAAATGCGCAGAATGCTGCGTATTACCGCAAAATGCTTCCGGAAATAACCATGCGCTGTACCTGATTCGTCCCTTCATAAATCTGTGTGATCTTTGCATTGCGCAGCAACCGTTCTACCGGATATTCCCGCGTATAGCCATACCCACCAAAAATTTGTACAGCATCCGTAGCAATAGCCATTGCTGCGTCAGAAGCATACATCTTTGCCATAGCAGCTTCTTTCGAATAAGGAAGGCCGGCGCCCTTCAAGTAGGCGGCACGATACGTCAATAAACGGGCTGCATCAAGACGCGTTGCCATATCGGCAAGCATAAAAGATATTGCTTGGAATTTGCAGATAGGCTTGCCGAACTGCGTACGTTCTTTTGAGTATTTAATAGCTGCTTCCAAAGCTGCTTGCGCAATACCCAAGGCCTGCGCTGCAACGCCGATGCGACCGCCGTCAAGCGTCGCCATAGCAATTTTGAAGCCTTTTCCTTCTTCGCCGAGAAGATTTTCTTGCGGCACAACAACATCCTGGAAAATTAATTCCATTGTCTGGGAGCCGTGAATACCAAGTTTATGTTCTTTTTTGCCAAATGTAAAACCTGGCATCCCCTTTTCCAAAATAAATGCCGAAATACCTTTTGTCCCCAGAGATTTATCAGTCATGGCAAAGACGACATATACGTCGGCTTCTCCACCGTTCGTAATGAAAATCTTGCTACCGTTCAAAACATAGTGATCGCCGACCTTTTCAGCGCGGGACTGCTGCTGCGCTGAATCAGTGCCGGCATTTGGTTCTGTCAGACCAAACGCACCTAATTTCGTACCTTCTGCCAATGGAACCAAATACTTTTGTTTTTGTTCTTCCGTGCCGTATGTAAAAATAGGCCATGCGCAAAGGGAAACAGATGCAGCATAACTGCAGGCAATGGAATCATCAACGCGAGCTAATTCTTCATTGGCAAGGATGTAACTTAGATAATCTCCGCCTCCGCCACCGTATTCTTCAGGAAAGAAAATTCCCATTAACCCTAGTTCACCAATTTTATCAATAATACTGCGGTCAAAAACTTCTTCTTCGTCGCGCTGATGAACTGTCGGCGCAATTTCTTTTTCCGAGAATTCACGCACCATCTTTGCTATCATTTTTTGTTCATCTGAAAGCTGGAACTCCATGTTTCTGTTATCCCCTTTCTTCCCCACTATATATTTATATATTAATCAAGTATTAAGAAGCTTCGCCACACGCAAGATGGAGCGTTTATCGTTTGTCCGGCGAAGCCTCTGTATACTTAATTCACTTTATTTACCAGCCATTTTTGCGTATTTTGCATACCGTTCTTTTGCTTCACGGATAGTTTTTTCATAGAGAGCCTCCGCACGTTCAGGGAAATTAATCTTTAAGCGGTTGTAACGGTTTT
>CAZDQW010000040.1:0-3520 GCA_964507845.1 uncultured Megasphaera sp.
TTTTAGGCAAAGACCTGAGCCGGTACGGGTTAGTCAATGCGGTGACGGCAGCCAGCAAACTCTGCGATTCCTACGAACGGGCGACGGATTTGGAACGTATCGGCGGCGAGCTGTTAGCCTTGCCGGTTCCGCACCGTGTGGAGCTCAGTATGCCGAGTCAACGGCAGCTCCCCATAGGATGCCGGTGATGCTGCCCGGAGACGTATTTCCTCAGGCAGACTGATTGTATACGCAGCGTATTTTCAGTATAATAAAAGAAAAAATGGATATAAGTTGCCGAGTCAGAAAGTTACCCAAAGGAGGGAGACGATGAAGCAGAAGTTAAACCGCCTGAACGACGTATTTTTTAAATACCTGCTGGGAGACGCCAGGAGAAAATCACTGACGCTCAGTTTTATCAACGGCATTTTAAACCGGAGCGAGGAAACCAGCTTTGTAGATTTAGAGTTTCTGGATAAGGAATTAACGCCCATCGTCCAGGAAGGCAAAGTATCCGTACTGGATATACGGGCCAGAATGAACGACGGCACGCAGGTCAACATAGAAGTGCAGGTATGCAAAGACCCGGATATGGCCAAACGGTCGCTGTATTACTGGTCGAAGATGTACAGCGGCGAACTGCAGGAAGGAGACCCGTACCGCAAACTGGTACAGGCTATTTCCATTAACCTGATGGATTTTGAGGCCTTTCCGCAGTATGCGGCGTGCCATCATTCGTGCCATATCTATCACGATGAAACCCATGACCGGCTGCTGGATGATCTGGAAATGCACTTTATCGAGCTGGAGAAAATCCGGATTGGAGACATACGGAAATTGAGGAAGTCGGAGCAGTGGATCGCCTATTTTTCGAATCAGTGCAGCGATGAAGAACGGGAGGTGCTGGCCATGAGGGAACCGGCCATCAAAGAAGCGATGCAGTGCGAACGGTATTTCACGCAGGATGAAAAACTGCGGCGCAAATATGAAATACAGGAGAAAGCCCGGAGGGATTACATCTCCATGATGGCGAATATTGAGGACAGCCACCGGCGCGGTGTGGAAGAAGGTATTGAGGTAGGAGCTCGCCGAGAACGGGCTAAAGCGGATCGGGAACGGGCTAAAATGGAACAGGAACATGTGTTGGCCATGGTTCGCGAAGGGCTGCCCTATGACATGATTGCACGGATTACGAATCTTTCGTTGGAGAAAATACAAGATATAGCCGAAAAAAATCAATAAAGATATGATGGAGAAAGGGTAAGGCAGCGTCCTTGCCCTGTTTTTTTACGTCAGCGAAATTATACAGGAGGTATGATGATGCAACAAAACATGTATGTATCCGATGAAGAATTGTTGGCAGCGTGTATTCCCAAAAACAGCGCGCAAAAGCTGGTTCAGGAGTATGCCAACCTGTACCGCATTTTTACCCGCGTGCCGGACGAACAGCTGCAGCAGATTGCCGGAATTGGCAAAGCCAGACTGCGCAGGATGTCCCTGTTTAAAGAGGTCATGAAACGGATCGACGAAGAACGGCGGCAGACATTGCCGGATGTGTCCGACGATACCGCGGCGTTTTCGTATTTCCGTTTTCTGGCAGATAAGCCCAAAGAAGAACTATGGGCGCTGCTGCTCAATACGAAGAATCAAGTGTCAGCTTGAAAGGAGCAATGATCTATGCCAGCTACACAATTTATCTGCCCGGACGGAAAACACATCCCTATCCGGCAATGTTTGCAGTCCTGCCCGCGGACACAGCGGTGCCTGTTCCTGCCTACGCTCCGGGCTGTCGCCAACTCCCTCCGCCGGGATATGGCCGAACCGACCGTGACGGAACTTCTTGCCGGCGTTCGGGAAACGTATCTCAAGAAAACAACGGATTATGCCGTTGAGCCCCCATCCGTACTCTATGCGCTTCATGGCCAGGGCGTTCACGCCGTTCATGAACATTGCACCCAAGGCGAAATGCTCAGTGAAATCCGCCTGAAAGATACTCTGACCAGCGGTAAATTCGATTTGTACGGCAAGATCTTAGACGATACGGAAGGCATCCTGGGCGATTTGAAAGTAACCAGCTCCTATAAACTCATGAAAGCCCTTGGCATCTATACCGTTCGTGTACCGAAAGGAGCCGTTTACCAGACAGGCCTGCGAAAGGGACAGCCGAAGTACCGGAACGAGCTGCGGTACGACGGCGTACGGCACGTGCTGGATTGGGCTATGCCGCTGAACTACTACCGAATCCTGCTGGAGCAGGCAGGGTTTGCCGTGCAGAAGATGGATATTCAGGCCATGTGCCGGGACAGCAGTCTGCGCATGGCTGCCGAACGGGGCATTGACCGGCCCGTCTATCTGATTCCTATCTATAAAATCAGCGACCGCTGGCTGCTGCGGTACTTCCGTCATAAGGCGGCTTTGCTCCAGGAGGCCATGAAGGAACGAAAACTGCCGCCGGTCTGTTCTCCGCGGGAACGATGGCACAACAGAAAATGCCTGGGATACTGCGCCGGCCGGGCACACTGCCCTTACGCGCAGCGGCTTCAGCGGGAAAAGGCCGGAGCTGCAGGATGAAGGAGGCGGAAGACCATGCCGTACTATATGAAGAGCGCCGCGGAATGGCTGTCCCTGTTTCATGAACCCAGTCCCTGGAAACGAGAAAGGAGCAGATAATACATGGCAAACCATGTGCAGCATGTACTTGTAGTAACCGGACAGGATGTACAGGCTGTCCGGAACTACGTGCAGCGTCCGGAAAACGCTTTGGATTTTACCACCCTTCTTCCCCTGCCGGAAGGTGCGTCGGCAGAAGAAACCATACGATGCTGGGGAACAAAGAGCAATGCCATAGGAGCCGTCTTTCGGGAAGAAGACGGCTCTTTTTCATTCCAAACCTTAAATACCGCGCCCCTTCCCGTCATCAAGCGACTGTCCGAGCAGTTTCCCGACCGTACGTTTACGCTGTACTGGGCTGATGAAGGCGGCGGGAACTGCGGGGAAACGGCGTATCAGAACGGGTATGAGCTATACAGCTTTTATCCGGAAGACGGTACGCTTTTGCAGGAAGAACTGTATGAACGTTGCTGGGGACAGCCCATGTACAGCAAAGGAGGGAACCACTGATGCAATAATTAGCGAAGAAGTTTATTGACGTCATGAAAGAATGCAGTTACGTGGAAAAGAACGGCACAAACACGTATCACAAGTACCAGTATGCAGCCAGCGCGAACGTACTGGCCAAGGTCAACGCTTCTCTCGTAAAACACGGCATTGCTTCCGTTGCCGTGCCGGAATTGCTGGATATGACCGATGTCACGACGGCCAAGGGGAATACGGAAAAGTTGGCGACCGTACAGATGAGAGTTACCCTGATTGACGCCGAATCGGGCGAAACCTTTACGATCGCCGGCATCGGCTCCGGGCAGGACGGCGGTGATAAGGCGGTGATGAAAGCGGAAACAGCGGCTATTAAATATGCCTATATGCTGAGTTTAGCAATGAGCACGGGAGATGACCCGGAGGCCGATATACAGACGGATCGTTC
>CAZDQW010000040.1:3620-11277 GCA_964507845.1 uncultured Megasphaera sp.
CTGCCGCTCCCAGGAAACCTGGCAAACAATCCCCGCCTCTGGTATGTGCGGACTGCGGGACAGCGATCAGTGACACGGTTCGCGCCTATTCACAAACCCAATATGGCCGGCCGCTATGTATGCGGTGCCAGCATAAAACCCGAAGTACTGCCTAGACGGTAACTGGCTGACATATCTACAGCGCTGTCCTGTCGTCCTTCTTGTCCTGTTACTAACAAAGACAGGCGGAACATATACGCCGCAGAAACGAACTGCCCGTCCAGCAGAAAAACGGACAGAAGCAAGAATCTTGTCCTGCTATCCTGTCCGTTTTCTGATACATCGCACAGGTATGTCGAGGGTATACCCTTATTTTTTCACAGGACACAACAGATTATCCAAATAGTAGCTATGGCATCCTATTTGTGGTAGGCTTTATGTGAGTTGGCAACTGTACTAACATTGCATTCTTCTGAAATTCGGAAGATGTCTATTTCTGATTCCTAATTTGTACATGGGCAACGGACGGTCTTCTGTAGCGCTCCGTGCCGCACGCAATGGTTTTCCTTGCATCGCAATGGAAATAAGCCGGCAGCGCCGGCAAAAAATAAGGAGGAATAGAAAGGAGCCAATACTATAATGAAAAAATCTAAAAAATATGGAGAACACCTAAATGATCTGTTAAGTCCGTATGCAGTTTTTCGTGATGCAGTGATATACCTGCTAGGTGTGGAATCAATAAAGAAAGACGAAGTAATAAATAAACTCATTAGAAGCATACATGCCGCTCTTAATCAAGGGGAAGCAGCGGAAAGCGCGTCAGAACAGAGAAATATGTATCAGATTGCCGGCCTATTAAGAGAATCGTTCTTTCTATTAGGAGATCTTTCTAAAGAAAATATTGAACAAATAAAAGAAAAATTAGATCCATTGGGAAAAAAATTAATGGAAAAGACTTTTTACGGCGGGCAATCTGTATACGATGCCTACATTGAATCCATAAAATGGTTAATAAATGGCGGCGATGCTTATGGCGATGACGATTTTTATGCAACATCCAATACAGCTTTCAAAAAAAGTATGGCGGTCATAAAACGTAATCCTGAGCTGGTTAAAAAGATCGTTGACAATTATAATCGCATCTATGAGCAAAATGAAATGCCTCGGAAAGAAAAAATCGCTTCACAGGTACACCGGCGACTAGAAAATAATAACACCTTGGCACATCGATTAAGACAATGGTTTTGTATTGAAGTAAATTTTGAAGATCCGGAAGAAAGGAGGCAATATGAGCAATTATGTCAGGAATTCGAAAAAATAGAATATAAACCGTTGGATAAAGAAGATAGAACTAAAGATAATAAGAGAAAAAACTGGAATATTCGATTTGGAGATTTATTTCGGGAAGACAGAATGCCCCTTGATTTACTAATCCCAGTCAGGGAAGAAGATGATAGATATGGAAAAAAGTACCGGCCATATATGCAGCGGCTAAAAAGTCGGTTGCTGGAGATGACTGAAGAAGAGGGGAACTATAATATCTATTTTTGCCAGTTTTTATTTATTCATAAGAAAATATGTACGAAAATAGAGGACATGGTAACTATTATTTCCCCACAAGTGGAAGAAGATGTGGAAAACTATAAAGATATAGTAAAACAACGGATAAAAGAACGGGAATTAAGTGATTTTTCTTCTTCTGAAGATGATTTATTATCTAAGGTTTTATTGGCTTTTCTTAAAATTGATATAATCAATCAAATCCGAACACGGCAATACATATATGATCATTCCAATGTATTTTCTAAAAGGCTGTCTTTAGATGAAAACGCTTGTCAAGCTTTTGAGAAAATATATAGAGAAACATATTATGATGATTGGATTTATCCAAATTCATTGGAAAGCGCCAAAAATATCTTTTTAGAAACGTATAGAAAAGAAGTAGAACTTATTTTAAATAGAAAAGATATTGAAACAGTGTATAATAGAGTTTTTAAAATAGCAAAGTATTATGCAAAAAAACTCAGTCCTTCTCATGAAGATTTCGGAGTTTCAAAAAGGATGGGTATACCGAAAATTAATTTTCTTTCTCTTATGATTTGCTGCAATAATCCCGAAAACTATCAATTAGAGATACGACATTTTGGAATTCCCAGAGGAAAAATTTCTATTTCGTTAAAAAGACTGATTAAAGAAATAGATATGTATTATTGTATAGAAGTTTGGTCGTTTTGGCAGTTTTTAATAAAAAGAACAGTTATCGTTTATTTATATGGAGAAAAGAAAGCAAAATTATGGACAGAATTATCACTATTTTTTGAGAATCAACTAAAAGAGGATATTGGGAATGCCAAGTCCTGGTCAGATTTGGATCGACGAGGCCGGCAATTACAAATCTATTCTGTGAAGATGAAAGAATTGGAAGAACAGCGCAGAAATTCTCCTACATAATTTTTCAACTTGCAGTAGTTTATGAAAGATTCATTTCCGATTCCATGATATCCTGTAGGTAATCTCCACAGAGATACATCTTAGCTGGTAAACGTACTATCAGCCAATTGCAAAGGAGGAATCGGAAATGAAATTTGACATAATGACGGTCTTGACAAAAGACAAGAATCCCTCTATTCGTTCCGATGGACAGGTATTTTATCAGTATGATGCCATACGAAAAATTTGGCATCCCCTTTCTTCCAGGGATGTGTTGCGGGAAATTCGCAAAGCATTCCTCAGGGAGTACGAAGAGTTTAATACGGCGGCAAACGCAAAGCGGATATGTGACGAAATACGCAGCAGCGAACAATTCGCCTTTCCAAAACGGGAGAAAAAGTCGTCGCCGTATATTATCATGAAAACGGGAAGACTCAATCTGGTAACGAAACACGTTGAAAGAGTAAGGCAGGATGACTATGAAACGGATTACGTCGACTTTGAGTACCTTCCCGCAGCATCATGGAAGGAGGCGCCGGCATTTTGCAGCTATGTAAAATCTTCATTGGGGATTGACCTGATAGAGACGGAGCGTACGCCTAAACGAAAACTGCTCATGGAAATTCTGACATATACGATCAGTTCCTTGTTTGGCGCGAAGAAGATGATTATCCTGCTGGGACCATCCAACTGCGGCAAGACCGTGCTGTTAGGTTTTTTACGGGCTGTTCTGCAGCAGTATACGTCATTATCCCTGCAGGATTTGACCAGCCAGTTCAGAAGCGCAGCAATTATGAAAGTTCCGGTAGTATTAAACGATGAGATCGGGATCGGAAACATTAGGCGTCTTGATATCCTGAAAAAGATAGTAAGCGGCGAGGCACTCATATTGGAAAAGAAACGAGAAGATCCGGTAAACTATACGCCGCAGATAAAACTCATCTATGCGGCAAACACGCTGCCGGCACTGGGAGAATATGACGCCGAAAACGCATTTGCATCCCGTCTGCTGTTGCTGCGGTTTAACACATCCGTTCCCCGGGAACAGTGGGATCTTCAATTAGTCGATAAACTCGTTCAGGAAAGAGACTATATTTTATCCATGGCCATCAAAGAAAGCGGGGACTTCGTCAAAACCCTGCTGTTTACCAACGAACCGGAAGGGGAACGTATTATAGCGGCTTATAAAGCGGATAATGATTCCGTCCGTGCCTTTGCCAGCGACAGAGCATGGTGTGTGCCGGGAAACGATTGCATAGCATATACGGCAAAGCTCTACGAAGCGTATCAGGAATATTGCAGTCAAAACGGAGTGGCGGCAGTAAAAGTAATGGTGTTCCGTACGCAGTTATCCCAGCTCGGATTCGGACACGATAAAGGACGTATTAACGGCGGAAAGCCGTTGGCCCGCACGTTAGGCCTTGCCCTTGCGGAGGAATGAGCATGAATCATTCGCTTAGCGTCCGTATTTCGGATACATTAAACATCGCTTTAGAACAAAAAGCTTTGAATATGGGAATAAAAAAGAGTGAACTGCTACGAAAAGCGCTGCAGGCATATCTGGATCGGAACACTGCAGCCGACACTGATGACGAACTGCAGAACCGCTTATCTTACCTATTGATTATTCTTCAGCAGCCGCCAGAGGAAAAAACATGGAAGTGGCTGCAAGAGGAGGTGGAACGTATATGCCAAACAATGACAGAAAATTCAGTATCCTGCGATGGATAAACTATAAACATACTGATTTAAGTCAGTTAAACAAAAGCATCCGCTATATCTGCAGTCCGAAAAGCACGGCGCCTGAATTTTGCCGCTATTCAAATATACGGAAAGATAGGGCGATAGAAGATTTTCAGATAATTGAAAAACGCTGGAGAAATGAGATACACGGCCGCTTGTACAAGCATTGCATTATTTCTTTCGGCGCAGCAGATATCCTTCCGGGCAAGGCCTTTCAGGTCATGGAGGAAGTGTTTTCTCTCTATCGGGGAACGTATCCGTATGTTTTCAGTATCCATACGAATATTCCCCATCGGATTCACGGACACTGTATCATGGGAATGACAAACCTGCTGACAGGCAAACGCTTTTCTCAATCGCCGCAGGAACTAACGCGGTTTCAGACACATTATCAGGAAGTCATGCTTCGTGCAAACCTGCCGCCGCTGAAAGGATGGCAGAGCGCAGAACGCCCAACGGGTATACAAGCAGCCATCCCACAGGAAACGATATGGGAAGATTCGTGGGAGCCCTCTGATGAAGACTGGAAAGACGAGGAACTTTCTGATTACTGCAGTGATATTCCCGTAGATTCGCCTGTATCCATACCGAACGTGATGAGCTGTGCAGATACGCTATCGTTATGTGAGCAGCTCATGGAAGAAAATTATCATACATGGTTCGAGTTTGCAATAAAATTAAAGGAGGAAACTCATCATGAATAACCATAATTATCCATACAAGACAATTCCTACAAACCTTTTTTCAAACGACTCAACAAACATGACGGCAGAAAAAGTATCTCAAAATCTGGCGGTACTGTATATTGATCTTGAGCAAATTTTAAAAACACATGCAGAAAATATGCGAATGGCTTTTGAACTTGGCTGGCAGTATCGAAGCGAGGGGGAACGCGGAAATGGAAAGAAATAAACCGAATACGAACATACAGGAGGTCCATATCCTGACGGAAGCAGAACTGGCAGCCTATTTGCATTTGCCGCGGTGGACGATACGATCGCTGAGGTTGCAGCAAGGTCTCCCCTATTTTCGAACAGCACGGCGAGTGTTCTATTGTCTGGAAGATGTGATAACGTGGATCCATCAGGAAGGCGAACGGAACCGGCAAATTCTGCCGGATAATGAACAACGACTGTTTCCGTTAGGGTAAATAACCGCGCATAAAGAAACCGGCTGTCCTATTATATAAAGCAGCCGGTTTTATTTATAAAACAAAAGGAGGAAAAAAGGCGATGCCAAGAAAGATAGAAAAAAGAGGAAAAAACACATATCGATTAGCAGTATGTCATGGATATGATTCCTATGGACGGCAAATTATTAAATACAAGACGATCCATGTGTCCAGTGACAGAGAAGCAGAACGGCAGTATACACTATTTGCCGCTAAGGTACTGAACGGAGCCATAAGCTATACCGGAAAACGCAAGGTCTATCAATTTGCCAAACAATGGTATGAACTGTATTGCAGGAAAGAATTAGCTCCCAAAACACAGGAAAGTTATAAAATATCATTCAGTTTGTCAATGACTTAAAAGAAAATCGCAGGAGATATGATTCCAAAGGAACCCCCATATCGGATCAAACCATAAAGTATTGTTTCTGTGTATTATCCTCTATGCTACAGGATGCTGTGGAATGGCAGGTAATCGACACAAACCCCTGCAGGAAAGTAAAACGGCCGCGCAGTACACGTTCCAAAACCAAATTACCGTCCGAAGCAGATATTCAGCGTCTGCTGACAGCAGTACGCAGCGAACCGCTGAAATACAGAACGTTAATTCTGTTGGCGGTTGATACTGGATTACGCCGCGGAGAACTGGTCGGTCTAAAGTGGCAAGATATTGACTTGGAGGCAAAAAACCTCACCGTCAGACGGAGTAATCAGGCAATTGCCGTACAGGGAACTTTCAGCAAGCCGCCTAAAACGGAAGAATCGAAACGATGTATTACGTTGTCAGACAGCAGTATCCAGCTGTTGAAACAGTATCATGCATGGCAGTTACGGCAAAAAATCAAACTGGCAAACCAATGGCATGACGAAGATTGGGTATTTGCAGCCTGGAACGGAACCGCATTGTACCCAGGAACACCGTCTCTATGGTTTTCACGATTTCTAAAGCGTAACGGCTTGCCGCATATGTCGTTTCATTCGTTACGGCATCTGTCGGCAACCGTTCTAATTGCGCAAGGCGTTCCGCTGAAAAATATCAGCAGCCGGTTAGGTCATGTGGACATTGGTACGACTGCGAATATTTACGCAGATACGCTGCAGTCCATAGATAAAATAGCCGCAGATAAGATGGATGATTTCTTGAAGAAAGTGAAGAATACATAACATATTTTACCGTAAGATCCAAATAAGGTCCAATTCAGGAGTTTTTGTACAAAAAAACGGGTTCCCGATTCCGGGAACCCGCATATTTTCTGGAGCCACTAATAGGATTTGAACCTACGACCCTCTCATTACGAATGAGATGCTCTGCCAGCTGAGCTATAGTGGCGAGTACTTTATTAGTATACTTCACAGTATACATTTTGTCAATACATTTTTTTATAAACTACTGTTTTTTGTAGGATTACGAAAGCCCTGCGGAATATGTTCCGCAGGGCTTTGATACTGCTTTTCTTGTAATACATGCTGCCCGGTTATTCACTCGTCAGCGAGCATTTGAACCACTGTCTTAATGATGGTAGCCATGGCCGTGGTGGTGTCCCCGTCCCTGCCCGTTGTCATTGACATACGGGCAATCTTTCTGATAGGGACAGCTGTACTGATTTTGGGTATCTGTCACCGTCGTCTGCGTATCGGCAGCAAAGGCGGAGGTGCAGCCAACCAGAGCTACAACAGCCAGAATATAGCGGAATTTTTTAGCAGTTATGATGTTTTTCATATGTCATTACCTCCCTGGATGCGATTTGCTTTTCCTTAAGTACACCTATAGTATATAAGGGCAATATGAAAAAGTCATGGAGAAATTATGGAGAAATTATGGAGATTGATCTAATCCCGACTGCCTGAAGAAACGTTATTCAGCCTGTTCACATTCTTGCTGCAGATGCTACGGAAAATACGCGGTCCGTTTACTTTGCCCCCAAATAGGCAGCCTTTAAACACGGAATGTCCATTTACCGAGACGTTTTCACCTATTGCTGAATCGGGAATTGCCTGTCAACGCCCGATTCAGCCTAAATCAGTCAAGTCCGCTGTGTCCAACTCATTCGGTTCCGTCATTCCGGACGGCACTTTGCAAGTCATCGTATGTCGCAGAAAGAATCGGGAACTGCTATTTTTTCATGCAAATTCATCGGCTCCCTCCTGCCCGGAGATTTTCCTGTTCATGCAAAACAGCCGCGGCTCATGAAGAGCCGCGGCTGTCTGCTGCCGTTTATTGTGTTATATAGCCTGGCCGGCAACGCTTCCCTGTTGAACCCAGTTATTTATTGACGCGCACGCGCTGGATCGTCGGATTGCCGTTTCCGTCTTGTGCCACAGTGTCAATGCGGA
>CAZDQW010000041.1:0-10582 GCA_964507845.1 uncultured Megasphaera sp.
GTAATCGCCGCGGAGAAATTCCAGGAAGAACCGCTCGACGGCGTAGAGCATGACGTACAGGCAGAAGACCTGTCCCTTTTTGTGGGGAAAGGAGCTGTAAAAGAGAAGGGCGATGAAGACGAGAATGTCGAGCTGCCCTTCCCATACTTCGGCAGGCCACAGGGGCTGGCTGCCGTAGGTGCGGTACGCCAGCGTCGTCTCGGGATAGAGGATGCCGAAGCTGCCGCCTGTCGGGTGGCCGAAGGCGTCGCCGTTCATGAGGTTGGCCATGCGCCCGACCGACTGGCCGAGGATAATGGCCGGCGCGATGAGGTCGGCAAAGGCCCACGTGTCGATGTCATGGCGGCGCGTGTACCAGTACCCGGCGACGGCGCCGAAAATAAGGCCGCCCTGGATGGCCATGCCGCCCTGCCAGACGAAGGGGATTTCCAGCAGATGGTTGTGGTAGTAGGCCCAGTCGAAGAAAAACACGTCCCACAGCCGTCCGCCGACGATGCCGGCAAGGCCGCAGCACAAGGTAAAGTCAAAGATGTGGACGTGCCAGCCCCGGCCGTCGCGCTTGGTAATATAGTAGCCCGTTATGCCGGCGGCGATGATGCCGAGCATGAACAGGAGGCCGTAGGAGCGGATGGGAAAGGAACCGATGAAAAACAGATACTGGTGCAATAGGGAAACCTCCTTTATGATATAATACATACGTATGAATAAAACGTAGTTATGCCGTTTGGGACATGCCGGAACGGCACTGCCGCGTATGTTTCATTATACCTGATTTGAGGAAAAATACCAGTCATTTCCCATAGGGAGGGAGATCATGAACGATACTTGGTGGAAGAAGGCCCTGTGCTCGGCCGTTGCCGCGGCGGCGCTGCTGTGTTCGGCCGCGGCGGCAGATGCGGCGGATTCCGCGGCGGAGGGAACGGGCGCCGTGCCGGCGGAAAAACGCCTTTTGCGGAACCAGCCCCTTCCGGATAAACAAATTGCCGCCGACGAGGCCGGGCGGCTGTTCGTATCCGATGAGACGCTGGCTTATTACGGCATCTGCGGCGAGGAGAACGGATCGGGCAAGTATGTGCTGAACCTGCCGCCGGCTGACGGCGGGACGGAACTGTGGCGGGACGGCCGCGTTTCCCTGCGCCTTCCCGGCGGCGGAAACGGGGCTGTCGATATCGGGCTCATCGCCGGCGCCATCGGCCTCGACTATACCGGCGAAGGGACGAAGCGGAAACTGATCCTGCCGGAAAAACGGGCCGAAACGGCGCCGCGGCTGCGCCGCATAACGGGTGATGCCGTTTCCGCGGCAAAAAGCAGGAAAGACGCCGGTAAACAGAAAAAAAGGCGTCGTACGGGCAAAGAAGAACCTGCCGCCGCTCAGGAACGGAAAATCGGCGTCGTCCTCCTTTGGGATCCCGATATGAACCAAAACAGCAGCCTTCCGGAGCTGCCGAATACAAAGGCCGTCATGTCGCCGTGCGCCTTCCGCCTGACGAGGCAGGGCGTCGAGCTCCGCCATGACGCCTTCGACCGGCTGGCGGCGTCGTACCGGGACAAGGGCTATGCCGTCTGGCCGCTGGTCGACAACCATTTCGATCCCGTCCTGACGCACGCCGTGCTGGCCGACGAGGCCCTGCAGGAGCAGATCATCAAAGAGCTGATCGGGTACGCCGTGCTGTATGATTTCAAGGGGTACAACCTTGATTTTGAAAATGTCGATTATGCCGATAAAGACCGGCTGACGGCCTTCGTCGGGAAAATGGGCGCCGCCTGCCGGGCTTACGGCCTGACCTTGTCCATGGACGTGACGCCCCTGTCGAACAGCCCGAACTGGTCCCTGGTGTACGACCGCGCCGCCCTGGCGCCGTCGCTCGACTACATGATGGTCATGGCCTACGACCAGTTTCCGCGGACTAGCGCCGCCGCGGGACCGACGGCGTCGTACCCCTGGGTCGAGCAGGCCGTAAAGGACATAACGGCCCTCGTGCCGGCGGAAAAGATCATCCTGGGGATGCCGCTGTACATGCGGCTGTGGTATGAGTCGAACGACGGGAAAGAACTGCCCCGTTCCGCCGCCGAGTGGCCGCCGGCCGCGGCAAAGGCGGGGAAGGCAAAGGCAGGGCAAAAGCCGAAGCTGCAGGTACGGACGCTGACGATGGCCGGCAGCAGAGAACTGAGGGAGCGGTACGGCCCGTATATCCGCTGGGACGAGAACCTCCGCCTGTACATCCTGGAGCTGCCCCTGCCGTCGGGCACCGTCAAGGTCTGGTTTGAAGATGAAACGTCCCTGCGGGAAAAAACGAAGTTAATTTCCGCTTACGGCCTCGGCGGCGCAAGTTTCTGGCGGAAAGGGTTCGAACCGCCTGATTTTTGGCAGGCTTTTGCAGAGCAAGAATTGACTTGACGGCCGCTGCAACTTATAATTAGTGAAGAAGATTCTGCGGCGGCGCGGCGGCTGCCGTGCGGCAGACAGCGATAGGAGGCAAAAAGCAAATTGGAAAAATATATTCCCCAAGAAATAGAAAAGAAATGGCAAACGAAGTGGCTGGAAGAAAAAACGGACTGCTGCCCCGACGATAACGGCAAGCCGCCGTATTATGTGCTGGAAATGTTCCCCTACCCGTCGGGCAACCTTCACATGGGGCACGTGCGCAATTATGCTATCGGCGACGTCATCGCCCGGTACTGCCGCATGAACGGATACAACGTCCTCCATCCCATGGGCTATGACGCCTTCGGCATGCCGGCGGAAAACGCGGCCATCAAGAACAATATCCCGCCGGCAGACTGGACTTTCAGCAATATCGAAAACATGACGCGCCAGCAGAAGGCTCTGGGCCTTTCCTACGACTGGGACCGCGAAGTGGCTACGTGTCATGAAAAATACTATAAGTGGACGCAGTGGATTTTCGAACTGCTCTACAAGCGCGGCCTGGCGTACCGCAAAGAAGCAAAAGTAAACTGGTGCGAAAAATGCAACACCGTCCTTGCCAACGAACAGGTCATCGACGGCCTGTGCTGGCGCTGCGACACGCCTGTCGTCAAGAAAGACCTGAAGCAGTGGTTCTTTAAAATTACCGATTATGCCGACCGGCTCCTCGACGACCTCAAGCTCCTCCCCGGCTGGCCCGAACGGGTCAAGACGATGCAGAAAAACTGGATCGGCCGCAGCGAAGGGGCGGAATTTTCCTTCGACATTCCCGAAATCGGCAAGAAAATACCGATGTTCTCCACGCGCGTCGACACGATTTTCGGCGTGACCTACATCGTCCTTGCGCCGGAACACCCGTACGTGGAAGCGCTCATTGCCGGCAGGGAAAACGAAGAAGAACTGCGGGCCTTCATTACGCGCATGAAGAACATGAGCGACATGGACAGGACATCGACGGAAGCGGAAAAAGAAGGGATGTTTACGGGCGCCTATGCCGTAAACCCCGTGAACGGCGAAAACGTGCCGATTTGGATCGCCAACTACGTCCTCATCGATTACGGCACCGGCGCCGTCATGGGCGTGCCGGGGCACGACCAGCGCGACTGGGAATTTGCCAAGAAATTCGGTCTGCCCATCCGCCTCGTCGTCCAGAACAAGGAACATACCCTCGACCTTGACACGATGGCCGGAGCCTACCACGATCCGGGCTATCTGGTCAATTCCGGCGAATTTGACGGCCTGACGGACGAAGAAGCCCGGAAAGCCATTACGAAATGGCTCGCCGACCGCGGCCTCGGCAAGGGGACGGTCAACTTCAAGCTCCGCGACTGGCTTATTTCCCGGCAGCGCTACTGGGGCGCGCCGATTCCCATCATTTACTGCCCGACGTGCGGCGAACAGCTCGTGCCGGAAGACCAGCTTCCCGTCCTGCTGCCGACGGACGTGCAGTTTACGGCCGGCGCCGTATCGCCCCTGGCGACGAGCGAGCACTTCGTGCACTGCACGTGCCCGAAATGCGGCGGCCCGGCGACGCGGGAAACCGACACGATGGACACGTTCGTGTGCTCGTCGTGGTACTACCTGCGCTATACGGACGCGCGCAACGACGAACAGGCCTGGGACCCGGAAAAGGCCAACCACTGGATGAACGTGGATCAGTACATCGGCGGAATCGAACACGCCATTCTGCACTTGATGTACTCCCGATTTTTTATGAAAGTTTTTCATGATGCCGGGCTCGCGGAAGCCTCCGAACCGTTCGAACGGCTCCTGACGCAGGGCATGGTCCTCATGGGCGGCAGCAAGATGTCCAAATCGAAGGGCAACGTCGTCTCGCCGGAAGAAATCCTCGCCAAGTACGGCGCCGATACGGGGCGGCTGTTCATCCTGTTCGCCGCGCCGCCGGAACGGGATCTGGAATGGTCCGACCAGGGCGTGGAAGGATCGTACCGCTTCCTGAACCGCGTATGGCGCATCGTCCACCAGTATGCGGAACTGGCGAAAAACGGCGAAGAAGGCCGCGGCCTGACGGAAGCGGAAAAGGCGCTGCGCCTGCAGGAATACCGGTCCATCGCCAAAGTGACGGGAGACGTCAAGGGAGAAAACGGAAATTACGCCCTCAATACGGCCGTGAGCGCCATCATGGAATTTGTCAACGCCATGTACGCCTATATCGGCAATACGAAGACGATCCGCCGCGACGTGGCCGAAGAAGCGGTATCGAACCTGCTGAGAATCCTGGCGCCGTTTACGCCCCACATCACCGAAGAACTGTGGCAGATCGCAGGCTTTGACGGCAGCGTTCACACCCAGCCGTGGCCCGACGTCGACGAAAGCGCTCTCGTCGTTGACGAAATCGAGCTGCCGGTCCAGATCAACGGCAAAGTGCGCGACCGCGTGACCGTTCCCGTTGAAATCGGCGCCGACGAGCTGAAGGAGAAAGTGCTGGCCATGCCTCGCGTCAAAGACTTCACCGAAGGCAAAACCGTCGTCAAATTTATCGTCGTACCGAAGAAAATCATCAACATCGTCGTAAAATAACGAGATTCCGAGAGGGTGCCGTCCGGGCATCCTCTTTTGTTTACCGAAAGGAGGACCAGATGAACCCATTTACGCCGTGGCCGGAACGGATCGTCCGGCAGAATTCCTGCATGAATACGCGGCCCTGCGCCGTCTTGGTGCCGGTTATCTCTTCCGGGGGTGAAGAATACATCGTCTTTGAAGTGCGAAGCCCGAAGCTTTCGTGGCAGCCCGGAGACATCTGCTTTCCCGGCGGCGCCGTCGAACCGGGAGACCCGTCGCCGCTGGCGGCGGCCCTCCGGGAAACGAAGGAAGAACTCTTCCTCGACGAATCGCGCATCCACGTGTGGGGGCCCCTCGACTACGTGGAGTCGCCGATCGGCGTCCTTATCCATCCCTTCGCCGCCTGTATCGACGCCGATCCGCAGGAACTTTCCTTCAGCCGCGACGAAGTGGACCGCCTCCTTACGGTGCCCCTGTCCTGGTTTGACTCGCAGGAGCCGGAAATCAGCGCCATGGAAATCGCGACCCGCCCGGCTCCCGCCGGCGAAGGGGAAGGGGCCCTTCCGTGGCAGAAACGGGGAACGTACCATGTCAGGACGTACCGGTACGTTTCCGGCGGAGAAACGTATAAAATTTGGGGAATTACGGCGCAGATCCTTGACAATTTCAGGGATATCCGTGCTATAATGGAACAGTAGCTTTCCTTAAATTTTGCATGGCCTATAGTTCGCCTTACTTGATGTTTGCAGCGGACTGCAGGCACAAGACGTTTGCCGGAGCAGGCAGTCAGCGGCGCCGCATGCACCGGGTTTTACAGCCGGACAAGACGTTCTTCATCGAGACGGCGGCGGAAAATCCGCCGGCAGCCGCGGCCATTCCGCTGCGGCATGAAGGATGAGAAAAAAGAATAATAACATGACGCCTTCGGCAGGATTTGCTATTGATTTACCATGTGAAAAGTTGTACAATGCAAATGTAAGCACTTATAAGGTTGTGTATATGTGCCTATGCGGTATACACTGCACGGGAATGTTTCACTATTCACACTAATATTAAGGAGAGTGGAAGTATCATGAATTTTAATTTGACAGACGTACAACAGGATTTTGTAAAATTGGCGAAAGACTTCGGCGAAAAGAAACTGGCTCCGACGATTATGGAACGGGATCATCACGGCGTATTCGACCGCGCGCTGATCGACGAAATGCTCAGCCTCGGCTTGGCCGGCGCGTATTTTGAAGAAAAATACGGCGGCGCTGAATGCGACGTACTGAGCTACATCCTGGCTGTTGAAGAACTGGCTAAATATGATGCCGGCGTATCCATTACGCTGTCCGCTCACGTATCCCTCTGCGCCAACCCGATCTGGCAGTTCGGCACGGAAGAACAGAAAGAAAAATACCTCGTTCCCTTGGTTGAAGGCACGAAACTCGGCGCTTTCGGCCTGACGGAACCCAATGCGGGCACCGACGCTTCCGGCCAGCAGACCGTTGCCGTAAAAGACGAAAACGGCGATTACATCCTCAACGGTTCCAAAGTGTTCATCACGAACGCCGGCGAAGCTGACATCTACATCGTATTCGCCATGACCGACAAATCCCAGGGAACGAAAGGCATCAGCGCCTTCATTCTCGAAAAAGGCATGCCCGGCTTTACTTTCGGCAAGAAAGAAGACAAATTGGGCATCCATACTTCCATAACGATGGAATTGGTATTCCAGGACGTAAAAGTTCCGAAGGAAAACCTCCTCGGCAAGGAAGGCAAAGGCTTTGCGATCGCCATGATGACCTTGGACGGCGGCCGTATCGGCGTTGCCGCTCAGGCTCTGGGCATTGCGGAAGCTGCTTTGAACGATGCTGTTGAATATTCCAAACAGCGCGTACAGTTCGGCAAACCGATCTGCAAATTCCAGTCCGTAGCCTTCAAGCTCGCTGACATGAAGATGAAGATCGAAGCTGCGCGCAACCTCGTTTACAAAGCTGCGTTCCTGAAACAGGAAGGCCAGCCCTACACGGTTGACGCCGCTATCGCCAAGAGATTCGCTTCCGACGTAGCGATGGAAGTTTCCGTTGAAGCCGTTCAGATCTTCGGCGGCTACGGCTACAGCGAAGAATATCCGGCTGCCCGTCATATGCGCGACGCGAAAATCACGCAGATTTATGAAGGCACCAACGAAGTTCAGCTGATGGTAACATCCGGCGCTTTGTTGCGGTAAGAGTAATTTAGGTTTATGATGCGGGCTTGGCCTGAAAGGGCCAAGCCTGTTGAATAAAAAGTACTTTTTAGGAGGCAAACGTAAATGGAAATATTGGTATGTGTCAAACAAGTTCCGGACACAGCAGAAGTAAAGATTGACCCCGTAAAACATACCGTCATTCGTGCTGGTGTTCCTAACATTTTCAACCCCTTTGACCAGAACGCGCTGGAAGCGGCGCTGCAGCTGAAAGACAACCAGGGCGCGAAAGTAACGGTTCTTTCGATGGGACCTCCCCAGGCAAAAGACGTACTGCGCGAAGCGCTGGCCATGGGCGCTGATGACGCTTATCTCCTGACGGACCGTAAAGTCGGCGGTTCCGATACGCTGGCTACGGGCTATTGCCTTGCACAGGCTACGAAAAAAGTTGCCGAACTGAAAGGCATCGAACAGTTCGATATCATCCTCTGCGGCAAACAGGCCATCGACGGCGACACGGCTCAGGTCGGCCCGCAGATCGCCTGCGAACTCGGCATTCCCCAGATTACGTACGCTGCCGACATCAAAGTGGAAGGCACGACGGTAACGGTAAAACAGCAGAACGAAGAAGGCTACATCGTAACGGAAGCTCAGTTCCCCGTTCTGATCACGGCTGTTAAAGAACTGAACGAACCGCGCTTCCCGACGATCCGCGGCACCATGAAAGCAAAACGCCGTGAAATCCCCGAACTGTCTGCTGCCGATATCCAAGCGGATGAATCGCTGATCGGCCTGAGCGGTTCCCCGACAAAAGTCCGCAAGATTTTCACGCCGCCTCAGAGAACGCAGGGTCTTGTCATTAACGAAGAAGACACCCAGGCAGCAGTCGATCAGTTGATGGAAAAATTGACTGAACAGAAAATCATTTAATGTCTAAGGAGGAACAGTGAAAATGGATTTAGCAGAATACAAAGGCGTATATGTAATCGCTGAACAATTCGAAGGCAAATTACGTAACGTATCTTTCGAGCTGTTGGGACAGGGCCGTCAGCTGGCTGACACCATTGGCGACGAAATCGGTGCGGTGCTGATTGGTTATAACGTAAAGCCGCTGGCGCAGGAACTCATCGCCCACGGTGCTCAGAAAGTATATGTATATGACGACGAAAGACTGGCCAACTACAATACGACGGCTTATTCCAAAGTATTGTGCGACTTCTTCCATGAAGTAAAACCGAACGTATACCTCGTCGGCGCAACGAACATCGGCCGCGACCTCGGCCCCCGCGTTGCCAACTCCCTGAAAACGGGCCTTACGGCTGACTGCACGGGCCTTTCCGTTGACGACGACGGCAAGACGATCGTTTGGACCCGTCCGGCTCTGGGCGGCAACATCATGGCGGAAATCATCTGCAAAGATGCGCGTCCGCAGATGGGCACGGTTCGTCCGAACGTATTCAAGAAACCGGAAGCCGATCCCAGCGCGACAGGCGAAGTCATCGAAATGAAAGCCGACCTTTCCGACGCTGATTTCATGACGAAATTCGTTGAACTCATCAAATTGGGCGGCGGCGGCATTAAAATCGAAGAAGCCGACGTCATCGTTGCCGGCGGCCGCGGCATGAACAGCGCCGAACCGTTCGCAGAAGGCGGCATGCTGGCTGAATTGGCAGACGTATTGGGCGGCGCCGTAGGCGCATCCCGTGCCGCTGTCGATGCCGGCTGGATCAACGCGCTCCATCAGGTAGGCCAGACCGGTAAGACCGTTGGACCGAAGATCTACATTGCCTGCGCTATTTCCGGCGCTATCCAGCACTTGGCCGGCATGTCCGGTTCCGACTGCGTCATCGCCATCAACAAAGACGAAGACGCTCCGATCTTCAAAGTCTGCGACTACGGCATCGTAGGCGACGCTTTCGACGTCGTACCGAAATTGACGGCAGCTATTAAGAAAGCAAAAGGCTTGGCATAATCCGCGTTTCCATACGTACAAAAGGACTGTCTCAGGACAGTCCTTTTTTTGCTGCCGAAAACTCCCCGGCCTTGACAAGGACAGGGGAAGGGCGTATAATTTACGCATACCTATACATAAGAAAACAACAGTGACCGGGACATGATGTGCCGCCCGCTTTATGCAGAGAGGGGTACGGATGGTGAAAGTACCTTTAAAGCAGCGTCTCATTACCGCCCGGAGAGTTGGCCGTTGGAAAGGCATCGCCGAGTATAACGGTCCGGCAGCACCGTTATAGCTTTCAAGTCGCCGGCTCTGCCGGTGAACTAGGGTGGAACCGCGTGAGTATGCTCTCGTCCCTTGAGGACGGGAGCTTTTTTTTAAGGAGGAATTGTCATGGCAGAATTGCAATTAAAAGACGGCAGCAAAAAGGAGTTTGCCGACGGTATTTCGCTGTATGAAGCGGCTAAGCAGCTGAGCAACAGCTTGGCGAAAAAAGTACTGGTTGCCAAAGTCAACGGAGAAGTGACGGATCTGCGCGAACCGATTACGGACGGCTCCGTCGTTGAATTTTTAACGTTCGACGCCCAGGAAGGGAAGGACACGCTCCGCCATACGGCGTCTCATATTATGGCGCAGGCCATCCAGCATCTGTTCGGCGATGTCAAGTTCGCCATCGGGCCGTCTATTGAAAACGGGTTCTACTATGATCTGGATACGGAGCACCGCTTCACGCAGGAAGATTTTGCCGCCATTGAAGCGGAAATGCGCAAAATCGTCAAGGAAAACCTGCCCCTGACCAAAGAAGTCCTCTCCCGCGCCGACGCGCTGAAATTGTTTGCCGAACTGGGCCAGGACTACAAGATCGAATTGATTACGGATCTGCCGGAAGACGCGGAAATTTCCCTGTACCGGCAGGGCGATTTCGTCGATTTGTGCGCAGGCCCCCACTGCGGCGCCACGGGACGGGTCAAGGCGTTCAAGCTGCAGACCGTGGCCGGCGCGTACTGGCGCGGCGACGAACACAACAAGATGCTCCAGCGCATTTACGGCACGGCGTTTGAAAAGCAGGAAGATCTCGACGCCTATCTGGCCATGCTGGCGGAAGCGGAAAAGCGGGACCACCGCAAACTGGGCAGGCAGCTCGATCTGTTCAGCTTCCACGAAGAAGGACCGGGCTTCCCCTTCTTCCACGCCAAGGGCATGGTCCTGCGCAAGACGCTTCTCAAATTCTGGTATGAGCTGCACGAAGAAGCGGAATACGACGAAATCAGCACGCCGACGATCCTGAGCCGCCATTTGTGGGAACAGTCGGGCCACTGGGACCACTACCGCGACAACATGTATTTCACGTCCATCGACGACGAACCGTACGCCATTAAGCCCATGAACTGCCCCGGCGGCATCCTCGTGTACAAGAGCAGCGTCCACAGCTACCGCGATTTCCCCATGCGGATGGCCGAACTGGGACTGGTTCACCGCCACGAACTGCACGGCGCGCTCCACGGCC
>CAZDQW010000042.1:0-8420 GCA_964507845.1 uncultured Megasphaera sp.
TACTTGTTCTACGTCGGCCAATAAGGCGTTGACGTGTTCCAGGACGACGGAAATGGCACAGTTCCCGACGTAATGCCGCAGGTTTTCTGCGCTTCTTCCGATAATTGCCGGTGCGTCGTAGAAGCAGGATGAACAGGCACAGACTGGGAGTCTCCGATATAATCGGAAAAAACTTGGCATTGTTGATAAAGGCGCGGACAGCCGCATATCTGTCCCGTAATTCGAAGGAGAAAATAGATCCCGTGCCTTTGCCGCTGTGCCTCCTTCCAATGCGGCCATACGTTTTTCCGGCACTTCCTGCGTCGGGTTAGTCTGGCGGCTGTAAATAAATCCCGGTTTGCGGAGAGTAAACACGTCTTCCGCCGTCTGTGTATTTTCAAATATATAAGAAGTTGTCTGGTAAATAGGTATGGCGCGGACACCTGTAGCCGGATCAGGGACTTGCCCGGCATGCTGCTGCAGTGTTTCAGATTCATAGGTTATGTTTTTGTCCATAATGAGTGTCTCCTGTAAATGAGGGTAAAGCCTATTTGAGAAAATAAAAAAATTCCACCTCATAGGACGGAAGTACCGCGATACCCCCCGGTTTCGCCTGTTCCTTGCAGAACATCAGATACGTAGGACAAATCCTTGAATACCATAGCACTGTAACGGGTGCGCCCGGGCTGCTTAACGATTCGGCAAACCTTCTCAGAGTCCATCTCCCATGAAATGCCCCGGATTCTCTTTCGCCCCTGCGGGAACTCTCTGTGCCTTTCTTTTCCATGTACTCTTCTCATCATTGCATGCTATCAAGTTATTCATGCAAGTTCTCGCATTAAATAAGAAACTTTGTCAAATAAATTTTTCGAGAAAGGGGATGGAGACGATGAAAAAGATGGCGGATGCGGCGTGAAAGGCTTGTCTTGCCGTATTTTTAGGATTATAATAATATCCGTTAATTTTTCTGTGAGGAGGATATATGGTGGATGCGTTGGAATCAACCTTATTGTTTGATTTAGGAGTCGTCGTGCAGGTCATTTTAGTTGACTTGGCCCTTGGCGGGGACAACTCCATCGTTATTGCCATGGCGGCGAAGAATTTACCGCTCCATTTGCAGAAGCGGGCTATCTTGTACGGTACGGCCGGTGCTATCGTGCTGCGGCTGTTGCTGGCATTTATCGTTTCATGGCTCCTTCAGATCCCCTTTTTGAAGACCGTCGGCAGCATACTGCTTATTTATATCGGCGTTAAACTAATCGGTGCGCAGGATCAGGAAGAAAATATACATATAGAGGCGAAAGGTTCCCTCTGGGCGGCTGTCCGCACGATCATGCTTGCCGACGCGCTTATGAGCTTGGACAACGTATTGGGGATTGTCGGCGTGACGGGCAATCATTGGGGGCTGCTTATTTTCGGGATGCTTATTTCCGTACCGATTATCATCTTGGGCAGCACGATTGTTGTGAACGTGATGAATCGCTTTCCTGTTTTAATATATATCGGCGGCGCCATTCTGGGCTGGGCTGCCGGGGGAATGATGGCGACAGATCACTATTTGGCGGAATACGTGCCGTTCATTGCGGTTAATCCGCTGACGGTCAAAGCGGCGCTGCTGCTGGCAAGGCTTGGTGGCGGATTTGCCTGGAAGCGCAGGCACTGATGCCGTGCAAGCCTTGTCGAATAAATTTCTTTCAAGGCAAAACCATCAATGGCAAGTAGGAATGGGGATTTTCCTGAAATTTTTCTTGACTTTTTTTTCGGATGTTGATATTATATATAAGTCAGGTAACGGGGCGTAGCGCAGTTTGGTAGCGCGCTTGGTTCGGGACTAAGAGGTCGCAGGTTCAAATCCTGTCGCCCCGACCATTATATACATTAGGTACATATCCCGAGTGTATCGAAGCGATAAGCGCATAATGTATACGCTGTGGAGAGCTGTCCGAGCGGCTGAAGGAGCATGATTGGAAATCATGTATAGGGCGAACGCTCTATCGTGGGTTCAAATCCCACGCTCTCCGCCATAAAACAAGGAAGAATCTGCTTTAGCAGGTTCTTTTTTTGGTTTTCAAAATAAATTTGACCCCCAAAAGTCATGTGTGTTTTGACCTCCTTTTGACCCCTTATATAAAACAGGCAGCCATTTTTTTACCGGAACCATCGCCCGCAATTTATTTTAGGTTCGGGATTTTCTTTAGGAGGTCATCTTCCATATTGGCAGTAACGTGGGAGTAAGTATCCATCGTCGTCTTAAATGATGAATGGCCAAGTCGTATCTGAATGGATTTATAATTGGCTCCGGATTCCAGCAGCAAGGTGGCATGTGTATGCCGCAGCCCATGAAACGTGAAATTGGCCGGCAGATTTGCTTTGGCAGCGTATTCCTTCAGTCGTTTTGAAACATGGGCAGGGAACAAAGGATTGCCATCTTCACCAGGAAATAAAAGACCTAGATCTTTATATCCAAAGGTCGTATTTCTTCGTTTTTCGACGGCCTGGATCTGCTCCTGTACATATCCGTATGTTATGTCATCCAATGCGATTGTGCGCCGTGAACTGGCTGTCTTCGTTGTTTTTGTGATATATGTCTGGCGGCTGTCATAATGCAGTGTCTGCTGCACAGATAATGTGCGTCTGCGAATATTTATATCCTTGATTCGAAGCGCAAGCACTTCTTCGCGCCGTAACCCGGTACTGGCGGTGATGTATATCAGGCGGAAATATTCGGGAGCGTCATCGATCGCGTTCAACAGCTTTTTTAATTGCTCCAGTGTCAGCACTGCAGCCGGCGTTTTTTGGACTTTTGGTTTACGGACGCCTGCAGCGGGATTACGGTACAGCAGACCATCGTTCACCGCCAGCGTCAAAGCTGCTTTTAAGATGACATACATATACTCGATAGAACGAGTAGAGCTGCCGTTTTCTAATTTCCTATACAGGAAATCGCGGATCATGTGAGGCTGCAGGTCGATGAGGGGATAATTTCCCAAGCCAGGCTTTAAGTGTATGCGGACAAGGCTTTCATAACTGCTATAGGTTGCTCTGGATACGCGTGTTTTAGCGTCGATGAGATATTCGTCCAGCCATTCTGAAACTGTAATGGAGCTGTCCATATTCGGCGCTTTTTTCAATGCAGAAAGATATGCTTCGCGTTTAGTGTTAGCCTCGTCGCGGGTTGTCCCGTAAAAATAATACTTCTTCCCTTTGTGGGTATACGTGGTCCTGTACCGACCGTCGGCTCGTTTTTTCAATGCCATAAAAATAAACCTCCTTATTAAAGTGTATATAGTTAATAAAGGGGCTCATATGCTATAATAATAGACGTAATCAGCCCCTTATTGGCATAGGTGTGATTATATTTGCCGACATGGTACTGGTAATACCTTCGGCGCTTCCCGTCATCGTGTTGGTAGCACGGTGGCGGGATTTTTTCACTAACACATCTATTGATAAATGTCAAGTTTAATATAAAAATAGTAGAATTACTTCCTTTATTCTGTTATACTAAAACTAACAAGGAGATGAATTGCCATGACTAGCAGTATTTTTACAATGCTATGTAGATTTGTTTCAAGTATTGCTATTTTCATGGCAATATGTGCAATAATTGCGTGCTTGGTAACAACTATTTGGTGGATTATTCCTATTGGTTCGGAATCTAATATGAGAATTGCTAGATGGGGAATTGGAGCACTTCTTACTATGGGGTTAATAGCATCCCATAAAATAACAATTAATAAATTTACTGAAGACTAAATTAACGTTAGTCCTCTTTTTTATTACGAGGATCTTCTATTTGCAAGCGTGCTTGAACTTCCTGCATGGTCTGTTTACCAATAAATTCATGTTTTTCATATTTGTTCATTACTTCCGCAATGCTATTCAGCAGACCTGGGGTTTCAAACTTTAATTTTATTTTTTCTAGTACAGTAATATTACATTTTCCACCACATAGTCCAATAAACACAACCCCGATTAAAGCGACGAATACTGGATCTCCTAATAATTCTATTAGCCCAGCAGATTGTACATTTGTTCGTGATTGTGCAGAGATTTTATTGGAGGGAAGTTGTAGCTTTTCGGCAATTTCTTTTGCACGATATAAAATTCCTTGCATGTAGGTAGGTATATCAAATGCATTCGGGCTTTCTGTGGTACGAATATCTAGAGTGAGATGAGAAACGCCGTTTTTTATGTAGAAGGGATGGATGGCGCGTTCTATAAATTCGCTATAATCATCAACCATCGAAAGGGTTTGTTGATTTCTGAAAAATGTGTATAGCTTAGAATCGACACGACCTTTTGAAATTCCACGAATCCAATGTGTTTTACGGCGGCGAATATATGGACACTTACCTTCATCTATATCTTCTGCACTTATTTTTTCCTCATAAAAATCATCATCTTTGATATAACCAAAAGCAAATTGAGCGGAGGAAGCGGAGGGTATGATAACAATATCTCCCTTATGCATTTCTTTACAAAATTTGTAAACTTGATTTAAAACACGGGTAGCTTGAGGATGATTAATCTTTATTTCTTTTAATAATTGGTCCGAACGTTCTGACTCCTCTATGCAAGGAACATCTTCATGACCGATACCAACAAATTCATCCAAAAAGAATTCATCAAAATAACTACCGCCTTGAGTTCGGATAAACCAATAATGGCGGCTGTCCGAAACTGTTGAAATTGGTAGTCCTTCATGACTTAATAATTGGTGCAAATCATTTAATAATTTCGCATGTTCCATGGTATAGGTATCCTTTCTGAAAAAGCACTAATAATGCCTTCCCGTCATCGTGTTGGTAGCACGGTGGCGGGATTTTTATTGCTTGATAATTTCGATATACCGTTCTAATTCGTCCTTTTCGTATTCGGTAATGAGTGATACCATCTTCTCCGGATTTTTATTGCCGGCGTGGTACGCATCAAAGCAATCGTAATACTTGCGGCGGTCTGTGAATTTAATATCGACGGGAAGCAAACCGTTTTTTATCAGCTCAAAATTTAGCAGCAGGCGGCCTGTGCGGCCGTTGCCGTCGATAAAGGGATGGATGGATTCAAACTCAAGGTGGAGCAGGGCCACAGCTTCCAGGATGTGTTTTTCCTGTTTCCATGCTTCATACTGCTGGATCAGCTGCTCAATGGCCGGTTGTACCATGTATGGCTGCGGTGGTGTATGGAGAGCGCCGACGATGCGGACGGGGACGTTGCGATACTTACCTCGATTCTCCCAGTCGCTCATCAAGACGAGGGAATGGATTGTCTTGATGGCTGATTCCGTCAGCGGTGTATTATGTGACGCTAAGTCGATAATATAATAAAAGGCGTCTTTGAAGCCGATCACATCAAGATGATCACGCAAGGGCTTTTCTGCGATCGTAATACCTTCCTGCAGGATAAGCGCCGTCTCACGAAGAGTCAGCGTGTTGCCTTCGATAGCATTGGAATTGTATGTCGTTTCGATGATAAATTCATCGCGCAGCCGCTGCAGCTCTGCTTTATCCAGCGGCCGCAGGCTGTGCAGTGTATCTTTTAAGGTGTCGATTTTGGGTAGGATTGGGTTCATGATATATGCCTTTCATTATATTTTGCTAATAACAGGGAGCGGGCATTTTTAGACTATAAAGCGCAACGGGTTTGTCTGAATTTGCAATGTGAAAAAAACTCACATTGCTTTTTTGATCCAGCTCTCCTTCTCGAAATATATTGTTTATGTGTTTTGAAATACCGCTTCGCTCTTTTGCAAACAGCTCTGCAATTTGCGCCTGTGTCATCCAGACTGTACCGTCAGTGGCATAGAGCTGTACGTGCGTATTTCCATCGTCTGTATTATAAATAATAATATTATCCATATATTATCCATAAAACCTCCCTAAAATCTAGGTGAATGATCATCTTCGTGAAGTCACGAATTATTGATCATGTTTGTTTATATAATTTGCATGTATCATCTTCGTGACCTCGCGAAAATGTTTTTTACGCCGTAAAAAACACAAACTCCGATAAATCTACGTTGTATTGTTTTTGTGTGTGCAGCATCTGCTCCAGCAAGTCGGCCTGTTCTTCACTGGTAAAGTCGTTGCCTTGAATATGGGTAAGTTCGTGAAGGACTGCTTCTATTTGCCGTTCATAACATAGACGGCTGTTGATTAAGATGGCATAGCTGCCGTCATCGTTGGCATGTGTCAAAGCCCGTACAGCACTAGGCATATCCTGATAAACTAGAATAATACTCAATCGTCCTGCCCTTCCTTTCCGTATTATTGGGGCTTGAAAGATGGGTCGCATGTGTACAATCCATCAATATGTTCGTATAAATCAGGTTTGATGTGATTATATAGAGGGTCTAAAATAAAATCTATTTAATAAAAAAAGTCCCTGGATTCGGCACATTCCCTATAACTGGATGGCTTACTACCAAGGACACTATTAACTAAATTGTGCTCTTATTATATGTCCTCGGAAAATAAATGTCAAGATATAGGGATTGCAAAAATAATCATTAAAATAATCTATATCAGCGTATAAATGCGTACAACTGTTTATATATTTTTTTATAATTTATGCCCATACAAATTATTGTATTTTTTATTCTGTAATACACCTGCACAATAGCTGTTCCATATTAGCAACATCCGTTTTATACCTTTTCCCATCGGAGGAAAGCATTTTGAGTTGTACGATTTTCTCGTACAGCTCAACCGCACCTTCTTTTTTTAGTTTCCGCTTCAAGTCACTCCAATACCGGCGCGGATTTTCTGTTCCGGTCAAAACAGAGATAACATCCACAATGGAAAAATACCATTCGTCCTTTTCATCGTCCCAGGCAGATCGTATTTGTTTGTTTTCAAATAGCTGTATTTTGTTCGATTGTTCCATGTTTATTCCCCCTCGTCCTTTTTAAACCCGTCGAAATCGACTGGGTTTAACGTGTTGCTTTATCGTCGTTCCTTCTTCTTCAGTCCGTCAATCACTGTCAGCACAACGTCTATATCATCTTTGCTCAATTCGCTGGAAGCGTCAAACAGAACTTTCCCGTCGGGATTCGTGCGTAGCCTCTCCGCCAGTTCGGCGACTTCGGGGTCGGTGTAGTAGTGGGCATTTTCTGCAGTGTTTTTTTGTTCATAACCCATGAGCTCACCGGGCGTGGTTTGCAATGCTTGTGCAAAAGCTTCAATTTTTGATTGTGTTATATCATTTTCACCTTTTTCTATTTTTGCTATGGTTGAACGAGATTTATAGCCTAATTTTTTTGCAAGTTCTTCTTGCGACATACCTAATTCTTCACGGCGTTTTTTTATACGTTTATACAGATCCATATTAATCATCCTTTCATTTTATATATTTACTATACTATATTGTTTCTTTAAAATCAACCAAAGTTGATAACTATCAATAATAGTTGTTGACATTAAATCAACAAAGATATATAATCAGAGTGTGATTAAAAATCAACAAGAGAGAGGGGTGAGATTATGACGGACACAATAAAATTAGAGATGGCGATAACTCGTTCTGGAGAAACGAAAAAGAAAATAGCAGAATGTTTAGGTATTTCAGAATTTGGATTATATAAAAAAATTAATAATCAAACAGAATTTAAAGCAAGTGAAATTGCTATTCTTCAAAAATTTTTAAATTTGACACATGAAGAGCGAGATAGTATTTTTTTTGCAAATATTGTTGATTTAAAATCAACAGTCCTATAAAAAGGAGGTGACACATATGGAAATTACCCTGCAAGAAAAAATTACGCTGACCGAGATGGGATGGGCAAAGAAATCCAATGTAGAAATCAGAAAAATAACGCTTCGCCTGCCAGAGAGTGTGTACGAACAGATCAAGACGGCAGCGAAGCGTAAAGGAATTAGTATGAATGAAGAAATTATTTTTTGCTTGAGTCAGCAGATATTGGAATAGGTCCATGTTCTTTCTCGAAAGCTTCTGCACAAGTTTCAATTAAAAATTCTATCTGCATGGCAATGGAACGTTTATTATACGCTGCTATGTATTTAATTTTTTCAAAATTGTAATCCTGCATACGCATAGTAAATGCTCGCTTATCGGTAGCCATAATCTCCCCTCCTTTGATATGGTGGTGATTTCATTATGATATATTTTTGAAATATATTCAATATTTCATATTGACATCACTTTGAAATATAATATAATAAAATTGCAAAGTGACATCACCCGAAGGAGGAGAATAGATGAAAATACCAGTTCTTATTAGAATGCCGGTTGAATTAAAGGAACAGCTACAACGAGTAGCTATAGCTCAAGGGATTACTTTAACGGGACTAGTGTTAAATGTCTTATGGAATTGGATGAAAAAACAAGAAGGTGAGAAATATGAGAAATGAAGCAGACGACTATAAGACGAAGTAGGAGGCGACACATATGGATAAACTAAAAGCCGCCATGACACGATGGCG
>CAZDQW010000042.1:8430-10225 GCA_964507845.1 uncultured Megasphaera sp.
TATATGGGAACTAAACAGACAAACACGTCAAATGGAAACAAGGGCGACGATAACGCTCGCTGTTGCAGTTAGTAGCTTGTTGCTAAGTATAGCGATATGCCTATTGCCGCAACTGCTACGGCTATGGAAATAATCCCAATACACAGGGAGGAGGTAAGGAATAGCTATTGAGATTGTAAAATATCGCTTTCCTGTTCGATGTTTTCGAGAAATTGTGAAAGCGTAAGCCCAAAGACATGGGAAATTTTGGCCAACGTGGAGATTTTAGGGTTTTTACTTTCGCCTTGAACGATGCTGTTCAGGGTAGATTGAGTAATACAGGCCAGCGTGGCTAATTTGTTAATGGATATATTATTTTCACGGCACAGCAATTTTATTTTCGTGGAAATCCATTGGTTAGAAGTCATGTCAATTCTCCTTGTGTTCAACGTTCATACGGTAATAATAGCATTATTTACACGGCCACCGCTAACGAAAAAACGTTGACAAGGAAAAGTGAGTCAAGCATAATTTGATTAACGAAAAAACGTTAGAAATGGAGGGAAGACATGAGTTTTTCAAAGAACTTGAAGCTGTTGCGCAAACAGGCAAACCTCAGTCAGCAAAAGCTGTCTGCTGAAATCAACGTACCGCAGACAACTATCAGCGACCTTGAAAACGGCAAATATGCACCGTCTTTGCCCATTGCGCAAAAGATAGCGCAATATTTCAACGTAAATATTGAGTCTTTGATATTGTGAATCCATTAAAAAATGGTTTGATATGGACTTTACTCGGTAGGAGGTGACACATATGGAAAAAGAAAAAATCCAGCAATTCTTTGAGTTGCTGGACGGCGTTACCGAAAGCGAATGGCGAATATTAAGCCGTAAGGCGGATATGCTTTATGAGATGAAGGCTTCGACTAATCAGTTAAACATGACAAAGCATGCGGTAGCTTACATGACTGATGATGCCGCAAAAACTCTGTCTACGCTGGATGGTATAAAATCAAAGGCCGAGCATACGTTTTAAGTAGCTTGAAGCGATTTCTTTTACTATTTCAAATGAAACGAAAATCCCGATATTTTTCAGGTCTGTTAAAGTATTTTCCCATACAGTATCGTTTCGTATCGCATTAAGATAATTGTGGCCTTTAAATGTAAGCCTGTCGATACGTTTGCCATCGTATTTGCGAGTATTCGGAGTCCAGGCGATAGTGAGTCCTCTAATCTTAAGGAAGTCAGCCTCAACTAATAAATCAAGTTGGTAGGCCACTAAATTGGGATTCACATGGTATTTATTTGCAATGTCATAGATTGTCAGCGTGTTGGACGGAGCAGCTTCCGTTTCCAGTAAAATGCTGCGAATTAAGTCTAAATCTTGTTTCACTTTACTCACATCCTTTTTATTTTCAGTATATCACGAAAGGAGCTGCATCATAGACGATATGAAAATTACCCTGCAAGAAAAAATTACGCTGACCATTGCGGAAGCATCTGTTCTGACTGGTATTGGCTACAAGCAGTTGGAAGAATGGGCAGAGACGGACGACACGTTCCCGGTTTTCCGCATTGGGAAAAAACGAATGATTGAGGTAGAAATGCTGAAAGAATGGCTGCGGAACCAATGCCGGAATCGGGTTGGGATGGACAGTACGAGAGTTGCGCGTATTATACGGAGGCGGAAGAAATGACCTACACTTATGCGGATTACGTCCGCGATCACGGCAAAGCCCCGCATCGGTACATCGACCGCGGCACGGCGGCAGCGGGCAGCATTTATGAACTCGTGCATTGGTCTCGGCCGCTGATGC
>CAZDQW010000043.1:0-10224 GCA_964507845.1 uncultured Megasphaera sp.
TAAGAACCTCCTTCTTTCCTTCCGTATTGATCCCTAAGATCACATATGCCGCCAGTTTGCGGATTACTCCATTATCCCGGACTGAATAGTGGATCGCATCGATAAAGAGGATTGGATATACTTCATCCAGAGGCCGGTTCTGCCAGTCCTCTATCTGTGGAAGGATTTTATCCGTTACATCAGAGATAAAGCCCTCTGAAGTTTCAAAACCATAAATATCTTCTATTATTTCAGAAATCTGTCTGGTCGTCATTCCTTTGGCATACATGGATATGATCTTTTGATCCATATCAGAGATATCTTTCTGGCGCTTTTTAACTACCTGTGGCTGGTAAGTTGATTTACGGTCCTGTGGAACTTCAATCTCCATAGAGCCATAGCTGCTGTTCACGCGTTTGCGTTTATACCCATTGCGGTAATCGTCATTATCCGAACGTTCAGATTTTTGGTATCCGAGATGGTCATCCATTTCGGCTTCCATCATTTCCTTGATGGTTCCGCCAAGAAGATCCTTAAGTGCCTCCTGGATATCTTCCGCTGTCTGAATATCGTATTCTTCCAGCAGCTGATGAATGATGTTACGCTTGCCCTCTGTCATCTGTACCCGATGTACAGGTTTCTTTTGTTTTGCCATAATAAAAGGCCCTCCTATGTATTAGATTTTATCATAGAAGAACCTTTATTGTTTCATATTTACAGAAAATATTTCACACACTCGCTAGGATCTGCTACGTCTCTTCCTCTTCTTTCTTACTAAGTATATCATGCAAGCCATCATTTATTCAACCTGCCTGCTCCCTTTTTGCAATTCTTGTTCTATCCATTCACTCAGTTGTTCATATATAGATTTTTTCATATGCTGCCGTTCAAACAGCAGGTTCATCATGATTCCGAATTCATCGATGACTGTTGTCGAAGAGAGTCCTGTCCGTTCAGCAAACTTTTCTTCATCAATGTCAACAATCGTATGAGCCGCTTCATTTCTTAATTGGCGAAGACGATTAATTTTGCTGCGGCTCATAACATCTAACTGCATAAGTCGATGATGAGTCTCTCTATCCTGCGATAAACCTGTCTTTTTCATATAGCAGCAATAGATCCACAAGTAATAAAAAGATAAATCGCCGCCTCGAAACATCTGAAAATATTTATTAAAGAACATTTTCAGTGACGAATCCATGGAATCCGCATAGACGATATATTTACCGCCCTCTTCGCGGCAGTTTTTCTCCAAGAAATGTCCCCTGTCGTTTTTCTGTACGTAAAACAGCAAATATTCAAACAAGAAAGGCGACAACTTCACCATTAGTTCAGGCAATCGGCCTTTCTGCTGATCGATTTTCATTAAATAGTAATATTCAAGAAGCACCCGTTCCCTTTTATCGGCAGCAAGCAGTGCTTTTCCCTGCCAATGGGACAACACGCCGGCCGCTTCGTCAAATAGCAGATTGCTCCGCAACGCTCCATGGCGAAGGAGTTTTTTGACATTTGCCGAAATGGTACTGCTCGTTTTGGCGATTTCATAGGCGCCGGCATATTCATATTTTTCAATCAGCGATAAAATTTGACTCTTTTCCCGGAAAAAACGAATCACGTGAAGATTCGGCTCGACACACCGATTGACAGTTATTTCGTTATCAAAATTATTTTCCAGCAGCGCGTCGATGTCTTCATGATCCTGCGTAGCAAAATTTTTTCGGTTCGATGCCCTCTCCGGCGATACGACCTGAACGCCTGTGCACCAATCGTATTCTGTTGCCAAAAGAGCCAAGATATTTTTCATCTGCGGCGTTCCCGAGCTCAAATTCAGCAGCAGCTGTGCCTGTTTATGGGCTCGATGTAATGCGTGAATCCGTTCGGGGAAAACCTGGTTAAAGCAGTCGAAGTTCTGAGGATCTGTTATCTCCGTAAATTCACAATGAACGGGCACCTGCGGCGCAAGCTGCTTAATGGCTCTCGTATAACGGTGGTCTTGATGTTCCCTATGCGCCATATCTTTGGTGAAAAACAAATATACGACCTTTGGTCGGTAATACCGGATAATATGAAGGCACGCGCCATCATAACACCCCCTAATCGGATCCGTATCGCCTATAGGGGAAAACAAAATATATTCTTTTTCTTTTTTAGCCATCATCATCACCTTGCATTTCTATATACTAACCGAGTCTGCACGGCGCCCATTCCCAGCGCCGTTTTAATGCCGATTCCCGTATACGGCGCCATAGACAGGAGCAGCGCCGCAAGCCGGCTCGTCATATCGTTTCCTGTAAAACGGAGGTGCACCAAGCCGCCGAATCCGTAAATATCTCTTCCTTCCAAAGAAAAAGGCTGTGAACGCAAATCATACTTTACGATACGGCAGGACTGCGCCAACACATTCTCTAAACCGGATTGCTCCAGAGAAATTTCCGGCGAGTACTGATTCCAGCGCATCAGCAAGCTGTAAAACAACCGCGACAGCGTCGGAAATATATCGTATTGCTTGTCGTGCTTAAAACTTGCCGTCGTTAAAAAGGAAATGCGGCACCCTGACGGGACTTGGCCGTCACAAAAAGCTGTATCAGCCATCTGACTGAACGAGGTCTCTGCTGCCGTACGATGATTTCCAAGTTTGACAGCCAAGTGTTTCTGCTTCAGGTACAGGAAGGACTTTGCCAATACGGGGCGGACGATACATTCATAAGCGTCATCGTTGATTGTCCCGATGCGCCATACGGTACATCCTTTGTCTTTATCATAACAAATATATTGACTGTACGGTCGCAGCGACATCGTATGCAGTGCCGAAGCCGTTTCTTCTCCAACGCATTCCATAAGCGCGCCGTGAAATACGGAACCACTTGAAGAATAAATACGTATGGCTTCATCTTGCGGCCATAATTCGATTTCCGTCAATCTCAGCATCATTGTACCTCATGAAAATAGCATAGTCCCATGATGTCCGTACTGTTGCCGACGCGGGACAGTTTCACCGTACGCGGAGAAAGTTTTCCATCGTATTGCATATGCTTTCCCTTTTCTCTAAAAGCCAAATCCAAATAGGCAGCAGTGACGTTCCGCCCTTCTGTTTCCGAAGGAGCCAAGGCATAGATAATGCTCTTCGTTAAAAAGCCTGTGCCGCCGCCGATCAAGAGATCTGCTTTTTCGGCTGCAGCAAACTCCCGTTTATACACACAGCCGAAGACTTGACTCTGCATATGTAGCCCCTCTTGTATATAGTCCCTGGTCATGGCGATTATTTCATCCAAAGAAGAAATACCGATTTCTCTCATCATGCGTTTATCCATCGAAACAGAGCAGCAGAGCCGCGCGCCTGCCTTGATGCATTCCCGGAAAATGGGCAGCGACGCTTCCTGACCGCCCCGTTTATTGGCTTTCGTCGTGCCGTCTATTTTCTGAACGATGACGGATTCATGTTCCGGCTGTACATAATGAGCATCGCTGACCAAAAGGCCCCGCATGACGTCCCGCACGGCGTCCGGCAGACGCTGACCGTTCGACGGCATCGTGAGCCGGTAAAAGACGCGGTTTTCTATGTCGTTCATAATTCTCTGCGCCTCTTTTTTTACGTCCCTGTCGGAACGGCTTCTCCGCACGCTATTGCTGAACCTTTGCCAATATTCACCATACTTTCCTTTCTCCTTCTTGACCGCATGGTACAATATGCCCGTCCGCAGCGCCCCTTTGATTGAACTGCCGGGAATATAGGGAGCGCCGTCGGCAGTAACGACTTGTCTTGCAATATCATTCAGCGATCCTCGATTAACCAATTTATTATTCGTCGTTACGTCCGAAACGGTAGCAGCCAGCTTCCGCAGTTCCGACGCCGTAATGCCGTTCATTCTCAGCCATTCCCAGGCATTGCTGCCGCGGCGGCGCTGAAGATAATCGGCAAAGCTATCAATCATCCGATGGCGGGATAAAAAGTTCAGCCATTTCTTCTGATCGACAAAGTATACTTTCTGTGCATCTTTATCATACAAATATTCAAAGGCCTTCAGTACCGTCCCATTGCCTATATGCACAGGCGAAAGGCATTCTATTTCATATGTTTTTCGTTCTATATCTGCAGTATTCATCATATCAACCCCAAATACATTCCTTTGCCGCAGCGGTATACGGGATGGCCGCCGCCGTTTAGTACGGCAATGGTGCCGGCAATGCGTTCAGTAAAGCAAGATCCCGAAGTAATCATATACAAGCTGTCCCGCTTTGCATCGGCTCCGTCTATAAATCCGCTCCGTTTTCTGAGCCTGTACCATCCTTTTTTAACAGTGCTAATGTCGGCTTGACCCGGCAGCACCATGGAAATCGCCATTTGCCATTCCGATTTGTCATCAACTAACCGGCGATATAATTCACCATCATCTTTATATACGCCCTGTTCTTCCATCTCAATAAAGTCATCATATAAGTGAAATTTACCGTACCCGCTGCTTCGTTTTCCACCGATGCCGCTGTATCCCAGCAGCGTTAGGATCTGGCGGAACCGCGACGTGTCCTGTTCATCATCTGTGCCGATAATGCCGTATAATCCGGCGTTACGTCGAAACGTATATTGTCCGACATAGTACGGTAGCGGTTCGTCCATTCGGCAATTTACCCGTTCAACCAACGTTTCTTCGCCGAATTTCACGCTGTCCTGAAAAGCTGTCCGCTTTTGAGCCGCCTCAATATATGCGGAAAGGCGAGACGCCCGGACGTACGCCATTTTTTTCATGGCTTTTTTATATTTCGAATTCGTACAGGCTTCGCCGTAACTAACAGCTTGTATGCCGTCATTTTTCTCTTCATAGAGAGGCATGACCGGTTTCGGCACATAGAAACAACACTCATCTTTACTGTCACGATCAATGACATAAGGGTATAAATCGGACAGCAATATACGCCCTGTTGCAGCCTTTTCATAAAACTGCTGAAGGAACGGCTCGTTGCCTTGACGGGCTATTTCACAGCAAACGGCGCTGAATAACGTATCGGACGGGTAATCCAGCGTAATTTGCTCCAGTCCTCCGCCCAGTTCCGTCTGTCCGAAATGAACAGGACTGTCAAATTGTAATTGGTATATATAGTATTTCATCATACCCTGCATCCTTCAAAAAGTTCTTCCAATTGCGCCGTGTCGACAGCTTGATCATTTTGCTGCAAAGATACTTCTTTTACGCTGAAATGATCCAGCCGAATGCGGCCGTATCCCCGTGAACCGTGACCGCCTAAATAGTCCAGCTGCAGAAATTTCAGACCGTCGGCCAGCATTTTCATATCTTCCTCAACTTCATCCAACGCTTCCATGTTATATACCAATTGAAATCGGAACACGACACCGGCTGGAACGCGTTCAATCTGCCGCGGATTCGCTGCTGCCGTCAGGCGGTCAATCGTATTTTCAAACTTAACTTCGCCGATATATGTATCCAGCTCCATGGAATCAAATTGGGAAAAACTCTCCTCTGTCATTCTTAAATCAAAAAATTGCAGCCGTGACGGACGAGCCGCATTTTTCCCGGCCGAGCCAAACAGCCGCTGAATTCGTTCGTCGTCGTCTTCGATTTTATTCAGCACATACGATGAACATAAGCTTTTGGCCAGCAGCGTCCTCATCTTGCCTTTGAGGGAACTGCCGGGAATAATCGGCTGTTTCGTAAAGGGATCGCGAATAAAGGGACTGTCGACGGCGCCGATAGGTGCGAAATCGTTGCCGGCTCCAATATGCAGCCCCGTCATAACTTCCAGCTGTGCTTCAATATATATTTTTCCTTTTAATGCTTGCTGTGCCATTAATCTTGTCCTCCGTAAAATTTATGATATGCTACTAACGCTTCGATATATTTGGCAAATGTCTTGTACTTATGAACATCTGAGCCGATGTCGTCAATATACGCCGTTAATTTGGCTTTATCCGTAAAATCTTTTACAGCCCGTTCTCTCCCTGCCTGGTAGGCAATTTTAATCTTCAAATACTTTATTTCAGCAACAATATACGGCGGCAGTACGTCGCTTTTGGCTCCCGGAACTTTTCCTGACGCAGCTTTGGCCTGATATACATTCACCTTATTATTGATCGTATTGACAGCTGATAAAAATTTTCGTATTTGGTTCGTACGCAAATTAAATTTATCTGCTTTGTTTCTGCTTAGCGACTTAATAACATTTTCCGCATCTTTTACAATATCACTCATCAGTCATCCATCTCCTCTTTTTCACGCAAACTATAAACAACCAGCTGCACGGCCGTCAATAATTCCTGCCGTTCTTTTTCCTGCTTATACCATTCATAAAATTGCCGGCGCACTTCTTCATAGCAAGTCATTTCCTTGCTTCCTTCTTTCGGCTTAAGACGGGACAGTACGTACGCAAAGCGGGCCAAATTAATGGATTTATCCTGCGCTCCTTCAGTCAGCAGGCCCATAATGCGGTATAATCCGCTTTTTCCGATAGCCAGTTTTCCCGCAGCGTTTCCTTCACCAAACTGAAAATTTTCCTGCAGAAACTTCAGTTTTTCGCCGCATATGTTGTCAATAAATTCATCCCAATGGTACGGCACAGCTGTTAACTCATCGCTGTCATTACGATATTCCGTACTTTTACCGAATAATACGACGCTGTTTTTCCCGTCGTTTCCCTTTGCAATGTCTTCCAATTTTCCTGCAGCCCGCGCCATCTGCGAAATAGGCGCGCCGCTTTTAAAGAAGCCGATGCCGGCAGAAAAAGTCAGTTTGCCGTTTGCAAATCGCCGAAAGGCTCGGTATACATCTACGGCCAGCTCTATGACGTCGTCCCAAGCACCGACAATAAACATGTCATCGCCGCCGGAATACACAACATGAACATTTCTCGGCCCTTCTTTTTTTCGTAAAAACAGCCGGAACGGCTGGTATTCTGTTTCATTAATGCCGTTCACTTCACCGGCACATAAATAATTAATGTACCGTTTGAAGAAAAGCGCCAACTGTCTCGATAAGACTGCCGTCCTAGTCAGCGTCCCGTACGCTGCCGGAAATCCTGCAACAAACGCTGCGCCTAAATTATCAACGTCAGCGCGCATAACGGCAATTCTTTGAATACCTGTATCTTCTTTGCTTCCGCCGCTTCGCGACGCCAATTCTTTAAATTCAGCAACAGTGCCGCTGTCAGTACGGATAGAGTAATCACCGGCCCACAATCGAACGGCCCTTCCCAACCCGGAAGGCAATTGATTCTTCACATACATGCGCACGAATTGATTACAATTCAGCGTCTGTATGCGATCGGCCGGCATGGCCTCGATATACAGTGAGCGATGCCATCCCGGCATCATGACGGCATCGGAATTGGCACCACCGTCTGCACTGACGGCAAACACGTCGCCGTCCAGCACCTGCTGACCCAACTTCCGTAAATTTCTGCAATGACGGCATGCCAGCACATCTGCTTCATCTCCATCATCCATGTAAGGCGCCAATTCCGCCGCCGGTGAAGACGTATGGCATACAGCACATTCACGGCTCCCCTTTGCCTTTTCTGGTGAAAACATGTACTTCAATTGATCTTCCGTATATCTTTGAAGTTTGTTTTGTGAAAGTTTCCGGCTTACACGGCGAAATACATCGCCTGTCGCCGATATATTTTTATCATCCAATATGATAAATTCATTAGCCGCACATGCCGTCCATGCCAGCGCTAAATACAGCCGGCTGCCGAAGTTTTCCAAAAACCATTCATTAACACACGCAGACATCTCCTGCAGCACTTGCTGCACCGTCTGCGTATTGGGCAGCAGCATATAGAAATGGCCGCCACCGGTATACAGCAGGCAGGATCGGCTTATATTAAGCGCCGATAAAATTTCATCAGCAATATTTTCCAACAATAATTCAAGATAAAAAGAACGGCCACGTAAGCTTTTCAGCGCACCTTTAGACGGGATAGTATAAATAAAATTCTGAATCCCCGACATATCACCGGAAACGAGCAGATATATCGCTTCTTCGCGCATGGATTTCTGTTTAGAACCGCAGCAGTACTTCTTATAATCCGTAATGTCTTTGTACTGGAAATATTTATACATGCACACCGCAAAAGCCGCTGTCAGCTTTTGATGATCATATAAAGAAATGTCAGCTGCTTGTCCTTTCGCCGTACTAGATGGAATGAAACTCATCGTGTCTTCCATCAGCTGAAGCAGTTCATTTACTTCCATCTTGGCTGGCGACTTGCAGGAAAACGCATTTTTCAGTTCACGCAAAACAGATTCATATTCGGAACGAGGAGCACGTATCCGTTTCTCCTGCGGATAGGACATCTTGGATTCTTTCGTTAAACTGCGTAAATAATATCGGCATTTTCGATTTTCTCCAGTGCCGAATACATTAAATACACTTTCCATTGCCAGTTCTGGATCAAAACCGGATTCCCCACATTCATTATCACGCCTATCGGCACCAGCCGCCAAATTATCCGCCTCATAGACAATATAGGCAATATCATTTTTTTCGCCGGAGAAATTTTTCAATGCATCGGCATGATGATATTTGACAGCATTTAAAATATTTGTATCCGACAAATAGGATAATAAAAATTCTACGCCTGCCTCTGAATGCGTTATTTTTCTCGGCGGCTGTGCACGCAGACATACTTTTCCTACATCGTGCAGCAGCGCTGCTTTTTCAATTATACTTTCCATTTCCGTCATAATGAGTTACTCCTACTTACTTAGTATTATATCTATTATATGCTACTATCTTTATTTTATATAGCAAAAATTTTCATTACAGAACAATAATCTCTTCAACATGGCAATCGCCTACTCCCCAAGATCGAACTGCTGTGTGATCAGCTAAAAAATAAATGCGCAGCGAATCTTCTTCAATATCTATCAGCGCTTTAGCCTGCCGTTCCAACCTTTCGTACTGCTTCTTCGTTATGTATGCTTCAAATGCCGACTTTTGGACACGCAGTCCATACTTTTCCAAACATTCTACCATTTTCAAACGCCGTTTATTGTCGCTGATGTCATAAATAATTAGAATAATATATCTTTTTTCATCTCTCATTAGATTGGCATATTCCATATGAATCACCTCACCGTATATAAATAGGCCGATACAGCTCAATGTTTTCCTCCATGATCACTCTGCTTAACCACTGAGCCTGTGTTTCCAGTGATTTTCTGAAAGTTTGTTTTCCGTCCACATATTGATTAAGAGCGTGTAATTTCCGTTCATAGGCTTTAATAAAAATACTTCGTCCTTCTTTCGTCAAATAAATACCTTCCCTTTCTTCGGATTGCTGAAAATGTTCTGCTGTAATTTCATGATGATGGACAAGCGACAACGCCATGGAATCGATAAGAACAGGTCTCCACTCTTCCACCAAATCTGAAGCTAATGCAGGATGATGATTTTTCAGCGCATGCAAAAAGCCAAAATACGGATGTAGTCCCTGATTGGATATGGCTGTATACATATCGTACATCAGAAGCGTATAACCGAAACTCAGCATGGAGTTGAACGGATCCAGCGGCGGCTGCCGCGTCCGTTTCGAGAAGGAAAATTCTTCCGGCATTAATTGTCCTACAGCATGAAAATATATTCTTGCTATAATTCCTTCATAACCCATTAATTCTTCACGAGTTGCTGCTCTATGTATATCTTTTCTGATTCTTCGCATAAGTTCTATATCATTATGAATAATCGTCAGCTTCGCCCTTCGATTATATTGCCGCAGAACAGTAAGTTGATTATGAACTTTAGCTAATATTATCTGCCTTCCCAATTCCAAAAATAACGGGGATTCTTGTAATAAAATTTGCTTTTGTTGTTTAATAACATGGACATGACTTGTAGATTCTAACCGTCCGAAAAATTTTCCCGTTCCTGAAAGCCATGTAACGGGAACCCCTAACTGCAGCAGAGAAATCATCGCCTGCGACGATACCTGTACGCTGCCGATAAGAACCAGCCCTTCCAATGTTTCTTCCGGAATTTCAAACAGTATTTCCAGATTGCGGCCTACTAAAAATCTCCCGCCTTTTTTCTGTATCCGAACGCCGTCTTCCGTAATATAAACATAGCTCATATCCCTATCCCTCCTACATATGCATGTTATCATAAAATCTGCCAGCTTTCTTTCGGAATCTATCCGCTGCCGCCGTTTTTATTGAACTTACCGGCAAATACTCGTGAAAAGGAGAAAATTCCCTTCGATAGAGCTGTCTTATTTTTATTATAAAATATTCCGTTG
>CAZDQW010000044.1:0-9719 GCA_964507845.1 uncultured Megasphaera sp.
AATGCGGTTAGGGAAAGTGTGATTTAACGGAGGAGACGCTGAGAAACAGACTGGCAAATGGATAGCATTTTCTCTCGATAGATAAAATGCAGGCAGTATAGTAATTACGAGAAAAATGTAGCAATTTATTTGGGTGATAGTAAGTACATAACCTGCCGCTTGGTAAACTGTAAAAATCCTGACAGATGTGGTTCTGTCAGGATTTTTCTTTATTTGCAGCCGCCGAAGGGCGTGCCTGCCGGAATGGCGTTATACGTATTAATCTACATACGGCCTGTTTCAACAGCACGGGCGACACGCAGCACTTTATTGATATTGCGGGTTCATACAGCACCGCCAACCCGTATTCGCTGTCATTAGCCATGGCGATGACTTCTTCTTTTCTGTCGAAGGGCATAATGCATGCGACAGGGAAGAAAATTTCTTCTTGGGCAATACGCATATCATTGGTGGCGTCAGCGAAAATGGTCGGGCTGATGAAGTTTCCTTTATCTAAATCGTTTTCCATAATCTTTTTACCGCCGCATACGAGACGGGCTCCTTCGGATTTGTCGATTTCAATATATTGCAGAATTTTGTCAACTTGGCTCTTGTTAATTTGGGAATCCATTTACATGTCTTTGTTTCACGGAAGGTTTACTTTGACGAGGTTGAATCGTTCTGCCAAAGCTGTTATAGATTTATCATAAATTGAACGTTGGACGAAAATCCGGGAACCGGCGCAGCATACATGTCCTTGATGGAACAGGATGCCCATAATATAGAAATCGTAAAGAATCATGTACGTATTTTTCCAATGCAATACCTCTTTTACTCAAAGCGCTTTAAAACATAAATAGTAAATATCACAAAGAGTTAAAATGGTATTATTGGACAATAAATGCTTTATTCGGCTGTATTATATCAGCGGAATTTGAAAAAATACGTATTTGATATGTATTATCGTTTATGAGTAAATAATATAAACACCGGAAAATTCATGAAAGAATATATCCGGTGTTTATAAGTAGACGTATTACATAGTAATACAGCATATATTTCATTATAAAATATAGGTTTCAATTGCTTCGCCGACGGCTCCGCCATCATTGGTTGCTGTTGTAACGGCATTACAATACGGGCGGATAGAAGGATTTAAATTGGCAACACCAATGGCGAGACCGGCGGCTTGCAGCATTTCAGCGTCATTGAGATTGTCGCCGACAGCCATCGTTTCTTCCGGCGCGACGCCGAGAAGATTGGCTAATTTCAGCAAGGCCTTGCCTTTTGTAACGCCTTTATGTGTAAAATCCATGTAGCGATTGCTGGAAAAAGTAACGCTGATGTCGTTTAACAGGGGAAAAAGTTCATCGTGAAGCTTTTTTAAATACGTAAAATCGGGATGCATGACAATCAGTTTGCCAACTTCTTGTTTGCCGCGAAGAAAATCCAGAGTCGGTTCGTTCGTCGGGATAAAAGACATGCGGCCGTTGAGAAATGCTTTTTCATCCGCAGTGGCATGGCAGATATATACGGTATCGCGCGTGTAAAAATGCGTGCATAAGCCGTAGGCAGCAAAGCGGCGGTAGAGTTGGTCGGCTGTTTCGAAGGGAAGGGGATTCCAGTATATGGAACGGTAATTTTTATTTTCCGTAATACTGGCTCCGTTGAGGCCAATGACGTATTGACCGGCTTGATTATACAAGCCGAGAATTTTTAAGATGTCTTCTACCGAACGGAATCCCCGGCCTGTGGCAGGAACGAATTTGACGCCGCAGGCAATTGCTTTTCGAATGGCATTGATATTGCGGCGGCAAATGGAAGCATCGCTGCTCAGCAGTGTTTCATCCAAATCACAGGCGATAAGTTTATAAGCAGGCATGTATATGAGCTCCTTTCTGCAATTGTGACGGGATTAACTGCGCCGTAAAAGATGACTAGGATTTCAATTCGCAGAAACAGGTTGAACCAAGTACAAGCAGTGCGCCGATAATTCCGGACGGTTCCAACGATTCGTTGAGAATCAAGGCGGACAGGATGATGGCGAAGATAGGATCAAGGTAGCCGAACAGCGCAATCGTTTGAGCCTTTAACGGCTCGATTGAGCCAAAATATAATACATAAGCCAATCCTGTATGGACGATGCCGACGATAAAAAACATGAACAAGCCAAATGGCGGCACCGCTGCGGCGGACAGTGTTTCCGTCAACATGACGTAGGGACAAAGGAGCACGGCGCTGATGCCGAGCTGAACGATGGTTTTGTCATAAGCTGTCATTGCCGTAAGTTTTTTATTGCAGATAATAAGGCAGGCATAGCAGGAGGCAGCACATAAGCCGAAGAAAATACCGGTTAATCCGGTATTGGTATCGGAGGATGCGCCTGAGACAAGAAACATGCCGGCCGATGCAGTGAGCACGCAGATAAATTTGCGGAATGTCAGTTTTTCCCGCAGGAAAAACGGCGAAATTAAAATAACGATAATCGGCGCCATGTAGTAGCTGAGCGTGGCTGTAGGAATCGACGTATGCCGGTATGCTTCAAAAAGGAAGGTCCAGTTGCCGCATAAGGCTGCACTGGACAGGATCAGATAGAATTTGTTTTTTTGTATATCCTGCCAGTTCAGCGAAATATTCCGTATTTTAAGGAACAGACATAAAAATGCCGTTCCGATAATCCCCCGACCTAACGCGATGACGCTGGACGGCAAAGGGATATATCGGACGAAAATACCGATGGTGCCGAATATAAGGAGGGCAGAAAGCAAAGTTAATTTCGCTTTGTTTTCTGCCGAATGATTGCAACTCATTATATATTACCTCGCTGATACCTCAAAACATTAACCTGATAAGATGAAAATTTATGAGATGCTCATAATATTCAGCATAACATAGTTATATAATGATGAGCAATACATTTTAGTTATTAAGAAAATCTTTTACGTCTTCCGCAAATTTCACAGGATTCTTCATCATGAGGAAGTGGTCGCCCTGTTCTTCCGGCGAATAGACGAAAAGCTGAGAGTGAGGAATGACCGAATGCATCCAATATTGGCTGGTCAGCTGGGTACTGTATTCACCGGTAAAGATGGCTGTCGGAACATCGATTTTTCTGCTGATGACGTCGCGCCAATCATTGGAGGCATGGTCGTACATAATCAGGCCCATGTAATTCATGTCATTTTTGATGACGCGGCGGGCAAAGGTTTCGGAATTCTCGAAATAAGGGGAATCCATCATGTTAAAACGCTGCGTCAGGAAATCGGTTCCGTCTTGTTGAGAAAGTCCGGTCAATACTTGTTCCGCCGTATCGAAACGCGCGCCGGCAAGGGCGCAGTCTTCTTCGGACCAGCCGGGGCGGGTTAAGATGGAAGGAGGTTCATCGACAAGAATTAATTTGTCAATGCTGCTTGTTCCGTATAAATCAATATAGCTGTATAAAACGGATGCGCCCATGGACCAGCCGCAGTAATTTGCCTTGGAAAGTTGGAGGTAATCGGTCCATTCTTTCAAGTCCTGCGCGTAACGGGCGATGCGCATGCCGTAATCCACTTTGTCGGATAATCCCTGATTACGGGGATCCAGGACGTAGACATGGCATGAATTTTTTAAAGCGTACATGACGTTAATTAGTTCAGCACCGGTTGCGGACCAGCCGGGAATAATGAGGAGGGGCTTTCCGCTGCCGGCTTCCCAGTATGAGAGGCGGACGCCGTCGCTGGTGGTAAAGGACTGGATTTCCAATTCTTGGAAATCTGATAATTTTTCAGGCATATCAGCAATTGTGTTAGGAAATACAACATCTTCGCCGATTACGGTAATGGCCGGCGCTGCCAGTGCCGATCCGGATAAAGACAGAAATAAAAGGGATGCAATACAATTTTTTATTATTTTCGGGTGAGTACGCATAGAAACAACTCCTTGTCTTTGGAAAATTTTGTATGTAATCATAATTGATTTGTTTTATGAACTAGGAGCAAACGCGGCAGCGGCGGTTTCCTGCATCGTTTTTATATTGGCATACGTTTCTATTATAGTCATTCAGATGAAAATGAACAAGTACGAACTTTTTACTTACTTAGTTATTTTTAGTAATTAAAAATGAATGCAGTTTTGCACGGGTTTCGCTTCCTGTAATTTCTTTCTTGTCAATTGCGGGCATATCTATTACCATATACATATAATAATGTAGTTATGGGAGGAAGAGATATGATTACAGCTGATCATATGATGAAGTTGCAGAATGGCAGCGACGTTCGCGGCGTTGCCGTCGAAGGAGTTCCAGGTGAGCCTGTGACGTTGGTTCCTGAAGCCGTGAACCGAATTTCCGCTGCGTTTACCGCATTTTTAGCGGAAAAGCTGAACAAGAAGCCTGATGAACTGCGCATTGCTGTCGGACATGATTCGCGTATTTCTGCAGGTACAATGAAGCAGGCCGTGCTGGAAGGAGTATGTGCGTGCGGCGCCGCAGCCTTTGACTGCGGGTTGGCGTCGACGCCGGCCATGTTCATGTCGATCATTTTTGATGAAACCGGCATGGACGGCGCAGTCATGATTACGGCCAGCCATTTGCCGTATAATCGCAACGGGCTGAAGTTTTTCACGAAAGACGGCGGGCTGGAAAAAGCCGATATTACCGATGTACTGACGAGAGCAACGAAAATCAGTGAACAGAACGGCGATGTGTCCGGTGTAACGGCGCTGCCGATCATCGATATATATTCAAATTACTTATGCGAGAAAATACGTCAAGGCGTCGGCAGGGGCAGCAAGCCGTTGGCAGGAATGCACATTGTTGTTGATGCCGGAAACGGCGGCGGAGGATTTTTCGCGTCAAAAGTTCTCGAGGTACTCGGCGCTGATACAACAGGAAGCCAATTCCTCGAACCGGACGGCATGTTCCCGAACCATATACCAAACCCGGAAAATAAAGATGCCATGAAAGCTATCAGTCAGGCTGTCGTTGCAAATCATGCAGATTTGGGACTTATTTTTGATACGGACGTTGACCGTATGAGCGCTGTATTGCCTGACGGAAAGGAAATTAACCGCAATGCGCTGATTGCCATGATGGCGGCTATTCTGGCTCCAGATTATCCCGGCAGTACGATTGTGACAGATTCTGTTACGTCCGATGAGTTGACGGCATTTTTGCAGGACGAACTCCATCTTGTTCATCATCGGTATATGCGCGGTTATAAAAATGTCATTAATGAATGCATCCGTCTGAACCGGAGCGGCGTCGTATCGCCTTTGGCGATTGAAACGTCAGGCCATGGTGCGCTGAGTGAAAATTATTATCTTGATGACGGCGCATATTTGGCCGTAAAACTTCTTATTGCCGCTGCCGCAGCCAATAAAAACGGCAGGAAAATCGGTGACTTGATCGCTGCACTGAAAGAGCCGGCAGAAAGCAGGGAATACCGCATTGCCATCAAGGATACGGATGATGTTAAAACGTATGGAAATAAAGTGCTGCAATTGTTTGAAGAACGGGCTGTTGCTGCCGGCGTCGTCGTTGCCAAGCCGTCGTACGAAGGTGTTCGCCTCGTCTTCCCTGAAGGCTGGGCGCTCCTTCGCATGTCGCTGCACGATCCCAATATGCCGCTGAATGTAGAAAGCAAAGAAACGGAAGGATGCAGCCTTATCGTGGAACAGGTGAAGACGTTCCTGATGGGGTTTGATTGTCTGGATACGGGAATCTTCGATAAATAAAGGATTTCTCGGATAAAAAAACAGGAAATGCATTTGCATTTCCTGTTTTTTTTACGAGCAGTCGTTACGGCCGCGGGCCGGCATCAATAATTTCCTGCGGAATATCAGGATATTTTTCGCGGAAATTTTCATAAAACATGGCGGCAACTTTTGCGGCCATAATATCATAGGATTTTTTGTTTGCCCATGTGTCGCGAGGATTGAGCATTTGATTCGGCACGCCCGGACAGGATTGCGGTACGTCCACATTGAATCGGTTGTCGTGTTTGTATGCAACATCGTCAAGGTATCCGTTCAGTGCAGCGGTGATCATGGCGCGCGTATACTTTAAGTCCATGCGGTTGCCGATGCCGTAAGGTCCGCCGGTCCAGCCGGTGTTGACGAGAAATACTTTCGTATGGTAGGTTTCAATCCGGTCGCCCAGCATGCCGGCATATATATCGGGAGACAGCGGCATGAACGGTTCGCCGAAAAGGGTGGAAAACGTCGGTACCGGTTCGGTAATTCCCTGTTCTGTTCCGGCAACTTTCGACGTAAATCCCGTGATAAAATGATACATGGCGGCTTCTTTGCTGAGGCGGGAAATGGGCGGCAGGACGCCGAAGCTGTCGGCTGTCAGGAAGATGATGACTTTGGGAATGCCGCCGAGGCCGGGGATAGCGGCATTGGGGATATAATCGATAGGATAGCCGACTCGCGTGTTTTCCGTATATTTGCTGTCGAAATAATTGGGCCGTCGCGTAGCTGCGTCAAGAACTACATTTTCTACGAGGCTTCCTGCTTTTATGGCGTTGAAGATGTACGGTTCTTTTTCGGCATTTAAATTAATACACTTTGCATAACATCCGCCTTCAAAGTTAAAGATTCCCCGCGCTGACCAGCCATGTTCATCGTCGCCGATGAGCTTGCGGTTCGGATCGGCCGACAATGTTGTTTTTCCCGTTCCGGATAGGCCGAAGAAGATGGCCGTTTCTTTCGTAACGGGATCCATGTTGGCCGAACAATGCATGGGAAGCACGCCTTCGTCGGGGAGCAGGAAATTCATGACGGAGAAAACGCTTTTCTTAATTTCTCCGGCATACTGCGTTCCGGCAATGAGGACGAAGCGAGTTTCATAGTCAATGATGATTGCCGCTTCCGAGTGTACGCCGTCCGTCTTGGGATCGCAGTGATACCCCGGGGTGACGATGACAGTAAAATCAGTGTCGCCGAACTGGGTCAATTCTTCGATGGTCGGACGGATCAGCAAATTGCGGATAAACAAATTTTCGCTGGCCAATTCATTGACAATGCGGAACTTTTTGCGGCAGATGGGATCGGCTCCGGCAAAACCGTCGAATAAGAAGATATCTCTATTTTGCAGATAAGCCGTCATCTTGGCTTTCAACGCGTCAAAATGTTCCCGTGAAATAGGCCGATTGACGTTGTTCCATGCAATGTGTTCGTGAATGGCCGGCGTGTCGACGATAAATTTGTCTTTCGGCGAACGGCCCGTGTATTTTCCTGTTTGGACAACAAGCGCCCCCGTATCGCTTAGCATTCCCTCGCCGCGCAGCACGGCCTGTTCTGTAAGCCATGCCGGCGACATGTTGCGGTAGACGTTGGCCGGGTGGTAAATACCGATGCGTTCCAGTCCGTAGGTATTTAAATTCATATGAGGTGACCTCCTTATATATTTTTTTACATAGCAGTAGAATTAATTTTCCATAATAATATCTATTATAGACCGGAGACAGTAAGGTTTCAACGAAAATTATCGAGTAAACAAAAAATAGCTATATAACTAGATAAGAATATATGTTTTCAAAGAGCTGAAAGATTTTTGAAAATGCTGTTGACTGTTTGACTTTTTGTTGTATTATATAAAGGAGGATTGGCACTCTGTCTGTCAGGATGCCGGCATTTTTTATAAAGGAGATTGGTATACATGGCGAAAGAAACCTTTGAATTCCAAGCGGAAACGAAACAACTACTGGATCTCATGGTTAATTCTATTTATACAAATCACGAAATTTTTCTGCGCGAATTAATTTCCAATGCTTCAGATGCAATCGATAAGCTGCATTATCAGTCGCTGACAAACAATGCACTGCTTGAAGGAGATACAGCCTTTGAGATTCATTTAACACCGGACAAGGAAGCGCATACGCTGACGATTTCCGATAACGGCATCGGCATGAATAAAGATGAACTTATGCAGAATTTGGGTACCATTGCCCAATCGGGGACTAAGGCTTTCCTGGAAAAATTAAAAGAATCCAAAGAAGGAAGCGGCATTACAGACAAAGACCTGATCGGGCAGTTCGGCGTCGGTTTTTATTCGGCGTTTATGGTTGCTGATACGGTGACGGTTGTTACCCGCAAAGCCGGGGAAGAACAAGCTTATAAGTGGGAATCCGCTGGAGACGGACAGTATACGCTTGAAGAATGTAGCAAACCGAAACACGGCACGACGATCATTTTGACCTTGGGAAAAGATTTTTACGGCAGCGGCGAAGAAAATTACACAGATGCGTATTTATTGGAAAGTCTGGTCAAAAAGTATTCCGATTATATTCGTTATCCCATTACGATGGATTTTACGACGAAAGAAAAACCGAAAGATGCCGACGGGAAAGTGATAGAAGATGCGCCGGAAGAAGAACATACGGAAACGCGGACGCTCAATTCGATGCAGCCCTTGTGGACGCGGAATAAGTCGGACATTAAACCGGAAGAATATCGTGAATTTTTCCAGCATCAGTTTTATGAATGGGAAGAACCAATGGAAGTCTTCCATACCCGCGTAGAAGGAAATGTCGAGTATACGGCCTTGCTCTTTATTCCCGGCAGCGCACCCTTTAATCTGTATTATACGGATTATGAACCGGGCCTGCAGCTCTATTCGCGGCATGTCTTCATCATGGACAAATGCAAAGATTTACTGCCGGATTATTTGCGTTTCGTCAAAGGGCTGGTAGATTCGCCGGATTTGTCCCTCAATATTTCCCGTGAACTTTTGCAGCAGAGCCGGGAATTGAAGCTTATCGGCCGCAACCTGGAAAAGAACATTCTGAAAACCTTGGCCAGAAAACTCGAAAAAGATCGGGAAGCCTATGAAAAATTCTGGGCGGAATACGGCAAGTCATTGAAAATCGGTATTTACAGCGGCATGATGACCGGTGAAAATAACGTTGATAAGTTAAAAGATCTGCTGATTTTCCAATCTTCAAAAGACGGCAAGCTGTGCTCGCTTAAGGAATATGTCGGCCGCATGAAAGACGGCCAGGAAAAAATTTACTATGCAACGGGCAAAGATAAAGCGGCCATCGATGCCCTGCCGCAGATGGAACTGCTTCGAGACAGGGATATTGAAGTCTTGTGCATGACCGATCCGGTCGATGAATTTGCAGTTGAAGCTATTCGTGAATATGAAGGGAAAAAACTTCACTCGATCAGCCGCGGCGATTTGGATCTGGAAGACGAAGCGTTTAAAGAAGAAAAGAAAAAGAACGAAGATTTGGCCAAGAGTAATGAAGATTTGCTGAAAGATATGAAAGAAATACTCGGCGGAAAAGTCGTTGATGTCCGTTTGTCCAACCGCTTGAAGAGCGGCGCCGTCTGCCTTGTTGCAGATGCGGCCGGTCCGTCTCTTGCTATGGAACAAGCCTTTGCCATGGCCGATAATCCCATGCTTAAAGCGCGCCGGATTTTAGAACTTAATCCGCAGCACCAGCTGTTCGGCAAACTCCAGGCCGTTCATGAAATCGGAAAAGATGCGCCGGAATTTGCGGACTACTGCAAAATGCTCTATGACCAGGCATTGCTGTTAGAAGGCATTATGCCTGATGACCCGGCAGCATTTGCCAATAAAGTGGCAGAAATGATGGCAAAATAATAATATGTTCTGTTATATCAACACGAAAAAGAGAGTCGGTGACGGCTCTCTTTTTTTGTGCTGTCCAGTTTGTCATAATACAGTATTTTTTCTCAACGGAATATTTTATAATAAAAATAAGACAGCTCTATCGAAGGGAATTTTCTCC
>CAZDQW010000045.1:0-9579 GCA_964507845.1 uncultured Megasphaera sp.
GAGCGCACGCCTGATAAGCGTGAGGTCGGTGGTTCAAGTCCACCTAGGCCCACCAAACGTCATCGCCGGAGTCAGTTCACGGCGATATTTTTTTTACGGAAACCATGACGAATACAGGGATAAAGGAGGGCGGCGATGACAGAGAGCGAACGACGCCTGGAAGAGATGGCCGCCTTAATCGGGCGGGAACGGAGGAGCGGCGCGGCGATTTCCGCATCGGAAGCCCTGCCGGCGCAGGACGGAGAGGCTGAGCACGGTGAGTGCCTCGTCAGCGTCCTTGCCAGCGGCAGTAAAGGAAACGCCGCCTTTATCCGCTGCGGCCGCACGAACATCCTTATCGACGCCGGCATCAGCTGCCGCCGCATCGAGCAGGGATTGAAGCGGCATGGCTGCGCCCTTTCGCAGCTTGATGCCGTCTTTATCACTCACGAGCACGCCGACCACGTAAACGGCCTGGCGACGCTCCTGAAAAAGGCGGATGTGCCGGTGTACACGACGTTGGAGACGTGGCAGCACATGAACCGGAACATACGGGACTGTTCCGGCCGGTTCGTGAGGCTGACGCGCCGCGTCGGTCTCAAGGAGATTCAAGTCGTGCCCTTTTCCATTTCCCATGATGCGGCAAGGCCCGTAGGATATACGGTGCGCCGCGGCGATACGAAGATTACGGTAGCGACGGATCTGGGCTATGTGAGCGCCGATGTGGAAGCGGCGGCGGCCTACTCGGACATACTGGTTCTCGAGGCCAATCACGATGAAGACATGGTCCGGAACGGGCCGTACCCTTACGTCCTGCAGCAGCGTATTCTGAGCCGGCGCGGCCATTTGTCGAATACGGAGGCGGCGCAGTTTCTGGCGCGCCTTCCTGTAAAGGGCACGATGCGCGTCGTCCTTGCGCACCGCAGCGAGAAGAACAACACGCCGGCCTTGTCGCTCCGGACGGTCCGGTCTGTCCTTGCCCGGAGCGGGCGCGCCGCAGGACAGGATATTTTGCTGAGGCTGGCTTGTCAAAGCGGCCATGTTCGTTTTCAGGAAGAAGGTAATAGCTGATGCAGCGCAATCACATCCTCACGGCTGCTGCCGGCGTCGTCCTCGTTGCTGTCGGCGCTTTCGGCGGCGCTGCCCTTCACGAAGGGATTTTCTGCACGGAAAAGAGCGCTTATGCGGGGACGCTCGACCAGCTGAAGCCGCCGGTGCCGTCCGGCTTCGTCTCCGATGTCCGCAATACCGCTGTCGTGCAGGCGGCTCGCGCCGTGTCGCCGGCCGTCGTAGGCATTACGACGAAAGTGTACGATCGGGATATTTTCAACCGCCAGGTCTTCGTCGGCGAAGGCGTAGGTTCGGGGATTATTTTTGACGGTGCCGGGTATATCGCCACGAACAATCACGTTGTCGGCGCCAATAAGACGGTCATCGTGTCCTTGTCCGACGGGCAGAGTGTCGACGGGACTGTCGTCGGCCGCGATGAAAGGACCGATTTGGCCGTCGTCAAGATAGACATGAACAACCTGCCCGTCGCCGAGTTCGGCGACAGCGACAGCCTCCAGGTCGGCGAACCGGCCATTGCCATCGGCAACCCCTTGGGACTTGAATTTCAGGGGACGGTTACAACCGGCGTCATCAGCTCCCTGAACCGCACCCTCGGTACGGAAGGACAGAGCCTTACGCTTATCCAGACCGACGCCGCCATTAATCCGGGCAACTCCGGCGGCGCCCTTGTCAACGCCGACGGCAAGGTCATCGGCATCAACAGCGCCAAGATTTCCAAGGAAGGCGTCGAAGGACTGGGATTTGCCATCCCCGTCAACGAAGCCCGGCCTATTTTGGAATCGCTCATCAAAAACGGCAAAGTCATCAGGCCGTACCTGGGTTTGTACGGGCTGGACCGGAAGATGGCCGCCCGCTTCGGCATGAAGCATAACGCCGAAGGCATTTACGTGTACCGCGTCGTTCCCGCAGGGCCTCTGGACCAGGCCGGCATCAGCCGCGGCGATGTTATTACGGCCGTTAACGGCGCGCCGGTCAGGGAGTTTGCCGCCCTCCAGAACATCCTCGACAGCTGCAGCGTCGGCGACACCGTTTCCGTGACGTACCTGCGGGGCGGTTCGGAAAAGACCGTTTCCGCTGTGCTGCAGGAAACTCCGAAGGATGAAGGATGACCATGAAGTACCATATTATCGCCGTCGGGAAAATCAAGGAAAAATACTTGGCCGCCGGCATCGATGAATTTGTAAAGCGTCTCCGCCCGTACGGACAGGTGGAAATAACGGTTCTGGCGGAAGAAAAAATGCCGGACAGCCCTTCGCCGGCGCAGAAAAAGCAGGTTCTTGAAAAAGAAGGAGAACGGCTCCTGAACTGTGTGCGGCCCGGTTCGTACCTTTTCGTCCTGGACGTGGGAGGGAGGCTCGTTTCGTCAGAAGAGCTGGCCGAAACCTTCGCCTCCCTGGGGCTGTACGGCGCAAGCACCATGTCCTTCATCATCGGCGGCCCCTTCGGCCTGTCCGACGCTGTCCGGAAACGGGCCGACGCCTGCATTTCCTTCGGCAGGATTACGCTGACACACCAGATGGCGCGCCTGATCCTCTGCGAGCAGATTTACCGCGCCGTGAAGATCCAGCGCCGCGAGCCGTACCACTGGTGATGAGAAATTTTTTTCGCCGGCAGGAATTTTCTTGGTCTTTGTGTAATATAGTATATATAAGGTTTTTGTCATTATCCATATACAAACATATTGCAGGAAAACTAGGGAAAAGGGGTTGATCAAGATGGAAGAACGGACAGCCTTTGATATTATGGAGAAAAATTTTGTAACGGCCAGCGCCGATACGGGCGTATTCAAGTTGATACAGTTATTTGTCAAAAACAAAGTATCGGCCATTCCCGTCGTCGACAGCGAAGAAAAGCTGATCGGCATTATTACGGACGCAGATTTGCTGTATAAAAAAATCAAGCCCCACGTGCCTCACTACGTCAATTTGCTGGGGGCCAGCATTTACTACAACGGCATAAGCGAATACGATAAGGGATTTAAGAAACTGATGGCCTGCTCGGCCAAGGATCTGATGACGAAAAACGTTATCATCGCCGCGCCGGACGCCGACGTGGAACAGCTGGCCGGTGTCATGGTGGCGGAGCATTTGAAAGTTATTCCTATTGTGAAAGATAAAAAAGTTGTCGGCATTGTCACGAGAAGCGAAATTCTGGAAGAACTGTACAACGAATTCGGCGATGACGATAAGAGTAAATAGTACGTATGAACTATATTGAAACGCTGCAGGGAGCGAATTTCTGCAGCGTTCTTTTTTTGATCATAAATGATAATAAAAACAAATAGATATAGATAATTATTATTGACAAATAATGACACACATGGTAAAATCAGGATATAGAAAATAATTTTTATTCTCCATAAAAAAACTATACATAGTAGAATTACAAGGAGGAATTAACCTATGTCGTTAATCAACAAAGAAATTGCCGATTTTACCGTGCAGGCGTATCAGAATAACAGTTTCAGAACCGTTTCGAAAGCAGACGTTTTGGGAAAATGGTCTGTATTTTTCTTCTATCCCGCCGATTTTACCTTTGTGTGCCCGACGGAGCTGGAAGATCTGGCTAACATGTACGATAAGTTCCAGGCTGTCGGATGCGAAATATACAGCGTGTCGTGCGACACCCATTTCGTCCACAAAGCGTGGCACGACTCGTCGCAGGCTGTCGGGAAAGTGACATACCCCATGCTGGGAGACCCGACGGCGGCTCTGGCCAGAGATTTCGGCGTATATATCGAAGCCGACGGTCTGGCCGAACGGGGGACCTTCATCGTCAACCCGGAAGGGAAAATCGCCGCTTACGAAGTCAACGCCGGCAATGTGGGCCGCAATGCCGACGAACTGCTCCGCAAGGTGGAAGCCCTGCAGTTCGTAGCAGCCCACGGCGACGAAGTGTGCCCGGCCAAATGGCAGCCCGGCGCAAAGACGCTGAAGCCGAGTTTTGACCTCGTCGGCGTGTTGTAAGATGGACCGCCTGTATGACGCCGTTATCGTCGGCGGCGGGCCGGCAGGACTGACGGCGGCCATCTACCTGGCGCGGGCAAAATATAAAGTCATCGTCCTGGAAAAAGAAAAGATCGGCGGCCAGATCACGATTACGTCGGAAGTCGTCAACTATCCCGGCGTGGCCCGGACGACGGGAAAGGCCTTGACGGATCAGATGTACCGACAGGCCAAGTCCTTCGGTGCTGAATTTGCCATTGCCGAAGTGCGATCCTTGGATCTTGAAGGCGACATCAAGCGCATCGAGACGGCGGCGGGAACGTACGAGGCTCTGGCGGTCATCCTTGCGACAGGCGCCAACCCGAGGAAAGCTGGTTTTGCCGGCGAAGAAGAGTTTCGGGGGCGCGGCGTGGCCTACTGCGCCACCTGCGACGGCGAATTCTTCACGGGCCTGGACGTATTCGTTATCGGCGGCGGTTTTGCTGCCGTGGAAGAAAGTATGTTTCTGACCAAATACGCCCGGTCCGTCACTCTCGTCGTCCGGAAAGACCGCCTTGCCTGCGCAGAAACGATTGCCGATGAATTGGAACGATACCCGAACATTTCCGTCGCCTTCAACACGGAGATCGTCGAAGCCGGCGGCGACGGGATGCTCCGCTACGCCGTTTTGAAAGACAACCGCACCGGCCAGACGCGGCGGTACGAACCGGACGGAGCTGCTTTCGGCATCTTCGTCTTTGCCGGGTATGTGCCCAATACGAAGCTCTTTGCCCACATCGTAGCTCTCGACGAGGCAGGCTACGTGCTGACGGATCGCGACGGCAGGACGAACATCGACGGCGTCTATGCTGCTGGAGACCTGTGCGTCAAGAACCTGCGCCAGGTCGTCACGGCCGTATCGGACGGCGCAGCTGCCGCCGCAGCGGCGGAAAAGTACGCTGCTGCCATGCATGATAAACTGAACCTGGCTGAATTTGCCCGGCCGGAAGCGAGACGGGACGTGGAAACGGAAACGGCTGGGACAGGCAGTGCGGAAGACAGAGACTCTTTTATCTCGGCGGACATACAGGCCCGCCTTGTGCCGGTCTTTGAAAAATTTTCCGGCTCTGTCATCGTCAAAGCCTGGCTCGGCGATGACGAACTGTCCCGGGAAATGGGCAGATTCCTGCCGGAACTGGAAGGACTGACGGAAAAGGTGTCTTGCGTATCCGAACCGGTGCGGGACGGCATGGAGCCGGGTCTTGAGATTCTGCGGAGCGACGGCTCGCCGTCAGGCATCTTCTTTCACGGCGTGCCCGGCGGCCATGAGTTTAATTCCTTTATCCTCGCCTTATATAACGCCGCAGGGCCGGGGCAGGCCCTGTCCGAGCCGGTACAGGAGGCGCTGGCTGGTATCGCTCGGGAAGGACAGCGGCGGCGCGTGCAGATTGCCGTGTCCCTGGCGTGCACTATGTGTCCGGACGTTGTCATGGGCGCTCAGCGTCTGGCGGCGGCGTCGCCGTACATTACGGCGGAAATGTACGACCTGGCCTATTTCCCTGATTTGCGGCAGCGGTACAATATCATGAGCGTTCCCTGCATGATCATCGATGAAGAAAACGTATCCTTCGGCAGGAAAACCATAGAAGATATTGCCCGTCTCCTGTATCCTAACGCATGACATGAACTCTCCCTGAAGAAAAGGGCTGATCCCAAGAGGTCGGCTCTTTTCTTTTTTCGTATCTTTTGCGGAAAACTGTACCCGGTATCCGGAGGTTCTTGCCGGAAGGGTTGTCATGTCTTTTTCTGCGGCTCCATTCATGCTATAATAAAATAATTAGATGTACCATTTCTGTGCGCCAGATGTTGGCGCGTATGAGGAGGAACCAATGGATCACAAAGAACTTGTCATTGTCGTTGACTTCGGCGGCCAGTATAATCAGCTTATTGCGCGGCGTGTCCGGGAAAACCATGTGTACTGCGAAGTATACCCGTATCACAAGGCCATGGAAAAAATTCGGGAACTTGAGCCAAAGGGCGTTATTTTCACCGGCGGGCCGGCAAGCGTCTATGAAGACAACGCGCCGACCATCGATACAGCCATATTCCGCCTGGGAATTCCTGTCCTCGGCCTGTGCTACGGCATGCAGTTTATGGCCCAGTCTTTGGGCGGCGCCGTCCGCTCGGCAGATACGCGCGAATTCGGAAAAACGGCCGTGTCTGTCGATACGTCGTCGCCTCTGTTTAAAGGGCTGCAGGAAAAAGAAATCGTATGGATGAGCCACACGGACTATGTAGCCGAAATTCCTGCAGGATTTGAAATCGTCGCCCATACGGACAACTGCCCGGCCGCGGCGATGCAGAACCGGGAAAAGAAGCTGTACGCCATGCAGTACCATCCCGAAGTGCTCCATACGGAGCACGGGAAAGAAATGCTCCGGAACTTTCTATTTGAAGTCTGCGGCTGTTCCGGCACGTGGACCATGGCAAATTACGCCAAGACGGCTGTCGAGCACATCCGGCAGACCGTAAGAGACGGGAAAGTCGTCCTCGCCCTGTCCGGCGGCGTAGACAGCTCCGTTGCGGCGGCTCTGATTTCCAAAGCCGTCGGCAGCCAGCTGACGTGCATCTTCGTCGATCACGGCCTCATGCGCAAGAACGAAGGCGACGAAGTAGAAGCAGCTTTCAAGGGATCGGGCATGAACTTCATCCGCGTCGATGCGTCGGAACGGTTCCTAGGCAAACTGGCCGGCGTAAGCGAACCGGAACGGAAGCGGAAAATTATCGGCGAAGAATTTATCCGCGTCTTTGAAGATGAAGGCCGCAAGATCGGCGCCGTCGATTTCTTAGCGCAAGGGACGATCTATCCCGACGTCATCGAATCAGGCGCCGGAGACGCCGCCGTCATCAAGAGCCACCACAACGTCGGCGGCCTTCCTGCCGTCGTCGATTTCAAGGGACTCATCGAACCTCTGCGGAACCTCTTCAAGGATGAAGTCCGCGAACTGGGCGAAGAACTGGGCCTTCCGGAATACCTTGTCTGGCGCCAGCCCTTCCCGGGACCGGGTCTTGCTATCCGCGTCATGGGAGAAATTACGAAGGAAAAACTGGCCATACTCCGCGACGCCGACGCCATCTTCCGTGAAGAAATCGCCAACGCCGGCCTTCAGCGCTCTATCAACCAGTATTTTGCCGTCCTGACGAGCAACCGCACCGTCGGCGTCATGGGCGACTTCCGTACGTACGACTATACCTTGGCCCTGCGCGGCGTCACGACGACGGACTTCATGACGGCCGACTGGGCGCGGATTCCCTACGACGTCCTAGACAAAGTCTCGAACCGCATCGTCAACGAAGTAGACCACATTAATCGCATCGTCTACGACATTACGAGCAAACCGCCTGCGACGATCGAGTGGGAATAATAAGAAAAATACACGTAAACCACTTAAAATAGCGGCTCATGGGGATTTTTTTTACAGGCGTACCCAATTGTACCAAATACGCCTGTTTTTCTTGTTTATGAATAGACGTTTCGCCGAATATTTTTATATTACTCCGCAGTGGTGTCTGTTAAAAAGATAAAGACATGAAATATGTTCAGCGTTGTTTTGATATTTTCATATCTCACTCATTTTTTTATGCGTAATGGAGAAAATCTCTGATTGACAAAAATGAAACATGGGAATGCCGCGAATTATGAACCCTGATTTGTTTGCCGCCTGCCGTTTGGCATTTCTTGTACAAAGGGCGTGCAGGCGAATGCAGGAAAACGAGTATATTGTCAAGAATAGTAGGTATCAACTTGATCTGCTAATTAATCAGAGCAGAGTGTTTGCTGGTAATGTCTATTGTAAATTTATTCTAAAAAGCTGTCCAAATAGGAGGAGTCCGATATGGATGTGATTGCCGGATCTATTCAGTTCAGTGCATTTTTTAGAAAGCAATCACAAAATAAGTTTTCTGTTTTTTGAATTTTATTTTCGTTATGCGTCGATATAAAAGAGGGTTTGTATGAAACAAAAAATAGTCAGTTCTGATTTGAAACGAATTCTTCATTCAAAACGAGCAAATGTATTTTATCTGGAAAAGTGCTGAGTTATGCAGAAAAACGGCCGTATCGTATATGTTACGGAGACTGAAAGGGAGTCCTTATATTGGAATATTCCCATTGCAAACACTACAGTTATTTTACTGGGAAGCGGTACGTCCATTACTCAGGCGGCAATGAGATTATTAGCTGAAGCAGGGGTATTAGTTGGATTTTGCGGCGGCGGAGGCACTCCGCTGTTTGCCGGTACGGAAATTGAATGGCTGACTCCGCAGAATGAGTACAGACCGACTGAATATGTTCAAAGGTGGCTGTCGTTTTGGTTTGATGAAGAAAAAAGATTGAAAGCTGCAAAAGAATTTCAAACAAAACGTTGTGAATTTTTTAGCAAGGTGTGGGAAAAAGATGGGGAACTGCAAGAAGCGGGAATGTATTGGGATGATGCAGAGATAGATCAGGCATTACGGACATATAAACGGTCAATAGACGAAGCAGAGAGCGTTGCTAAACTGCTGACGCGGGAGGCTGCTTTTACCAAAAGTTTATATAAATATGCAGCCGGACAGATGAGCTTATCGTTTACACGACAGCAAGACGGAGATGATTTGGCCAACATGTTTTTGAATCAGGGCAACTATTTAGCCTATGGGCTGGCTGCATGTGCCCTGTGGGTGCTGGGAATACCTCATGGCTTTGCTGTAATGCACGGGAAAACAAGACGGGGCGCATTGGTCTTTGATGTAGCAGATTTAATTAAAGATGCTATTGTTTTGCCGTGGGCGTTTATTAGTGCGGAGAGAGGCGTACGGGGACAAGAATTTAGAGAGACGTGTCTGCAAAAGTTTACAGAACATAAAGCGCTGGATTTTATGTTTGAAGAAGTGAAGCAATGCAGTTTATTGTTTGCAAGCGGCAAGGGTGATGCCATATGATGGTTATTTTCGTAAGCAAGAGCGAGGGTAAAGCAATCAATACGGTTAGAAGCATATTAGATAGTTTTGCTCTGCGTATCGGCACCGATACATGGAAAACCGTTATTACGGCAGAAGGTCTTTTAACCGTAAAAACAATATTGCGGCGCAATGCAACAAAAAACACTGCTGTTTCTTGCCATTGGATTCGTTCCCGCAGCAGGAGCGAATTGCTTTGGATCGTTGGAAAACGAAGTAAATTCAACGCAAATGGCGTCATTTCCGTTCATTCGACATCTAAGTCCATATTGCATCATGAATGGGAAAACGATTGGCAATATGCGCCTGTAATCAAGGCGTTGGCGGTGCTGGCAGCGTTATTTCATGACTGGGGAAAAGCCTCCGACTTGTTTCAGCATAAACTGAAAAACGTCGGAAAAGGAAAAATAGAGTCAGATCCATTTCGGCATGAATGGGTATCCTGCAAATTGTTGGAAGCTCTTGTACAGTGTACAGAAGCATATGAAGACGATACGCGATGGTTGACGGCGCTGGCAGAAGGGAACATAGATTCGAATGAGATTATAAAAGCAGCCGCGGTCAATCCTAATTCGCTGGAAAGAATACCGCCGATTGCCGGTAT
>CAZDQW010000046.1:0-7647 GCA_964507845.1 uncultured Megasphaera sp.
CTGTTCACCTCCTTTGATGGTTTTCAGTGTATCACGCCGACTGGAAAAAAGCAAGCTCCCCCAGGCAACGTTTAAAAAAAAGCTGCAGAAACAGGCTTCCGCGATTCTGCAGCTTTTGCTCATTATTCTTTAAAATAGGGTTTGAAAACGGTGCGGTTCGGTTCCTTACGGCGTTTTTTCTCTCCGCTGCGGCGACGCGGTTCCCTGTCGCCGTTTTTTTCCGGCTGAGAATCATAATGATGTTTGCCGCGATGTTGTCTGCCATAGTTTTCGCGGCGGTCATGGACGGCGTTTCTGGGGTCTTTATGCTGCCGGTATGGGCGGTGCACACGGAGAGGCGCTTCCTCCGTTATAGTAACCGGCGTAGTATCCGGCTCTTTCGTCAAAAGTTTTATAGCTGCGGAAAGCAAAGCCACGGAATCAAAATGAGCAAGCAGCTCTTTAGCATTTACCTTATATGTGCCGTAATTATTATCTTCAACGGCCGACACGAGCCGGCGCACGGCAGCTTGCTGTGCGCCCTCAAGGGCTTCCGAAAAGGTCGGCGCTTTCCGGCGCGAAATACGGCGTTTGATAAGCCGTTCTATAGTACGCAGATGTTCCATTTCGCGGGGAATCACAAATGTCGTCGCTTCGCCGCTTTGCCCGGCCCTTCCGGTACGGCCGACACGATGGACGTAACTTTCCGGATCCTGCGGCAAATCATAATTGAAAACATGGGTGACGCCGCTGATATCAAGTCCGCGGGCGGCAACGTCTGTCGCTACAAGAATATCTATCGTCTTTTCACGGAACTGACGGATAACCGTATCCCGTTTTGCCTGCGTCAAATCGCCATGTATGCCCTCGGAAGAATAGCCCCGTTTTTTAAGGGCTTCCGACAATTCATCGACGCGCCGTTTCGTACGGACAAAAATAATGGCCAAATCCGGTTCCTGCAAGTCCAGGAGACGGCAGAGAACATCGAATTTCTGCCGATCCGGCACTTCAATATACGATTGTTCAATCAAGTCGATCGTTACTTCTTTTGCTTTCATCCGGACCACCTGTGGGTCTCGGAGAAATGTCTCGGCAAGGTGCTGTATGGGTTTAGGCATCGTCGCCGAAAAGAGCAATATCTGCCGGTTTTCCGGTGCGGCGGCCATAATCAGATTAATATCTTCAATAAACCCCATATCCAGCATTTCATCGGCTTCATCCAGTACAATGGTCGAAATATGATTTAAACTGATCGTACCTCGTTTCATATGATCAATCAGGCGGCCCGGCGTCGCTACAATGATTTGCGGCGATTTGCGCAGGCGGCGAAGCTGCCGTTCCATATCCTGCCCTCCGTAAATCGGCAGCGCCTGAATGGAAGTAAACTGAGCCAAATGGTTGAGTTCTTCCGCAACCTGTACGGCCAATTCACGAGTCGGTGATAAAATAACGGCTTGAATTTCTTTGGTCGGCTCCGATAACAAGATTTTCTCTAAAACGGGAATACCGTATGCCGCAGTCTTTCCCGTGCCGGTTTGGGCCTGGCCGATCATGTCGCAGCCAGACATGGCAACAGGTATAGACTCTGCTTGTATGGGAGTAGGTTCTTCAAATCCCATTTCATTTAACGCTTGAATAATAATGTCGCTGATGTGCAAAATTTTAAATTGTTCTAACATGTAATCCTCCTTTAGTACAACTTATTTATTATATCATTAACTCCATGGAAAGAACAGCTGCAAATTTAATTTTATTATTATTCGTCTGAAAACATGCCGGCAGGAAGCATTAGGACTGCATAAATAAAATTCCCTCTCAATATTCAGCGTATCTGCTGTTTGCAAAGAGGGAATTTACCAATATATGGACTTGTTTTCAGATGATTTACAGTTATAAGCCGGCTAGTTTTACCGGATCCATTGCCGCATCAAATTCTTCTTCCGTAATCCATCCCGTCGCCAGGGCGGATTCTTTCAGGGTTATCCCGTTTTTTGCCGCATTTTTCGCGATTGTACAGGCTTTGTCATAACCGACGAAGGGAACAAGACCGGTAACAAGAATAAGAGACTGGTGCAGATTATATTCGATTTTCTTCACATTCGGCTGTATTCCTTCCACGCAATGTTTGCGGAATGAATTCATCACGTCGCTCAGCAGTCGGATAGATTGAACCATATTATAACCAATGACAGGCATAAATACGTTGAGTTCAAAGTTTCCCTGGCTGGCTGCTATGCCGATAGTCGCGTCATTCCCCATGACCTGAACAGATACCATCGTTACGGCTTCACACTGCGTCGGATTTACTTTCGACGGCATAATCGAACTTCCCGGTTCGTTTTCCGGAATAGTAATCTCCCCGATTCCGCAGCGCGGCCCGGAAGCAAGCCACCGTACGTCATTAGCAATTTTCATAAGATCGCAAGCCAATGCTTTTAATATGCCATGGACAACGACAAGCTCATCTTTGCTGGTCAGCGAATGAAATTTATTCGGCGCTGTATGAAACACTTCTCCCGTCAATGCCGACAATATTTCGGCAAATCTCGCGTCATATCCTTCAGGACAATTAATGCCTGTCCCGACAGCGGTGCCGCCCATAGCAAGGTCGCGGAGAAAATCTGTTCCTTTTACCAGCATTTCTTTATCACGCTCGATCATGCGGGCCCAGCCGCTGAATTCCTGCCCTAATGTCAAGGGGGTCGCATCCTGCAAATGCGTCCTCCCTATTTTGACAATGCGGGAAAAGGCCGCCGCTTTTTCTGCAAGCGCCGCATGTAAATCGTCCATCGCCGGAAGCAGCCTGTCTCTGATAAGTAAAACAGCTGCCGTATGAAGAGCCGTCGGAAAAATGTCATTGGAGCTTTGGGAATGGTTCACGTGATCATTTGGATGAACAGCCAAATCACTGCCTTTTTCTTTTAATATCTGCATGGCCCGATGCGCAATGACTTCGTTCATATTCATATTAAACTGCGTGCCGCTTCCGGTCATCCACACAGCCAAAGGGAAGTTTCCTTCCAGGCGGCCGGCCAAAATGTCGTCGCACGCCGCGACTATCGCATCTGCCCTCAGACTGTCAAGGACGCCCAGCTCTTTATTGACTAACGCAGCTGCTTTCTTTAAATAGGCAAACGTCGTTACGAATTCTGCCGGTATCTTTTCGGTTCCGATTTGAAAATTTTCAAAACTGCGCTGCGTCTGCGCCCCCCATAATTTGTCGGCCGGTACATTAATTTCACCCATCGAATCTCTTTCAACGCGATATTCCATATTTTCCTCCTGTTTATGTGGTTTGCTTTATTTTCAACAATAACAATGTATTTCAGGAAAAGATCTTTATTTCCAAACGTATCTCATAACCAATCCACTTTCGCCATTATTGCCATAACCATACATTTTCTTTTATTCACCGAACGGCATTCCCGTTCCATCGCAGCAGAGAAATATTCCTTATCCTCTCTATGCAAAAAGCTCCCTGCCGGGAGCTTTTCGGCTGCCGCTGAGCCGTACCGTATGATTTGCACTGCTTATTGTAAATGCTTTAACCCTTTGGCGCCAATATCACTGCGAACTTGTTGTCCTTCAAAATGAACGGCACCTACATGTTGATATGCTCTATCAATCGCTTCTTTCAAAGTCGAGGCAACAGCCGTTATGCCGAGCACCCGTCCGCCGTTCGTTACGTAGCATCCGTCTTGTTTCATCGTTCCGGAGTGAAAAACGATTGCCGTATCATCCAGATTTTCCAGCCCGCAGATGACGTCTCCTTTATGGGATGATGCCGGATATCCGGCAGAAGCCATAATAACACAGCAGGCTGATCCAGCTTTCCACGTCACCATATCTTTTGACAAAGTCCCCTGCGTACACGCATACATAATTTCAGCCAGATCGCTGTCGAGAAGCGGCAGGACAGCCTGCGTTTCCGGATCACCGAAGCGGCAGTTAAATTCAACGACTTTCGGCCCTTCCGCAGTGATCATGAGACCAGCATACAAACAACCTTGATACACGATTCCTTCCTGCCGCAATCCGTCGACAACAGGCCGCAGAATCGTATCTTCTACCTGCCGCACCAGCTCGGGCGTCATGACCGGAGCCGGCGCATATGCACCCATGCCGCCTGTGTTCGGCCCTTCATCATGATCAAAAATGCGCTTATGGTCCTGTGCGGAAATCATGGGAACGATAGTCTTTCCATCTACAAAAGCAAGAAGACTCGCTTCTTCACCGGTCATGCATTCTTCAATGACGATGCGTCCGCCCGATGCGCCGAAAACATGCTCTTCCATCATGGCGCTGACCGCTTCAACCGCTTCATCTGTCGTCTGTGCCACAACGACGCCTTTGCCGGCAGCCAAGCCGTCCGCCTTTACGACAATAGGCGCGCCGTGTTTGTGAATATAGGCTTTCGCCGCTTCTCCATCGGTAAAGGTTTCATAAGCCGCCGTGGGTATATGATATTTTTTCATAATATCTTTGGCAAACGCTTTTGATCCTTCCATTTGCGCCGCTGCTTTATTCGGTCCGAACACAGCCAATCCCTTAGCCTGGCATATATCGGCCAATCCGTCCGTCAGCGGCACTTCCGGGCCGACAACAACCATATCCACGCCTTCGCCGGCGCAATAACCGGCAATTCCTTCCAAATCCGCCAGCGGTATATCGACGCACTGTGCCAATTCCGCCATAGCATCGCTTCCCGGAATGGCATACAGCTTTTCAACCTGCTTGCTTTGCGCCAATTTCCAGGCCAAAGTATGTTCGCGGCCGCCGCTGCCGATAACTGCCACTTTCATTATCTTGCAGCTCCTTTCGCAACTTGGCCGGCCAAATATTCAGCAATTGCCGTATCGTATACGGCTGTGTGCCGGAACGCTTCCTGCGCTAATTCCAGGCGGTACTCATCAGTAAATTCACCGTCTTTGCGGAGTATTTCAATGATTTCGTCATATTTTCCCGGATTGGTGACAATCGCCACGTATTTGTTGTTTTTCGCGGAAGCGCGGACCATGCAGGGACCGCCAATATCAATATTTTCAATTGCTTCGGCTAACGTTACATCCGGTTTTGCAATCGTCTCACGGAACGGGTATAAATTGACGACGACCAAATCAATCGGCGTAATATCATGCTCTTTCATGGCTTGCACATGTTCCGGATTATCGCGGACAGCCAGAATAGCGCCGTGAATCTTGGGATTCAGCGTCTTGACGCGGCCGTCCATCATTTCAGGGAATCCCGTGACGTCCTGCACCGCTATCACGGAAACGCCGGCATCTTTTAATGCCTTCATCGTTCCTCCGGTGGAAATAATCTCAATCCCTAATTCAGCCAGTGCCCTGCCCAATTCGACGACACCGGTTTTATCGGATACACTGATAAGCGCGCGTTTTACTTTCACGATGATTCCTCCTTATGCATGTAAAACTTTTACAATATTCCCTTCAATACGCAGCAAGTCGCTGCAGAATAAAGAAACAGCCTTGATGAAAGCCGGATGCTCTTTCGTCAGAATACGGGCTGCCAACGTGTCTTCCGTATCATCATCCATAACCGGAACGGCGGACTGAAGAATAATCGGGCCGGCATCCATATCGGGAACAACAAAATGCACCGTGCAGCCGGCAATTTTCACGCCTGCTTCCAGAGCTTGCCGCTGCGCATGCAGTCCGCGGAACGACGGCAAGAGTGCCGGATGAATATTGATTATTTTATTTTCATAATGAGAAATAAAATTACCGCTCAGCAAGCGCATAAATCCGGCCAGGCAGATGACATCCGCCCGGTAAGGAGCAATGCCGTCAAGGATAAACTGCTCAAAGGCCTCTTTTGAAGCAAAGGACTTCCTGTCCGCTATAAGGACGGGAATATTCCATTCGGCAGCCCGTTCGGCAACAGGAGCTCCGGGAATATCGCAGACCAGGCACTTGACCTCGGCATCAATTTCTCCGGCCTGCACGGCTTCATACAGCGCGACGGCATTGGAACCGCGGCCGGATGCGAATATGACCATATTTTTTTTAGCCATTAAATCCGCCTCCCTGCAAAACAACAGGTACATCCGAGTTGACGACGTTGCCGATAATATATGCTTTTTCGTCCCGTTCCGCCAGATCCGCCACTACGGCATCGGCGTCATCAGCGCCGACGATCATGATCATTCCGATTCCCATATTAAAGGTCCGGTACATTTCACGCGTGTCAACATTTCCCCACTTTTGGAGAAGTCCGAAAATGGGCAGCTGCGGCCATGAATCAACATTGATTTCCACGCCGACGCCTTTCGGCAGTACACGGGGGATATTTTCATAAAATCCGCCGCCAGTAATATGTACCATGCCTTTTACATCGAAATTCCGTATAATGGGCAGGCAAGGCTTCGGATAAAGCCGGGTCGGTGCAAGAAGGCATTCGCCGAGCGACATGCCCAGTTCTTCAATATATTGATTAAGCTCCATATGCTGCCGTTCGAAAACAATCTTGCGGACAAGAGAAAAACCATTGGAATGCACGCCTGTTGAAGGCAATCCGATGAGCACGTCGCCGGCTTTAATATGTTCGCCTGTAATAACTTTCTCCCGGTCCACGATACCGACGCCGAATCCCGCCAGGTCGTAATCATCTTTCGCATAGAAACCGGCCATTTCAGCCGTTTCGCCTCCCAAAAGCGCACAGCCTGATTCTCTGCAGGCCTCTGCCACGCCTTTAACGATTGTCGCTACCTGGACGGGATCCAACTTGCCTACGGCAATATAATCGAGGAAAAAAAGCGGTTCTGCACCTTGAACCAAAATATCGTTAATCGACATGGCCACGCAGTCCTGACCTACTGTATCGTGCTTGCCCATCATAATGGCCAGCCGGAGTTTCGTCCCGACACCGTCAGTACCGCTGACCAGCACAGGATTTTTTATGTTGCAGTTCATGAGAGAAAAAAGTCCGCCGAAGCCGCCCAGATCGCCGAGAACTTCCGGCCGATACGTTGCTTTTACAGAATCTTTCATTAATTCCACGGCTTTGTTCCCTGCATCAATATCTACGCCGGCATCGGCATAAGTCAATCCCTTATTTGTGTTCGAGAGCATATTTTTCTCCTTCCTCATTTGCCTTCGGAATATCCGTCGGATAATCATTGTTAAAACAAGCCAGGCACATATCGTCTTTCGGAATATCAGAAACAGCCCGGCATAGTCCGTCTATGGAAATGAAATGAAGCTTATCTACACCGATGTATTTGCGGATTTGCTCTACGTTGAGAGTTGATGCGATTAATTCCTTGCGCACCGATGTGTCTATGCCGTAAAAACAAGGATACATAATAGGCGGCGCCGATACGCACATATACACTTCCTTGGCGCCGGCTTCGCGCAGCAGTTTGCAAATAATGCCGCTTGTCGTTCCGCGCACAATGGAATCGTCGACCATGATAATCCGTTTTCCTCGGACGACGTTTTTAACTACGTTGAGTTTCATCCGAACAGCCAATTCACGCTGTTTCTGATTGGGTTTGATAAACGTCCTCCCCATGTAGCGGTTTTTAATCAAGCCATGTCGGAAAGGAATCCCTGACGCCTGAGAATACCCGATAGCCGCCGAATTGCCGCTGTCCGGTACGGAAATAACCAAATCTGCTTCATACTGCGTTTCGTTCCACATTTCCCT
>CAZDQW010000047.1:0-7393 GCA_964507845.1 uncultured Megasphaera sp.
AGTGCAGGGATGTGGTAGAAAGGCGGGGCGGCCGCCTCATCGCCAGTTCTCAGGCTCACATGGACGCAGATTTGCCGTCTATGCCGCCTGACGTATTCGCTTTGTTTGATAATCCTGATTTGTACGGAATCATGGATATCGGCGGCGATCCCTCCGGCGCCCGGGTGCTGGCACGGTTCCGCAAGTCTCTCCGACAGTGCGGCGCCCGCGTCCTGTGCGTCATCAACGCCAACCGGCCTTTGTCGGATACGGCGGAAAAGGCGGCGGCTTATGTGCGGCGCATTGAAAAGGCGTCGGGTCTATCTGTCGACGGCCTCATCAACAACTCGCACTGCTGCCACCTTACAGAGGTGCAGGACATCGTCGGCGGAGCGGCCATGGTCGCGGACGTATCGACATTGACCGGAATTCCCATCGTCTGCCACGCTGTTCCCAAGCATTTGGCAGAAGCGCTTCCGGATGATGTGCAGCCCATATTGCCCATGACCTTATTCATGAAAAAACCGTGGGAATAATACCCGTAGAGAAAGGAGTCGTTAGTTCTATGGCAATGCATTTGACATTCAGGAAAGAACGGTGCAAAGGGTGCGGTCTCTGTATCACCGTTTGTCCCAAACAGATTTTGGCCCTCGAAGACGGTACGAACATTAAGGGATACCGGCCCGCATCCTGTACGGATGAATCACTGTGCATCGGCTGTGCCAGCTGCGCAAGGATTTGTCCCGATTCGATCATTACTATTGAAAAGGATTGAGAAAAGGAGTGTGAACGTTTCCATGAAACGAGAAATTTGGAAAGGCAGCGAAGCTATCGCTGAGGCTGCTATTCGCGCAGGCTGTCGCGGTTTCTTCGGTTATCCCATTACCCCGCAGAACGAAATCCCTGAATATATGTCACTGAAAATGCCCCAGGTAGGCGGTGTTTTTGTACAGGCCGAATCAGAAGTGGCGGCTATCAATATGGTGTACGGCGCTGCAGGCGCAGGCATACGGGTCATGACGTCGTCGTCGTCGCCCGGCATCAGCCTCAAGCAGGAAGGCATCACCTACATTGCGGGAGCAAAACTTCCGGCGGTCATCGTAAACGTCATGCGCGGCGGCCCCGGCCTCGGTTCCATCCAGCCGTCGCAGGCTGATTATTTCCAAGCGACCCGCGGAGGCGGCAACGGCGACTATCGGACGCCGGTTCTTGCGCCGTCCAACCTTCAGGAAGCTGTCGATCTGGTGCAGGAGGCTTTTGATATTGCCGACCAGTACCGTACCCCTGTCATGATCCTGGCGGACGGGCTTATCGGTCAAATGATGGAACCCATCGTATGGAAAGACCATAAGAAGCGCGATCTGCTGCCGAAAGACTGGGCAGCTGTAGGCCGCGGCGACAGAGACCACAACAACTACATCAATTCCTTATTCATCGACGCACCGTCTTGCGAAAAGCACAACCTGGAACTGCAGGCGACGTACAAGGAAATTGAAGCCAATGAAGTAAAATGGGAAGAAATCATGACTGATGACGCCGAACTGATCTTTACGGCCTACGGAACACCGGCCCGCATCGCTATTACCGTTGCGGAAAACCTGCGGGAAAAAGGCATCAAAGCCGGCGTATTCCGCCCCATTACGCTGTGGCCGTTCCCCTATGCACGCCTGACGGAAATAGCGCGGCAAGATTCGGTCAAGGTATTTCTGGATGTGGAAATGAGCGCAGGTCAGATGCTTGAAGACGTAGAAATTGCCGTCAAAGACGCCAAACCGATTAAATTCTACGGCCGTCTCGGAGGCATGATCCCGACGGTTTCGGAAATTCAGGCAGCTGCAGAAGCGGCGATGGGGGAGGTATGATACTATGAAGACTATATATGCAAAGTCCAAAGGTCTGCAGGATACGGAACTGCACTACTGCCCCGGCTGCAGCCACGGCATCGTGCATAAACTGATCGCAGAGACACTGGAAGAAATGGACGCCATCGGAACGGCCATCGGCGTGTGCCCCGTCGGCTGTTCTGTCTTTGCCGGCAACTATTTTGCCTGCGACATGCTGGAAGCGGCTCACGGACGTGCTCCTGCCGTTGCAACCGGCGTCAAGCGGACGCATCCCAACGCGCCTGTCTTTACCTATCAGGGAGACGGCGACCTTGCCTCTATTGGCACGGCGGAAATCGTCCATGCGGCTATGCGGGGCGAAAAGTTCACGACGATTTTCATTAATAATGCCATTTACGGCATGACCGGCGGCCAGATGGCGCCGACGACCCTAATCGGCCAGCGGGCTACGACAGCTCCCTTCGGCCGCACAGTCGAACAAGCCGGCAAACCCATGCGCGTTGCCGAAATGCTTTCGACGCTGGACGGTCTTGTTTATGCCGAACGAGTATGCGTCGTCGATATTCCCCATTTGATGAAAGCCAAGCGGGCCATAAAGAAAGCCTTCCAGCGGCAGATGAACGGCGATGGATTTACCTTTGTCGAAGTGCTGGCTGCCTGCCCGACGAACTGGGGCATGGATATCCAGGAAGCCAACCAGTGGCTCATGGAAAATATGGCAGCGTACTATCCCCTGGGCGTAGTGAAAGATGCGGAGGTGGAATAAGATGAAACACGAAGTCATATTATCCGGTTTCGGCGGACAGGGTGTCATGTCCATCGGCAAAAACCTTGTTGAAGCCGGCGTAGCCGAAGAGCTCCAAGTATCGTGGGTGCCTTCATACGGACCGGAAATGCGCGGCGGTACGGCAAACTGCACGGTCATCCTCAGCGATGAACGCATCGGTTCGCCTCTCGTCGAATTTCCGTCGGAAGTTATCGTCATGAATCGCGCGGCCTTGGCCAAATTCGGATCGTCCGTGCAGAAAGGCGGCATCATTTTCATCAACAGCAGCATCGTACCCGATAAAGTAGAACGCGACGACGTGCACGTCTATTACGTGCCCTGCGACGATATTGCCCGTGAACTCGGCAATGCAAAAGTCAGCAACATGGTCATGCTCGGCGCCTACGTTGCGGCGACAAAAGTGCTGAAAGCCGAAACTATCGAAACGATGATCCACGAAATGTTTACAGGCAAAAAAGCAAAACTCGTGCCCTTGAACATGGAAGCTCTCAAGCGAGGCATCGCCTGTGTGGAAGGATGACCATGCTGATACAGAAAGGATATTTTTTTGGAGAGTACAGACAAACACTCCTGCTCAAAAGCAGGAGTGTTTTTTTCTGCAAAGAATGTATCAGGTATTCTCAGATATCATATTATAACCGGCAGCGGAAAAAACAGCGACAGATGAGACGGAATCGGTTATACTGGAGACAAGAGTACGTTAGCAGAACCTGCGTATCAACGATGTATATATGAAGGTATTGAAAGGAGAAATTTCTGTATGAAGAATACTCTCGTCATCGTCCGCAGCGGCGGCGATATGGCTACCGGGACGATTCAGGCACTGTACCGTGCCGGTTTTCCCGTCCTTGTTTTGGAGACAGAAGCTCCGTCAGCCATACGGAGACGCGTTGCCTTGTCTGAAGCTGTCTATGACGGTACTGCCGTAGTGGAAGACATGACGGCGCGGCTGTGCCGAAACGGCAGGGACATAGAGACGGCCTGGTTTAGCCGTGAAATTCCCATTGTCGTCGATCCCGAAGCGCGTTTCGTCAGCAAATTGCAGCCTTGGGCCGTCGTGGATGCAATTTTAGCGAAGCGAAATATCGGGACGTCGCGGCTCATGGCCCGTCATACCGTTGCTCTTGGTCCGGGATTTATGGCAGGAGAAGACGTGGATGCCGTCATTGAAACCATGCGCGGCCATGATTTGGGCCGCATTATTTTCGACGGCCCGGCCATGGCGGATACCGGCGTGCCCGGCGTCATCGGCGGCTACGGCAAGGAGCGGGTCATTCACAGTCCGGCGAAGGGCCGGTTCTACGGATTTGTTTCCATCGGCGATGTCATCGAAAAAGGCGAGCCGTTGGGCATCGTCACCGAAAACGGTATTCCTGACGGAGGAACCTGTCAGGATATTTCCGGCGTTATCGTGCCAGCGGCGCTGACCGGACTGGTGCGCGGTATTATCCGCGACGCCTATCCTGTGCCGGCGGGATATAAAATCGCAGACATCGATCCGCGGCGGGAAGAGTACGCCAATTGTTTTACTATTTCCGATAAAGCCCGCTCTATCGGCGGATCTGTCGTGACGGCGCTGCTATGGCTTGAGGAGAAAAAGAGAAGAACGGAAAAGGCATAAGCGAGCGTTTCCTGGCAGGACGATGAAATGGCGGCGCTCTCGGGCGTTTACGGGGATATATCATAAATTTTCTTGTATTTTGAATACATCAGATGTTTTTTTAAGCTTTTATTGTCAGATCAATTTTCTTGTGGCATAATTGTGTATGAAAAATAAAAAGGAGTTGGTATGTATGACAAAAAGTGTAGCGGCACCGCAGGCGAAAGGAAAAAGCGCGGAAGATAAAATTTTCGGCGCGAATAACCGGGCAGTTGCTTTGGCGGAAAAGTTGGGAAACGATAAAGTGATTAACGGTACTGTCGGCGCTATTTTGGATGAAGACGGCAATTTAGTCATGCTTCATGTCGTTGAAGAAGCATATAAAGCGCTGACGCCGAAAGAAATCGTATCGTATGCGCCTATTCAAGGGTATCCTGATTATTTGGACGCTGTTATTGATCAATGCTTCGGCGAATCGCGGCCTGAAGGATATATTCGCGCCTGCGCAACATCGGGCGGTTCCGGCGTGCTGCACCATGTCATTCATAATTATTCTGAATGGGGCGATGAGATTCTGACCAGCGACTGGCATTGGGGTGCATATGGATCGATGTGCAGCGATAACGGCCGGAAATTGCGGGAATTTGAATTAATCGGCGCCGACGGCACGTTCAATTTTGACAGCTTCAAGTCCCACGTGGAAGCCGTATCGGCTAAACAGTATAATACGGTCATTATCATGAACTCTCCGGCAAATAATCCGACAGGATTTGCGCTGACTTCGGAAGACTGGGATAAGGTACTGAATTTCTTGGGCAGCGTTGTGGAAGGAAAAGATAAGAATATCATTTTAGTTCCTGATGTGGCTTATTTAGATTACAGCGGAGAAAAGCAGGAATGCCGCAAGTTCTTTAAAAAATTCGGCAATTTGCCGGAAAACATTCTGGTTATCGTAGCGTATACGTGCAGCAAAGGCTTTACGATGTACGGTCAGCGCATGGGCGCCATGATCTGCGTCACGCCCAGCGAAGACATTGCCAATGAATTTGTTGCCATCAATCAGTATACGAGCCGGGCTACGTGGTCCAACTCCAACAGCGCGGCCATGAAAGCCATGGCTAATATTTGCAAAGATCCTGCGAAAGTAGCCGAATTGGATGCGGAACGGGCTGCGTATTTCGCGCTGATTAAGGAACGGGCCGACATATTCATGAAAGAAGCGCAGGAATGCGGATTAAAGTATTTGCCGTATTTGTCGGGATTTTTTATTACTATCCCCATGGAAAGCTCGCAGGCTGTATGTGATTTGATGGAAAAAGAAAATATTTTCCTGGTGCCGTTGAACAAGGGCATTCGCTTAGCTGTTTGCTCCGTATCGAAAAAGAAGCTGACAGGACTGGCGGCAAAAATTAAAGCTGCTGTCGATGAAATTGGAGCCAAACAATAAATTCATATGATATTTTGCCGGTATAGCTGGACTATGCCGGCTTTTTTTTATATGATTAAGGAGAGAAAGTATTTTATGACGATATATGCAGAAAAGATAAGCGCAGAATAAGGTATATTTCTGCGGTATGCAGCTAATTGGAAAGAAGGATGATAATATGTTTCAGACTATTGGTATCTGCGGAACCGGCAATATGGGACGGGCTATTGTAAAAGGACTGGCCGCGTCCGGACTTATTGCAAATGAAAAAATTTTCCTTTATGACCTTCAGCTGGAAAAAGCCCGGAGATTAGCAGAAGAAACGGGAACGACGGTTGTTATGTCGAAAGAGGAGCTGGCGGCTCGCTCCGAAGGCCTTATTATGGCTGTTAAGCCGCATATTATGCCGTCCGTGCTTTCAGAAATCGGAAATCATATTGCGGCAAATACCGTTGTCATATCTATTGCGGCCGGTCTTACGCTGGAACGGCTCGGTGCCTGCCTGCCGGAACGGACGAAAATTGTTCGGGTTATGCCGAATACGCCGGCCATGGTCGGCGAAGGAATGGCTTCCGTTTCGGCAAATGAAATGGTGCTGCCAGAGGAAGTTGATTTAGTGCTGCAGATTTTCCGCAGTTTCGGCAAGGCAGAATCGGTGGAGGAACGATTGATTGACGCGGTCTGCGGACTAAGCGGCAGCGGGCCCGCGTATGTATATATGTTTATTGAAGCATTGGCTGACGGTGCAGTCAGGGAAGGAATGCCCCGCATGATGGCCTATACTTTTGCGGCGCAGACCGTTTTGGGCGCAGCTAAAATGGTGCTCGAAAGCGGCGAACATCCCGGTAAACTTAAAGATGACGTATGCTCGCCGGGGGGAACGACGATTGAGGCTGTAAGATCTTTGGAAACCGCCGGATTCCGTGCTGCTGTCATGGACGCCGTCATCGCGTCGGCTGAAAAGAATAAAATGATATAGAATAAGCGGCCCGGATAAAAAAATCTCCGGGAGGGAAAATAAAAGCGTTTTTGATAAAAAATATCATGAAAATAAGACATAAGGAGTACGGAAAAATTTCATAGATTCGATTATAAAAACGCATAGACTGCATGTGAAAAAAGTAACAACATTAAAATAAAAATATATTAGTATGATTTGTTTTAAAAATAAAATGTCTGTATATTATAATGGCATAGCATATGTTTTTTTAATGCAAAAAACATATGTATAAAAAATCTGAATGTAATTTACACGGTACACTGAATAGGGTATAATAAAACTCAAGGAGAAAAAGATTAACTGAGACAGGCTATTGAAGTATTGGTTTTTGTGATACTCAGCCGGCATATTACTGTGTTTTGCTGAGTAGACAGTGTTTTCAACCGGAAACGGTTAAAGTGATAAAGTATTTATTTTTTATGTTGGAGGTTATGCAATATGGCAAAAGGCACAGTTACCCCGGAATTAATCGAAGAATTTAAAAAGATTGTCGGTGAAAAGTTTGTCTATACGGATGCCGATAAACTTGAACCGTATTCTCATGACGAAGTAACAGATCCTCATTATATGAAGATGCCTCAGGTCGTTGTATTGCCGGCTACGACGGAAGAAGTTTCCAAGATCGTCAAATTGTGCTATGACAACGATGTCATCATGGTGCCGCGTGCTGCCGGAACGGGATTGGCGGCAGGCGCTGTAGCTACGTTCGGCGGCGTTATTATTTCCATTGAACGCATGAACAGGATCCTTGAAATTG
>CAZDQW010000048.1:0-7033 GCA_964507845.1 uncultured Megasphaera sp.
GCACGGCGAGAGGGGCGTATTCGGCCCGGCGACAGGTGCAAAGGAAGCTCGGGAAGATGCGGACTTTTTCCCGCTGACGGTTGATTACGAAGAAAAAATGTATTCTGTCGGGAAGATCCCCGGCGGCTTTATTAAGCGGGAAGGAAAACCGCCGGAATCAGCAACGTTGTTCGCCCGGCTTATTGACCGGCCGATTCGCCCGCTCTTTCCCAAAACGTATCGGCACGACGTGCATGTCGTAGCCTATGATTTCTGCGTAGACCATGACAATGCGCCGGAAATCGCGGCTATGATCGGCGCGTCCGTATCGCTGTGCATGTCCCATATACCTTTTGCCGGTCCGATTGCAGGCGTGCGCGTAGGACTCGTTGACGGACAATATATTATTAATCCCACTGTCGCTCAAAGTGAAAAGAGCGATATGGACATTGTTGTTGCCGGCACGAAGGACGCCATCCTCATGGTGGAAGGCAGCGCAAAACAGGTTCCGGAAGAAAATATTCTTGACGCCATCATGGTTGCCCATGAAGAAATCAAGAAGGTTGTTGAATTCCAGCTCAGCTTCCTTGACAAGATCAGCGTGCCAAAACAGGAATTCGTTGAAAAAGAACTGCCGGCAGATATGGTCGAAGCAGTTCATGCTTACGGCGAAGAAGCGATGAAAACGGCTGTTTTCACGGCGGATAAGATGGAACGGGAAGAAAAAATGGACGCCGTAGAAGCCGATATTTACGCCCACTTTGATGAAATTTATCCTGAAGACCGCGAGGCCGTCGTTGAAATCGTCCAGAAGATGATAAAGGAAATTGTCCGCCATATGATTGCTGTTGACAAAATCCGCCCCGACGGCCGCCGCGTCGATGAAGTGCGTCCCGTCAGCTGTGAAGCCGGACTGTTTGCCAGAACGCACGGCACCGGTCTTTTTACGCGCGGACAGACGCAGATTCTCAGCTTTGCCACTTTGGCGCCGCTTTCGGAATCGCAGCACATTGACGGCGTCGGACTGGAAACGGATCGCCGTTACATGCATCATTACAACTTCCCCTCGTTCAGCGTAGGCGAAACAAAATCGTCGCGCGGGCCGGGACGGCGCGAAATCGGCCACGGCAAACTGGCGGAACGGGCACTGGCTCAAGTACTGCCGAGTGAAGAATCATTCCCCTATGCGATCCGCGTCGTATCGGAAGTCCTGGAATCAAACGGTTCCAGTTCCATGGGCAGTGTCTGCGGCAGCACGCTGGCTCTGATGGATGCCGGCGTTCCCATTGAAGCGCCTGTAGCCGGCGTTGCCATGGGTCTGGTCACGAAAGGCGACGATTTTACGATCCTGACAGATATTCAGGGCATGGAAGACGCTCTCGGCGATATGGACTTTAAGGTTGCCGGCACGATGAAGGGCGTTACGGCCATTCAGATGGATATTAAGATTAAGGGACTCAGCCGTGAAATTCTGGCGCAGGCGCTCAAACAGGCGCATGAAGGCCGCATCCATATCATGGGCAAGATGCTTCAGGCCATCAGCGAACCGCGCAAAGACTTATCTCCATATGCGCCGCGCATTATTACGATGCACATTGATCCGGAAAAAATCCGCGACGTCATCGGACCGGGCGGCAAGATCATTAAGCAGATCACAGACGAAACGGATACAAAGATCGATATTGACGACTCTGGCCTCGTGTACATCGCTTCGGTTAACGGTGAAGGCGGCAGGAAAGCCAAGGAATGGATAGAAATGCTCACAAAAGACGTAGAAGTGGGCGAAACCTATGTCGGCAAGGTAACGCGCCTTATGAACTTCGGTGCCTTTGTCGAAGTGCTGCCCGGCAAAGAAGGACTGGTCCATATTTCGCAGCTGGCCAAGGAACGAGTGGAAAAAGTGGAAGACGTCGTGCAGATCGGCGATGAAATTATGGTCAAGTGCGTGGAAATCGACAGCCAGGGACGCATCAACTTGTCCCGGAAGGCCCTGCTCGGCGGCGGCAGTTCTGCTCCTGCGGCCCGGCGCAGCGGCGGACGGCGCGGGCCTCGCGACGGCCAGAAACACTGAGGCGGCGTCATGAAAAACAGAGGTTTTGAATACGTTGCGGCATATGAAGGCAAGGGACTGCGCCTGCCGGCACGAAAGACTGCCGGCAGTGCAGGATATGACCTGGCGGCAGCAGAGACTGTCATTCTGCAGCCCCGTGCCGTGACGGTCGTACCGACGGGAGTCAAGGCTTACATGAAAAAGGACGAGTATTTATCCGTCTTTATCCGTTCCAGCCTGGCTTTTAAAAAAGGCATTATGCTGGCCAACGGTACGGGAATCGTTGACAGTGATTACTACGGCAACGAAGATAATGAAGGCCATATTATGATTGCCTGCTACAATACAACTGATGCGCCCTATACGATCGAAAAAGGCGAACGTATCGGTCAAGGCATCTTTATGAAATACCTGACAGCTGACGGCGATGCGGCAGATGCGCTCCGCACCGGCGGTATCGGCAGTACGGGAACAAAATAAGGTACGCAGAGGGCGCCGGGACGGGAATGGTACTGTCCTGCAGCGCCCTTTTGTCTATATAAGGAGGGATTTATCATGAGCATCAGTACGGAAACGATGATTTCCCGTCAGGAAATTATGAAGGGGAAAATTCTTCATGTAACGGTCGATACGGTAGAAATCGACGACGGAACAGGCGGAGAGAAAAAAACGGCTGTCCGGGAAGCGGTATGGCATTTCGGCGCCTGCGCGATTTTGCCGGTAGCAGACGACGGCAAGATCATCCTCGTCCGCCAGTACCGCTACGCTGCGGCGCAGCCGATGCTGGAAGTTCCGGCAGGGAAAATAGAACATACCGGCGAATCGCCGGAAATATGCGCTGCCCGGGAGCTGGAAGAAGAAGCGGCCGTAACGGCAGGAGAAATGATTCCTCTCGGGTACGTGTATACGTCGCCGGGGTTCTGCGATGAACGGATTTATTTGTATCTGGCGCGAAAACTCCGCAAGGGGGCGCAGCATTTGGATGACGACGAATTTATGAATATTGAACGGTATACGCCGAAGGAAGTAGAACAGCTTATTGCCGATAATCAAATTGTCGACGCCAAGACGATTGCCGTTTTTGAAAAGGCACGGAAGTACCTGGAACTATAAACAAAGGAGGGAGAACCATGAAATTCAATCGCATTATCGTCATCGTCATGGACAGCGTCGGCGCCGGCGGTGCGCCGGATGCAGAGAAATTCGGCGATAAAGGCGCCGATACGTACGGCCATATTGATGTCTGCGTGCCTCTGGCTGTGCCGAACCTGCGCCGGCTGGGCTTGGGAAATGTCGCCAATATTCATGAGGAGAATGTTCCTGTCATCGGGGCGTACGGCCTGATGGAAGAGTTGTCGGCAGGCAAGGATACGACGAGCGGCCATTGGGAATTCATGGGCAATCCCGTAGATAACCCGTTTCCCACTTTTCCGCACGGATTTCCAACAGAACTGATGGATGCCTTTACAGCAGCGGCAGGGTGCAACTACATCGGCAACGAAGTGGCGTCGGGAACGGAAATCATTGAACGTCTGGGGGAGGAACATTTCCGGACGAAAGCACCCATTGTCTACACGTCGGCCGACAGCGTTTTTCAAATTGCCGCTCATACCGATGTCATTCCTCTTCATGAGCTGTATCGTATTTGTGAAATTACAAGAAGCAAGGTGTGCGTTGGACCTTATGAAGTGGGACGGATTATCGCACGGCCTTTTATCGGTGAACAAGGACATTTTGTCCGCACCGGCGACCGGCGGGACTACAGCCGCCTGCCGAAGCGGAAAATGGTCTTCGAGTATATGAAGGAACAGGGCTTTTTCGTTGTCGGCGTCGGAAAAATCGGCGATATATATGCTAATATCGGCTTGACGGAATCGTACCATACGACGAATAACGCTGATGACATGAAAGAACTAACGAAACAGCTGACGGAACATCGCCGGAAAAAAGGACTGCTCATGGCCAATTTCGTCGATTTCGACAGCCTGTACGGACATCGCCGCGACGTGGCGGGATACGCCGCCTGCATCGAAGAATTTGACGCCATGCTGGGAGATTTCCTGCCTCTTCTGCAGGACGACGAACTGCTGATGATTACGGCCGATCACGGAAACGATCCCACATGGCACGGTACGGATCATACGCGCGAACGAGTTCCGCTTCTGGCGTACAGTCCGTCTTTTTCGGCTCCGTCCGATCTGGGCATACGCCGCACTTACGCCGATTTGGGAATGACGGTTATGGATAATTTCGGTCTGGAAGGATTGAAATTCGGTTCCAGTTTTTTATCTGAATTGAGGTGACGCATATGTGGCCCATCGAATGCATCGAGCATAAGCGGGACGGAAAGGTACTGACGCAGCATGAAATTACCCGATTCATCAATGAATATACGGCCGGCAACATTGCCGATTATCAGGCGGCGGCGTGGCTCATGGCCGTATACCTCTGCGGCATGAATGCGGAAGAAACAACGTATCTCACGATGGCTATGGCTCGTTCCGGCGACATCGTGGATTTATCTTCTGTTCCCGGCATCAAGGTGGATAAGCACAGTACCGGCGGCATTGCCGATACGACGACGCTCATTGCAGCGCCCCTCGTCGCCGCCGCCGGCGTGCCCGTTGCCAAAATGAGCGGCCGGGGACTGGGATTTACAGGCGGCACTGCAGACAAGCTGGCGGCTATTCCGGGATTTTGCCTGGAACTGGGCGAAGAGGAATTTCTTCGTCAGGTCCGCAGTACGGGGCTTGCGTTAATTACCCAGTCGGGCGATATTGCGCCGGCCGATAAATTGCTGTATGCCCTTCGCGATGCGACGGGGACTGTTGAAAGCATTCCCCTCATTGCCAGTTCCATTATGAGTAAAAAAATTGCTTCCGGCGCTGACGCGATCGTTCTCGACGTAAAATACGGCGGCGGCGCTTTTATGAAAACAAAGGAAGAGGCGCGGAAGCTGGCGTCGCTGATGGTTGATATCGGAAAACTGGCGCATAAACCGACGAGCGCCGTCATCACGTCGATGTCGGCGCCCCTGGGGACGGCCATCGGCAACAGCTTGGAAGTAGACGAAGCCGTAGATGCCTTGTCGGGCAGGGGAGGACGCCGCCTCATGGAAGTCGTCCGGGCCATCGGCGCCCAGATGCTGATTGCCGGGGAGAAAGCCGGAAGTTTGGAAGAAGGCGCCGCTATGATAGACGACTTGATCGCCAGCGGAAAGGGGCTTGCGAAGTTTAAAGAACTTGTTAAGGCGCAGGGCGGCAGCGCGTCGTGGATAGGAAAGCGTCCGCTGACGAAAGCGCCGCAGGTTTTTACGGCAGTCAGTACCGAAGCAGGGTGGATAAGGGAAATTCACGGCCGCGCTCTCGGGGAAATTGCCATGTCGATGGGCGCCGGCAGATCCAGAAAAGAAGACGTTATCAATCCCATGGTCGGCATCCGTTTATATAAAGAAATTTATGATGAAGTAAAACAGGGAGAGCCCTTATTTACACTGTACGGTGACGTTTCGGCTTCTATGGAAGACATAGCCCGCCGCGCGGCGGACTGCATCGTCATATCCGGATCGAAACCTGCCGAAGAACCAGTTATCAGCGAAATTATCAGTTAAAAATAGAGTGCGCCTGCAACACTGCGCCCTGTTACACAGCAGCGAAAGGATTGAACCATGAAAGAACAACGGCATGTGCCCGTCGAAAAGGGACATAGTTATATCATACCGATTCTTCGTCTCGGCACGAACGGCGAAGGCGTCGGGCGGTACGAAAATTTTACGGTTTTTATTCGGGGGGCGCTGCCCGCAGAGACAGTGCGTGCCCGTGTTGAGGTCGTCAAAAAACAATATGCCGCGGCGGCGCTGCAAACAGTCATTACGCCGTCGCCGGACCGTGCCGAACCGCGCTGCCCCGTTTACAGACGATGCGGCGGCTGTCAGCTTCAGCATCTTAGTTATGACGGGGAACTGCGGGAAAAAAGGAGGCAAGTACAGGATGCACTGGAGCGCATCGGCCGTTTGCAGGACGTCGAAGTCCTGCCCGTACTGGGCGCTTCCGACCCGTGGGCTTATCGAAACAAGATGCAGTTTCCCGTTTCATCAGAAGGCAGCCGCGTCGCTATCGGCTGTTTTGCCGCAGCGACTCACGAAGTCATCGACGTTGCGTCATGTCTCATCCAGAAAGAAGCAAACAACCGCATCATGCAGACTGTCCGCCGCTGGATGGAGACGTATCACATTCCGGCATATGATGAAAAAAAACAAGACGGTATTATCCGTCATATTATGGGACGAGTCGGCGTTCGGACCGGAGAAGTCATGGTCTGTCTGGTGACGGCTTGCCGCGCCGTGCCTCACTTGGAGGAATTGATTGCCTTGCTTAGGGAAGAAATACCCGGCCTTGCCAGTGTCGTGCAGAATATTAACGCTAAGCGCACCAATGTTATTTTAGGTGCGGAGACGCACGTATTATTCGGAAGCACCACCATACATGATGCTGTCGGTCCGCTGACGTTTCACATTTCTGCCCAGTCATTTTTCCAGGTTAACAGCGAGCAGGCGCAGCGTCTCTATGAAACGGCTCTTGACTTTGCAGATTTGCAGGGCCATGAAACCGTAGCCGATGTGTACTGCGGCACCGGAACGATTACGCTGTTTTTAGCCCGGAAAGCCAAAAAAGTGTACGGTATTGAAATTATTGCCTCGGCCGTCCAAGATGCCGTGAAAAATGCGGCGGACAATAACGTGTCGAATGCGGAATTTATCCTCGGCGATGCTGTGAAAAAGCTGCCGGAACTCATTCAGAAGGGTATACGGCCTGACGTTATTATTTTAGATCCTCCCAGAGCCGGATGCGGCGAGCCTGTTTTGGAAGCCATCGCTGCAAGCCGTCCGCAGAAAGTCGTCTACGTATCCTGTAATCCGGCGACGCTGGCGCGCGATCTGGCCTTTTTGAGCCGGAAAGGATACCATATAGAAAAAGTCCAGCCGGTCGATATGTTTCCCCGAAC
>CAZDQW010000049.1:0-6344 GCA_964507845.1 uncultured Megasphaera sp.
GCCAGTCTGTTTCTCAGCGTCTCCTCCGTTAAATCACACTTTCCCTAACCGCATTTATCTTTAATCTTTTTTCACGACAAATTTTTTATTTTCTCTTCACTTTCCTGCCATTGCCGCGTATTTTGCATACCGTTCTTTTGCTTCACGGATAGTTTTTTCGTAAAGAGCCTCCGCACGTTCAGGGAAATTAATCTGCAATCGATCATAACGACTTTCCCCACGTAAATATTCTCTCATTTTATCGGCGTTCGGTTCCGGAGAATCAATCTGGAACGGATTCTTGCCTTCTGCCGCAAGACGCGGATCGAAGCGATAGAGGTGCCAATAACCGCATTCGACAGCTTTTTTCATTTCCAGCTGCGTCGCGCCCATGCCCAATATTGTAAGCCCAGCCGTCGCCGCCGAAAGCCCATACAGATTTTTTAGCCAAGTATTCTTTATTATCAAATATGAATTTAATATCTTCATTAGCCGGAACTTGTTCAAGTGCTACAAGGAGATTATCCGCAACTTCTCGGGATTTTACTCCGTCATTATAATCAACCAAGTAAGCGTCGATAGCTTCTACGGCAACACCTTGCTCTTTCAATGCATTCAAATGATAGTCGACAAGCCGTTTGAGATACTCATAATCAAGTGATTCTATACGCTGCATTTCATGAGAAGTGCGGAATCCATCAAAACACATGAAAGTACATTTTCCGCCAATAGCTGATAAGTGGGAAATAGCTGCTAAATCCATAACTTCTTGCGGCGAAGAAGACATGAGCATACCAAATCCCGTAGAACGGCAGGCCATGACATCTGAGTGATCGCCAAAAATAGAAAGAGCCTGAGCACTGACAGTACGAGCTGCAATGTGGAACACGCCCGGCAGGAATTCACCGCCAATTTTGCGGTATTCCTTCGACCATTCCAGAACCTACAAACCAAAGTGCAAAAAACTGTTGTTACTACTAGTCGTACAAAAAAAGCACTGCCCAAGTACATCTCAGCAGTGCTTTGTCTTTGCAGAATTGTCAAAATATTAGCTGCGCAAACTGTATTTCACACATCATTTTATATCATACTTCACACTTTAACTTGCTGTCCACCCACCGTCAATCACAAGGTCTGCTCCCGTAATATAGCTAGCCTTATCGGAAGCAAGGAATAAAATGGCCTCGGCCACCTCGTTAGGCATACCAACACGCTTCATAGGCGTGCGAGAATTTATAATCGTCGTATAAGATGGATCCTGAAGAACTTTCTCAACTAATGGAGTAGCAATAAATGCTGGCGATACGCAGTTAACCCGAACACCTTCTGTAGCCCATTCATTAGCCAGACCTTTGGTAAAATTACGAATACCGGCCTTACTAGCACCATAAATAGACAACCGCTGCATGTTAATATGGCTCTGCAACGATGACACGCTAATAATCGCTCCACTTTTCTGTTTAAGCATTTGTTTGCCTGCTTCGACAGAACAAAAATAGGCTCCTTTCAAATTGATATTCATGATATAATCCCAATCATCTTCTACATAGTCAATCGCATATTTTCGATTATTCACGCCCGCTGAATTAACCAACACATCAATTTTTCCAAACTGAGCAACTACATCGGAAACCATCTTTTTGATGTCAAGAACTTTACTGACATCTGCGGCCAATCCGCTGACGGAAAATCCCTCTTTATTCAATTCGTCAGCAAAGGCTTGGCATTCACTCAAATGACGGCTTACAATGATACAATGCGCTCCTTCCTCACAAAAACGCCGTACTGTAGCTGCTCCAATTCCTTTGCTTCCGCCAGTAACCAGCACAATTTTTCCCGCAAATTCATTCATCACCCTTCACACCCTCCTATCGAAAACAAACGCATACACCCAAGGCAATACCGCCGAAGTACGATTAATGTTTTTTTAGTAATCGGCGCACCACATTTGAAACGACTAAATAATTTGCCTACATCTTTGCCTTTCAAAATGTTCGACATGCATTGACACCGTCCTGCACTTCTACTCGCAAATTGACTGCCGTTTCTTCGTTAGCCTTGCTAAAAAAATCATCTTTGTTGATGCGAACGTATTGATGGACAAATCCAATAACCGTTCGTCATTTTTAATCGTTTTGTAAACTTGCTCATAGTGCTTTCACATATAAATGTACGTTAAATTATTCAACATCAATAACTTTAGACGGATTCATAATATTATTGGGATCCCATGCTTTCTTTAACAAACGCATAAGTTTCAATTCCCCTTCGGGAGTAAATTTTTCAAATTCTTCTTTTTTCTTATATCCGATGCCATGTTCGCCAGACATTTTTCCGCCTAAACTATAAACCAACGTAAAAATGTCGTCATCATAAGCATGCAGCGTATTCGCCCATTCTTCCGGTCCCTGGTTATGCGTATTCAAAATGTTAACATGAATGTTTCCATCACCAATATGCGCTACAATGCCGCCGTCAATATCATGCTTTTTCATGATATTGGGAAGCTCGGTCGTAACATTAATAATTTTATCAAGAGGCACAACATAGTCCGAGCTAGCCCAAGTCAGACAAATTTCCCGGCAAGCGTCGGCAAACTGCTTTCTCGCTTCCCAAATGCGGCTATCGGCCATTAACACTTCTACTGCGCCGGCTTCATCACACAAATCGCCGAGTTTTTCCATTTTCTTATCAAGTTCATCCTGGTCATACGACTCAACGGTAATAATATCGTATACGCCGTTCTGTTTCGCATAAGGCAAATCGCATTTAATAAAATCCCCGCTAATAACGATAGCTCGATTATCCATATATTCGATACTCGTCGGTTCAATGCCGGCCTTCAGAATTTTTCTAGGCAAAGCCAATGCCTTAGCCGGATCATCAAAAATTGCAACAATATCAAAAGAATACGGAGGCAGCATACGCAATTTCAATGTTGCTTCTGTAATAATTCCCAGCGTTCCTTCTGAACCACAAATTAACTGTTCTAAGCAATAACCGGTACTGCATTTTTCCAACCGCGCTCCTACTTTTACAATATCTCCCAACGGGGTAACTACAGTAAGATCATAAATCTGATGACGCGTCGTACCATAACGCACTGCTTTGTTACCACCGGCATTCGTCGCTAAATTGCCGCCAATCTGACAGCTTTCGGCACTGCACGGATCGCCAGCATAAAGCAATCCCTTAGCTTTTGCAGCCTGCTGTAAATCTACCGTACGTACGCCAGGCTGTACAACACAGTACAAGTTCTCCGCATCCATTTCAAGAATCTGGTTCATGCGTTCTAATTCAATAACGATGCCGTGGTGTACAGGAATAGCTCCGCAAGACAACCCTGTGCCCGCTGAACGCGGCGTAATGGGAATAAGATACTTATTCGCTAATTTAACAACTTCAGCGACTTCTTCCGTCGATGCTGGGAATACGACCACTTCAGGATAGCTAAAATAAATAGAGTTACCTTCTTCATCAGTTTTATACATTTCTAATTTATCCGGATCCGTTGTAGCATATTTATCGCCGACAATCTTTTTTAATTCATTTACAACTTCATCTGTCACTGCGTTATACATACTTAACTCACCTTTCCTTTGCTAATTTTAAAGAGAGAAGTCTCTCATTAATACATTGGCTTCTCTCTTTATCATCTTTTTTCTACATAAGCAACTTCGCTTTTATTCCATACCGATCTTCTTATCAAAGTTTATTAAAACGGGGAATAGCCCTGTTCCCAAAGCAAGAGCAATAAAAAGCATCAATGCCCAATAATACGAACCAGTAGCACCAACGATCAAGCCTACTACGATCGGAACGATGGCGCCGCCGACGTTACCAAACATATTCATGATACCGCTCAGCGTACCACTGTATTTCCGGTCAGCCACAATAGACGGAAGTGACCAGAACATTGTGCCGCACCATTTTTCAAAAAACATGGAAATACAAAGCATAGCGATAGCAAAATAAATATCCGTCGCTATAGACAACAAATACATCGGAACGGCAATACATAAGCCCAATACAGGGAATATCCGTCTAAAAGCAGTATTAATATTTTTCGCGCCTTGGCGAATCTTATCTGTAACAACGCCGCCAATTAACTGCCCTACCACACCAACTGCATAAATAAGGAATATAGACCAGCCCAAATCCTTAATATTTAAATGATGCACTGCAGCTAAGTACAAAGCGCCCCATGTCATCAAACCGTACCAAAAGGCATCGTAAGCGAAGAATCCGAGACATACGCCCCAAAAACTGCGCGATGTCAAATACGTCGAAGCTACAAAACCGGATTTTACATCTTCAGAATCCTGCCCGCTCAAAGAGCTCGCGTCTTCTTCTTCAAAAGCCTTACGTAAATATTCACGTTCTGCTTCATTTATGCTTTTGCTAGTTTCTGGCGTCGAACTAATAATTGGCTTACACGCCAATACAACAATAATCGTTAATATACCGGCACCAATCAAAGCACCTCTCCAGCTATCTAAAAAGGCCACAAACAAAGCGCATAACGGCGCACCCAACGCATTACCAAGCGCCGATCCAGAATCCATCAAGGCGGCACCTTTCCCGCGTTCGTGTTTAGCCAGCCAAACAGCCTGCAATTTACCGCCCGAAGGATAAATAGGCGCTTCTGAAATTCCCAACAATGCACGTATAGTAATAAAAAATGTACTATTGTGGATAAAACCCGTGATAATTTGCAATATTCCCCAAAAGATACCTGTTCCTACAATAACTTTACCAGGAGAAAGTTTATCGCATAACCATCCAGAAGGAATTTGCATTATTACATATCCCCAAAAGAAAGCACTCAAAATAACGCCAACTAATTCCGGACTGAACTGCAAGTCCTCTTGAATCATCGGCATTAATACCGAAATAACAGCACGGTCTATGTAGTTAATCGTAACAAGAATTAATAAAGCAAGAAATACTCTCCACCTTACATTAGTCGGTTTTCCGGTTAATTCACTCATATCCTTCTTCTCCTTTCTGAATACAATTAACTCTCACCTAAGTATAAGTTGTCTCAGTAAACAAACTTATACTTGCGAATCAATATATATTAAATCTGCGCAGATTATAGCCAATACCTACTTACCCATTGTAATTTATCCACCACTATCTAACAGAATTAATCAATATCTAGTTGATACAGAATTTTCTATTCTATCACCAGAATACATATACTATTGATAGGTAAAGTCTATGCCTATGCCTGACTGCATTCTCACCACAATAATATCTCCGGCATCAAGAATAACTCCTTTGCCTTTCGTCGTGATTTTAAATCTTTTCGGTGCTTCATCTTTCTGCAAAGCAACCTGCCTCATCGTCGCATAAGCATCCAGGCTCTTTCCAAGGAATCCTTGTCTGTGATGATGTCGCAAACCTTCTGCCGCACCATTATTTCGTATCGTATCAACACACATAATCCATCTGGTCTTCCACCGAGACAGTAACTCTATTGCATCTAATAATAAGCACTATTTTTTCTTCATAATCTACGGTATCCGTAATATCCTCGTAAAGGTCTATGTCGTTTCTCGGATCAATAATTATTGCCGTCGCTTTTGTAAAAATAACAGGATAAACGGGTAATTACTTTACTTTTTCCGTAGAAAAAAGTTTTTTCAAGTAAAATACATATACTTTGATTTTCTAAATCAATTAGTTCTAAAAGACAATGGTTTTTCCTGGGCTGAACTTATTTGTAAACCACCCTGCCGGAATTGGCATTGCTGTATATCCCACAAAAAAGCACTCAAAATAATTCCAACAAGTTCCGATCCAAATTGGAGTTTTGCTTCAATAGCAGACATACATACAGAAATAACAACACAATTAAATAGCTAACTGTACCTAATGCAAAGAAAGATACAAACACTGTCGATCTTACCTTCGTAGTTTTTCACTTATTATTTCCAACACTTGTTTTGTTTAAATAAGAACAATTTCGTATTTACGTTTATAGTTATATATTAATATTATTTCATTGATATGTCAACAAGTACTTTTAAATATACTTTATTATTATAATCGTTAATTTTAATTTCTATTTATTCATACTAAACTCATAATTTATTATCATTTAATACAATCTCCCAAAGCAGTAACAATCATTTTTCGCACTTTGGTTTGTAGACTCTGAATGACCGAAATCAGTCAGCAATAGAGCTATCCTCGAGTGAGCTTCCGGGTGTTTCATGTCTATATGCTTTATTTCCCCATTGGTTGCCAGCCACATAGCGAAGCCTGACGCAGGGACGACGACGAATCTCCCGGTTGAGTCTCTCAATGACATTGTTGGTACGGATGCGGGGTCAATATTCACTGGGAAAATCGCAGTA
>CAZDQW010000050.1:0-6175 GCA_964507845.1 uncultured Megasphaera sp.
GAGCGCTTGAATGGCATTCAAGAGGTCAGCGGTTCGATCCCGCTTATCTCCACCACTATATTTTATGTTAAGAGGAAATGTTTACAATCTTCCTATCCTGTTATTTATGCGGTTTAACGGGATTTTGGGCGATTAGTAAATAGTTCCTCTTTTTCGTATGTTTTTATACGCTGCGTCCGTTGCGTCAGTGGCTTATTCCGTTTTATTTTTTCGTACTGCTGATACGGCGGCAGCATGTCCGTTTTTTTTTGCGCAATGCATGATGGCTTTTAGCGTCGCCGATATGATTTACCTTACCGAGTGAGGCCGTGCAGAAGACTGCGGCTTCGTGAATTTTATTTGTTTTTGAAGGCTGGGTATATATACCGGAGATAGAATATACAGGAGGTGCCAACATGGCAATAAGACTATCTGCCTTCCTTTTTCTTGCCAGATGTAACAAATAATTGATATACCTATACCAATATTGACATTAATAATTTTTGTTAGTTGTTGAAATATTTTTATTTATCCATTATAATGTTAAACAAAACTGTAATTTGTAAACATATTGATTTTTTGTATTCTGTGGACAGAAAATGGATGTTACGGATTATGCATGTATATAAATTATAAAATATTCCGTACGTGTACATAAACTCTGCAGTATAGTCCATTTTGCATTCATTCTCTGACAAATGCAATTTAGGAGGTTGATTTTTATGAAACAAGACATTTGCATCCAATGGGTAGAGCGGGATGAAAAAGTTATCTCGCCCTGCACGCATCTTTCTTATTTTCCTCTCGTTGTCGAATCAGCTGACGGCGACATTATTACGGATGCGGACGGCAATCAATTTATTGACTTCCTGGCCAGCGCCTCTTCGTTAAACTTAGGAAGCAGAAATCCCGTCATCATCAACGCAATCGAAGAACAATTGGCAAAATGTACACAGTATACGGCCGCTTACACCTATAATAAGCCCATGATTGAATATGCAGAACGGCTTACCTCCGTGTATCCCGGCGGTGCAGAAGCCAAGGTGTGTTTCGGTAATTGCGGCTCTGACGCAAACGACGCAGCCGTAAAATTTGCCAGAGCCTATACGGGCCGTACAAAAATTATTACCTTCGAAAATTCTTACCACGGCAATACGTACGGATCTTCCAGCTTATCGGCATGCTCTGTAAGAATGCATAATAAGATGGGCCCCTTTTTACCGGAAGTATACCATTTCCCTTTTTACGCTGAAACGGATGACGTCAAGGAAAACTATGTAGAAGAAATTGAAACCGCCTTTTCTGCCTATCTTTCACCGGAAGAAGTTGCAGCTGTCATCATCGAACCGATTCAGGGCGATGGCGGTATTCGCAAAGCCCGACCTGAATTCATGAGCCAGTTATATGCACTTTGTCAGAAACACGGTATCCTGTTTATCGCAGAAGAAGTCCAGCAAGCATTCTTCCGAGCGGGGCACTGGTTCAGCATTGAAGCATTCGATATCGTTCCCGACGGAATCATTTTGGGAAAATCATTAGGGGCCGGTTTAACGCTGGGTGCGTTTATGGGGAAAAAAGAAATCATGGATTGCCTTCCTGCACCGGCGCATCTGTTTACATTAGGCGGCAATCATTTAGCCTGTGCTGCCGGCATTGCCGCATTTGATTATATGAAATCAGCAGAATTTCAGGAACTCCTCCATCAGAATGAACAGTTGCTGGGGCAGTTGGTATTAGATACACTGAATAACCCTGACCATCACTGCTTCCGGTTCGCCCGCGGAATGGGTATGTCCTATGGCATAGGAATTTGTTATCCTAACTCAACGACACCGGATTTGGACGGAACATTCAAAATTATTTATCGCTGCTACGAATACGGTCTGCTGATGATTTCCCTTGCCGGAAATATCCTGAGAATTCAGCCGCCGCTTACTATCAGTGCAGCGCATCTGCGCAAAGCATTTGAAATCATAAATCAGGCAGCCAGTGATTATGAATCTGGAAATATTCCAGATGAAGTATTACGATACCGCAACGGTTGGTAAATATAAGGAGGTTATTATGACTACCGCAAAAAAAAGTTGGTTTAAATATTTAATGCCTGGCCTCGTATTTCAACAGGTCGTTATTGGCGGCGGCTATGGGACAGGCGCCGAAATCGCACAATTTTTCGGAACTCAGGGTCTTGTCGGGGGTCTCATGGGCCAGGCCGTCACGATGGTGATGTGGGCTATCATCTGCGCCGTCTCCTTTGAATTTGTCCGCATATTCCGGACATTTGACTACGGTTCTTTTATGAACCGCCTATTGGGCAAAGGATATATCTTGTACGAAATTTGCTACTGGATTATGATGATCTTGGTTATCGGCATCGTAAATGCCAGTGCAGGCAGCATCATCGCAACGACGACAGGATTATCACGCTGGGTCGGCATCGCTATTCTTTCTGTCGGTATGATTTATTTAGTTTTAAAAGGCGCCGCTTTGATCGAAAAAGCCTTATCTATGTGGTCATATGTTATGTATGCTGTATATATCATTTTCATGGCCGCCATTTTCATTAAATTCGGCGATAATATCTCCGCTGAATTTGCTAAAGCGCAAGTAGAAGATACATGGTTATTCAGCGGAATGCAGTATACATTTTATAACCTGGTCTGCATTCCCGTCGTACTCTATACCGTACGCGAAATGGAAACCCGTAAAGAAGCTATTGCATGCGGCTTGTTTTCCGGATTCTTCGGCATCATTCCGGCTGTGCTGCTGCTTCTAGTCATGGGATGTGATTTTTCAGCTGCTGTTAGTGCAGAAATACCCGTCTCTGTTGTATTTGACCGTCTGGATATGACTTGGCTGTATATTGCTTTTGAAATCGTGCTGATGGGTACACTGATTGCCACCGGCACGGGATTCATAAAAGCCGTAGACGATCGGATTGAAATTGCGTATCGGCGTAAACACGGCAATGTAGCTGCCTGGATCCGGCCGGTTATCACAATCGGTTTAACCATATTGAGCATTGTCGTTTCTACTTTCGGACTTATTCCGCTTATTGCCAAAGGATACGGTACAATCTGCTGGGGATTCTTCATTCTCTTTGCCGTGCCTATCCTTACAATCGGAATTTATAAAATCAAAAAGCACGGACCTATTCCTGATCCCGATGTAGAAGAATATAATAGTCATTAAACGGTCAGCCATCAAGCAATACAGCTGAATGTAAAAGAATCGTCTTTATTAATGGATGCTTTCCTGCGCTATGCAGGGAGCATCCATTTTTTATTAAGAACAACCAGTATTTCTTGCCCATAAAGGAGGTTAGCATCAAGAGAAGTTCACAAAAAGATTTCTGTGAAATGAAATTAAGCGGCATACGGCAATAGATTTTGCAGAGATTCCTTCACTTTATCTGCTTGCCTTGAAGCTAAAAGGAACCCTGGCGATGCCCATGCATCCGGGGGTTCTTTTCTAATAAAAGAGAGTTACAACACACTAAGAGCAGCTGCGTGGAGTTTATTCTGCGCCGAATCGGACCGGGAGGTCATGATGATCGGAACGTTCGCACCGATCACGGCGTTTCCCGCCTTCAGTCCGGCAAAATACCGCAGAGATTTGTCCAATGCATTTCCTGTGCACAGGTTCGGCATCAGCAAAATGTCAGCATGTCCCGCTACGGGGTTGTCGATGGATTTGACCCGGGTAGCTTCCGCGGAGAGAGCGGTGTCGAGTACCAGAGGGCCGTCCACGAGGCAGCCCTTGATTTGACTGCGCTTGTTTGCCTTGCTCAGCATGGCGGCGTCGATGGTCTCGGGCATCTTTTCGTTGATGACTTCCACCGGAGCGATGCAGGCGGCGCACGGGCAGTCCATACCCAGGCGGTGAGCCAGGGATATGGCGTTGTTCAGGATCTGCAGTTTCTCCGCATAGGCCGGCGTTACATTGACGGCGCAGTCGGTGATCAGAACCAGACGATTCTGGGCTAGGTATTCTGTGACGGTCACCGGGCTGACCAGCGCCTTCGGCGGCACCAGTCCGTATTCTTTATTGACCAGAGCCCGCAGAAAAACAGAAGTGTGCAAAAGCCCCTTCATCAAGGCGTCGGCTTTCTTCTGAGAGGCTAGTTCGACCGCTTTGACGGATGCTTTTTTATCGTCAGGCTCTTCGATGATATTCCAGGATCCGGGATCTTCAGTCATAGAAATCAGCTGACTGTTTATCTTGCCCGGATCGCATCCAGCACTTCTCCAAAATTACAATACATGAAAATATCTCACTTCACATATGTTTTGTATATAAAACGACATTTTGCATTATGAAATAAAAGCAGCATAAAAAAGAAGATGTCAATACCTTCTTTTTTATGCTGCTTTTTGTCCCGGAGACGGTTCATTAGTGGATCAGCCGTTCGATTTGAGCCACCGCGTCTTTTAAATGCTGCAGGTGCGATTTCTGATTGGCCACCATACGAGTGGTCGGGCCGGAAATACTGATGGAGGCGATGGGTTCGGAATCGTGCGACAGGATCGGGACCGCGATACAGTAGAGGCCGGCTTCCACCTCCTCGTTGTCGATGGAAAATCCCTGCGCCCGGATGGTGTCCAGCGTCCGCAGCAGGGTACCGGCATCCTGGATGGAGTTCGGCGTGCAGGCTTCAAAATCTGCGGAGCGTATATATTGGTTGATGAACGTATCTGATTTGTAGGCCAGAATTGCTTTCCCGGTTCCGGTCAGATGAGCGTATTTGCTGTAGCCGATCATGATGTCCATGGTCAGCCAGAGCGTTCCTACGGATTTGTCGATAAAAGTGATGTGCGTGGCGTCGTCCATGACAGCCAGATGCGAGGACTCTCCCGCCTTTTTGGAGAGCTCGACGAGAAAGGGATGGACCAGGCTGATCAGTTCCATGCGGTTGTGCGCGATCTGGCCGAGTGAGGAGATCTTGACTCCCAGACGATATTTGGCGTTGTCTGTTTTGATCAGATACCCGGACTGTTCCATAGTGACGAGAAACCGGAATGCGGTGCTGCGGTTGATGTTCATATAGCGCGCGATCTCGGCCGGGGAGAGCTCTTCGTGGTCGAAGAACAAGTCCAGAATAGAGAATGCCGTAGATACAGAATGCAGGATATAACGTTTATTTTTATCATTTTCCGGCATGCGGATGTCCCTCCTTTACGTTCTTATAACTTCTCGGAATCTTCAGCCCTGATTTTATAAGGCTTTCTGCCCCCCTAATTTCAAAAAATGACCGCTTTTTTCAAAAAAACGTTTGACAAATCGCTAAAAATTTGCGGCGAAGACTATCGTTTATATTTTATTTCAATCGACGGAAGGTGATTTCTTTGTTGCCTTGTAATTCTGGCGGACATGCCGCCTGTCAGGATACTTTCGTATCCGATTTTCTGAAATTTTATCTTGATCCTTTTGTGCTTCCCAAAAGTACCTGGGACTATATCATGCAGTTTTTATATCTCGATCTTTCCTAGACTGATTTCATTATGCAGAAGTCCTACTCTGTTTTTGGCATTGAACCTCGGCTTCCTTCCTGCATGCTGCGTTCTTTCTCAGCCAGACTGCAACCGGGGACGGGATTCCCACCGGGACTGCTGTTTCTTCGGTTACCGCCTCTACATGTATGTGGCATCCGATTCCTGCAGCACTCTTCCTTGTATTTCCGCTTTTGGAACGGACTTCCCGGACATTTCGATTATGAGGACGGCTGTAAGATGGACTTATGTATGCATAAAGAGGGATATGCGGCTGCCAAGCACAGGGCGAAATACCGTTGCCCAAAAACAAACCGAAAACGTGGCTGCTTTTGTTAACATCCCTGCTCACCGGCGAAATACGGAAGGATCGTGCACATCTTTACCGATGACAATTCAAGTTAACATGCCGCTAAGGGACTCTAAAGAATGGGAAAAGGAATATGACGGAAGAACTTTCGCGGAATGCTTCAACAAGCGTGAGAAAGAGGACTATAAATTAAAAGACGGCAGGCACCGCGCTCTATGAAGATATGGTACTGCCGTCTCTGCGGCATCAGCCGAGGTATTTCAAGAATACTTATTGGGATTAAACGACTCTATGAGATTTTTCAAGGCATAGTACTCGCTATGTCCATTTTTCAAAAATTTTTTTTCCTGCACGATATTCAGTTGTCAAGTTTCGGTTGGAATCTCATTCATTGAGA
>CAZDQW010000051.1:0-6098 GCA_964507845.1 uncultured Megasphaera sp.
TGTCTTCCAGCTGATCCAGGCGGCTGTTCTGCGCATTATCCATGCCGATGCCTTCCGAGGCTATATCTTCCAACTGATCCAGTCTGCTGTTCTGAACATTGTCCATTTCAATGCCGGCTTCTATGGCATCCCACTGATTTTGGTTTTCTTGCTGCAGGTCGCTTATGGCTTGGTTCTGTCCGTTTTGGTTCTGGGTATTGTCCCCTTGTCCTGGCGGTTCCGCATAGACAGGCGGCACGCCAATAGTAGTAGCCTCGGCAGTCTGCACGCCGTAGCCGCCGCAGAAGGTCATTCCGCATAGGGCCAATACGGCCAGAGCGGTTTTAGCGCTCTTTTCCAGCGTTGCCGGTTTCTTCCCGTCCCGACGGGCCAGTTCCGATACAACGACATACTGATGTTTTACTTTACTCCATATAACGCGATAAACTTTGTTCACACCAATCCCTCCTTAATTTTTCTACCGGCGCCGCCGGTTTATTCCCTTACCGATTCAGGGAAAACCATTGCGTGCGGCACGAGGCGCTGCAAAAGACGGTCCGTCTGTCGCCGGCTTCCGTGACTTCCACGAGGCAGCCGCAGTTCCGGCACGGAAACGTCCGCAGCGCTTCTTTCTTCCGCGACGAGCCGCGGCGGTCATTTATCCCGTGGCGGTGGGCATATCGGCGGCAGGCGGAGCTGCCATACTTCCGCGTACTCCGAACGGCCGTAAACAGGACGCCGCACCGAAGACAAGCGATGAACCGCTTTATACGGCTGCCGCAGTCACTTCGGCCTTCCCCTTCCGCAGCCTGCCGGGGAAAAAATACAAAAAAACAAAATACACCTATACCGGCTGACATATGCCGTATGAAAACAAGGACGCACATTCCCCCTGCACGCAGTAAAACGGGAACAGCCATGTCCGCAAAGGGAATCAGCTACGTCAAGAAACCACCCCCGTACATATGTTGCAGTCATGTTCCCACACCCTACACCCTGCAGGCCGATCATCTGTGTCGAGTCAGAGAACATGGTCGCGCACTTCTTTTCTATTTTCTTAGTTTATCATGAAGCACAAAAAAAGGCAATATCCTTACGAATATTTATGACCAAAAATATTGTCAATATGGGGAATCCCCGTAAATCGTTTTAGGAGAAAAACGGGAAAATTATCCGCAAATATCTTTGTTTTCCAGACAATGCAGGAAGAACGGGACATACAATAATGCAGCGTTCTATATATATATATGCATGGCATTGTATTTTTTTATACTTTCCATCCATCCTTTTACCTTGCCGTGACGGCAGCTTCCCTCCCTCGGCAAACCGGATGCCTGCATCTTCACTGACTGCACCAATCGGCACGAATACATAATGTACAGCGTTATATATCCCCCTCGAAGTATTTCATTTTCCCGGCTTCAGATGTTGTTACTTGCCCCCCCCCCCTACCCCCATGAGGTATCCGTCCGTAAGTTTATTCATGAGGAAAAAACGAACGGCCGCCGCGCCGTGAAGGAGAAGCGGAGCGGCTCCCCGACAACGGCTGTTTATACGCGATCGTTCGGCGATCCGGCGGACAACGGATTCTGACTGAATAAAAACAACGGCTGCCTGCGGAACGCTTTGTTTAGTACAATATTATATGCAATACATACCCTTTGCGATTATATGCAATACATACCCTTTGCGATTATATGCAATACATACCCTTTGCGATTATATGCAATACATACCCTTTGCGGCGGCGGCCAACGCAGGGAGCGGAGACAGGATCAGGACAGGGGAAACAGGGATGGTTCCGGCAGCTATGGCGATAAAGAACCGGAAGAAGCGTCGATGACGAGCAAGGGATGCCGCAGGGCGCGCAAGTCGTGTTCAAGAATATTAGAACAGGTTGATTTTGTTTTTTGCAAAACGAAAAGGCTCTCCTATGAACGAGATGGTATCATAGAAGAGCCTTTAATTGCTTATTGGCAGAAAAGGTTCACGCCGCCCTGTCCGGCAGCGGCTGTCTTGGCTCGGTATACGTGTTCCGTATGCCGTCGTCTTTCTATTTACAAACACGATTTATTTCCTGTATACTAAAGGCCAGGAGATACTTGAACTGCAGGTACGCGGTTATTCCGGCCCCGGAATCGGGGTGAGGCGTATGGATCTGGCTGAAGTCAATGCAACAATTGTTTTACTGATTGTTTTTTGATCGTGCTGCACCACACGCAAAAATAGCCGCCCCACAGTCCCCACTGTAACGGCTATTTTTGCTGAATAACATTGGGGCCTGACCGCTTGCAGGTCAGTATCTCCTTTTTTCGCTTTTATTATATCGTATAAGATGCTGCCCCGTCAAGAACGACACGGAAAACCGGAGACAGGGTTCAGGATCAGGACGGCAGGGGTATTCCTCTGCTCCTTTCTTTAATATAATGAACTAGGGTTCAGGATTAGGACGACAGGGGTATGTTCCTCTACTCTTTTCTCTAATGTAATGAATGCACTAGGGTTCAGGATTAGGACGGCAGGGATATTCCCCTTACAGCTAACGGTCAAGACCGAACGCTGTAAGGGGAATACCCCTGCCTGCATCGTGTTTGCTCCATATCGAGGTGAGGTGTTTTCTGTACATCGTTTTGTTTTCCTGTCATCAGTAAAGGAAGTGTGCTTGTCCTGGCTGACAGTTTATTCCGGTAAGAACTATAGGACGAGAGGAAACGCTGGTCTGAGTATATTTCCCTTGCAGATAATGGTTTTTCTTCCGGCGCTGATAAAAACCGCCCTGTCCCGCAGGCCGGCGTACCGGCGCGCACGAGTCAGGGCGGGGCCGCAGGACGGCTCTTCATGCCGCTGCCGGCGAGTCCTTTAGTTTATTTTCTCCACGCCGTAGAAAAGGCGCAGTTTTTTCATGCCCCGGCGCACGATGCCCTGCACCGTCGGCGTCGGGTAGCCGTAACATTCGCCGAGTTCGCGCAAGGTCCGCTTCTCCTGGACGCGCTGGCACACGAGGAGACGTTCTTTCTCGTCGAGCGTGGCGAGAGCATCTTGAAGCTGCCTGCAGTCATCCTGCCTGATGACGTGGTCTTCCGGCAGGAGGGCCGTCCGGTCTTCCAGGTAGTCCGGTATATCCGTCGCGCCGTCATGGCTGCGGAAACATCGTTCGAGGGTCTGTTTTTCTTTCTCGAAGCGGTACTCCTCGCAGCGGAATATGTTGCGGATGCTGGCGACCATGGACCAGGCGACGGTTTCGGCGCCGTTCAGATCGTAGCGGTAAATACATTCGATGACGGCAAACGTCGCTTCCGCGCGGGCCTCGCCGAACGTATGGTACAAATAGCGGTACTTCCGGCTCATGATGTCGATGAGCGGGGCAAAGGCTTCGCAGATGTCGGCAATGCCGCTGGGGTCGCCTTGCTGGACCTGTCGTATATAATGCCTGATAGGCAACGTCATGGTAATGCCTCCTCATAAGGTAGTGCGGCAGGGAGCCGCGGAACACCGCGGCCCCGGGCCGTTATGCATCGAAGGTCTCGACGGTGCGGGTCACGATCTGGCTCGACGTGAGAGCCGTCAGATCGCCGTATTCCGTCGCAAAGACGTGCTGGTCGATGAGCGTCTGCGCCGCCGCTTCAACGGCGGCTTTGTCCAGATCGGCTTTCGGGTCCTTGAACGAATAGGTCACACTTTCGCCGACGGCGTCGGCAAAGGTAAGCTGGAGCGTTTTCGTTTCAGTTACTGCCATATGGTTCACCTCCTTTCCCATGCGGTGCGGCTGATGCTAGGCCGTGATTTCGTTTTCCACGACTTCGCGGATAGCCGTGATCGGATCGTCCTGCAGGGAACCGACGGCTCCGACGGCGGCGGCGATGTTTTCCGGATCGGCGCCGTTTTTCAGATGAGCCATCGTCACCTGCCGGGTCTTGGATGCGCCCGTACCGTCCTGGTACGACATCGTAAGCTTGAGCTTCGTCGATACGGCGGTGCGTTCTGCCATAGGTCATTCCTCCTTTCGTCTTTCTTTCGGCGGGCCCGTGTCCCGCCTGTCCCTCCCTCCCGTCCCGTTTTTCCCGCGTCAGGCGCAGTAGGCCATGACTGCGGACGCTACGGCGCGGGCGACGTCGTCTTTTTTCCGGACATAGCGGTTCATGTCGCAGTCGTTGTCGAGGAAACAGACTTCGAGGACGACGGCGGGCATACTGGTGCTGCGCAGGACGAACAGTCCCGGCCGCTCCTTGAGCCCCCGGTCGGGCAGGTGCAGGGCGGCTTTGACGCCGGACTGGATGCCGTGGCCGAGAAGCAGGCTTTCCGCCGTGCCGGAGACGAGTGTCTCCGTACCGCTGGCCCTGCCGTTGAAGGCGTTGAAGTGAATGGAAATAAAGACGTCGGCGCCGCTTTCGTTGGCCTCGCGGCACAGGGCGTACAGGTCGTCGCCCTGTCCGACGGAAACGGCGGCGCCGTGCTCTTCCAGACAGGCGCGGATCGAATCGGCCAGTTCCCGGGCGACGTCGCACTCGCGAAGGCCCAGGCGGCTGTTGACGGCGCCGGCGTCGCGCTCCCGGTCGTGGCCGGGGTTCAGGTAAACGTTCATCATGTTTTCCTCCTTTGCAGCTGTTCAATAAAACGGATAACGGCAATAATCAGTCCCTTGTGGGACCGCAGCCAGGCAAATATCTTCCTCATAGAAACCTCCTTTCCATAGGCGCAAGGCGGGAAGGTTCTATTCCGGAGACGGCTGCGGCGCTTTTTTCATGACCAGCTCGATGACGCCGTCGGCGCCCATGGCCATGGCCGTGGCGTACGGGCTGTTCAGACGCGCTTCTTCCTGACGGCTGTCTCGGCAGGCGCAGATAGCCGGCCAGTTGCGGCGGATGGAATCGTCGCTGATTTCGGGAAACCAGCGGCGCGCAAAGGCGCGGATCTCCGGCGGTATGTCCCGCACCGGAAGAGGCGTCCCCTTCCGTATGGCGTCGCGGACGGCCCGTACCCGCCGAGCCGCGTCGGGATGCATGACCGGAGGCGGCGGCGCCGTGTACGCGGGAGCGGCTTCTCTTCGCCGCATATCGCGCCACTCGGCGAGGATCTCAGCCGCCGACGGGCAGAACGTATGACGGCGCACAAGCCGCTCGCCCAGGAGCCTGCCCTGCTGCGGCGTCAGTTTCCCATCGAGATCCTTCTTGACGACAGCCGCCGCGGCCGGCGTTATATTCATCTGCCTGCCGTAGCAGGCGGCTAACGTATTCATCAGCGTGCGCACACCCATGACTGTCACCGTCTCCTTTCCGCCCCGCCGCGCCGCCGTTTAAGAGGACGGCGCGGATATAGTTGACGTTGCGCTTTACGACGCCGCGGCGCAGGGCAATATCCATGGCCTCCTTCACGGCCTTCTCCCCCCACTTTTCTTCCATGGCCGAGACGGCGCGGGAAGCGTCCTCGTCCCCGGCCCGAACAGGGCGGCGTAGTAGGCGGCGCAGGCGCTTTCGGGAGGCCCGTCCTGTTTTTCTTCGGCGGAGTCTTCTTCGTCCCTGCGGCGGAGGCGGTGGCGGGCGACGCGGCGGCGGCACGCTTCACGGCGCTGCTGCATTTTGTCGAAATCCTGCATATCGTCCCAGTCCGTCAGGTACAGGGAGCCGTCTTCGCCGCGGCGGATAAATTCCAGCTCTTCCAGAAAATCCAGGGCCGCTTCGACAGTGCTGCGGCGGCGGCCGATAAATCCGGCGATATGGCTGCTCGTCAGCGGCGCCGTCGACGACAGGCGGACGCACCCTCCCTGATTGAGGGAGCCGGCAAAATCCTTGAGCAGGCACCAAATGAGGAAATACGTCTCGCCGCCGCGCTGCCCGATCATGGCCAGCACGCGGGGGTCGCTGAATAATCCGATTTTCGTTTTAATCCACATAAGCTGCTTCATGGCTGTCCCATCCTTTTCGCCGTCAGAATCGCGCGTCTACATACATAAGACAATTTTTCCCTGCTTTTTATGCGGCGATTTTTTGACGTTCACCCCTATGCAGAAATAAAAACAAAGCGGAAAGGCGTTTTTCCTGAAAAACAGCGGCGAAAACAGGGAAATAGTTTACGTCCGCTGGACCGAACAGAATAACTCCTTCGATTTGCTTTATTTTTTC
>CAZDQW010000052.1:0-5691 GCA_964507845.1 uncultured Megasphaera sp.
GCCGGCAAGGGAAAAAACGGCTAGAAGCGACCTGACGCAGGATCAGATGGCGTGGCCGGCGTCATCGACCCGCTCATGGTCGCTTACCACGCTGTAAAACATCACGTCAAACTTCATGATACCGTATTCATCGCCGGCAGCGGCATTATCGGCCAGTTCATCGGCAAACTGGCCAAAATCGCCGGCGCTTCTCTCGTCGTCATGTCGAAAATCAACGACGCAAAAATCGAAGCCTCACGGAAAATCGGTGACATCGATGCCTATATCGACGGCGCCGATCCGGATCGCGCCGCCAGGCTGTCCGAATTATCCTGCGGCGGATTCGACGTTGCTTTTGAAGCCGTCGGCGCCGCTGACGCGCTGGAAACGTGCGTCGAAGCCGTAAAACCAGGCGCCAAGGTCGTCATGATCGGCAACACCGTAGCTCCGACCATCCCGTTCAATATGAACCGCGCGGTGCTGAAAGAAGTCTCCCTCATCGGCAGCGTTTCCTGCACCAGGCAGGAATTTACGGAAACGATTGATTTAATCGCCTGCGGTCTCATCAAGCCTGAACAGTACGTCTCGGAAATTATCCCGCTGGAGCAGCTGCAGCACGCCTTTGAGCGCCTGACAAACGATTCCGATAAGGCCGTCAAATTCGTCGTAACGAACAGCTGAACCATGTAGGCCGCCATTACCTGCGCCTGAAACAGCCTGCAATAAATACGTACCCTCTTTACTGGACAGTAAAGAGGGTATTTTTGTACGTTCTCTATTCTTTTGCCGCCATCATCTTTGCCGACGCTTCCGCTGCAACCGTCCCGTCTTCGTGGATAATGCGCCCTTCCGTCAGGAACAGGCGTCCCCGCCGTTTCGTAATCCGCCCTTCAACTTTGACCGTCTCGCCGATACGGACGGCGCTGCGGAAACGAACGTCCAGACGAGCCGTGTAGGCCGGCGTTCCAACGGTGCGGAATACATAATCGCCCATGATTTCATCAAGGAGCGTGCTCGCAAGACCGCCGTGCATACGGCCACCATAACTTTCATGCTCTTTTTTCGGCGTAAAATAGGCCGTCCGCACGCCGCCTTCGTCATGCATTTCCAGCCTCAGCCCAATCGGATTGTTTTTCCCGCAGGCAAAGCACCAACTCGTATCGACCGCCTGTTCTTTTTTTATATCCTTCATCCGTATTCCCCTTTTCATGCCGCAGCGCGGCAAATATTTATTTTATTATAGCAAATTACGATTTTGCCCGCAAAAATATCCCTTACCGGAACAAACTGCTTAGCTTTGGTTTTATTGAAAAATTATATCATGAAATCTATTGACTTTGATTTCTATTATTGATATATTAGTATGTAGATAGAGAGAAACGGAGGATGCGCATGAACATCGATGCTATTTTAGTTAACCATTGTTCACCTACACTGGCGGGATTGAAAATAGGCTCGCTTCTGTGCCTTCCCCGCTTGAAGTCCCGCAGTGAATACATGCGGTTAGTTGAAACTTATAATCATATGTATAATCGAAAAGGGCTTCACTTTCGAATCTTATTTTGTTGTCCCAAACGCACACTGCTGTATGTATACAGGCCGGTCATGGTCGAGTCGTACGTCCGCGACGAAAATATCCGCGCATTTCTGCAGCAATACGGATACGTTCCCGGCAGTACGCTGTCCGACATGCTGGACCACTTATCCGTCCGTTTTGCCGAAGACGGGTGTTTCCCTCACGAGTCGGGGATCTTCCTCGGCTATCCCTTAGAAGATGTATGCGGCTTTATTACCCATAAGGGAAACCACGCCAAGATCTGCGGCGACTGGAAGGTATACGGCGACGTCGTCAACGCGTCCCGCACGTTCCGGAAGTTCCGCTGCTGCCGGAAGGATTATATGGGCAGATTTGCCGTTGGGACAACGTTAGAATCGCTCATCGTAGCATAAGGAGGAAGTTTACCATGGTAGAAATCGTATATTGGAGCGGCACAGGCAACACGGAAGCAATGGCTCAAGAAATCGAAGCGGCTGCAAAAGCTGCCGGCGCCGAAGTGGAAACGGTTCGTTTCGAAGACACGAACGTAGACGCGGTTGCCGGAAAAGACGTTATTCTGCTGGGATGCCCCGCAATGGGCGCGGAAGAGCTGGAAGAAACGATCGTTGAGCCTTTCTTTGCCGAATTACTCCCGAAATTGAGCGGCAAAAAAGTAGGCCTTTTCGGCTCCTATGGCTGGGGCTCCGGCGAATGGATGGATATATGGAAACAGCGCACGGAAGATGCCGGCGCAGCAGTCATCGGTACGGCTATTGTCAATGAAACGCCGAATAACGCGGAAGAATGCGCAGCTCTGGGCAAAGCTGCCGCGGAAGCGTAATTCGTTTTCTAACTTAGTTCATTCATACCTCTCTAAAATATAAAACCGGAAACCGCAGTGATGCTTTACAGAATCACTGCGGTTTTTCTATATGGCCATAAAAACGGGCATCCCTTTTTCATTTAAATTATGATACAATAACTTATACAGCAATATGCAGTGACCTTCCAAGATCAATGCCGCAAGGGGGAATCGTTTTGAAAGATCAGATTTTCAGCGCACTCCAGTCCGTCTGCCGGAGCTTCACGCCGACGGACCAGACGGAAAAAACATACTTTGCCACTCCTTTCAGCGGCGAACTCCATCCCATTACAGAAGCGCCGGACGAAGTCTTTGCCGGCAAAATGACCGGCGACGGATTCTTTGTGTACCCGACGGACAATACCGTATACGCCCCTGCCGACGGGGAAGTCCTTTTCGTATTCGACACAAAACACTCCATTGTCCTGACTACTTCCGAAGGAACGGAATACCTCATCCATATCGGCATCGATACGATTAAACTGGAAGGACAAGGATTTACAGTTTTTGTCCAAAACGGCCAACCCGTTAAAAAAGGCGATAAACTAATGGAATTCGACAATGCCTTTATTGCAGAGAACGCTCCTTCCGATGCCTGCCTGTGCGTTTTTACAAACCTGGCTTCAGAAAAGGAAGTCCACATACTGACAAACGGTTCTGTCAATGCCCTTGATAACGCTGTTTGGTTTTAATAAATAAAATGCCCCTCGGCAGTCAATCCCATCTTACTTTGACGCCGAGGGGCATTTTCTGTCTTATATCTGATTTTTCCGCCTGTTTACGGTCTCATTTATAAAATTACGTTCCTCAGAAACTCAGGATCTATCTTTTTCCAAATTACTTTCTTTATCGTTCCTGCAATATACTTTCACTAACACGACGATAATCATCAGCACGCCGACTTGTCCCATAAGAGGATACAAAAAGCCGATCAGTTTACCAAACCCGATTTGGGCGCCAAAATATGCAACAATACCTAAGAGCACCGTAACGATCAGTTTAACCTGCTTATTCGGGATCCATTGCTCCAGCTTATTAATAACTACCCAAAACATCGGCGCCGCCGTACTGTAAATCCCCAGCAGCAAAATAATAGAAAACATCAGGGCCAGTACAGGCGCAAATTGTTTGGCCAAAAACAAATTAGGAACTTGCAGCTCGGCTATTTCCGCAGGGAAGCACAGCATGGCCGCCATCATGAGCATACTTGCTACCATAAGGGCAATACCGCCCGTAAAACCGCCTAAAAAGGCCTCACGGCGGCTGTTCGCTTTACTTCCCAGTCCGGTAAGAAAAGGAATAGAGCCAAAAACCATGCAGGATGCATAAAGCACTCCGCTGAACCACGCCGAATCCAGAAATTCATACGAGGAAAACCACCACGCTTTGGTTGCGCGCAAATCATATAAAACGTTCCATCCAGCAGCCCACTCCGTTTCGGCATTGATCACCGTCAATATGCCGATGCCGATTGTAAAAACAATAATAACAGGACCCATGGAACCAATAATATCAGCAAGGCGCATCAGCCCTAAAAGAACGGAAAAAATACAGAGAACCGCCATAAAGATACTGCCGGCATCTTCCGGTAAATTGAAATACTCTGAGGCGACCGCTCCCGTTCCGGCTATCATGATCGACACGACGCTGAACAAAAATAAAATAGTAATCCACTCCAGCAAAATGCCAATATATTTGCCGCAGTAATACTGAAACACCTGCGTATGATATTTTAATTGCAAATCATACCCCTTCTGCATTAATGCCCCGCCTAAAAAAGCAAAAATGCACATACTCACTAAACATCCCACGATGCCGGCCGGTCCGAATGCTCCAAAAAACTGCAGAATTTCCTGTCCCGTAGCATATCCGGAACCAATGCTGAAAGCACAATAAGCGCCGGCAAAAATGACAACATTCCGCAAGCTTACTTTTGAATCAGAATTTTTATTCATGCGAGTACACTCCTTATATTAGATTGCCTACTTCATCATTTATCTGAGAGATACGGGAAAGAAGTTCGTCCATGTGCTCAGGAACGCGCAGACGGACATGCCGTTCGCCAATTCCTTCAAAATCGACGCCGTTTTCCACACGAATGCCATATTTCCAAAACAAGGCTCCTAAATCGACATTTTTCTCCGTATAAATCAAACTAATCGGCACGTCGTCCCGCGACTCGGCCATCTTTAAATTTTTTATCTTATCCCTTAAAATCTTACTATTTTCCCTGATGCGGTTCCTCGAATATGTCAAAAAGTCCGGATCCGCCAAGACCACCGGTATCATTTGCTCCGCCGGCGTCGTTAAATTCATTTCGCCAGTAAACATAGCTACTTCGGCAGCCAGCATTTCCGGCATAACGATATATCCGGCCCGCAGCGCTCCCAGTCCAAATCCCTTGGAAAACGTACGCGTCACAATAAGATTATCAAACTCATTGATCAGCGATACTGCTGATTCTGCTTTAGTCAAAAAATCACCATACGCCTCATCCACCAGAACGAGTATATTTTTATCACGCGCCGCTTCCAGAATACGCCGTAATGCGTCCAAGGGAAGCGCCTGTCCCGTAGGGTTGTTCGGATTATCCAGATAGGCAATTCGGTGAGAAGAATTCATGGCTTGGATATATGCTTCAACTGGAAATATAAAGTTATCCTTTTCCGGCAGCGGCACACTGTCTACAACAGCGCCGCACATACGGACATCCGTCGTATACGATGAAAAACATGGCGCCGGAGCTAAAACACGTGCCCCTTCTTCCAGAAAAATAAAGTTAATTGTCCTCAACGCACCCATCGAACCGTTCTGCATGCTGATTTGCTCAGCTTTCACATCAGCAATATCAGAAAAATAATTACATATAGACCGGCATACATCCCTATACGGATGGGACGGATAAGATGTTATAGCATCAAATGTCCTGCTATACACCTCTCTTGTCAGCTTCGGCGTAACACCGCAAGGATTGATTCCCAAAGAACAATCAATGACATTTTCTTCCGGAAGCGCCCCTTCATCTTTCAGATAACTGTGCTGAACCAAATGCTTCAATGATCGGCGAATCATGTATTTCATTATTTTTCCCCCTTCATTATATACAGTTGAAAAAATTCATATTTTCAATAAAAAACTGAATAATAATTTTTTCTATTATAAATGATAAAAAAAGTATTGTAAAGGAATAATCGAAAGCCGCATAATACAACATGCTTCCGCATCGTCTTTGCTAAATACCCAATCATACATACAAACACAAAAACAGAAGGCGGATACGAATGTATCCGCCTTCTGTTCTCTCTATCAGCAG
>CAZDQW010000053.1:0-5532 GCA_964507845.1 uncultured Megasphaera sp.
TCTCCCTGACGTTGGGCCTGAAATCGGCCCAGATGACCAGCCTGATCGCCTTTGCCGTTTCCCTTGCCGTCTTCTGCTTCCTGCAGCGGAAGGGGAAGGCCGACGCGAGGGAATAACGCCGCCGTCTGATAAAAACAGCGCCGCCCACCAGGGTACGGCGCTGTTTTTGTGTTTCTGCATGTTTTTATCGGCTCCTCTCCCGGCTGATCCGGAGGGGCTGCCGCCTTTTCGGCACGGCTTTACGGTACGATAACCGCCAGTACGTCGCCGGTTTTGACGTTGTCGCCGACGCCGACCCGGATGTCCCGGAGCGTCCCGTCGTTTTGAGCCGTAATATCGTTCTGCATCTTCATCGCTTCCAGGACGACGATCGTATCGCCCCGCTTAACGGCGCTGCCGGCCTGGGCTTTCACGGCGGAAATTTTTCCCGGCATGGGCGCTTTCACGACGGCGGCGCCTTCGGGAATCGGTTCTTTCGGCGCTGCCGGAGCCGCCGTTTCCTTCAGCGCGGGCTGTGCAGGCCGGGCCTGGGGAGCGGGCTGCGCCGAAGGAGCTGCCGGAGCCTGTGCCTGCGGCTGTGCGGAAGCGCCGCCGCTCATTTCTTCGACTTCTACTTCATAAGACTGTCCGTTTACGGTTATTCTGAATTTTTTCATGCTCTGTTATCCTCCCAAGAATACTTTATGCCCTTTACCGCAGGCCGGCCAGACGACCGGCCAATACCCACCGGCGGCTGCGCGCCGGACGGCGGCGGATAGACCGGATAGAAGCCGGTGAATAGCCGTATGCCGCGACGGCTGCCATGATGACCGCCGCGATTTCAGGCGGAACGGTTCCTTCCGCAGGAACGGGAACCTGCGGCGGCTGTACGGCAACCATGGGCTTCGGCGTGACGACCGTAAGATGGCGCGCCCCTACGGGAACGACGGGGTGCCGCACCGGCGCAGGAGTTTCTTCTGCCGGAAGGGCCTGCGCCGCTTCTTCGCCGGAAGGCGCCGCGGCCTGTCCGTTTTCCGCAGCAACCTGTCCTGCCGGAACGGTCTGTTTTGCCAGCAGGCGCTGCAGGTCTTCCTTTACGTCCGTCAATTCGGCAACGCGCCGCTCCATCTGCTGAAACCGGTTCTGCCAGTGGTGCCGCTGCAGAACGAAGAGAACGGCAAGAACGATGAGGGCCAGCAACTGTACATCCATCTCCATATCGCCCCTCCCTTACAACGGCATGTTGCCGTGCTTCTTCGACGGCCGTTCTTCCCGCTTGCTGTACAGCATGGCCAGGGCGTTGATAATGCTCGGCCGCGTTTCCTTCGGCTCGATGATGCAGTCTACGTATCCGTGTTCGGCCGCTTTGTACGGCGTGGAAAATTCGGCAATATATTCTTCTTTTTTCTTTTCTTTTTCCGGATCGCGCTTGAAAATGATATTGGCCGCGCCGTCAGGCCCCATGACGGCGATTTCCGCCGTCGGCCAGGCAAAGACCATGTCGGCGCCAAGCTGGCGGCAGCACATGGCGATGTAAGCGCCGCCGTAGGCCTTGCGCGTAATGACCGTCACTTTCGGCACCGTCGCCTCGCAGTAGGCGTACAGCATTTTTGCGCCGTGGCGGATAATGCCGCCGTACTCCTGCGTCGTCCCCGGCAGGAAGCCCGGCACGTCGACAAAGGTCACGACGGGAATGTTGAAGCTGTCGCAGAACCGGATGAACCGGGCCGCTTTGTCCGACGCGTTGATGTCAAGACATCCGGCGAGGAACTTCGGCTGGTTGGCGATGATGCCGACGGGCTGCCCGTCGAACCGCGCAAAGCACGTAATGATATTGAGGGCGTAGTTTTCCAGAACCTGGTAGATTTCGCCGCCGTCGACGCACGAACGGATGACGTCGAGCATATCATAGGGCATATTGCTGCTGTCGGGGATGATCGTATTGAGCGCTTCGTCCTGCCGCTGCGGGTCGTCGCCCGTTTCGGTCAGGGGCGCTTCTTCCATGTTGTTGCTCGGAAGATATGACAGCAGCGTCTTTATCTTTTCTATGCAGTCGTCTTCGGACTCGCAGGCAAAATGAGCCACGCCGGAAACGGAATTATGCGTCATGGCGCCGCCCAGTTCTTCCGACGTCACTTCTTCCGCCGTAACCGACCGGATGACGGCAGGACCTGTAATGAACATATTGGACGTGTTTTTCACCATGAAAATAAAGTCCGTCAGAGCCGGGCTGTAGACGGCGCCGCCGGCGCAGGGCCCCATGATGACGGAAATCTGCGGAATCACGCCGGACGCCGCCGTGTTGTTCATGAAAATCCGCCCGAATCCTGACAGGGCGTCGACGCCTTCCTGGATGCGGGCGCCGCCGGAGTCGTTGATGCCGATGATAGGCGCGCCCATCTTGAGAGCCATTTCCTGGACCTGGCAGATCTTGTGGGCGTGCATTTCGCCCAGCGACCCGCCTTCGACCGTAAAATCTTCGGCGTAGGCAAAGACGAGGCGGCCGTCTACCGTGCCGTAGCCGGTGACGACGCCGTCGCCGGGAATGTCTTTTTCCTGCATGTTGAAATTTGTGCACCGGTGGCGGATGAACTGGCTGATTTCCGTAAAGCTGCCTTCGTCAAACAGCTTCGCCAGCCGTTCCCGCGCCGTCATTTTTCCCTGCGCATGTTGTTTATCAATTCGTGTCTGACCGCCGCCCATTTCGATTTTCCGCAATTTTTCATGGAACTGAGCGATCTTTTCCTGAACTGTAGCCATACTGCACCTCCATTGTACCGTGTCGCGTTTTTTTATTGTAACATGAAACCATGTCTTTTAACAGGGACATCTTTACTTATTATAATATATTTTCCGCAGGGATAAAAGAGACGGTCTTTTCCTGCCGCAAAAGAGAGTTTTGTTTGCTCATTTCATCCGGCTGCGGTACAATATTTCCGTATATATCAAACACCTGCGGAGGAGATGCCCATGAACCATACTGCCGGACGCCCGGCCGGGAAAAAGCCGCCGGTCCGCTACTACGCCGTAAGCCGGGGCCGGCGCACCGGCATTTTTACCGACATCAAACAGTACGAACACGCCGTGACGGGCTTTAAAGGCGCGCGGGCCAAGCGGTTTTTCCGCTACGGTTCGGCCCGGCGGTGGCTGGCCCGCGAGTTCTTCGGCGCTCCCCCGGACGGCGCCGGCAAGTCCCGCGGCAGCGAGATGGCGCGGCGCAGAACGATTTCGGCGCGCCTGAAAGAAGAAATACGGGCCATGGACCCTGCGGCAATTTATGCCGTCGACGCCGAAATGACGGGCCTTGATAAAGACGGCGAGCTCCTGCAGGTGTCCATCGTAAACGGCTGCCGCACCGTCCTGTACAACCAGTACTTCAAGCCGGAGCGGCATACGTCGTGGGACGCCACGGTGCCCATACACCGCATTGCGCCCGGCGACGTCCAAACGGCGCCCCATTTCCGCCAAAAAGCGCCGCAGCTGACGGCCCTGTTTGAAAAAGCCTGTCTCATCGTCGGCTACAACACCCTCCAGGACCTGCGCTTCCTGCAGAAATACGGCGTGTCCTTCCCGCCGTCCCTGCCGGTCCTCGACCTGGGCGAAGCTTATTCGTTCATCCATTCCGCCTGCCGGCCCGTGCGCACCTACGCCAAGCTCCGGGAATGCGCCGCCCACTATGGCTGCGAAGATGTCCGGTGGCACGACAGCCTGGCCGACGCGGCGGCGACGTTATTCTGCTTCTTCGCCATGCTGGACGATGAAGACGCCCTGTTCCGCCGTCTCTCCTGCCCGCAGTGAGGGGCTCCTGCAAAAGAATCACGGCAGATGAAAAAGCCCCCCTTGCCATAACAAGGGGGGCAGCTTGCGATGCCTTAAAATTCCGGTTCAATAAGCCCGTATTTGCCGTGTTTCCGTTTATATACCACGTTGATCGCATCGGTTTCCGAATTGAGGAATACGAAGAAGTCGTGGCCGACGAGGTTCATCTGCAGCACCGCTTCTTCCACGTCCATGGGCCTTGCGGCAAATTTTTTCACTCTGGCGATTTCAAACGATTCTTCCGGTTCCGCCGGCCCTTCCACCAGCGCGGCGTTGAAGGCCGAACCTTTCATGCGGCGCGCCAGTTTCGTCTTATATTTATGGATCTGCCGGATCATTTTGTCGTACACCAGGTCGATAGCGGCATACATATCTTCGTTCGCTTCCACGCTGCGGAGGACAACGCCGTCTACTTTCATCGTGATTTCCGCAATCTTGCGGTCTTTTTCCACGGAAAGCATTGCCTGAACGCTCACGTCGCTGTCAAAATACTTCGTCACTTTCTTTTCGCGCTTCAGTACGTAGTCCCGCAAAGCGTCCGTAATTTCCAAATTCTTTCCTCTAACGATCGTTGCCATATGAATCCCTTCCTTTCCGTGAGAAGGCGAAAGTCTCCGGGACGGCGCCCGGACCTTCCCGTCTTCCCTGATATAATAACTATTCAACAGGGACTGCCAAAAGTCCTGCTTTGCCGCAAAATTAATTTTTCCCTTTATCCCTCCGCCGCCTTTCATGAAAAAAACACCGCCCCGTCTTTACGACGGGCGGTGTTTTCCGTTTTTTGGTGGACCGTCAGGGGATCGAACCCTGGACACCCTGATTAAGAGTCAGGTGCTCTGCCAGCTGAGCTAACGGTCCGCGGCAATGCTGTTTTCAAAGCACATCATGTATTTTACTCCTTTTGCAGGGAAAATGCAAGCATTTTTTTCAAATTCCCTCCGCCGTCTTTCTCCGGCCCTCCCGAAGCGCGGAAAAATGCGCGTCTTTTCTGCCGCGCCGCCGAAAAAAGGTGGTCACATTGCCGTCCGCCTGCTATAATGAGAGAAAGGATTTACAAGAATTTTACAAGAAAAAAAGAAGGTATGTACATGGAAAACGAACTGATCTCCCTGGATGAGAGTCTCCTGTACGGCAGGGGGCTGCACAAAAAATGCTATCTTCACCCGTCCGACCCCGATCAGTGCATTAAAATCGCCTATAACGACGAAGGCAGAGAAGATCTCAGCCGGGAAATCGCCTACTGGGACGTCCTGAACAAGCGGCATAAAAATTACCGCATCCTGCCGAAATACTACGGCGCCGTCATGACTACGCTCGGCGAAGGCCATCTGTTTGAACTGATCCGGAATTACGACGGCAGCCAATGCCGGACCTTAAGCGACGTCCTGGCCGACGAAGCCTTCCTGTCCGAGCATTTCGACGCCATCGTCCAGATGCTGCGCACGCTGAAGGAGGAGATTTTGGTAAACGAAATCATAACGCTTGCCATTTTCCCCCACAACATCCTGCTCCAGAAAGTCGATGAAACGCACTGCCAGGTTCGCATGGTCAACGATATGGGTTCTCCTTGTTTTTTTTGTATTGAGTATTATTCCCATTATTTCGCCAGGAAAAAGATCCGCCGCCACTGGGACCGCTTTATCGCCTCGCTGCACCGCAAATTCCCTTCGGAGACCTGCGAAAAACTGCTCGCCTCTTTATAACGATCCCGCGCCCCTTCCCCAAGCCGCCCAT
>CAZDQW010000054.1:0-5333 GCA_964507845.1 uncultured Megasphaera sp.
CACCTTCTTGGCGGCCTCTTTCAGCTTCATAGAGCGCAGTTGCTCCACCACAGCTTTGGCTTTCTCCCGGGCAGCTTTCGTGCTTTCCGGGGTGTGGATTGCCTGAGCATCTTTGCCGCCAGCTTTACCTTGGAGCGAGGCGTTACAGAGAACATATGGCGGTAAAAGTGGACGGTACAGCGCTGGTACTTGGCCTCGGGGAATACTTCTCCCACAGCCTCCAGCATACCAAGGCACTTGTCGCCAACCACCAGCTTGACCTCATCTAGGCCACGGCTACGCAGCTTCTGTGCCTCGGCCTCCAGCAGTTCATTGAGAGTTTCCTCTACGCTGCCTTGTACCAATTCTTTGAGCTGGCTCTTGATTACTTCTTCGTTAAGCTGTTCAATCTTCTCGGGAATAGTTTGCTGTCTCTCTTCAGAACGGTGTATCGCGACTTCATTCTACCAGAGGGCTGCAAACCATTCTTTTTATTTTTGCGAAATTTATTTTACCTTATCAGGTCTGGACGAAACTTTTTCTGTAATTAAATAACGAAAAGGATCTTCTATGTTAACCTTTGATTCATGGGAAGACTTTTATTGGTCGTCAAATAGGCAAGATGCCCCCTAGTATAACTAGGGGGCATCTTATAGACAAAGGAAAAAGCTTCTATAGTAGCTAGGTAGTGACAAAAATTGGGAAATGTAGGTTTGTCAAATATATTGGACAGCAAACTCGTTAGGAGAAAGCTAGAGAAAGGGCCTCGTAGGAAAGTGATTGGAGCGGCGGCGACCTTAAAGAGGGTAGGCAGATTCCTCTTGCTGGTAGCAAAACGATTGATAAACGCAAAGTTGGTCACTCCACGCAGATGCTCCGGCAGGCATACCACCTGACTAGTTTGTTTTCAGAAAATCGGCGGAAGAAAAGGTAGACTGTTCCGAGTAGACCGTCAGGAAACGCAGATGAGAAACTCATCTATAGCGGTGTATTGATAAAAGGGATGAAGAATAATTTAGGCATATTTCTTGACGCCTACTCCCGTCTCGTCACCGGTTTAACCACAACTAAGGGGTATGTGGTGTGTGCCCGCATATTTCAGACAGCATAGGTGTATGCTGTGTTTTTTTTGCGTGGCTTTTTTCAGGGTACAACCTGAAAGTCGGTATAAGTGTCTTTGGTGTCGTGTCATGGAGAAGCTGAATCGGGAAATCTGTCGTCTTATGCGGCGTGTCTCACAGACGGCAATTTTTCTTTCATGATAGTCTGTGCTCGGATGCGCCATGAGACCGGTACTCAGTCGAGGACGCATACATTGCCGACTGGTTTCATTCTAACTTCTTTCGTGTCAAAGTCTGCAAACTAACACTGCGCGACTCTTCCAAACCTTTCTGCGTGGGGTAGAATAGAAGTGCCCAGTTTATTATTGCAACGTTTAAATGGCAAAGAAAATGTTATTTACCGGCTTTTTAACATAACCGAATCCAGCAATTTCTTCGATTAATCCGCAAAGTTGAAGTTTTAGCAGCGTTGAGGTTAATTGCGCCGGCAGAAACTGAGTCCGTATTGTAATGTCTTCGCGGGATAAAGCATCTTCGTATGATAAAACGGCTAAAATTTTTTCTTCTTCTGGAGTAAGCTTCATTATTGTCGGTTTTGAATCATGAACAGTATCTATATTCCAACCATATTCTGATAATATATCTTCGGCCTCTGTCAGTATAATAGCTCCTTTGCGCAGCAATGAATTTGTGCCTTTACTCATTTTTGAAAAAATACTGCCGGGAACGGCGAAAACATCACGTCCTTCCTCTAGGGCAAAATCAGCAGTAATCAAAGAACCGCTGCGCAGCGCAGCTTCTACGATGATAACGCAGCGGCATAGGCCGGCAATAATGCGATTGCGGGCAGGAAAATTCCGCGGATAAGGTTCTGTTTCAAATGGATATTCACTAAAAATCACTCCGCCTTTATCAATAATATCGGTAAATAATTTTTTGTTTTCCGGGGGATAGGTAATATCCAGCCCATTGGCTATTACCACGGTGGTCTGTCCATTAGATAAGGCTCCCAAATGGGCGTTTGTATCAATACCACGAGCACCGCCGCTAACAACCATAACGCCGTTTCGGCTTAACTCTTCGGCCAGAGTCTGAGCTGTGTTGCGGCCGTATGGCGTTGCTTTTCGTGCGCCTACGATAGCTGCAGATTGCTGAAATGACGGCAAGGCGCCGCAATAATACAAAACGGCCGGAGGATTATAGGTATTTCGCAGTGTATCGGGATATTTTTCATCCCATATTGTGATAAGACCTGCATCATACAATGACAAAAGATGGATCAGCTTGTCCCAGTCATACTCATTTCGTCCGCGGGAAATGGCCGTACAGAATTTTTCAGTCATGCCGATAGCACGTAGTTCGTCGATAGTACAATTCCAGACACGATCTATTGTGCCGAAATGACCGACTAACCGCCGAATGGTACGAGATCCGATTCCAGGTATGGACGATAGGGCGGCAGTGTAAAGCTGTTCTTTGCTGGCAGTTGGTTTCATGGTATTAGATCCTTTGCAGAGTATTACGGTAGCTTACCGCTTCAGCAATGTGATCGCTGTTGATAAGGTCATCATTGGATAAGTCGGCGATCGTTCGAGCTACTTTTATGATTCGGTCGTAGCTCCGGGCGCTTAAGTTCATTTTTTCAAACACTTGCTCCAGCAGAACTTGACCGGTATGAGTTACTGTACAGGTTTCTCTTATTTCACGATGTCCCATATGGGCATTACAGGCAAGATGATAGGGAAGCAGCCGTTGTTCCTGACGTTTCCGGGCAGATAATACGCGAGTGCGTATAGTTTGTGATGATTCTTGAGGAATTTTTGCGGTTAACTCCTGATACTTAGGCTGTTCTACCGTAACGTAAAGATCAATCCGGTCCAATAGGGGACCGGAAATTCTGTGTCCGTATCGCCGTATTTCGCTGACCGTACAGGTACATCGGTGAGATTCGGAACTGCCGAAAAATCCGCACGGACAGGGATTCATGGCGGCAATAAGAATAAACCGTGCAGGATAAGACAGGGATATGGCAGCGCGGGAAATATGGACAATTCCTTCTTCCAAAGGCTGACGCAATACTTCCAATACGGAACGGGGAAATTCCGGTAATTCGTCGAGAAATAGAACTCCGTTATGACTTAATGTGACCTCGCCTGGTTTTGGCATAGAACCGCCGCCGATAAGGCCAGCCATAGAAATAGTATGATGCGGACTGCGGAAAGGACGCTCTGTCAGCATGTGCGATTGGTGGAACAAGCCTGAAACGCTGTATATTTTTGTGACATCCAGCGATTCTGCTGTATTCATAGGAGGCAAAATCGTTGGAATTCGTTTAGCCAGCATTGTTTTTCCTGAACCGGGCGGACCGGCCATCAATACATTATGTCCGCCGGCAGCGGCGATTTCTAATACACGTTTGGCTGTAAATTGCCCCTGTACTTCGGCAAAATCAACGGCGTAATCCGGCAATACAGTAAAACCCGCATCTGCCTTTGCCGGCTGGATGCTTGATAAACCAAGAAGATGGGATACGACGGCAGATAATGAAGATGCTGCGTAGATAGTAACGTTGCTGCATAATAGTGCTTCTCCGGCATTTTGAGGACTGACGAATACAGAATGAAATCCTTCGGATACTCCCTGCATAATCATAGATAGAATACCGCGCACAGGGCGGATTGAACCGTCCAATGCCAGTTCCCCGATAAACATTATGCCTTGACAGCGGTCAGAAGGAATTTGTCCGCTTGATACCATAATACCGGCAGCAATGGTCATATCCAAACCGGCACTATCTTTTTTTAAATCGGCCGGAGCCAAATTAATTGTAATTCGGCGCATGGGAAACTCATAGCCGCTGTTTTTTATTGCTGAGCGAACTCGTTCTTTTGATTCTTTAACGGATGTTGCTGCTAGGCCTACAATTTCAAAGGCAGGAAGTCCGTTGGAAATATCTGTTTCTACAGTAATGACATTGCCGTGGAGTCCGAACAGGGTCGCTCCGTATGTCCGTGCAAACATGGCGTTTATTCTGCGTACCGGAAAGCGTGGCGAATATGGCGGATACGAAAGCCTGAAATAGTTGGCTTTACCTCAATAACATCAAACCGGCATACTTTGTGCCAATAGTTGTGGTGAGATAAGTAGGCCATGGCTGTCAACGTAATTTTCTTTTGTTTTTTCTTTTCCACCGATTCGGCAGGTTGGCCATAGATTGCTGACTTCCGAGTTTTAACTTCGACAAAAACAAGAATTTTCCCGTCAGAAGCAATGATATCTATTTCTCCAAAACGGTTCCGGTAATTTTGCTGTAAAATTTTATAATGCAAAGTATCTTGAAGATAGGTTGCTGCTGCGGCTTCTCCCGCTTTTCCTAAAGGAATATTATGCATAAAGTTTAGTCTCCTCAAATTATAGATTAACGCAGTAGCCTCAACGAAAGCTTTGTTGATTGATGGTTTTCACTGATTACTACTATGAATGAAGAAAATTAAAAAATAGAGAGATTTTGATGAGAGTTGCATTAAATTTATTTGAGAACACATTAACAGGATATTATTTTTTTATTTAGGCTTTATTTAGATTTATAGAGTATAGTATATATAAAAAATAGAATAAAGGCGGGTTCCCATAATGGAGTATAAAAAACATATTTTGCAAATAAAGAAAATGTTTACGGCAAGAAGAATTAAGATAGGTATGGGATTTTTTGCAGCATGTATTATTGTTGCCGGCGCCGTTGCCTGGTATATTCACCAACAAAAAATAGAACGGCAAACTCAACTTCGTATGGCGCAGACCAGAATGGTGGAATATCAGGCTCAGCAGAGAAACTTGCCAATAATCACCATAGAACAGGCCCGCGCGTTGGCGGCAAAGGCAATTGGAAAGGATGAATCTTCGTTAACTTTTGAAAAACTATTTTTGAAAAATAAGTGGGATGATAAATACCGCAGTGTTTGGGAAAACTGGCAAACTGATTATAATGACGACTTGCATTCTTATCGCAGCGGATATGATCAGCCTGCGGAAAATTTATCTGCCATATTACCGGAACAAGAAAGAACCTTGCAGAAAAGACAGAACTATTTTTTCCCTGTATATGAAATTACTTGTTACAGCGGTTTTTTAGAATATGAACTGGAAATTGATGCATGGACGGGAGATATTTTGGACAGCGAAGTGGAATCACGCTTTTGGGATTAATCAAAGATTGCAAAAAAAATGTTCTGCAGTAATGGTATCAGTACTTCATGTAACGGATATGACGTGAAGTACCATATACAAATTATG
>CAZDQW010000055.1:0-5287 GCA_964507845.1 uncultured Megasphaera sp.
GCAATAGAACTTGACAAAAGAAATACCCAGTGCAGCAGTTTATCCCGACAAACAGTAAAAAACGCATCAAGAATACCACTCTTGATGCGTTTTTTTATTGCCGAACTAGGAATACTGTTTTGAACAGGTGGTTTGCCTTACGGGACGAATAGGACATGTTGAAATCATCCAATACCTTTTGTCGATATTACCTATCTTGTGTTGTTAAAGCAGAGGATGATAGACAGGACCAGGCCCTTAGCTTATAATAAAATGAAAGAGAGATGGAGGAGGCGGAAGAGATGAATAGGGCTATGCCGATTGGCGTAGATGATTTTAAAGAAGTACGGGAAAAGTATTATTTTGTAGATAAGACGGATTTTATTCGGCAGCTTATAGATGGACATAGTAAAGTAACATTGATTACCCGTCCCCGACGGTTTGGAAAAACGTTGACGATGAGTATGCTGGACTATTTCTTTTCCATAGACCGGGAAAAAGAGAGCGGAAGATTATTTACCGGTCTTGCTGTAGAAAAAGCCGGTGCGGGATATATGGCGTACAGAGGGGCGTATCCTGTTATTTTTATATCGTTAAAAGATATACAAAATTTATCTTGGGAAAGTATGTTGGATCAATGGGGGTTGTTTATCCGTAAAGTATATTTGAGATATACCTATCTCTGTACAAGCAATCAGATAGATACAGAGTTGAAAGAAGATTTTTACCGTATTATCAAGCGGGAGGCGACGGAAAATGAGTTGGCAGATTCGTTGACAAGGCTAATGGAAATTATGCGGGCCTATTATGGAAAACCGGTAATTCTGCTTATAGACGAATACGACGCGCCGATACAGCAGGCATGGGAATGTGGGTTTTATGACGAATGCATCAGCTTTATGCGCCGCTTTTTAGGCAGCGCATTAAAGACGAATCCAGCGCTGGATTTTGCCGTACTGACAGGTGTTCTTCGCATTGCCAAGGAAAGTATATTCAGCGGCCTGAATAATCTGGATGTATGTTCTGTTTTGCGAGACAAGTACAGCGACGTGTTCGGATTTACAGCTGAAGAAGTTGCCAAACTGACAGAAGATATAGAAAAACCGGAAGTCTTGCCGGAGCTAAAGAAATGGTATGATGGGTATCGGTTTGGGAGCAGAGAGATATATAATCCTCTGTCAGTTATCAGTTATATGGATAATCAATGCCGGCCGCAGCCCTACTGGATGAATACGTCGAACAACAGCATACTGCGGGAACTGCTTTCCCATGCCGATTACCTGCGGATAAAGGCATTGCGCGGTCTTTTGCATGACGTGCCTGTTTCGGTCAGTCTGAATGAAGGCGTTATTTATGACCAGATTGGCCGCGAGCAAAGCGCACTGTATACGATGTTGCTGACGACGGGCTATTTAACCGTAGCAAAAGACATTCCGACAAGCTATGACAGATACCTGCTGCGTATTCCCAATGAAGAAATTAAACGGGTTTACAGTATGGAAATTCTGAACACCATTACAGCAGGGATAGATCGGGATACGTTCGACGGGCTGTTTGACCTGTTGTTTACCGGACAGAGCGAGGACTTTGCCTACCAGCTGCAGAAAATACTCTTGCAGTTTGCCAGTACGTACGACACGGCGAATAAAGAAAGCTTTTATCATGGATTTATGCTGGGAATGGCGGCTCTGTTTTTGGGAAAGGACTATACGGTGGAATCCAATCGGGAGAGCGGCTACGGCCGGTTTGACCTGGCGATCTTTCCCAACGATACGACAAAGGCCGGCGTTATTATGGAATTTAAAATAGCGGAAACGGAAGATTGTTTGGACGAAAGAGCAAAAGATGCGTTAGAGCAGATAGAAGAAAGACAGTACGGCATAGAATTTTCCAAACGAGGGATAGCTGCTGTATGGAAGTACGGTATTGCGTTTTGCGGAAAACAGGTATGTGTAAAAATTAAATAATATCAGAGCGATATATATAAACTCCCCTGCCAGGTACTGGGTAGGGGAGTTTTTCTGTATAGTAAGTTTGTTAGAAAAATTCCATAAGGTAAACTGTTGCCAATCTGATATAGGCATATGGGCTTGGGAATATTCCTGCGACGCGGGTGCGGCGGCGGATCTTCCGGTTCAGTCGCTCAAGCATATTGGCAGAAGATATCTTTCGGCCATTCAGCTGGGAAAACGCCCATAGAACGGCGAATCTTCCAAACCCGTTTCAAAAATAAAGAAAGCTTTTTCGGATGGCTGCGGCAAGCCGACATGCGCATCTGAAATAACCAGCTTATGCGGTGTCAGTTCCCGCTCCCGAAGTCTGCGGATGTAGTATCAGACATAGTGCATCTACCCACAGCACAGGATATTGAGTTTGAGCAAGAGAGTAAATACGGGGGAAAGATGTCCTGCAAGCCGTCTTTACATTTCTTTAGGATATGCGACAAATTCAACAAATGCCGGCTGCGCCGTGACTGACAAAATGTAATCTTTATTTTATATGTAATGTCTTGCAACTTTTCGCCATGTCATTGTATGATATAATGTGATTTCATGTACGCATTACATGAGGAGGTCTTATACCATGAAAAATTTTGCACATCGCGGTTTTAGCGGCAAGTATCCGGAAAATACGATGCTGGCCTTTCAACAAGCCGCCGCCGTCGGAGCAGACGGGATTGAACTCGACGTCCAACTGACAAAGGACGGAGAACTCGTCGTCATTCACGACGAACGCGTAGATCGCACGACGAACGGAAGCGGCAACGTCCGCGACTTCACGCTTCGCGAACTGCGCCGCCTGGACGCGTCGTACATGTATACCGGTCAAATGGGTTTTAATCCGATTCCTACGTTCGACGAATACTGCCAATGGGTCCAGTCGACGCCGCTCGTTACGAACATCGAATTAAAAACCGGTGTATATCCTTATCCGGGCATCGAACAGAAAGTCTGGGACGCACTGCAATCTTATCATCTGGAAAATAATGTGATTATTTCCAGCTTCAACCATTTCAGCATCCTGAGGATGAAAGAGATCGCCCCGTCTCTGACTTACGGCTTACTGACGGAAACATGGCTTGTCAATCCCGGACAGTACACAAAAAATGTTGGCGTCGCCTGCTACCATCCGTATTATGGCAGCCTGACTGCCGACGTCGTGGCCGAACTAAAAAGCTGCGGTATCGTCATTAACACTTTTACCGTCAACGACGAAGCCGCCGTCCGCGATTTACTGCAAAAAGGCGTAGATTGCGTCATCGGCAATTTTCCCGATATGGTAAGACGAGTTTTAGAAGGAGAACGCTAATATATGGAATCTTTAGAACAAACCTTAAACTTTGTAAATTCTTGGCTATGGGGCAAATGGCTCGTGTACGTACTGTTGTCGTTGGGCATTTTATATACTTTTGCCAATGGTTTTATCCAGGTTCGCCATTTTCCTTTCATTATCCGCAGAACGTTAATCGACTCGTTTAAAAGCCGGCATGAAGATAAAGGAAACGGGTCCATTTCTACGTTTAAAGCTATGATGGTTACCTTAGCCGGCAACGTCGGCGGCGGAAATGTCGTCGGCGTCGCTACGGCCATCATCGCCGGTGGCATGGGGGCCGTATTCTGGATGTGGACGGCAGCTTTTTTCGGCATGGCTCTAAAATACGGAGAAATCGTATTGTCGCAAATGTATCGCGGTAAAGACAAAGAAGGCAATCTGCTGAGCGGCCCCATGTACTATATCCGCGACGGCCTGCATACACCGTGGCTTGGCATCGTCATTGCCGTTCTCATGTGCACTAAAATGATGGGGGCAAATCTCGTCCAATCCAACACGATTTCAGGTGTTTTATATTCCAACTACGGCATTCCTACCTATATGACTGGCATTGTTCTCATCGTGCTGCTCATGGCGATTACGCTGGGCGGCTTGAAACGATTGGCAAACTTAGCGATGAACTTGGTACCGGCCATGTCTATTTTCTACATTGCCATTGGCCTTTTAGTCATTCTCCTCAACATCCAGCAAGTCCCGCACGTATTTGCAGAAATTTTTACACAGGCTTGGTCCTTTGAATCGGTTGCCGGCGGTACCGGCGGCTATGTCATCGCCCAAGCTATGCAGTACGGCATCGCCCGCGGCATGTATTCCAACGAAGCTGGCGAAGGTACGGCGCCGTTCGCCCACGGGTGTTCTATCGTCCCTCATCCCGTAGATGAAGGGATTACGGGCGTTACGGAAGTATTTGTTGATACCATTATCATCTGCACGATTACGGCTCTGGTTATTGGTACGACAGGTATGTACACGACAGACAAATCAGCAACAGTCATGGCTCTGGAATCGTTTGGCACGATTTGGTCCCCGTTAAAACATGCCGGCACGCTGGCGCTGCTTATTTTCTGTTTCACTACCCTGATGGGGCAATGGTGGAACGCATCGAAGAGCTTTACCTATGCCTTCGGAGGAAAGGTAACGAACGTCGTCAAATATATTTTCCCTTTATTGTGCATCGTCGGTGCTGTTACAAAAATTAACGTCGTCTGGAGTATTCAGGACATCGCTATGGGACTAGTCATTATCCCCAACATGATTGCACTCCTCGTTTTATTCCCTCAAGTACGACAAAAAACAAAAGAATATTTCAGCGATCCTAAATATTACGATCACAAATAACAAAAAATCCCCGCCAGTACAGTCCCTAAATAATCAAAGAATCTGCGTAGCTCCTTTACGAGCAACACGGCTGCTGCGCTGATTACGCCAGGGGCACAACCGCCAGCACGTCTGTTTCCTACAGAAACTCAGCCGCAGATGACTGATCTGAAACGAGTATATGCGGTTCCGACAGAAGAAATCGCATTAGCGGAACTGGACAGCTCGGATGAAAACTGGAGCGGAAAATACCCAAAAACAGCGAAATCCTGGAAAGATAACTGGGAAAATCTTTCCAGGATTTCAAGTATCCGGAATCTGATATACACAACCAATAGCATGAACCGTCAGCAGTAGTTTTTTCAGTTTACATAAAACTTGAAACTGTCTCGAATAGTACAGAACTTTGGCATCTATCTGCAAGAGTATTTTCATCACTCAGGCATAATGGGATTGTCGTGCCTGGGACGGCGATCGACGTAGTGTGTTGTTGTCCGGCATACAGCGACCATTCTTCCAAGTCTAAAAAGTCCGCCAGTCTGTTGCTGCGGTAAACGGCCATTCTCATTCAGAAATATTTTTTTGGCAATTTATAGCGGGTTTTCTTTTTTTAATTTCCCTTTTATTTGGCAAATGTATTCTACCTTATCTAAAAAGG
>CAZDQW010000056.1:0-4914 GCA_964507845.1 uncultured Megasphaera sp.
CCGTTTCGGCGGCGGCGCGAGGGCTAAAAAGAAGCAGACGGTCATTGACAAGCTGAAAGCCTTCTTTGAGCGGTTCTTTGGGATTGGCGGCGTGTTGGCCGCAGATATTCCTTCTGCGGCAGCACCGTCAGATGAGGCAGGAGAAGAAAATACGGTGATGATGGTTGCAGACAGGCCGGTCTCTTACGGCGATCAGGACAAATGATTGCAGCGGAAAATACCTTTTTCGGCTTCCGGAAGAATTTTCGGACTGGGAGAATTGAGCTGATGAGGCAGATCCTTCTTAATATTACTACGTATAAATATTTCTGTTGCTTTCTCAATATCCCGTTGATGGGAAAGCGCAATGATTTTTTTTGTTTTATCCATGAAAGGCGGCACAGCGCCGGTAATGCCGTTTTTTGTGAAATACGGCCGAAGAGAATTTGGCGGCTGCATTAAAAAAAAAGGTCTGAGCGTCCCACAGTTATGCGGAAAATTTGATATTCATTTTATTCTGGTGTATAATTAGTGTATATTATTTAATTACATAGCAATAGCGGAAATGTGCTGCGAAGAAAATCCATACATTAGCGTAGAGTATTCATTTAGTTCTGAAATGAAAATTTGTTTGGGTTTTCTTGCTGTGAGGAGGAATTTTTATGAGAAAATCCAATTGTCTGGCTATGATTCTGGCAGGCGGTAGAGGAAGCCGTTTAGGCGTCCTGACAAAGGATCAGGCGAAACCGGGACTGTTGTTCGGCGGAAAATACCGTATTATTGACTTTCCGCTCAGCAACTGCCGCAATTCCGGCATCGGCACCGTCGGCATTCTGACACAATATCAGCCGTTGGAGCTGAACTGGTATGTCGGCAACGGCAGTTCGTGGGATTTGGACTCCGACATGGGCGGAACCTATATTTTGCCGCCGTATGAAAGCGACGGCGGATCTAACTGGTACCGGGGCACGGCTGACGCCATTTATCAGAATCTGAACTTTGTCGAAATGGTTGACGACGACTATGTGCTGATCTTGTCGGGCGACCACATTTATTCCATGGACTATGCCCGCATGCTGGCTTTTCATAAAAAACACCAGGCAAAAGTTACTATTGCTACAATTCGCGTTCCTTGGGACGAAGCGAGCCGTTTCGGCATTATGGTTGCCGATGAAACGATGCGCATAACGAAATTCCAGGAAAAACCGGCTAAGCCGGAAAGCAATTTGGCGTCTATGGGGATTTATATTTTTGATCGGGATATTTTGGAACAATACTTGAAAGACGATGCCAAAGACGAAAAATCAGATCATGACTTTGGGAAAAACGTTATCCCGGCCATGCTGAACGACGGACTTCCTCTGTACGCCTATCCGTTTGAAGGATACTGGAAAGACGTCGGAACGATTGACAGCCTGTGGCAGGCCAACATGGACCTTATTGCCGACGAACCGCCTATTGATTTAAACGATCCGTCATGGCGCGTTTATTCTGCCAGCCAGAGCATGCCGCCTCATTACGTCGGACCGGACGGCAGTGTGAGAAGCTCTATCGTTGCCGAAGGCTCGGCTGTTTTGGGAAATGTCATAAATTCGATTATTTTTTATGACGTAACGATTGAAAAAGGCGCAAAAGTAAGTAACTCCGTCATTTTGCCGGGGACTGTCATTAAAAAGAACGCTGTCGTCGATAAAGCGATTGTTGGTGAAAACTGTATTATCCACGAAGGCGCAACGATGAAGAACGAAGACGGTTCCATTGCCGTTTTGGGCAGAAATGACGAATTGCAGGCACGCTCTGCGGGAAAAGAGGAGGCATAAATTATGCGCAACAATATGATTGCAATGATGAATTTGAGAACTGACGGTGTTTTGCGTGAATTAAACGGAGAACGCCCCATATCGACGATTCCCGTAGGCGGCAAATTCCGTCTCATAGACTTTACCTTGTCCAACCTGGTCAATGCCGGCGTCGATACGATTGGGATTTTGCTTTCGGCGCAGTCGCGCTCCATATTGGATCACGTTCGTTCCGGGAAGGAATGGGGACTGGCCCGCAAAGGCGACGGCTTATTTTATCTGCCGGAAGGAGTAGAAGATGTGCTCCATCCTACAGAAGGCGATGTTCCGACGTATTATAAAAACCTCATCTTTGTTAAACGGGGGAACAAACCGTATATTCTTTTGACGGGATGCGATATGGTGCAGAATATTGACTATGACGAAGTGCTTCATTTCCATCGCCGTCATAATGCCGACGTAACAATGATCTACCAAAAACAGAAATACGATTTCAACCGGGGCGGCTATGCGCTTACCGTCAATGAAAACGACCGGGTTACGGATGTTGAAGAGAAAAGTTCGCTGCAGGCCGGGGAAAATCTGTATCAGCGGGGAATCCTTATCGACAGCACGATTTTTGAAACGGCGATCCGCCGGGCTTATGTAAAGGGGTACAAATATCTTATTACCGATGTTTTAAAGAGAAATATAGACCATCTGCGAATTTTCGGCTATAATTATCAGGGATATGCGAAGCGCATTGATTCCCTGGATTCCTATTTCCAGATAAATATGGATCTGCTTGATTCGCATACATGGCGCAGCTTGTTCTTAAAAGATAAGCAGCATCATATTTATACGAAAATTAAGGACGAAGCGCCGGCTAAATATATGGCGGAATCGCACGTCTGCAACTCGATTGTAGCAAATGGCTGCATCATCGAAGGCCGCGTTGAAAACTCCATCTTGTTCCGCAAGGTAAAGGTCGGGAAAAACGCAGTCATTCGGAACAGCATTATCATGCAGCATACAGTGGTTGGCGACGACGCGCAGCTGAATTATGTCGTTTGCGATAAAAACTCAGTTGTGCAGCCGGAAGCCATATTAACCGGCACAAAAGATAATCCGCTGGCTCTCGGCAAGAGCCCGGTACTTTAAGGAAGGTATTAGCAAACAATGAAAAAATGGCAGGATAAAGAAGACTTTAAGCAAATTTTTATTGAAAAAGCTCAGGTGTTGTGGGAAAAGGATGTCAAAGAATTAACGGGAAACGAAGCATACCAGACTATCGTTTACATGATCCGCGATCTGATAAGCGAAGATTGGATACGTACCAATGAAATGTATACGGAGCAAAAAGCCAAACAAGTCTATTATTTTTCCATCGAATTTTTAATCGGCCGACTGCTCCAATCCAATTTGCTGAACATCGGCATGGAAGATATTTGCCGTGAAGGCATGGAAGAACTGGGCTGGCAGATGGATGATATTATTCCGCAGGAACGGGACCCGGGCCTCGGCAACGGCGGGCTGGGACGTCTGGCAGCTTGTTTCATTGATTCCCTGGCAGCTTTGCAGCTTCCCGGACACGGCTGCAGCATTCGGTATCAATACGGTTTGTTTAATCAGCGCATTGTCGACGGCCAGCAAGTGGAACTTCCTGACAATTGGCTTGTCAACGGATATCCTTGGGAAATCAAGAGAGTCGATAAAGCCGTCAATGTATGTTTCGGCGGAAATGCATATATGCGTCCGAACGAAGAAGGAAAGCTTGAGTGCGTTCACGAAAACTACGCATCTGTGCGTGCTGTTCCGTACGATGTTCCTGTCATTGGATATCATAATAATACGATTAATACGCTGCGCTTGTGGCGGTCCGAGTATTCCCGCGACGAACTGCATAAGGAAATTACTTGCGGCGACCGCCAGCGGGCGTTCCGCTACAAGAACAACGTACAGCTTATTTCCCGGTCCCTGTATCCGGAAGACAGTACGGAAGAAGGCCGTCGTCTGCGCTTAATGCAGGAATATTTCATGGTTTCCGCCGGCGTGCAGAGCATTGTCCGGCATTATAAGAAACGTTTTAACGAAAGCATTTACCGTTTTGACCAGTACATCAGCATTCATATCAATGATACCCATCCGGCGCTGGTTGTTCCTGAACTCATGCGTATTTTGATGGATGAAGAAGGTTTGTCGTGGGAAGATGCATGGGAAATCACGGTTCGGACGGTAGCCTATACGAATCACACGATCTTGCCGGAAGCGATGGAAAAATGGTCTATTCCCATGTTCCAGTCCCTGCTTCCCCGCATTTATCTTATTGTTGAAGAACTGAACAAACGCTGGCTTGAAGAAGTACGCCGTCTCTATCCCGGAGATGAAGCAAAAGCGCGCGATATGGCGCTTCTCTGGGACGGGCAGGTCCACATGGCCCATCTGGCTGTATTGGGCAGCCACAGCGTTAACGGCGTTGCCGAAATTCATTCCCAGATTTTAAAAGATTCGACATTGCATCAATTTTATACAACATTTCCCAGCCGTTTTTCCAATAAGACAAACGGCGTAACCCATCGGCGCTGGCTTATTGAAGCCAACCCTCAGCTGTCTGAACTGCTGGACGAATCTATCGGCACGACGTGGCGGAAATACCCGTCTCAGCTTATTAAACTGAGCCAGTATGCCGATGATGCAGGATTTAAGGAACAGCTTGCCAAGGTAAAACGGGCGCGAAAGGATATATTGGCCGAGTACATTAAACGGGAATACAATATGTCGATTGACGTAAATTCCATCTTTGATATTCAGATTAAACGCATTCATTTATATAAACGTCAATTGCTGAATATTCTTCACGTCCTGCATATGTACTACACGCTGAAAGATAATCCTGATATGCAGATTACGCCGCGGACATTCTTGTTCGGCGGAAAAGCCGCATCGGGATACGGCGAAGCCAAACAGACGATCAAGCTGATTAACGTCGTCGCCAATATGGTAAATAATGACCGGAAGGTCAGAAAACAGATGCGTGTCTTGTTCCTGGAAAATTATAACGTATCCTTGGGACAGCTCCTGTTTCCTGCTGCCGATGTGAGTGAACAAATTTCCACGGCAGGAAAAGAAGCGTCCGGCACAGGAAATATGAAGTTCA
>CAZDQW010000057.1:0-4579 GCA_964507845.1 uncultured Megasphaera sp.
GCGAAAAATCGTCTTTATAGATAAAATCATTGCCCGTATTGTACGGCGGGTCAATGTATATCATCTTCACTTTTCCTAGGTACGTTTCCTGCAGCAGTTTCAGCGCATCGAGGTTATCTCCTTCAATATAGATATTTTCCGTATCGATGCTGCCCGCCGTTCCGTCCCGGCCCACGGATTTTTCCCGATCCAGGCGCAGCGTTTTGGCAATAGGCCGATTAGCCAATACGATAGCCTTTTTCTTATCGGGCCATGTAAACTGATACCGTTCCTGCTGCCCTTCTACAACGGCAGCAGAAATTTCCTGCCGTAGTACGTCGGCATCGACAGCTCGGACTACTTCGCCGTTTTCATTTTTCGTCTCCGTCACGGCGTTGGGAAACAGAGCCGCCAATTTCTTAAAATTTTCGTACGCCCGATCAGGCGTATGCATTTTCAGTTTATCCATCGAAACCACCATTCCGTCTTCAAATTCGTAATAATCAATTTTTTCAGCTGTTTTTTAATAGTTCCAACTGTCTCTTCTGTTCACGCAGGCGCGAATACAGTTCAAACCGTTTTTTCGGCTGCTGCTCCTTCCATGCAGCTTTCTCCGTCCTTTCTATCGCTTTTTCCAATTTTACGATCTGTTCCTGCAAGGCAAGCCGTTCCTCCAGAGAACACAGCTCTCCATAGCCGGCGCTCTCTCCGCCAAGCGCGATCTGTCCTACCAAGGCTTCCCATATTGCATCCATGGATACTCCCTGCAAATTCAGCGTTATGCCTGCTGCATCCCTCCACTCCGTGCGATATAGTTTACGATGATATACGGCCAGCTGGCGATTACTCCCGAAGTTCAGTAAAAAGACCAGCTTATAGGGGTTTTGCTTTGCAATCGCTTCCAGCACTTTGCCATCAACGTCTTGTTTTTTCAGGAACAGCGACAACAGCAAAATTTCTTTTATGGCTGCCTCTTCGCTCAGATTTAAATTTTCCTTCGTAAAACTGTTCTCTATAATAATTCGTTCCACGTCGGAAACAAACTTGGCTTTTACTGTTTTTGAAAGCTGCAGATGCTTATAAAACGCTTCTTTCGGCAGCCGCCGATGAATCACTGTCGATGCAGGAAAATCAAGCACATTAAATCACCACCATAAAACAAATCAGTTCAAAATCATCAAGACCGGAAAAACTGCGGGAGAGAAAAGTCGTTCGTCCTGCCGTAAAGAAACTGTCTATATCGCTCTCTTCCTTGGCATCGATAATCGACAGGATTGCGTCTTCCAACAGGCGGGACACGGTTTCCATGTTTCTGCCGTTATCCGTCGCCTTGTTGAATGTCTCGCACAATTTTTTATCAGGCTCCCCTTTGCCGCGGGCCAGACGCCGCATCGTATCCAGTACATCCTTCGGCCGGAGATGGTTTATCAGAACCTCACCATCCCTGCCGATATAAACTAAATAAAATGGATGCAGCCTGTTCTGATCTTGAATATTAATCTGCCCGTTTACATTCTTTAAGATAAAAATGACGCCGGGCTTTTCCCCTTGGACGACGGCATGAATACCGAACGGCATGTGTCCCATATCTCCATGCTCTTTCATATAGGACAGAAGATCCATGCGGAATTCGTTCAATCCCAAATCCATAATAGATATACCGTTTGTCATATCCTCCAGATCAACAACTTCCTGCTGCAGCCGCTTCAGTTGACTGCGGCGGTATTCCAGATCACCTTTTTCTTCCTGGTTGATGGGGTCGTCGTCGCCGGTAGATGTCATGACAGATATGCGCATCCGTGTCTCCACGCGAGATTTGAGGTTGATGTACTCGTCCAAATCCAAGTCAGGCCAAAAATTGACGAGCTGAATAACGCTGTTTTTGCTGCCGATGCGGTCAATTCGCCCAAAACGCTGAATGATGCGCACCGGATTCCAGTGAATATCGTAGTTGATGCAGTAATCACAGTCCTGCAGGTTCTGACCTTCGGAAATGCAGTCCGTCGCAATGAGGATATCAATGTTCGTATGATCGTTTGGATACAGCTTGTCCCTCTCTTTCGACAGCGGCGAAAAGCAGGCAAGAATATGGTTCATGTCGGCTTTTACCTTAGGCGCCGTCGTCTTTCCCTCAACGGATCCGGTCACAAGGGCCGCGTGAAGTCCCAACTCCTTTTCCGCCATTTTGCAGACATGGTCATACAGGTATTCTGCCGTATCGGCAAAAGCAGTAAAGATCAGTATCTTTTTATTCCCGGGATTAATAGGATGGGCTTCCTTCCGGCGGATTACCTGCAGCAGCTCCTTTAACTTCACGTCGTATTCCGGCGTAACGGCTCCCAGCTTATCCATCAACTGCTGGAGAATATGTATATCTTCATCCATATCGCGTTTCCACGACAGATAGTCCATATCGCGCAAGTCAATTTTTACTTTCTTTCCTACACTGAAAAATTCGGTATTCTGGTCATCTTCATCAAAATGACCGGCCGCTCCGGCAAGATCGCTCACGGTGTTCAGCCTGTCGATTCCGTCTGTCATGAACTGTGCGATCGCCTGCGAAGTCCGGAACAGGTAATCGTGAATCCGGCGCACCGTCAGCAGAAACGAATGGACGGAGCTTTCCATCCGCTTCAGCAGGTTGATACTCATCAAGCGCTGAATGCCGAGTTCGCGTCCTTTGCGGAAATTTTTCGGCTCCTTCTCATCCAAGTACTTATGCAGCTTACTGGCATGTATGTAAATAGTCGGCGTGTATATGGTCAGCTGCAGTCGGGAAAGCAGGTCATAGACTTCTTCATAATGAATCGCTCCCGGCCGGTCTGTTAGCTTCGGCTGCAGAGAAATCGGTTTATTTCTGATTGGGAATGTCCCGATGCCGGCCATATCGTAATACTGTCGGATATGCTTTCTTGAACGGGCAATAGTCACTTTATCCAATACTTCAAAGAAATCAAAGCTAAGCCGCGCCAGGAGCGCCTCTGTCGTCCGCTCCGCTTCGGGAAGTTTGCTCCAGGCGTTATATACTGCCTGCGCTTGGCGGAAGATGTTGTCCATGTCCGACTTGGTGCTGAGCTTTTCATTCCATTCGGCGGCGTTGTCGCCGTAGGCAAGAGCCAGCTGGTTGCGCAGGTCGTAGAACCGGTTGTTGACGGGAGTGGCAGAAAGCATGAGGACTTTTGTCTTTACGCCGGGCTTGATGACTCGATTCATGAGACGCATGTAGCGATTTTCCTTTTCTCCGCCGCGGCTGTCCGTGCCGATGCCGTTTCGGAAGTTATGGCTTTCGTCTATGACGACTAGGTCATAATTTCCCCAGTTAATCCGCTCAATAGGAAGGCCGATAACCGTATTGCCGCTGTTTCGGGAAAGGTCCGTATGGTACAGAATGTCATAGCGCAGCCTGTCGGCAGCCAAGGGATTATTGATCAGGTTCCCCCGGTACGTCATCCAGTTTTCCGACAGCTTTTTCGGACAAAGAACCAGTACATTTTTATTTCGCCCTTCATAGTATTTGATAACCGCAAGAGCCGTGAAGGTTTTGCCGAGGCCCACGCTGTCGGCAAGAATGCACCCGTTATACTGTTCCAGCTTGTTAATAATAGCAAGAGCTGCGTCTTTTTGAAAGCTGAACAACTTATGCCAAATGACACTGTCTTTAAACCCTGTGGCTTCATTGGGCAGTACGTCTTCCGAAATATCTTCCAAAAATTCGCTGAAAATATGATAAAGAGTCTTGAAGTAGATTAATTCCGGCGGATTTTCCTGGTAGACGGCAGAAATCATCTCGATCACTTCTTCCGTCACATCGGCCAGTTTTTTTTTATTATTCCAGACAGCGTCAAACATCCGCAGAAATTCAGCGCTTGCGGGATTTTCCATCCGCGTCACCATATTCGTCAAATTGTTGCCGCGCTTACACCCAAGATCGACAGTCGTAAAGGTATTGACAGGCATATACGTATATGTCTCCCTGCCGTCTTCCACAAGAAGAAAGTTATTCATGCCTTCCCGCGTCGTGTTGGATTTGAACCACACCTTCCGCCGTATCCATTCGGCACATTCTTTTGCCACGGCTTTTTGCTTCAGTTCATTACGGAGCCGTACTTCAAACTCCGTACCGTAAAGGCTTTTTTCCCTTTGCAACCGCGGAATATAAAATTCTTTGCGTTCCTTTTTCGCTTTTTCTGCAATAAAAGTCGGCGAAGTAAATATAAAGCGCAGTTCGGCGCACGATTCCAATTGGCTCTTCAGTTCCTGATAGGCATATATGGAAAAGCAGGCGGCGGCAATGGAGATTCGGCTTCCCTTTACAATTCGTTTTTCAAGATCATCCTTAATTACCTTCATCGTGTTATCAAAAATCTCCACTGCTGTCTCCTCCCTGCCGCAGGATAAAAAAACTTCCTGCATACCGTCCAATCTGCTGATAAATAAATGGCATATTATATATTATATCAAACATATATACACAGAGCCATCTATTTCTTATGTACACGGAAAAAGGAAGTCAGACCGCTGCTTCTTTTTCCGGCATGATAAAACGCCTCCCTTTGCCGGATACGTATTGTCCGATGAAGGGAGGCGCCGTTTTTTCTTA
>CAZDQW010000058.1:0-3797 GCA_964507845.1 uncultured Megasphaera sp.
GAAAAATGATATACAAAAAACAGGTTCTGCATGCAGAACCTGTTTTTTGTATGCCGGTGTGATTATTCTTTTGGGGAAACCGGTTCTATACGGTGTATATCGCCGACAATGAAGATAAATGAAAAAATACCGATGGCGGCTATGCAGCTTATAAACGCCATGGCGCCGACGAAAGAGCCGGTCAGCTGCAGGATGACGCCGATGACGATAGGCGTGATGATACCGGATAAATTACCGATAAAATTGAACACGCCGCCGGCTATGCCGATGGAATCGGCAGGCGCGATATCCCCGACAGTGCTCCAGATAATAGCGGCCATTCCCTGGCCGAAAAAGGCGACAGACATGATGGCGATAATCGCATTGAGCGAATCGACGTAATTGGCCGTTATGATGGTCATGGAACAGAGGAGGCCGCAGATGATGGGAAGTTTCCGGGCTTTAGATAATGTCGCGCCGCGGCGCAGCATGGAATCGGACCAGTAACCGCCGAGAAGCACGCCGCATAATGCGCCGATATAAGGAATGACGGCGTAAAGACCGGCTTTCAGCAAGGGCAGCTGTTTAGCCATGATGAGGTACGTCGGGAACCATGTGAGGAAGAAATACATGGTGCTCGTATTGGCGAACTGACCGAGATAGACGCCGAGAAGCTGGCGGTGGCGAAATAATTCGGCAACTTGTTTCCAGGAAATATGGGCCGCCGCCGCGGCTTTTTCCGGCAGGCCGCCGCCTTCCCGGATATATGCCAGTTCAGCCTCGTTGACGCCGCGGCATTCTTTTGGATCTCTGTACAGGAAATGCCAGAAAACGCTGGCGATAATGCCGATGAAGCCAGTAATGTAGAAAATCTCCCGCCATCCGAAATGTTCCAATATCCAGAATAGAAAAGGCGTTAAAAAGGCCAGGCCGATAAATTCGCCGGCCGTATATATGGCCGTAGCCGTTGCGCGTTCTTTGGTCGGAAACCAGGTGGTGACGACACGGTTGTTTGTTGGAAAAGCCGGCGCTTCGGCGGCGCCGATAGCCAGCCGTATGCCGAATAAGGATGCAAAGCTTTGCCCCAAGCCCATTAATACGGTAAATAAAGACCAGAAAAACAAGGAAATTGTATAAGCCGTGCGGGAGCCAAAAAGTTGTAAAAACCAGCCGCCGGGAATCTGCATAAGACCGTAGGACCAAGCGAAGGCCGAAAACAACAGCCCCATCGTCGCTGCGTCAAATCCCAGTTCTGCGCTCATAGACGGAGCGGCAACGGCCATATTTGTTCTGTCGAGATAGTTAATCGCCGTTAATAGGAATAATAAGAAAAGCATGAACCAGCGTTTTCTCGTCTTTTTTACGGGACGTTCTGTTTTTTCCTCCATAGGTATTCCCCCTTTTTTTATAATAAGCACATCTTGTTCTGTTTTTCACGTACTAAAGCAAACAACGAAATAAATATGGATCTGATACGTCGTTAACACCTTCGTTGCAGCTTGCGTTTCTATTGTATAATAAAGGCGAGGAAGTAAACCATTATATTTTTGCTTGCGAATTGATAACATTATACTATCAATCAATAAACCCTCATTCTATTTTAGTGTTTAATAACAAAAAACAGCAATATGAAGAAGCATTTTTGGCATGCGGCTCTAGGTGTTGTGAATAGAAATCATGCAGAAAAAATAAATGAAATGAAATGATGATGCGCATGAATTTATTTCCTTTTTGAGCACGGCTTGTTGTATGCCATAATGATATTATGAAAAAGCATGATGGTTCTGGGTATCAAAATGCTTTTTGCGGCACGTATGATACGCACAGAGACGCGTATAGATTTGGAATATTATTGGCAGAAAGGAGTGATGTTATGAATATAGATCATTTTATTTATTTTATCGAAACGGTGAAAAAGCAAAGTTTTACAAAAGCTGCTGAATCTTTGTTTATCAGTCAATCGACGATCAGCAAGGCGATCCGCTCTTTGGAAAGAGCGTACGATACGGAATTGGTGGATAGGACTGCGAAAAAATTTAAACTGACATCGGCAGGAGAAATTTTCTATCACGGCGCTGTTAAAATTGTTTCGAATTATAAATCGGAAACAGAAGTATTGTCGGCGTTGTTAAAATCAGCCAGGGGCACGCTGACGCTGGGAGTTCCGCCGGTAACGATTACTGTCGTGTATTCTATTTTACATCAATATAAATCCATGTATCCGGCGATTAACCTGCAAGTATCGGAAATCGGCGCCAACACGGCTTATTCTATGGTCAAAGCCGGTGCTGTCGACATCGGTATATTGATACAGCCTTTTGAAGATGATGACTTTGTTCAGATTCCCTTCCTGCAATCGGAAGCAGTCTGCGTCATGTCTGCCAACCACCGGCTGGCTCATTATGAGATGATTTCGTTCAAACAATTGGCGCAGGAACAGTTTTACCTATTGAATAATTCTTTTATGCTTCATGAAAGCATCATTGACCATTGCTGCAAGGCCGGGTTTTCGCCGGTCATAGCGATGGAAAGCGGGCAGTGGGATTTGTTGATTGAAGCAGTCACCTGCGGCAACGGGATTACGATATTGCCGAAGCCGATTGTAGATAAGTTCTGCGCCGACAATATTGCTTCGGTACGGTTGTGCGAACCTGATTTTCCTTGGATTCCGACGGTGGCCTATCATAAGGAAAAGTTTATTTCTACGCCCATGAAATTGTTTTTGGATCTAATACAGCAAATCAACAGATAGCATATGCGACAAACGACCTTTGCCTATTTATGAATTTTTTGCATTCCGCAGGCAAAGGTCGTTTAATTTTGTCGGCTTATTATTCAGGACAAACATTAGATAAACGATTAACTTGCGTGCAAAGATACAAAAACAGAATGACTGAATGATTTTCATGTTTAGAATGAAGAAGGGTCGTTTTACAGAAAGGAAACAAAGGTAGTATGATAAAGTCAAAAGCATTCACAAAATTCCATAATAACTGTTCTAGAACAAGCAATGAATGCATGCGCCATGGCCTATTACATCTTTTTAAGTTCTTATTGTCACAATCATTGCAAGGAGTTGAGAGAAAGTATGGATTTTAACATTATCGTCATTCTGCTGAGCTTAGTGGGGTTAATGACGTTTGCTTACCGCGGATTTTCCGTTATCATGATGGCGCCTATCATGGCCATTTTAGCGGCGACGCTGACGGGACTTGACGTTATGCCCTCGTATACCGAATTATTTATGGGTAAAGCCGTAACATACATCAAATCGTATTTCCCCGTATTCATGTTAGGCGCTATCTTCGGCAAAGTCATGGAAGAAACGGGCCTTGCCCGCGGCCTTGCCAGCGCGATTATCAACGGGTTGGGCAAAGAACCTGCAAAAGCTGTTATATCTATTGTCTTGGCTGGTACCATTCTGACTTACGGCGGCGTTCTTTTGTTTGTTGTCGTGTTCGCCGTATATCCTTTTGCCGCAGCGTTATTTAAAGAAGCCAATTATCCGAAACGACTGATTCCTGTCTGCGTTGCCCTCGGCGCGTTTACGGCGACAATGGATGCCCTTCCCGGCACCCCGCAGATTCAGAACGTTATTCCGACGACGTACTTCGGGACCAATCTGTACGCAGGTCCGCTTGCAGGTTTTATCGGATCAGCTATTATTTACGGATTAGGCATTTTTTACGTTACCCATCGATTAAAGGCTGCGATTGCCAAAGGAGAAGGATACGGCAGCCATACGCTCAATGAGCCGGTTATAGATCCGAATGCGAGACTGTTCCCCTGGTACGTTGCGTGCCTGCCCCTGATAACCG
>CAZDQW010000059.1:0-3641 GCA_964507845.1 uncultured Megasphaera sp.
GCAGAGGGCGCGGAAATTTCTATTGACTCTGCCTATAATATTTTTGCAAAAATTCCGGGCGAAACAGATGAAGCAATTTTAATTGGCAGCCATTTAGATTCTGTGTATGACGGAGGTTGGCTTGACGGCGCGTTAGGCGTAGTAGCCGGAATGGGAGTTATCAAGCGTTATGGAGTTTATGGTAAAAAACCTAAAAAAACTATTTATGTAGTTAGCTGGGCGGATGAAGAAGGCGCAAGATTTGGCAGAAGTTGTATAGGATCGTCAGTAATCAGCGGAGCTTTAGATCTTGAACAAGCAGCGCAATTAACCGATAAAGAAGGGATAACGTTTGCAGAAGCATTAAAACAATACAATCTGGATATTAATGATTTCCCTAAAGCGCGTACTGAATTTTCTGATAAAAATATTAAAAACTATTTAGAACTTCATATTGAACAAGCTCCCGTTTTAGAAAATAAGAATAAATCGGTTGCCTGCGTATATGGAATAACCGGCTGTGAAAGACAATATATTACTTTTACCGGTCAGCGTGCCCATTCAGGATGCCCGATTCCCATGCGGCATGACGCATTTTTGGCGGCAGCCCAGGCAGCGCTTGATTTTAGGGAGATTGGTTTAAAATATGAGGCATATTGCACAGTTGGCAAAGTAAACGTTGTTCCTGATATTGTTACAATTTATCCGGGTGTTTGTACTATTTCATTAGATCAGCGTTCAATAGATGCTGAAACTCTAAAAAAGATATATGACGAAGCACGCAATGCTTGTTTAAAAGCAGCTTCTGATAATAAAGTTGAGGTAAGTTTTAATCCGGTATGGAGTATACCTCCTACTATTTTTGACGAACATTTGACAGAATTATGCAAACAAGCCGTACAAGAAGAAACGGGAGACGCAACCATCATGTTTTCCGGGCCGCTTCATGATGCGGCTGAAATGGCGAAAGTATTGCCTTCTGTCATGATGTTTGCCAAATCAACGAACGGATTGTCTCATTGCAAAGAAGAGGATACGCCTGATGACGATTTGGAACATGCTATTTCTGCATTTTTCCGATTAGTTGATAAAGTATTGGATGAGTAAAACTTTTTTTAGTTGGTTTTTATGTAAAAAAAACTGTGTGAAACTTTTTCTGTAAATAAGCTGTCGGTATAGGTCTTCTATGATAAAATTTTTAAATCATAGGAGGCCTATTAACATGGCAAGAAAAAACGGGTAGCAAGCGGAAATTCCGCCCACGCTTGATAGGATCAGCATGTACTGTTATGTATAAACCAAAATTATCATGGAAGATCTATATTTACAGAGATTTTTTTCTTTTTAGGCAAGGTGTATCACGCTGTTCCTTATGATTTATTGCACATTTTTCAAGACATTAGCTATAGGACATATCACTTTTTTCTGAAATAATAAAGCGTTAAAAACCGCATTTTGGGGGATAACTCTATTAACAAATCAAAGAAATTCATGTGGGTAAATAAAGGCAGGATACAGACTTTTTGAAGGGTAAGGCGCTGTTTTGTACACGGGTTCTGATTTGACATGGAGATATAAGCTGCATTAAGCAATGTTAAAGACAGAATGTTGCTGCAAACGTGGCTGAAGTCATTCAAACGCCTTATTGTATTCCAACCATTTGCAGGCAGGAAAACTGTTTGCAGACAGAAATACATCAATCTGTATCATTTACTTAATGCATTTATTGCCATACAATTAGATACAGGTTTGAAGAACTATCTCATCATGCCGGCACAAGACAGAGAGAGAAGCGATGTGGAAGCGCACCGTATTACTCGGCTTGAGCCCGTTTCCGCAAAGGCGCGCTGTCCGGCTGCGGCTGTTGGACGATAGGAAAAAAATACTGCTTTTTATTGAGGAAGGATGAAGAACGGGCATGAAATATCAGAAAAAAATTGCCCTTATCAATGACGTTACCGGTTACGGCCGCTGCTCTGCCGCCGTAGAACTGCCGCTGATTTCGGCGCTGAAAATACAGGCCTGTATCGTACCGACGGCGATTCTTTCCGTTCACACGGGCTTTCCGGCATATTACCTTGACGATTATACAGACCGCATGAAAGCGTATATAGATAACTGGAAGGAAAATCACCTGTCCTTTGACGGCATTTTAACGGGATTTATCGGCTCGGAACACCAAATCGACATAGTCCTGGATTTTATGAAAGCCTTTAAAACGCCTGCGACGACAGTTATCGTTGATCCCGTCATGGGTGATTACGGCAAACTGTATCCGTCGTATACGGAAAATATGTGCCGCAATATGAAACACCTTTTAGCGTATGCAGACGTTATTACGCCGAACCTGACGGAAGCCTGCCGTCTGCTGCAAATCCCGTATCCTGACGGCGGAATCCTGCCGCAGGATACCCTGCATCGCATAGGGCAAGCTTTGTCGGAATTGGGACCGAAGCGGCTGGTGATTACAGGACTCCATGACGGCGAATATATCGGGAATTATATTTATGAACAGAACAGTAATCCCCAGTGGCATCCGGTTCGGAAAATCGGCAGCGACCGCTCCGGGACGGGCGATGTATTTGCGGCTATCGTCGCCGGTTACGTCATTCTAGGACGGCCGTTGGCGCAGGCAGTTGCAGCGGCAGCCGATTTTGTCTCCCAAGCAATGGCTTATACGGAAGAACTGAATTTGCCCCATAACTGCGGATTGGCTTTTGAAGAATTTTTAACAGAACTGAAATAGGAGGAACCCATCCCATGATTGTATATGCGTATGATAAAGGCAAATATATTACGTTGGCAGAAAGCTTGAAACGACAGCCGGAGGGAAAGCGTTCCATCTACGTCAATCTGACGAACCGCTGTACCTGCGCCTGTACGTTTTGTCTGCGCGGCATGAAAAAGATGGCGGAAGATACGACGTTATGGCTCAGGGAGGAACCGTCTGTTGAAACTGTCAAGCACCTGCTTGACGAAGCGCCGTGGCCGTATATAGGTGAAGTCGTTTTCTGCGGCTTCGGCGAGCCGACGGAACGGCTGGACGACGTTAAGGCTTTGCTGGCTTATATTAAGGGCCGCTATCCGGATGTGCTGACCCGTCTCAATACGAACGGCCTGTCCGACCTTTCGTATGGACGAGATACGGCGCCTGATTTCGGCGGCGGCCTGCTGGATACGATATCCATCAGCATGAACGCTTCCAATAAGGAACGGTATTTGGCATTGACGCAAAGCTCCTTCGGGATACAGTCATTCGAGGCCATGCTGCGCTTTGCCCAGCGGTGCAAGGATTATGTGCCTCATGTCGTCCTCACTGTCGTGGATCACGTGGAAGATGACGAAGAAATAGAAAAATGCAGGGCTATCTGTCAGGAAAGAGGACTGATGCTGCGCGTGCGGGCGTATGAGGACTCATAACGGCATCGTTCAGTAAATATAAAATGGTCCGACTATGTGCTTTGAACAGATCCGTATAAACAGGTCAACAGACAATAATCCCCCTGATGCAGGAAAATAAAAGCAGCACATCAGGGGGATTATTATGTCACAAAAGAAGCGGACTAACATTATAATCCCCGGTACCTTCTGTGTCAGACAACATGGACAGCCGCCGAATCGCCAAAGAGCGACAGCAGCGGATTCAGGAGGACGCTGGCGGC
>CAZDQW010000060.1:0-3331 GCA_964507845.1 uncultured Megasphaera sp.
CATCCATTTCGACGGCAGCGAATTTACCTTTACGCCCCTGCGCCGTCATCAGGAAAACTGATGCCCTCCCCTTTCTTTCCTAAGGGACGAAGAGAACGCACAAACAATATAAAACATATAAAAAGAGAGCCCTTTGCGGCTCTCTTTTCGGTAAGACAATACGATACAAGCTTCTTAGAGCAGGCATGATTTCCGTCATGCCTGTTTTCCTTTTATCAATACATCCGCGGGAATGAAGCCGATACGGACATACGAGATATGAATCTCCTCTATATGCGAAAAATCATACCTGTGTCGGCCTCTTCCCATTCCTGTTGTCCCCCATAGGGATTTCTCTCATGCAAAAAACACGCTTCTAAATTTCTGTTCCTGAATTTTTAATCTTGCGGCAAAGTCTGAATAATCCTTTGCATCTGCAGGAATGTGTAATCCATGCTTAATCACGCTGATATCGTCACGGGGCCTAACATTTGCCTCATAGGTCGAGCCGCAGTTCATCTGCAGCTTCTCATCGTCACGACCTGCTGCTTCAGGATACAGGTAATACCCGTTTTTTGCATCAAATCGGAACATATAGGCAAGGACCTGCAAATAGTCCCGGTTGCCGATGTTGTCAACGGGCTTATATTTAGCGTCCGCAATGATTCGCCTCTTATGATCCCGGCTGATGAAATCAGGATAGATCAGTCCCGCATTTCCATGAAACAGTCTCTGCGCGCCTTTGCCGCCCTTATTCATCGGATGGTAGAAGACATCCGAAATAAGCGAATGAATATATTCTTCCCACAGCCATGCGCCGTCAAACAGTATGCCGTATATGCGCCGTGATCCCAGACCGATTTGATGCTTCTGATGGCGAAGGATCAGCAGACATATTCGCTGCAATACGGAGTATTCCCGAAAATAGGCATGCCGGACAGGGTTGTTTTTATTCTGATCCATAATCTTTTGACGGTCATAAGGTGCATATCCCGGAGTTGCGTTTCTTACAAGGGTTACCTCGTCTCTTACGTTGGCGAGAATCTTATTCCCGTAAGGCTTCCTTTTGATACACTCAACGGTATGCCGCACCAGTTCCAAGAGACTGTTGTCGTACGAAAACTCACGCCAGCTGTATGCCACCTGTCCTATAAACGGGGTGTTCGCCTTTATATGCCTTGCAACATCGATGGTGCCTTTCACATTTCCGTCATTATACCTGCGGCTGATATACTGCTTGAACAAACCCTTCCGCATGGCTGCCTTCAGATAGTGCGGAAAAAGGAACAGCAGAAAATGGTACAGACGATTGTCTTGATTGGCATTTGTTTCTAAATTCACCATGTTGGGAAAGTCCAGCACCTTGCCCAAAAGATACTGGAAAAAGTAATCCTCTCCCTCTCCGCAAAAACGGGATTCGATAATGAGCCGCTCATCGCCGCAGCCAAGAAAGCCCATCACATTGCCGGAGCGATACATATCATTGACGCTTTGCAGGATCATCTGGTCCCGCGTAATGTCCTCTACCTCTTTGATCATCTTAGGGAATACGAACACGCCTTCACGCTCAAGCTGCCCCAACGTCTTATCGGCAATTTTTCCCGTCAGCGTCCCTATTGGGGAAAAGGCAAATTTTTTCAGCTGCGAATTATCCTTGATCGTGAGCTGCTTCATCCGAATCACCTCGGGCAGGCTCATAATACCCGTATGCCCTTGCAAACCGATTCATAAGACCTTTTTCGTCGTACATTCCCTGAATATATTCCTGCAGGAGCGGCTGTAGGTAATCCGTCCAAAGCCGGCCAAAATCAATTTTTTTTAATTTCAGGAAGTACGCTGCGCCAATTTGGTAGTTCTCGTTCAAGTCCTCAACAGCCGCAATCTCTTTATTGAGTGCAGTCATTCGCTTGATTGCCTCAGCTTCCAATGCTTCATTTTCCAACGATGCGAGCATCTCAAGCCACTCATTTGCCTTAAGTTCTACGAAACGGAAGCGGCGGCGCATGGCAAAGTCAAAACTGTCCACAGAGCGGTCAATATCGTTCATCGTGCCGATAATATAGACGTTCTCAGGAACATAGAATTTTTCATCGGGATCATCATGCAGATTGGAATACTGCGTAGAGATTTCTCCCGCTTTGCCGCGATAGCCGGGATCGATCGCAAAAAACAGTTCGCCGAATATCTTGGAGATCTCGCCTCGGTTGATCTCATCAATAATAAATATGTATTCCTTTTTCAGTATTTCTTTGGATTTTTGCGAGTCCTCATAGTTCTTTCTGGCCCGGGCAGCAAATTTCTTGAAAATACCGTCGCGCAATTCAAAGCCCATCGTCCCGTCGTCATTGAGCTTTGGCCTAAGCCCTTCAACAAAATCAGCGTAATCATAGCTTGGATGAAACTGGACAAACTCCACCTGCTTTTTCTGCTCGTCCGTAAGAAGCGCATAATCGTCAACGTCGCCGTTGCTGATAATATCCGCAGCAATTTCCCTAGCAAGGTAGGATTTTCCCGTACCGGGCGCACCTCTGAAAATCAGATTCTTCGATTCAACCAGCATCGACGAGAATGGGTTCCGATACCCTTTGAACTGCTGAACCGGTTCTTCTGATTCTGCGCGATCGGCCGTAATGGACAACTCAAATGTTTCCTGCTGTTTTGCTTCAATGGCAAAACCTAAGTTTTCCAGATAATTTCTTGCTTCAATACTATTGAAAGATTCAGTTGAAATATCTGCGCCGTTTGCCAAATGGCCGGCTACAGCCACAACATACTTCGGCGGATACTTTTTTCCACTTTCAGACACAAGGTCATACCCGGTGCTCTCATTATGCCAGGGCACTCCCTTCTCATCAATAAAGTTCAGCGCCTTAATAATATCCTGCTTGTCCAGCTTTGGTATAGCCATGCCGCACCTCCTTAGTGTGTACACACATTATACCGCATCAAGCGAGCCATTCTCAATCGATCTGTCGGCAACTGCTGCATGGAAACGCACCTTTTCCTGCAAACAAACTGTGTTCGTTATGCCGTAATCCCCTGTTTGGAAAACCTGTAATGGGAAAAGATCTTTCGCCCATTTGCCTTACAAGGCAGAAACCATGCGATTTTCGGTCCTGAAATGCACAAAAACAGACGACACCCAAAAAGCGCTACATGTCGTCTGCTTGCTGACCCCGCCTGTGTAACAGATGCCGATTTTGCAATTTCTTCACAGCACTGTCTTACGGGCACAGATCTAAGGCTCTCTTTTTTATGCATGCGTTTCTTTATTTCTTACCGGTTCAGGGCCGCCATATCGGCCAGGAGGGCGTCTACGTCCTTTTCTTTCGTCGCCCACGACGTGCAGATC
>CAZDQW010000061.1:0-3128 GCA_964507845.1 uncultured Megasphaera sp.
TCTTGTAACATGGGGCATTGTTACTATTATTACATGTTTTGCTGATACAGTTACGCATTTGCAAATTTTGCGCGTACTTTTAGGAATTGCTGAAGCAGGATTTTATCCGGCTATGATTCTCTATCTGACTTTTTGGTTTCCTGAAAAATACTTTGCCAGTACCGTGTCGGTGTTTATGTGCGGGCAGGCGCTGAGCAATATTATTACAGGCCCTATCTCAACGTTTATCATTGACAATGTGTCTTTTTTGGGCCTTGCCGGCTGGAGATGGCTGTTTATTTTAGAAGGAATACCTGCAGTTGTTTTGGGTATTATTGCGCTTTTGTGCATGATTGACAGTCCGGAACAGGCGAAGTTCCTGGATGCAGAAGAAAAGGAATGGCTGTTAAACACGCTGGAAAAAGAACGCGAACTGAAGACCGGAAAAGTTGGTGTCAGCAAATGGAAAGCGTTTCAGGATAAAAAAGTATGGCATCTTTCCTTTAGTTATTTGTGCTATGTTATTACGTTGTATGGTTTGGGATTGTGGATGCCGCAGATCATAAAATCTTTATCCGGTACTCTTACGAATACGGATGTTGGGCTGATTTCTGTCATTCCCTATATTTTTGGCGGTATTGGAATGGTTCTGATTGCCCGTCATTCTGATAAAACGATGGAACGCCGGTATCATGTCGGCTTGTCGATAGGCGTTGCGTTTTTTGGGTTGATTGCATTGACGACGACGACCAATCTGTGGCTTTCCGTTATTCTTTTGTGTGTCAGCACGGCAGCTATTTATGGATTTGTCGGTACGTTTTGGACGCTCCCAACGATGTTTCTTGCGGAAGCATCGGCTGCTGTCGGTATTGCCATTATCAATTCTGTAGCAAATTTGGGAGGTTTTATTGGTCCGTATGTAGTAGGATATTTAAAATCCGTTACACATTCAGATGTATATGGCATGTATTTTCTGGCCGCGTTTGCATTATTGGGCATGATATCTGTTTTAATGCTGAGAAAACGTGAAAATTAATTAAAAGATTAATGAAGTAAGGTATTTATATGGCATAAGTTTTCTCATGCAATGATGCAGCCAGAAGCTTATGCCATAAATAGTATACAGAAGGTGCATTTTAGTAGAAAGCAGCGAGAGCTTTTTAGTAGAATTAATTATGATACATAATTCAGAAGTGAGTGGGTTGCGGCAATGAATAATGAAAATGCTTTTATACATAATATGCCTTGGCTTCATAATATGAAAGTTCTTAACGAGGAAGTCTTTAATTGGGGAGAACAGCATTGGATACAATTGGAACCAGATTCGGCAAAAGCACAACCAGTTGTGTCTGTTGCAACGGTATATCCTAAATGCGAACAATTTCCGCATAGTCATTTCGGCTATCACGAGATTATTATTGGTCTTACGGGGGAATGCATCCATTGGTGCGATAACCGCAAGATAACGCTTTGTCAGGGAAATATCGGATACATTAGCAGTGACAGCAAACATCATATTATTAATTTTACAGATGAACCGGCGTCATTTATCAGTATTATTTATTCTCATATTCCAGAATCGCTGACCAGTTTACTGCCTATGGAAAACATTGATATTGTTGCATTGGCGGAACGAATTAATATAAATTTGCTTATTGAACACTTCATGAGCATGATACATATGAATATTTTTTTAGTCGATCGACAAGGAAACTTTATGGCTGATGAACGGTTTTTACCAAAATTATGCCGATTGTGCATAGAAAATAAACTTGGCGACTGCATGCTTATTCACGGTGAACAAAGCGGACGATTTATTAAGGCGAAAATGATACAATGTAAGTTGGGAGTATCTGTGTACCAGACGCCGATTATTGCAAATCATAGAATATTAGGATATTTAAGCTGCGGTTATGGAAAATTTTCTGATATAAAAAAAGACAAGATTCCCTGTCACATGAGTTCGGCAACGGAATCTGCGTACCGGGAAATTCCTGTTATATCCAGAAACCGGTTGATTTCTGTTGCAGAAACCTTGGCATTGATTAGCACCGCGTTTATTCGTCTTATGATCAATTATATTAAAGAAGAAGAAATAAGCAGATATAAAATTAGTTTGGCAGAAGAACGGGAAAGGCAGATGTGGTTGACTGAGGCCTTAAATAAAACGCAGCTGAAATTTCTTGAGTCGCAGGTCAATCCTCATTTTTTATTTAATACACTGAATACAATAGCCCAGCAGGCCGTTTTGGACGGTTCTGATAAAATTGCATCGCTTACGTATTCACTTTCCAATTTGCTGAGACTGAGCTTAGGAAAAGAAAAGTCTTTAATTACAGTTGATGAAGAAGTGGAATATATTAAAGATTATTTATACATTCAGCAAACACGGTTCCCTGATAAATTTGAGTTTTTTTTAAATATAGATCCGGAAATAAACGAAGTGCAGATTCCGTTAATGACGATGATGGTTTTAGTAGAAAATGCTGTTTTACACGGGTTTAAAAACATTCGATATAAAGGAGTTTTACGTATTGACGGCTGTATTAGAATGGGAATGGCTGTTATTGAAGTGGTTGATAATGGCGGCGGCATGCCGAATAATGTTGCTGATACGATCCGGATGCTGCCTGTAATGGATTATAACCAAATCGATCTTAAGGGGATTGGCATAAAAAATATTTTTTTGCGGCTGCGGCATTATTATGATAAACAATTTCGCCTCAGTTATTTAAAAGCTCGCGGCGGAGGGACGAGGATGCGGATTATCCTTCGGATAAATAATTGAATTTGACAGGATGTGAGTAATATGTACTCCATGATTATTGCTGATGATGAATGCTTGGTTTGTCAATATATCCGTCATATAATAAAAACATATCATTTGCCTATTACTATTTGCGGAGAAGCATCAGACGGCGAGGAAGCTGTACGATTGGCGTGTAAATACAAACCGGAGTTTGCCGTGCTAGATATTAATATGCCAAAATGCAGCGGGTTAGAGGCGGCTAAATCTATCAGAAAATCAAATCCCAATATGATTATTTATATATTAACGGCGTACCGGCAGTTCAATTATGTCTACGATGCGATGCATACTCCCGTAACGGATTATTTAGTGAAGCCGATCAAACCGGAAGATTTAGTAA
>CAZDQW010000062.1:0-3116 GCA_964507845.1 uncultured Megasphaera sp.
TATGGATATGGAACGGGAAGTAAGAGAGGGCGAGTTTCTGCTAGGAAATTTAGATTTTGGTGATATTGGTTATTCTAATGCCAAAATACGGCTGGACGAGCGAAAGCTGCTTGATAATATCCGAAAGATACAGGTCCGCAACAACATCAAACAATCGGATAAACTGGTGCATACTGCCGGTTTGGGAGTCTGCTCTTTGGATGTAGAAATGGAGACCGGCACCGGCAAGACCTACGTTTATATCAAAACCATCTTTGAACTGAATAAGCAGTACGGATGGAGTAAGTTTATCGTTGTCGTACCGAGCATTGCCATTCGCGAAGGTGTGCGCAAAAGCTTTGAAACGACGCAGGATCATTTCATGGAATACTATGGAAAAAAGGTACGGTGTTTTGTATATGATTCAAAAAATCTGTCGGGCATTAGAGAGTTCAGCCAGAGTGCGGAAATTAATGTCATGATTATCAATATTCAGGCGTTTAATGCCCGCGGCAAGGACTCCAGGCGTATCCGTACTGAGGATCAAGAAGACTTTGGCAACTTGAAACCTATTGATTTGATAAAAGCTAACCGTCCTATCCTCATTCTGGACGAGCCGCAGAAAATGGGCGGAAAAGCGACGCAGGACAGCTTGAAAGAGTTTAATCCGTTATTTTGTCTGAATTATTCGGCAACGCATAAGCAGCATCATAATCTCGTTTATGTGCTGGACGCCTTGGATGCGTACAACAAACGGCTGGTGAAGCGCATCGAAGTCAAAGGGTTTGATATTAAAAATTTGCGCGGCACAAACAGCTATCTTTTTTTGGAAGGGATCATCATATCGCCGAAAAAGCCGCCTATGGCGCGCATCGAATTGGAAATCGCATATCATAAGTCCATTAATCGAGAAACGAGGATGCTTGGCGTGGATGATGATCTATTTGCTCTTTCCAAGAATATGGAACAGTATCGCGGGTATCATATCAGCGGCATTGATCCCATTCGAGGAACCGTAACGTTTACAAACGGCGAAGTGATCCGTGCAGGAGAAGTAGTCGGCGATGTATCTGAATCTGATCTGCGGCGCGTACAAATTAGAGAGACTATTCGATCACACTTCGAAAAGGAAAAAGATCTGTTTTCAAGAGGCATAAAAACACTATCTTTGTTTTTCATTGATGAAGTTGCAAAGTATCGCAGATATGATGAAGACGGCCAAGAGGTAAATTCCGAGTACGGCGAAATTTTCGAGCAGGAATATACCGCGATTTTAAACGAATATTTGACGCTTTTTGATACTCCGTATGAACAGTATCTCCGTGCTATTGATGTGCATAGCACTCATAAGGGATATTTCAGTATTGATAAGAAAGGACGCAAGGTTGATAGTCATCTTAAGCGCGGTAGCGATGAGAGCGACGACATTTCTGCGTATGACTTGATTTTAAAAGATAAGGAGCGTCTTCTTTCCTTTGATAATCCGGTTCGTTTTATTTTTTCTCACTCGGCGCTGCGGGAAGGGTGGGACAATCCGAATGTTTTTCAAATTTGTACCTTAAAGCACGGCGGGAATTCACCAACGCAAAAGCGGCAGGAAGTCGGCCGCGGACTGCGCCTCTGCGTAAACCAGCAGGGCGACCGCATGGACAGCGATGTGCTGGGTACTCAGGTGCAGGAAATTAATCTGTTGACAGTGATTGCATCAGACGGATATGCTGATTTTGTAGCTGATTTGCAGCGCAGCATTCGTGATGATCTCTACGAACGGCCGACTAAGGCTTCGGCAGAGTATTTTATTGGCACGCGAACTATCGGCGGAGACGAGATTACTGTTTCTGATAAGCAGGGCAGAGATATTTATCGCTATCTGATTAAGCATGATTACGTTGATGACAATGACCATGTTACGGATAAGTATCGGGCAGACCTTGCAAATGGAACACTTGCTTCTGTACCGGAAAGCTGCGCAGGTATTTCCGGCGTCGTGCATGCGCTGATACAGAGTATTTTTGATGAACATGCTCTTGATGATATGATTGCCAACGGACATGAAACAAAGATTTTGGAAAATGCGTTGAATGATAATTTCTATAAAAAAGAGTTTCAGAAGCTGTGGAATCATATCAATCATAAATATGCCTATACCGTTGAATTTGACAGCAATGAATTGATTCGCAAAGCCATTGACCACATAGACGAAAATATGTCTGTAGCGAAACTCCAATATACGGTAACCACAGGTACGCAGGAACAGGAGTGGGATGTGGAAAAGCTGGATCGAGGGTCAGGATTTGTTGCCGAAAAGAGCAGGACGTTTATGATACAGCGTAATGAAGGAAGTTCTGTTACATACGACCTTGTCGGAAAAATTGCAGAAGGGACGATGCTGACGCGGCGTTCTGCAGCGAAAATCCTTGCAGGGATTAAACCGCATGTTTTTACCATGTTTCGGGATAATCCGGAAGAGTTTATTGCCAAAACTATAGAATATATCAATGGGCAAAAGGCTACGATGATCGTAGAACAGATTACGTATAATCAGTTAGAAGGAACTTACGACAGCGCCATATTTACGGCAGAGAAACATACTCATTTTTCCAGAGCCTATCATGCAAAAAAAAATGTCCAAGATTATGTGTTTACAGACGGCTATGCAAAGGATGGGCAGAGTATAGAACGCCGATTTGCCGAAAATATGGATTTAGCAAGTGAAGTTTGTGTGTATGCAAAGCTTCCTAGAGGTTTTTCCATTCCGACGCCGGTAGGTAATTATTCGCCTGACTGGGCAATTGCCTTTCATAAAGGAACGGTCAAACATGTTTTTTTCATTGCGGAAACGAAAGGTACAATGGAAACGCTGAATCTAAAGCTGACTGAAAAGGCGAAAATAGATTGCGCCAAAAAGTTATTTCAGAAACTTTCCACGGCAGATGTAGTCTATGATAGTGTAGATAGTTATCAGCATTTACTGGATATTATGGGAAGCAGGTAATTGATAGAAAATCATATAAGCCGCACGCACACAAAAACAACCCTTCGCCATAGCTGCACGGCGAAGGGTTGTTTTGATGGTCAGCGGTGATGGTGCTTCCACTGTTCCGGCGTCGGGACGAGGAAGGCAAAGACGGCGCCAA
>CAZDQW010000063.1:0-3016 GCA_964507845.1 uncultured Megasphaera sp.
CGGAAACCTACCGAGACCATGCACTTACTAATTCAAGAAATTACCAAAACATGAGAGAGTGCCACATTGAGCCAGATTGATTGTTAGTGTACCAGATTTCCCGGCAAACGTTAGTCTTAAAGCTAATCCGTACAGGCTCGCATAGTGATTTATTTTATTGATTAATTTCATAGCGTGCGCAGGTGATCCGTTTGCCTGCGCTTTTTTATTGGAAGGATTGTGTTAGAAAAAACTAAAATAAGCCAGCTTACCGTTTTCAGTGAGCTGGCTATTGCTGCATATCATATACTTCACGACGATGGCCTATAGCAAGTGCCAAAATAACAAGCTTTTCATCTTGGATTTGGCAGATAAGGCGGTAATCTCCAATGCGATATCGCCATTGACCGCTGCGGTTAGCGGCAAGGGCTTTGCCATAGAGACGAGGATTTTCACAGTTTATCAAATGTTTTTCAATCCACGCTTTAAGCATCCGTTGTGTGTATTTATCTAGCTTTTTGAATTCTCTGTCGAAGCGTGAAGTCGTCTCTACGGAATACATCAAATTCCTATCTCCTTCCATAATTCGGAAATAGGACGGCTCTTTTCCCCGTCGTTGATGTAATCTCTGACGGCTTCATCATAGACAGTACAGTCGTATTCTTCATCAATTTTGTCGAATAACGCCCGTTTGAAAGCGTCCCCCAGCGTCATGGAATGGAGTTTTGCATAGCTGTCGGCTAACTTGCGTTCTTCATCGGTCAATCTGATAGAAAATGCCATGTGTATCCCTCCTTTTAGTACATTGTACTACGCAATGCAAATCATAATCAAGGGAAAAGATATAAAAAAATAACCCCTCGAATTTGAGGGGTTTTATTCATAGGCTTCACGCCGATGAGCTATGGATAAAATCAGAATAATAATTTTGTTATCTGATATTTCAGCGATAATGCGATAGTCGCCGATGCGATACCGCCATTGGCCAACTCGATTTGCTGAGAGGGCTTTGCCGTGTTGACGGGGATTTTCACAATTTTCTAGGTTTTTCCGTATCCATCCGGTTATTAATAAAGCGGTGTGTTTGTCTAATTTTTTTAGTTGTTTTTTAGCGCCGTCTGTAAAAAGAACTTTATATTTCATATCCCAGTTCCTTTTCTACTTCATCTAAGGTATGCGTTACGGGATTGTTTTTGTATGCTTCCATTGCTTTTTCATAGGCTTTTAAGTCTATCTCATCTTCGATTTTTTCAAGAACAGCGGTACGAATTAGCTCTGAAACGCTCATATTATAAACTTTAGCGTATTCTTTAATAAGTAAATTTTCTTTTTCAGACAGTCGAATTGAAATACTCATTATATTCCCTCCCTTATCTATTTGTAATACATTGTAATACAAGAATGGGGATTATACAAGAGGGAAATATTTACTTGGAGGTGTACAGATGGAATGGTTAGAAGCCATTGGCCCCGTAACCGCCCTGCTGGGTGTTTTGGGTGTGGTATTTAATTACAGCGTTATCAAACCGTTAAACGAAGCGATACAGAACCTGAACGATGCGATTGATAAGATGCAGATAGAGCTTCATGAAGTGGAGGAAAAACGGCAGGGAATGGCCGAACGGCTGGCGTGTGTGGAGTCGTCTGCTAAGTCGGCGCATCATCGCATTGATACGCTGGAAAATCGTGTAAATCACGACTAAAGCGAGGGGAATATGCAAAAACTACAAAACATTATCATAGAAAGTTTGTCTAAAATAGACAGCGTTCAAATCAAAGGTATGCCGAGAGTCATGGTATATCTTTTTTTGTTTATCGTATTAGGCTGTCTGGGGCTGTTCATCTCCGCCTGGTGCGTTGACTGGTATGGGAAAGGGAATGCGGACTTGTCTATTATGATACAGTTCGTCAATGCCATTACCTCTGTATCCTTCATCGCCGCCGTCGGGTTTTTCGGTAAAGCGTTGGTAGATAAAGATGACAACGGCATACCTGACGAGTTCGAGAAGGGAGGTGATAAGTAATGAAACAGATAACGCTCAATGAGTTACGGGTAATGGGACGGCGTGCAAGGAACTGTATTGATAAGATATATCTGCATTGGTCAGCTGGGACGTATCACAGCTATTTCTACGATTATCACATCAATATCGACAGCGACGGAAAGATTATCGCCACATGCAACGGCTTAACGGAAACAAAGTCGCACACGTGGCGGAGAAACACAAATGCGGTAGGTATTGTGTTGTGCTGCTGTTACGGTGCTGATGCAAATAACGGAATTGATACAGATTTCGGAGCATATCCGCCGACGGAAGCGCAGATTGACAGCATGGCGCAGGTCGTGGCGGTGCTGTGTGACGAGTTAGGCCTAGAAGTGAACAGCAGCAACGTCATGACGCATTGTGAAGCCGCTTTGCAGGACGGATACGGACCGTACAGCGGAGATCCAGATATGCGCTGGGATTTGTGGTATCTGCCGGACATTCCCGGAGATGGCGCCATGAAACATGGCGGAGACGTTATCAGAGGGAAGGCCATCTGGCACCAAATCAATTCAAACTTATAAAGGGAGGAAACACAAATGAACGAAGCTATTCAAACGATTGTCAAAGAAATCATGGGGGAGATGTTAGCGGAAGTGAAAGAATCTGTGAAATCTTTAATCACCGACAGCGTACTGCCGGCTATTGATGAAGCTGTAACGGAATTTGTAGACCAGCAGAAAGCCGAAGCAGCAGCGTCGTCTTCCGTATGGGTAAAAATCCGGAATACCTTTATTATTGGCGGTTCGGTAAAACTGATATGGACGTTCGTGCAGAAATTTGTAACGGAAGTCATTGAACGGGCTGACGAAATCGAAGCAGCGGCAGCTGAAGAAACGACAGAAGAAGCAACTGAAGAAGTAACGGAAGAAACCGGATCCGTAGCAGCAGAAGAAATGGAACCGCAGGAGGTAGAAGCATGAGCGATTGGAAAAAAATAGCAAAAGCAGCGGCCGATATTGTGGACGTCATCGTTGACGCCAGTGACAGCT
>CAZDQW010000064.1:0-2848 GCA_964507845.1 uncultured Megasphaera sp.
TCCGCGTCGATACGATTGCTCAGGACAGCGAAGGCAATCCGACGATCCAGCGCGTGCGCGTCAATAAATAAGCGAGTCGGAAAGATTTGATACAGCGGTGCAATACATGACGAAAGCCGGTCAGCAATTTGCTGACCGGCTTTTTCATATCTAAGTGTATTTTCTTCTGTTTCGGTAGTTTATCGAAAAACGCATGGCGCAGGCCGAAAAATTCGTTTAACGGATTTTTTCAGCGGCCGTTGTATGGACAACAAAACGCATATTCACCCCAAAAGAGGCAGTTGCCGGGGAAGGTGTGTTTTGTTTGGTTATTCTGCCGTCGGTTCTTCGCCGAACCATTTTCTGTATAGCGCGGCGTACGTGCCGTCCGCTTTGAGTTCCCGGAGCGCTGTGTTGACTTTATCCAGCAGTTCGGGCTTGTCTTTGCTGACGGCCATGGCAACGTTGCGGTCTTTAATCAGGTCGTCGACGAGTTTCAGCGTTTTATCGCCGCCCTGGCGCAGATAATACATGGCTACGGCGCTGTCAATCGATACGGCGTCGCACGTACCGGCTTCCAGTTCCATCCAGCCCTGGCTGTTGGTGTCGAATTCCTTGACGGTCGCGCCGTGTTCGCGGGCATAATGAGCGGCGCGGGCGCCGACCTGGGCGCCGACAATTTTGCCGGGCAGGCTGGCATAGCCGGTGATGTCCGTGTTGTCTTTGCGGACGACGAGGGTATAGCCGCCGCTGAAGTAGACGTCGGTGAAATCGACTTGTTTGCGGCGTTCTTCCGTAGCGTCCATGCCGGCGGCGATAATGTCGATTTGCCCGCTCTTAAGCGCCGGAATGAGGGCGTCGAAGCCGAGGTTTTTAATTTCCATTTTGTAGCCGATTTTATCGCAGATAGCTTGGAGCAAATCGATGTCAAAGCCCACGTCTTTGCCGTCTTCCACAAATTCAAAAGGCGGGAATGTCGGTTCCGTACCGACGATAATTACGTTTTCCGGTTCCTTTTCTTTGGCGGCATTGTTGTCTGACGAGCTGTTTCCGCAGCCGGCCATGAGGCTGACAGCTGCGAGTGATGCGGCGGCGATGGAAAGATATTTTTTGTTCATAGTATGCACTCCTTGTTATAGAGAATGTAATTCGTCGAGATGTTTCATGATCTGCACATGAGGATAGGCGGCAAATTCATGGGCAGCCGTTGCGCCGGTCGTGACGGCGGCGAAGGATACGCCGGCATTGGCGGCCGTCTGCGCGTCGATGAGGCTGTCGCCGATGTAAAGAATTGCCTCGGACTGTACAGCGAAACGATCCCGGATTTTCAGGATTCCTTCAGGAGCCGGCTTTGCTTCGGCGACGTCTTCCCGGCCGATGACGTAGTCGATCAGTCCGCCCAGTCCGTCGCGGCAGATCGTCTCATAGATACGTGACCGAGTTTTTGACGAGACGATGCAGCACCGGGCGCCTTTTGCTTTCAGACGGCGCAACGTCGGGACTGTCTGGGGATATAAATGGGTATGGGCGGTCATGTACTTATCGGCGTAACGGATTTTATACAAATGGGCCAATTCGTTGATGCGCTGCGGACTTGTCTCTCCGGTCAGGCTGGCGATAGCGTCGTACATGGTCATGCCGATGGTCCGGCATATGTCTTTTCTTGGAAAAGGACCGTAGCCTTCATCAGCAAAGAGTTTTTCAAAACACATGACGATGCCTTGCTCCGAGTTGGCCAACGTATAATCAAAATCAAAAATATAGGTGGTATACATTATTCTTCGTGTCCGGGCATCCGGTCGGCCGGCGGTTCCGTGCCGAACCATTTCTTGTAAATCGCCGCAAAGGTGCCGTCTTCCTTCATATCGGTAAGAGCCTGGTTTACTTTTTTCAGCAATTCCGGATTGTCTTTGGAAACGGCCATGGCCATGCCTGTCGGCGGAAGAATCGGCTCGCCGACGAGTTTGAGGCTTTCGTTTCCGCCCTGGGTCATATAGTATTGGGCAACGGCTCTGTCGATGACGACGGCGTCGCAGGTGCCGGCGTTCAATTCCATCCAGCCCTGGCTGTTGGCGTCGTACTGCTTGACCGTCGCACCGTACTGCGTGGCGATATCGACGGGCTTGGAGCCGACCTGTGCGCCTACGACGAGGCCCTGCAGGTCGTCGAAGCCGTGAATCGTCGTATTGTCCTTACGGACGACAACGGTATAGCCGTTTCTCAGATACGGGTCGGTGAAGGAAACCTGTTTGGACCGCTCCGGCGTACTGTCCATGCCGGCGGCGATGATGTCAATCTGGCCGCTCTGGAGAGCCGGGATCAATGCGTCGAATCCCATGCTCTTGATTTCCATCTTCACGCCGATTTTGTCGCCGATAGCCTGCACCAGATCCAGGTCAAAGCCCACATATTTATCGCCTTCTGTAAATTCAAAAGGAGGAAAAGTTGGCTCCGTACCGACGATCAAAGTCGTTTTTTCTTCTTCTTTGGCAGAGGTATTGTCCGAAGAGGATCCGCACCCAGCCATGAGACTGGCCGCTGCAAGAGAAGCAGCGGCGAGGAAAAGGTATTTTTTGTTCATGATATACACTCCTTTTAATATACAATGGTTTTATGTATATTTGTTTTAATTATACTATAAGATGGCAGTCATAGGGAATAGCAGTCAAAACAAGAGCGCTAAAAGAAATCATAAAAGATTGTTTATAAGTAAAAGGTGTATTTTTTAAACAAAAACGGCTTGTAAAAAGGAGCTAATGCAAAGCTGTCTTCAGGGAAAAAGAACGACGAGGAAAAAACCGCAAAAAAGGGAGGAAAAGGTATTGACAGGAAGGGGAGAAGTCTGGTAGAATAAACAAGTCGCCGCGAG
>CAZDQW010000065.1:0-2741 GCA_964507845.1 uncultured Megasphaera sp.
TGGTGGGCCTAGGTGGACTTGAACCACCGACCTCACGCTTATCAGGCGTGCGCTCTAACCAGCTGAGCTATAGGCCCGTATATCTTTGACTTATTCAGTATACCATAAATTACGGCTCTGTCAAGATGCGCCGCCATTTGCCGGCGGAAAAAAATTTCCCCGTCCCGGCCGCGCAGTCATGCGGCTGGAACGGGATAAAACCTTATTTTCCGTAGCTTTCCATCAGTTTTTTAAAGGCCGGGAAGGAACGGCGTATCATGTTGGGATCGACGCAGTAGGAAATGCGGACGTAGCCCGGGCAGCCGAAGCTGTCGGCAGGAACGATGAGGACGTTGAGGGCTTTCGCCTTTTCCGAAAAGGCGTTGGCGTCCGGTTCGGGCGACTTGACAAAGAGATAGAAAGCGCCGCTCGGGTAAACGCATTCGTACCCCATGTCCTTAAGGCCGTTGTACAGGAGCTTGCGGTTGGCGTCGTACACGTCCATATCGGACAGTTTCCCCATACACGCCAGGACGACGTCCTGAAAGAGGTGAGGCGCGCAGACAAACCCCATAGCCCGGCCGGCGCCGCAGACGGCCGTGTACACCGCATTGGCATCGGCGGCGCAGTCGGGAACGAGAATGTAGCCGATGCGTTCGCCCGGAAGGGATAGGGACTTGCTGTAGGAGTAGCAGATAATCGTATTGGCGTAGAACTTGGGCACATACAAAATGGGAAGGCCGTCGTAAATGATTTCGCGGTACGGTTCGTCGGAAATCAGGTAAATGGGATGGCCTATTTCTTCCGACTTTTTCGTCAGGAGAGCTGCCAGAGCCGTATACGTTTCCGCCGAATAGACCGTGCCCGACGGATTGTTCGGCGAATTGACGATAAGAGCCCGCGTATGGGGCGTAATGGCTTTTTCCAGACTTTCCAGGGAAATCTGGAAATGTTCCGTATCCGGCGGCAGGACGACTTCCCTGGCCCCGGCATTTTGGATAAATACGGTGTATTCCGGGAAGAAGGGCGCGACAACGATGATCTCATCATCAGCCGTTTCCGTCAATGCTTTGAGCGTAATGGAAAGAGACGCGGCGGCTCCGCAGGTCATATAAAAATTATCGGCCGAAACGGCGGCATCATACTGGGCGTTCATGTAGTCCGCAAGGCCCTGGCGCACAGCCGTATCGCCGGCGGCAGCCGTATACCCGTGAACGTCGGCGGACGGCCGTTCGGCAACGATGGTTTCGATGGCTTCCCTGACACAGGCCGGCGCCGGGACGGTAGGATTCCCGATGCTGAAGTCGAAAACGTTTTCCTTTCCCACGACGGCGCTCTGCTGCTGGCCATAGGCAAACAAATCGCGGATAATCGACGTCTGGGCACCTAAATCATACATTTCCTTTGAAGGCATAGATGATCAACTCCTTTTTCTCACGTGTTTTTATTATATCATGGAACTTGCCTTGTTTTCATGGATATAACAAAAATTTTCCTTTATCCTCCGCCCTTCCTGTCGATTGAAACGGCGGCCGTTCTGTGTCATAATAGGTTCAGTCCATTTGTACTGAACGGGAGGATGCAAGACCGATGAAAAAACTAAATCCGCACGTATATTTATTTTCCCTGGGCCACTTTTCCGTCGACTGGTCCCAGGGCGCCATTCCGGCGCTGCTGCCCCATTTTATCATGACCAGCAACTTGAATTACCAGGCCGCGGCGACGCTGATTTTTGCCAACATGCTCTTATCGTCCGTTTCCCAGCCGATTTTCGGCTACTATTCCGATAAAATATCCCGGCCCTGGTTCGTCCCCCTCGGCCCGATCATCTGCGGCCTGTGCATCTCCGTCCTCGGGTTCACGGACAACTACTGGCTCATCTTCCTCTGTTCCATGCTCTGCGGCTTCGGCTCATCCATGTACCATCCCGAAGGGGCCCGCATGGTCAATAAGATTTCCGGCTCCTTAAAAGGCCGGGCTATGGGCAGCTTTTCCGTCGGCGGCAACGCCGGTTTTGCCGCAGGCCCCCTCGTCGCCGGGTTCTTCGCCTACTCCTTTCATGCAAACGGCCTCGTCGTCTTCGGCATCGTAAACGCCGTCATAGCCCTTCTGCTCTATCACTTCATGCCGGCAGTTCTGCGCCAGGTCAAGGAAGCCGACATCGCTGAAACAAAGGCCCATCCCAACGAAGAAAAACACAACGACTGGTCGTCGTTCAGCAAATTGTCCGTCGTCATTTTAGTCCGCTCCGTCGGCTTTACGCTGTGCAACGCCTTTATTCCTATCTACTGGATTCACGTCCTGCATGCCTCGCCATCCCAGGGAAGCCTGGCCTTGTCCATCCTCTTTTCCATGGGCGTCGTCATTACCTTCGTCGGCGGCATCCTGGCCGACCGCTTCGGCTTTATCCGCATCATGCGCGGTTCTTTCCTCATCATGGTGCCGGCCATGTTCTTCTTCGTAAACAGTACGGATCTGTGGCTTTCGACGGCTCTGCTCATTCCCGTGGCCTTTTCCCTCTTTGCGCCGTACAGCCCCATCGTCATTTTAGGGCAGACCTTCCTCGGGAAAAACGTCGGCTTTGCCTCCGGCGTGACCCTGGGGCTGAGCACGACCATGGGCGGCCTCTTTTCTCCCATCGTCGGCTGGGGTGCCGACCAGTGGGGCGTTCCGGCGGCACTGCAGGTCCTCTGGATCTTCGCCGTCATTGGCGCCGTCTTTGCCTTCCTCGTCCCGACGCCGGAACAGTGGAAGCACCATCA
>CAZDQW010000066.1:0-2306 GCA_964507845.1 uncultured Megasphaera sp.
TATTCTTTTTCATTTCTGATTCTACCATCTTCATATTGCTTTCGCAATGACAGACCGATATCATCAGTAAAATCCCGCTTATATATGTATTTGTGAAGCCAATTATTTAGCTGCCTATCATAATATGTATTATACTGAATCTCTATCGGGTAGTGGTAGTTGCTTAACTGAAAATAAACGTGCACCCCTCTATATCCATCATCATGAGCTTTTCCTTTTGACATATCTGCAACACGAAAACTTTGAACAGTGCATTTTTTTCAAAATAATGCAAATTTTGTTTTAAATTGACGCCAAGCTTAGACTGATATGAGAGTTGTGTTAATATTTCTATTGATAGTCCTTGTTTTTGTAATATTTCTTCCATCACTTGTATATCATATCAAAAATTTTATTCTCAGCAAACACTACTTCAATTAATTTTATGTAACATTTTGACGTATTTATAATAAACCAATTCAGTATGTTCAGCAGTCTTATTTATTATCTCCGCAATTTTAGCTTAGATAGTAAAGGTAATTATTTTCCTGCGCTCGCATTTAGGCGCATTATAGCATAATAATACATTACCGGCCACACTGTGACCGGTAACATGAGATTTGTCATTTGAAATTCAAGAGATATCGTGTTCGCATCTCCCTGAGGGTTATAGTAAAAGGCAAATTTATTTGTCGTTTACTATAATCGGCTTCTCTTTTTGAGGGTAGTCGCCGCTATAATTGATATGAATACGCTGACCAATAGCAACGCGGTCCAGAGGGCTAATCCAGCGGCATCCCCGGTTTGCGCGCCGGCCGCAATGGTCGTGCCAGCATCGGAAGTTGTGTCTGTAGTATCCGAAGTTGTGTCCGTAGTACCCGATGTTGTATCTGTAGTACTTGACGTTGTGCCTGTAGTACCTGATGTTGAGCCTGTACTTGAGTTGTCACCGCCGGTTCCGGTTTCCTCATTGGTTTCGGCGGCAACTTCCTGAACGGTGAGAACAAACTCTACAGATTCGCCAAAAGCCGTAGCGATGAGCTTGGTTTCCCCAAGGCTAAGCCCGATAATAGATCCGTCGGAAATCTCCGCAATCGAAGTGTCCTCGATTTTCCAAGTGAAATCCACCGTGACGTATGCTCCTTCGAGCAATGAGGTGATTGACGGCAAGCTGATGCTTCCACCTAATGTAACCGCTAGAGACTCTGTGTCAGGCGTGAAAATCGGTGCAAAAAAGATCAAATGAACATCCACTTCGACAGTTGTACTACTATTGTTAGCAACCGTTTCCGGTGTTCCGGAAGAATCGCCAAATATCTGCACCCAATAATATGTCCCATTATAATAAGCGCAAGCAATCCCCACTGCAGTGTAGCTGCTGTTGAGCATACTGCGTCTGTTACTTTGGCCATCCCAATTCGCCGCATTTCCCTCTGCCCATGCTGCAAATGTGCTTTCTGCGTCACCGTTTCCAACCGTGATGTTTTCTGCATAGACATCGATACCCCAATTAGTATCAAAATAAGCTTCATAGTTTGGACGGGTATGACCGAAGTAGATCGCAATCTCCGCCGCGCGCTGCATTGCAATCTGTTCTAATCCGTAATCATAGTCAAGGGTACTAAGACCCGATGCGTTGTATTTTTCGCCTTCATACGTCCAGTACCACGCGTTCTCTCCTGTACGTAAGTCATTAATCAACCCAATCATCGAACGGGCTTCCGTTTGCCTGTATTCGACTTCTATGCTCACGGTCTCCGTGGCCCCCGTCGCCGCCGATGTTGTGTTCGTGAAAATCGCTAAGCAGACAACCGCCGCCAAAAGGCATGACATAATTCGTTGGATTGCTCGTTTCATTTTTTCTCCCCTCCATGTTTATGTGAGTTTTTTATTTTGTACCATTATATAATATGAAATTTATTTTTGCTTTATTTTTTTTTTTTTTTTGAATTAAGTGTGTTTTTACTTTGTGTATTTTTGACTGCGTAAATGAACGTCATTTGATGTATCTCAAACACATCCAGCTTTCGTTTGGAAAGACTAATAAAGAGGCAAAGCGTTTAGCTTCGCCCCCTCTTTGACAATCATTATTTCCTTGACGTGACCTGCTTATTCTTATGTGCGTCTCCATTTAAGGAATACTTGAGTATTCCGGGCGGTTTTACACCCCTCCTGCAAGAAAAAATGTTTATGTAGCATAGTATCGCTTAAAAAACTGAGTTTTCTCAAAACTGAATACATATTAAACCCAAAAAGGAGCTTGGCTCCTTTAAACACCCCAGCGCCATAAAAAATGCACGAAAAAACTCTTTTACTTGGGGTTGATG
>CAZDQW010000067.1:0-2223 GCA_964507845.1 uncultured Megasphaera sp.
GTTACGGTTTAGCATCGAAAGACACGACACCGGCACAAATTGCTGACGTATATCTTAATTTGGAACAAAATGAGCCGAAAAATAATTTTACTATCGGCATTATTGATGATGTTACGAATACATCTCTTCCGGATGTACCTGTTTGCCTGTCTTATCCGGGACAAACAGCTGCTAAAATTTGGGGTCTCGGCGGTGACGGCACGGTTGGCGCAAATAAGAACGCCATCACGATTATCGGTTTAACGGCGAATAAATATGCTCAAGCCTATTTTGCTTATGATGCCATGAAGACAGGAGGGTTGACGCAATCTCACTTGCGTTTTGGCGATAATCCGGTTCATGCGACATACCTCGTTGATTCGGCTGATTTCGTAGGCTGTCATGCTACTACATATGTTCATAAATACGATACGACGGCCGATTTGAAGGATGGCGGCGTATACCTCTTGAACTGTCCGTGGACGCCGGAAGAATTGGACGCACAGCTCCCAGCTAAAATGAAACGGGACTTGTATAATAAACATGCACAGTTTTATATAATTCATGCTACAAAATTAGCCGGTGAAATTGGTTTGGAAAACCGCATAAATACGATTTTACAAGCTGCTTTCTTTAAATTGACGAATGTTATTCCCCTTGAAATGGCCGTTGATGCCATGAAGAAGGAAAATTATGTCAGCTACTTTAAAAAAGGCGGTCAGGAAATTGTTGACAAAAACAACAGAGCTGTCGACGTTGGCATTGAAGGTCTTGTCAAAGTAGAAATTCCGGAATCTTGGGCTAATGCAACGGATACGCCAAAAGATTTGTCTCACTTGCCGGCGTTTATTCGGGATATCGTAGAGCCGATGAACTGCCAACAAGGCGATTTCTTGCCTGTTTCTGTATTCAAAAAGCATAATTGCTTTGACGGTACATGGCCGCTCGGGACGACGGAATATAACAAACGCGGTGTCGCCATCAAAGTTCCTCATTGGAATGCAGAAGTTTGCGCACAATGCAACAGTTGTTCCATGGCCTGCCCGCACGCGGCTATTCGGCCGGTACTTTTGACTGATGCTGAATTGGCTGACGCCCCGGAAAACTTCGTAACAGTAAAAGCGAAGGGAGCGAAGCTCAAAGACTATAATTTCCGTATCCAAGTTTCGCCGTACGACTGCCTCGGCTGCGGCGTATGCGTCAGCGTTTGTCCGCTGAAAGAAAAAGGCGCGCTTACGATGGTTCCGATGCAGGACGAAGTCGATCAGCAGGATAACTTTAACCGTTTTGTCATGGATGAATCGTATATCAAGAAAGATGCGATCAGCGACAAGAGTGTTAAAGAATTGCAGTTTGCCAAACCGTATTTCCAGTTCTCGCCGGCTTGCGCAGGTTGTGCGGAAACGACGTATATCAAGACAGTTACGCAGCTCTTTGGCAGCCGTATGTACGTTGCTAATGCTTCAGGCTGCTCGTCAGCTTACGGCGGTTCTTTGCCGGCAACACCGTATTGTACGGATAACCGCGGATTCGGTCCGTGCTGGGAACAATCTTTATTTGAAGATAATGCTGAATTTGCTTATGGCTTCTTCCATGCACAGGACGTTATCCAGCAGGAACTCCGCATTCATTTGAATGCATTGAAAGAGCAAGGTGTTGCCGTAGAAGCTATTGACGCTTACTTGGCTGATTACAATGATGGAGTAAAATCTCGAGAAGTCGCGGATAATCTCCTTGCAGCACTTGAACAAGTTCCGGCCAATGAAGATATTAAATTCATATTTGATAATAAAGAATACTTGGCTAAAAAATCTGTATGGGCTTTTGGCGGCGACGGCTGGGCTTACGATATTGGTTTCGGCGGTATTGATCACGTTATTGCGCAGAACCGAGACGTCAACATTCTAGTTATGGATACGGAAGTATATTCTAATACTGGCGGTCAGTCATCCAAAGCGACGCCGACCGCGGCTGTTGCAAAATTTGCTGCCGGAGGAAAGCAAGTTAAAAAGAAAGACTTGGGCGCCATCGCCATGACTTACGGTTATGTATATGTCGCTCAAGTAGCTATGGGATATAATCAGGCCCAAACGTTACGGGCGATTCGAGAAGCGGAAGCTTATCCCGGACCGTCTCTCATCATTGCGTATTGCCCCTGCCTTGAACACGGCATAAAAGCCGGCATGGGGGCGACGCAGCTGGAAATGAAAAAAGCTGTCGAATGCGGTTATTGGCACCTCTATC